>NZ_JBICVX010000002.1:230458-618997 GCF_043199435.1 Streptomyces sp. NPDC048604
GGGGGGGCCGGCCGCGCCCGGGCCGCGCGGGGGGGGGGGTCAACCGTCGTGGCCCGCGGGGGGGGGTGGGGGGGGGGGGGGGGGGGGGCCGGGGTGCCCCCCCCCCCCGCCGGCCCGCGCCGCCCACCCGCACTGCCGGACCGTCGTGAGGGAAACGACCGTGACCATGACCCACGCCCATGCCACGACCGACGGTCAGGCGGCCGTGGCCCTTCTGGACCAGACCCGGACCGTCGTCAACCCCCAGCTCCGCTCCACCGTCGAGACCCTGCCCGGGCCCATACGGAGGGTCGCGATGTACCACTTCGGCTGGGAGCACGCCGACGGCACCCCGGCCGCCGGGCAGGCCGGCAAGGCCATCCGCCCCGCCCTGGTGCTGGCCGCGGCCCGGGCCCTCGGCGGCGATCCCGCCCCGGCGGTGCGCGCGGCGGCCGCGGTGGAGCTGGCGCACAACTTCACGCTGCTCCACGACGACATCGTGGACGAGGACCCGACGCGCCGTCACCGTCCCACCGCCTGGACCGTGTTCGGCATCCCCGACGCGCTGATCGCCGGCGACGCCATGCTCGCGCTCGCGCTGCGGATGCTCGCTGAGGACGGCCATCCGGCCTCCGCCGCGGCCTCGGCCCGGCTCGCCGCCTGTGTCATCGAACTGTGCGGCGGACAGCAGGCGGACTGCGCCTTCGAGCAGCGCCCGCCGCAGGACGTGACCCTCGACGAGTGCCTGACGATGGCCACGGCCAAGACGGGCGCGCTGCTCGGCTGCGCCTGCGCGCTCGGCGCGCTCTACGCGGGCGCGGGGGAGCGCGAGGCCGCGGCGATGGACGCGTTCGGCCGGGAGGCCGGGCTCGCCTTCCAGCTGATCGACGACCTCATCGGCATCTGGGGCGACCCGGACCGTACCGGCAAGCCCGCCGGCGCGGACCTGGCCGCCCACAAGAAATCGCTGCCGGTGGTCGCCGCGCTCGCCTCGGGCACGGCCGCCGGCGCGGAGCTGGCCGGCCTGTACGCGCAGCCGGCCCTGGACGCGGCCGGCGTACGGGCGGCGGCGGACGCGGTCGAGCGGGCCGGCGGCCGTGACTGGGCGCAGGCCGAGGCGGCCGACCGGATGGCCCGAGCGGTGCACCAGCTGTCCCTGGCCGTCCCGGACCTGGAGGCGGCGGGGGACCTGCTGTCGCTCGCGGAGTTCGTGACGCGGCGCACCCGCTGAGGACGGGCCGCCTAGGGCCCGTCCGGTACGACCCGGTGCACCACCATCTCGACGAGCGTGTCGAGCGCGCGCTCGTCGTGCATGCCCGGGACCGTGAGGTGGTCGACGAGCAGTCCGGTGAGGGCGAAGTAGAGCAGCCGGACCGTGTCGGCGTCGCCCGGCATGTGGGCGGTGAGGTGCAGCCGGATGTTCTCCTCGAGGTCGGAGCGGAGCACCTCGGTGAGCCGCGCGCGCAGATCGGGGCGGCGGGTGGCCTCAAGGCGGAGCTCGAAGAGCCCGAGGTAGCAGGAGCGCTGCGCCGTCATCCGCCGGACGAGCCACTGCATGAGCTCGACGACCAGTTCGCGTGAGGGCTCGGGCGCCATGGCGGTGTCGACGGCGCCCTCGTCCGGGGTGAGCCGGACGAAGATGCGCTCCGCGACCTGGGAGAGCAGCTGGTCCCGGTCGGTGAAGTAGTTGGACGCGGTGCCCGTGGGCACGGCCGCCCGGGCGTCGACCGCCCGGAAGGTCAGCCCGCGGGCGCCTTCGTCCGCCATCACCTCGATCGCCGCGTCGAGCAGCGCGGCTCGACGTTCGGGATTCCTAGCCACCCGGACCTCCTGGTTCCACTTCTTCGCGGACAATATCCCTTGCATAACCACTACACCTGAAGCACTATAGCTGTCGTGGTCGCGGGGAAGCGGCCCGTCCCGAAACGAAAGAGGACCCGGTTTGCGCAAGCTGACCTACTACGTCGCCTGCTCGCTCGACGGCTTCATCGGCGATCCGAAGGGCGACGCCACGTCGATGTTCGCGTTCATCGACGCGGAGTACCTGGCGTTCATGAACGCCGAATACCCCGAGACGGTCCCGACCCTGGCGCGGAACCAGCTCGGCATCGACGCACCCAACAAGCGCTTCGACACGGTGATCCAGGGCCTGGGCTCGTACCGGCTCGCCCTGGACGAGGGCAACCCCAGCCCGTACGCGCACCTGCGCCAGTACGTGGCGACCCGCTCGCTGAAGGAGTCGCCGAGCCCCGACGTCGAACTGATCGCCGACGACCTGGTCGGCCGCGTCCGCGCCCTGAAGGCCGAGGAGGGCGACATGGGCATCTGGCTCTGCGGCGGCGCGACGGTGGCCGGCGAGCTGATCGAAGAGGTCGACGAGCTGGTGATCAAGTCGTACCCGCAGATCTACGGCTCGGGGATGCCGATGTTCGGCGGCGCGGCCTTCGAGCCGCGCGACTTCGTCCTGGACGAGGTCCGCACCTTCGGGAACGGCGTGGTCGTCCGTACGTACACCAGGAAGCGGTGACCCCGGGGCCCGCCTACCCTGTAGGTATGGCCAGCGAAGGACGCCGTACGCTCCCCGGCGCCGAGTCCGACACGGTCTGCCCCTCCTGCGGGCGGCCCGTCGGCACGGCCGTGGAGCGGCACAAGATCATGGGCGCCTGGGTCCCGGTCTGGGTGGCGCAGCCGTGCCGCAACCCCGAGTGCGAGCTGTTCGAGCGGCGCACGGAGGGGCACCTCGGCGAGGCGCACGAGGCTCCGGCACCCCAGGCGGACGAGGCTCCCGCCCCCCAGCCCTCACCAGGCACAACGGACGAGACCGGGAGAAGTCCGGCCGGGGGGTGACCGGCCGCGCCGCGGAACCGGAGATCCCGCTACAGTCCGCGCATGTCATCGGAGTCGACGGAAGTATGGACCGGCTGGTACCGGGACCGCCGTGGAGCGGAAGCGGTCGTCATCACGGTCGGCGGGGGCCAAGTGGGCGCCCGCATCAGGGGAGTCGAGTACGCGGGCACGAGCTTCGCCTCGCTGCGCGCGGACGGGGGCGCCGGGGAGGAGCTGACCGGCTGCGTACTGGAGTGGGACCTGCCGCTTCTGGTCGTGAGCGACGGAACCGTGCAACAGGCCACGCTGAGCTGCCTGCTGACGCTCAATGAGCGCACCGACCTCGGCCTCACCCTGCACTACGGCGGCGCGGCCTTCGAATCCGGCCTCGCCGGGGCCGACTTCGACGAGGCCCTGAACCGCCTCCGCGGCCAGCTGCCCCCGGGCACGGAGTTCGCCGGCCGAACGGCGGCCTCCGTCTAGGCACCCCCGGGTGATCAGGCGAGACCGTCCCACCCCCACCGGGGCGTGGGTCCGGGCTCGCCGAGGTCCGTACCGGGCGGGGAGGCGGACACGTCCTTGGCGATCCGGGTCCCCCAGTCGAAGTACTCGATCACCCGGCGGCGCAGCAGCGCGTCGTCCGGCAGTTCCTTCTCGACCGTCGCGGTCATCAGCTCCATCCAGCGCACCCGCTGCTCCTCGGTGATCCCGAGACCCAGATGCGCGCGCAACAGGGCCTGATGACCGCCCAGTTCCGCGGTGAAGTCCGCCGGCCCGGAGAACACCTCCCCGAGCCACACGGCGACGTGCTCCACATGCGCGGCCGTGAAGTCCGCGAACACCGGCGCCAGCAGCGGATCCGCGAGCACCCGCTCGTAGAACCCGTCCGCCAGCCGCCGCAGCCCGTCACGCCCCCCGACAGCCTCGTACAGGCTGCTCCCGTGCGATTCCCCCATTGCCCGCCTCCCACTGAACGTCACGCGGATACGATCCCGTCCCAGTCACGCACACCGACCCCGACGGGGCCAAGGGCCTACGCCGACAGCGTGAACCGGAGACGCCGAACGGCCCGGCCGGGGGCATCCGGGCGGGCCGTTCTTGCCTGCGGGGCAGGCGGGGAGATCTCGGAAGGTCAGGCCTTCTTCGTCTCCCAGAAGATGCGGTCGATCTCGGCGATGAGCTCGAGAGCCTTCTCGCCGGTCTTCGGGTCGTTGGACGCCTTGGCGGCCGAGAGGGCCTTCAGGGTGTCGTTCACCAGCTGGTGCAGCTGGGGGTACTTCTCGAAGTGCGGCGGCTTGAAGTAGTCGCTCCACAGCACCGAGACGTGGTGCTTGGCGAGCTCCGCGCGCTGCTCCTTGATGACAATGGCGCGGGCGCGGAAGTCCGCGTCCTCGTTGGCCTGGTACTTCTCCTGGACGGCCTTGACGGACTCCGCCTCGATGCGGGCCTGGGCCGGGTCGTACACACCGCAGGGCAGGTCGCAGTGGGCGCTGACCTTCACCTTGGGGGCGAACAGGCGGGAAAGCATGCAGCTGTCCTTCCTCGTGATCGTCTTCTCAAGTGGGAGATTACTCGGTGAGAAGGTTCTTTTCGCGAGGGGGCCCGGGTGCTTAGGACAAAAGTCCAGGGTCGGCATGGGACTCGTGGACGATCGGACCGGGAGGTACCGGATGACGGGCTGGGGGCGGGAGTCGTTGACGCCGTTCGGGATCGCCGAGGTGACGGGGCCTTCGATGGTGCCCACGCTGCTCCACGGCGACCAGGTGCTGGTGCACTACGGAAGTGCGCTGAGGCCCGGTGACGTGGCGGTGATGCGCCATCCGCTGCGGCAGGACCTGCTCATCGTCAAGCGGCTGTCCGAGCGGCGGGGCGCCGGCTGGTGGGTGCTCGGCGACAACCCGGGCGCGGAGGGGGACAGCCGGGTGTTCGGCGTCGTTCCCGCGGAAATGGTGCTCGGGCGTGTACGGCTCCGGTACCGGCCCGTCACGCCCGGGCGTCAGCGGTCGGCGGGCGTGCTGCTCTCCTGGCTCTTCTCGGCCGTCAGGCCGGTGCTCTCGGGCCGCTCACGGGCCGCCTGAGCCTCCTGCGCCTCCTGGCGCTTCCTGGCCCGGTACGCGGCCACGTTGGCGCGCGTCGCGCAGCGGTCGGAGCAGTAGCGGCGCGAGCGGTTGGTGGACGTGTCGAGGTACGCGTTGCGGCACGGCGGGGCCTGGCACAGCCCGAGGCGGTCCGCGCCGAACTCCGTCAGGTGGAAGGCGAGCCCCATCGCCGCGATGGCCGCGTAGCCCGCAGTCGCGTTCGAAGGGTGGTCCGCAAGGTGCATGTGCCACCGCGGCCGGCCCTCCTCGTCGAGGTAGTCGTGGCCGGAGATCTGCGGGCTGACCGGGAACTCCAGGAGCAGTGAGTTCAGCAGGTCCACCGCCGTGGTCTGGTCGCCCTCGTCCGCGGCCGTGAACACCGCGCGCAACCGGGAGCGGACCGAGCGGAAGCGGGTGACGTCCGCGTCGGTCGCCCGGCGGGCCATCTGCGAGGCCGCGCCGAACAGTTCCCGGACCGCCTCCACCGTGGTCAGGGAGTCCTTGTTGCGGGCCGGCTCCTCGGTGTTGACCAGACGCACGGCGTAATCCGAGTAATAGGCCAGTTCCACTTGTAGTCCTTACTGCGACGGTCTAGGGTCGGTGACGCGAGGGGTAAGAGACGCTTGCCCTTCGAGGGTATTACGAACGTCGAGGTTCTAGGGAGCAGAAGTCATGACGGACGCAGCCGTGACCGGAACCGACTGGCAGGCCTGGCAGGACAGCTGGGACCGCCAGCAGGAGTGGTACATGCCGGACCGCGAGGAGCGGTTCCGCGTGATGCTGGACATGGTCGAGGCCCTGGTGGGGCCGGAGCCCCGGATCCTCGACCTCGCGTGCGGTACGGGAAGTATCACGAACCGGCTCCTGAAGAGGTTCCCGGGAGCGACGAGCGTCGGCGTGGACCTCGACCCGGCGCTCCTCGCCATCGCCCGCGGCTCCTTCGCCGGCTGGGGGCACCTCCCAGCGGTAGCTGGGGGACAGCGGGTCACGTTCGTGACCGCGGACCTCAAGGACCCTGCCTGGACCGAGGCGCTGCCGTCCGGCCCGTACGACGCCGTGCTCACCGCCACGGCCCTCCACTGGCTCCACGAGAAGCCCCTCACCGCGCTGTACGGGCAGCTCGCCGGGCTCGTCCGGGAGGGCGGCGTCTTCATGAACGCCGACCACATGATCGACGAGACCACCCCGCGCATCAACGCCGCCGAGCGCGCCCAGCGGCACGCCCGCATGGACGAGGAGAAGGCCGCCGGGGTCCTCGACTGGGCCGACTGGTGGGCCCTCGCCGCCAAGGACCCGGTCCTCGCCGAACCCACCGCCCGCCGCTACGAGATCTACGGCGAGCACGCCGACGGCGACATGCCCTCCGCCCGATGGCACGCCGACACCCTGCGCGCCGCCGGCTTCGCCGAGGCCCGCCCGGTCTGGTGCTCCCCGTCGGACACGCTGCTGCTGGCCGTGAAGTAGCGCGGTACGCGCGCGAAGGGGCGGTACGTGCGAAGGGGCGGTACGGGCGCCATGCCCGTACCGCCCCTTCATGCGCGTCTTACAGCACCTTCGACAGGAACGCCTTCGTCCGGTCGTGCTGCGGGTTCGTCAGGACCTCGCGGGGGTGGCCGGACTCGACCACCACGCCGTCGTCCATGAAGACCAGCGAGTCGCCGACCTCACGGGCGAAGCCCATCTCGTGCGTGACGACGACCATCGTCATGCCCGACTCGGCCAGGTCCCGCATGACGTCCAGGACGTCGCCGACCAGCTCCGGGTCGAGCGCCGAGGTCGGCTCGTCGAACAGCATCAGCTTCGGCTCCATCGCCAGCGCACGGGCGATGGCGACGCGCTGCTGCTGGCCGCCGGAGAGCTGCGTGGGGTAGTTCCCGGCCTTGTCGGCCAGGCCCACCCGGTCGAGCAGCGCCGCCGCCCGCTCGCGCGCCACGGCCTTCGCCTCGCCCTTGACCTGGATCGGCGCCTCCATGACGTTCTCGAGCGCCGTCATGTGCGGGAACAGGTTGAAGCGCTGGAAGACCATGCCGATGTCCCGGCGCTGCGCCGCGACCTCGCTGTCCTTCAGCTCGTAGAGCTTGTCGCCCTTCTGGCGGTAGCCCACCAGATCGCCGTCGACGTAGAGCCGGCCGGCGTTGATCTTCTCCAGGTGGTTGATGCACCGCAGGAAGGTGGACTTGCCGGAACCGGACGGGCCGATCAGGCAGAACACCTCGCCGTTGTTCACCTCGAGGTCGATGCCCTTGAGGATGTGCGCGGGGCCGTAGGACTTGTGGACGCCCTCGGCCTTCACCATGGGGGTCATGCCGCACCTCCGCGCGATTCGGACCTCAGGGACAGCAGGTTCGCCTTCACCTTCTGCCAGGGCGTGGGCGGCAGGGAGCGCAGCGAACCGCGTGCGTAGCGCCGCTCCAGGTAGTACTGGCCGACGCTGAACACCGAGGTCAGGGCCAGGTACCAGATCGAGGCGACGAAGAACATCTCCATCACCGCGAACGAGGTCGAGGCGATGTCCTGGGCACTGCGCAACAGGTCCTGGTACTGGACGGCGACGACCAGCGACGACGTCTTCAGCATGTTGATGAACTCGTTCCCCGTCGGCGGGATGATCACCCGCATGGACTGGGGGAGCACGACCCGGCGCATGGTCTTGCCCTGGGTCATGCCGAGCGCGTGCGAGGCCTCGGTCTGGCCCTCGTCGACCGACTGGATGCCGGCCCGGACGATCTCCGCCATGTACGCGCCCTCGTTCAGGCCGAGGCCCAGGAGGGCGGCCAGGAACGGGGTCATGACGTCCGTCATCTCGTCCTTGTAGAACCCGATGTTGAAGATCGGGAAGATCAGGGCGAGGTTGAACCAGATCAGCAGCTGCACGTACACCGGCGTGCCGCGGAAGATCCAGATGTACAGCCAGGCGACCGTGCTGGTCACCGGGTTCTTCGACAGGCGCATGACGGCGAACAGCACGCCGAGCACCAGGCCGAGCGCCATCGAGAGGACGCTGATGAGGATGGTGTGCCAGAGGCCGGTCAGGATGCTGGGGTCGAACAGCTTCTCCGGCACCGTCGCCCAGCGGACGTCGCCCTGCGCGAAGGCGTAGACCACCAGTGCGAGGAAGGCGACCACCACGACGCCGGCGATCCAGCGTCCGTAGTGGCGGACCGGGATGGCCTTGATGGCCTCCGGGGGGAGCCCGGACGGGGCGGAGCCCGCCCCGTCCGGGACCTTGTCGAGCTTGTCAGTCACAACGACTGCCCTTCAGTGACGCGGGGGAGTGATCAGGAACCGCCGTTGATCTTGGCCGCGGGGATGGCGCCGGAACCGGCGTTCCACTTGTCGAGGGCAGTCTTGTACGTGCCGTCCTTGATGATCGCGTCCAGCGCTTCCTTCAGCGCGTCACGCAGCTGGGTGTTCTTCTTGTCGACGGCGATGCCGAAGAAGCCGGCGTCCGACTTGTTGGCGATGGCCTCGAAGTCGTTGCCGCCGCCCGCGGTCTGCGCGATGTACGCGGCGACCGGGGAGTCGTTCAGGTCGGCGACGGCGCCGCCGGCCTTGACGCGGGTCTGGGCCTCGGCGTCGGTCGGGAAGGACTCGAAGGTCAGGGCGGGCTTGCCGTCCTTCTTGCACTTCTCGGCCTGGTCCTTGGCGGCCTGCTCGTACGTGGTGCCGCGCTGGACGGCGAGCTTCTTGCCGCACAGGTCGTCGAGCGACTTGATGTTCTCCGGGTTGCCCTTCTTCACCAGGATGCCGGTGGAGGCGGTGAAGTAGTCGACGAAGTCGACGCCGGTGCCGGTCTTGTTGCCCTTGTCGTCCAGGCCCTCCTGGCGGGCCTTGGTGTCCGTCATCGAGGACATGACGATGTCGGTGCGGCCGGTCGGCAGCGCGGTGAGCAGGGTGTCGAACGTGCCGCTCTCGAACGTGAAGTCCACGCCGAGCTGCTTGCTGAGCGCGGCCGCGATGTCCGGGTCGACGCCGACGATCTTCTCGCCCTGCTTGAACTCCATGGGGGCGTAGGTGGCGTCCGTGCCGACCTTGATGACGCCGGCCTTCTGGATGTCGGCGGGCAGCTTGGAGAACAGCGGCGCGGAGGAGCCGGCCGCGGACTTCGTGCCGTCCGCCGGCGTGTTCGCGCCCTCGGTCTGGTCGCCACAGGCGGTCAGCAGCATGGAGCCGGCGACCGCGATGGCGGCGACCGCGGCAATCCGGGACGTCCGGGTCTTCGCGGCGGTCGTGCTGCGCGTGGTGCTTGCGGTCATGGTCGGGTTCCTCCGGCGTGTTCGGGAGTTGCCTAGGCCGCGCACGCACCTTCGAGTGTCGCGACCTCGTGTGATTACCGCATCTTGCCATTCGGACTGCCCGATTCAGGGGGGCACAAATGTCAAAATCGGATAACGGGCGACCCCCGAACCTCGGCCACCCCACCTGACAAGGCCGGACCTTCTCCGGGGATTGCTCCATCAGGCCGGAAAATCTCCCGTTGATCTCGCCATTCGGACGTCTCGAAGTGCGTAATTCGGTTTGCTCAGGCATCTGTCCGGACATTCGGTGACCAGTCGGCCCTCCGAGTGACCGTGTCGCGCGTCTATGAGCCTCGTCACCGAGCCGGAATGGACTCGTCTGCGGTGCTGTTCGTCCGGTAAGAAGGATCCTTACACCCCTCATCCGGGGCTCAGGGCGCGTTGTGCGGCGCGCCCGCGCGGCTGCCAGACACGGCGGCCGCGGGACCCGCCCACCCCTCCTCAACCAGGAGTGGCCACCCTCAAATGAAGAAGACTTAAGGGGTCAACCCAATGGCAGCGGAGATCGTCAACCCTCGCAGTGCGAGCGGCACGGACACGGAAGGGACTCAGGAGGAGCCCTTCGATCCGGCCTTCGCCCTGCACCGCGGCGGCAAGATGGCCATTCAGGCCACCGTGCCCCTGCGCGACAAGGACGACCTGTCCCTCGCGTACACACCCGGCGTCGCCAAGGTGTGCAGCGCTATCGCAGAGCAGCCCGAGCTCGTCAACGACTACACCTGGAAGTCCCAGGTCGTGGCCGTCGTGACGGACGGTACGGCGGTGCTCGGACTCGGCGACATCGGCCCGGAGGCCTCGCTCCCCGTCATGGAGGGCAAGGCGATCCTGTTCAAGCAGTTCGGCGGCGTCGACGCGGTGCCGATCGCGCTCGCGACCACGGACACCGACGAGATCGTGGAGACCGTCGTCCGGCTCGCCCCGTCCTTCGGTGGGGTGAACCTGGAGGACATCTCCGCGCCGCGGTGCTTCGAGATCGAGCGCAAGCTCCAGGAGCGCCTCGACATCCCCGTCTTCCACGACGACCAGCACGGCACCGCCATCGTCACCCTCGCCGCGCTCCGCAACGCCGCGAAGCTGACCGGCCGGACGCTGGGCGATCTGCGCGCGGTCATCTCCGGCGCCGGCGCGGCCGGTGTGGCCATCGCCAAGTTCCTGCTGGAGGCCGGCATCGGCGACGTCGCCGTCGCCGACCGCAAGGGCGTCGTCAGCGCGGACCGCGAGGACCTCACCGACGTCAAGCGCGAGATCGCCGAGCTCACCAACAAGGCGGGCCTCTCCGGCTCCCTGGAGACCGCTCTGGCCGGCGCGGACGTCTTCATCGGCGTCTCCGGCGGCACGGTCCCCGAGGCCGCGGTCGCGTCCATGGCGCCGAACTCCTTCGTGTTCGCCATGGCCAACCCGAACCCCGAGGTCCACCCGGACGTGGCGCACAAGTACGCCGCGGTCGTCGCGACCGGCCGTTCGGACTACCCGAACCAGATCAACAACGTGCTCGCCTTCCCCGGCATCTTCGCGGGCGCCCTCCAGGTCCGGGCCTCCCGGATCACCGAGGGCATGAAGATCGCCGCGGCGAACGCGATCGCGGACGTGGTGGGCGAGCAGCTCGCCGCCGACTGTGTGATCCCGTCGCCGTTCGACGAGCGGGTCGCCCCGGCCGTCGCGGCCGCGGTCGCCGCCGCCGCGCGCGCGGAGGGCGTCGCCCGCCGCTGACCCGGCTGTCCGTCGCACCCGAGGGGCCCCGACCTGGATCAGGTCGGGGCCCCTCGGGCGTACGTCGGGCTCTTCTGGCGTACGGGGGGACGTGCGTCACACCGGTGCGCGGTTCCTTCGCCCACCGGCGTCGCCCTAGGCTCGGGCCATGTTCGCTGCCTACGCCGCCCGAATCGACCGCGATCAGCCGTTGAACGGCCTTGAGCTGGGCGAACGCCCGGAACCCGAGGTGCGTCCCGGCTGGACCACCGTCACCGTCAAGGCCGCCTCGCTCAACCACCACGACCTGTGGTCGCTGCGCGGTGTGGGCCTGCCCGAGGAGAAGCTGCCGATGATCCTCGGCTGCGACGCCGCGGGCATCGACGAGGACGGCAACGAGGTCGTCCTGCACTCCGTCATCGGCCAGAGCGGCCACGGCGTCGGGCCGGACGAGCCGCGCTCCATCCTCACCGAGCACTACCAGGGCACCTTCGCCGAGCGGGTGACCGTGCCGCGCTGGAACGTGCTGCCCAAGCCGAAGGAGCTCTCCTTCGAGGAGGCCGCCTGTCTGCCGACGGCGTGGCTGACCGCGTACCGGATGCTGTTCACCAACGCGGGCGTGCGGCCCGGCGATTCGGTCCTGGTGCAGGGCGCGGGCGGCGGCGTCGCCACCGCCGCGATCGCCCTCGGCAAGGCCGCCGGCCTGCGGGTGTACGCCACCAGCCGCGACGAGGCCAAGCGCAAGCGGGCGCTCGAACTCGGCGCGGTCGAGGCGTTCGAGCCGGGCGCGCGGCTGCCGAAGCGGGTGGACGCGGTCATCGAGACGGTCGGCGCGGCCACCTGGTCGCACTCGGTCAAGTCGCTGCGGCCCGGCGGCACGCTGGTGATCTCCGGCGCGACCAGCGGCGACCGGCCCGCGCACGCCGAGCTGACCCGGATCTTCTTCCTGGAACTGAAGGTCGTCGGCTCGACGATGGGCTCCAAGGACGAGTTGGAGGACCTGCTGTCGTTCTGCGCGGCGACGGGGCTGCGGCCGGTGATCGACGAGGTGCTGCCGCTGGACCGGGCCCGGGAGGGCTTCGAGAAGCTTCAGTCCGGCGACCTGTTCGGAAAGATCGTTCTGAAGACCTCGTGAACGACCCCTTGATACCGGTCAGTTGACCTGCTGGGATCTCCGGCACGCGAAACGTGAACATCACTCACTTTGTCGTGCCGGAGGTCCTCCTTGTTGCGAACCACCCTCGCGGCGACCCTCGTCGTCGCCTCGCTGCTCGCCCCGACCGCCGCCAGGGCGGAGACCGGGGTTGATGCGATACCCGCCCTCACCGACGAACGCGGCCGGGTCGTCACCCTCCGCGGCTGGAACCTCGCGGACAAGGCGCACAGCGGCGACGCCGCCCTCTCCGCCATCACCGAGAAGCATTTCCGCGACATGCGGGCCAAGGGCTACAACACGGCCCGGCTCCTGGTCTTCTGGGACGACCTGGAGCCCCGCCCCGGGCAGTACAGCCAGGCCTACCTCCGCAAGATCGAACGGGTCCTGGACTGGGCCGCCAAGCACGACGTCAAGGTCATCCTCGACGCCCACCAGGACATCTTCGGGCCCGCGTTCGAGTCGCGGGGCATCCCCGCCTGGGCCACCAGGACCGACGGGCTGCCCTTCAAGAAGCACCCCGACGACTGGTTCTCCGAGTACTTCGAGCCCGCCGTCCAGCGCGCCTTCACCCACCTGTACGAGGACGAGGACCTGCAGCGCGCCCAGGCCCGCATGTGGCGGGTGCTCGCCGACCGCTTCGAGGACCACCCGGCCGTGTTCGGCTACGACCCGATCAACGAGCCGATGGGCGAGATGCGCGAGGGCGAGGACCTGGCGACGGCGGCGCGGCGCATCGAACGGGACCAGATCACCCCGATGTACAACCGGATCGCGGACGCGATCCGCCAGGTCGACCGGGACAACTGGATCTTCGTCGAGCCGACCCCGATCGTGGGCGAGGGGGTGCCCACGGGGCTGGGGAGGATCGACGACCCGAAGGTGGTCTATGCCCCGCACTTCTACAACGGCGCCATGGAGGCGGGCGGCGACTACGACCCCTCGGCCCGCTGGATCGAGAACTACGAGGCGGCGGTCACCCGGTACGCCAAGGAGTACAAGGTGCCCCTGATCGTTGGGGAGTGGGGGCCGCTCAACAACTCCCTGCCGAACATGAACCGCTTCTACCGCGAGGCCATGGCCTCGCTCGGCCGCTACAGCTCCGGCTGGACCGGCTGGGAATGGTGCTACGGCGGCGGCTACTGCGCCGTGGACGCGACCGGGGCCTTCCGTACGAACAAGGAGCTGACCGCCGAGCCGTACGCGGAGGCCGTCGCCGGCCGGGTGCGCTCCGCCGCGTACGACCCGGCGGCCCGCGCCTACCGCCTGGAGTACGAGGCCGCCGGGCGTCGCGGCTCCCGCGTCACCGAACTGGCGCTTCCGGAAGGCGAGTGGAAGGTCTCGGTGACGGGTAGGGCGGCGGCCGTCCGGAAGGGGCAGCGGGTGTGGGTGTACGCGGTGCCGGGGGCTCGCGTGGTGGTCAGTGTCAACCAAGGTTGACGCGCGGGTGTTGTCAACGTAGGTTGACAGCATGAGTGATGCGACCGAGCTCGCCGCGCGGGCGGGCGACCGCGACCCCCGGGTCGGACTGCGGGCCGTCTCCGCGCTGCGGCGACTGCTGGAACAGCTGGAGGCCGTCCAGGTGCGCAGTGCGCGCAACCAGGGCTGGTCGTGGCAGGAGATCGCGGCCGAACTGGGGGTCAGCCGTCAGGCCGTCCACAAGAAGTACGGGAGGCAGTGATGTTCGAACGGTTCACGAAGGCCGCGCGGGCCGTGGTGAAGGGGGCGGTCGAGCGGGCCGAGCTCGACGGCGCGGCGGTCGTCACCGAGGAGCATCTGCTGCTGTCCCTGCTGGACCGGGACGGTACGCGGGCGGCGGCGGCCCTGGGCGAGCTGTGCCCGCCGGACCGCCGGGCCTCCCTGGTGGCCGACCTCGCCGACGCCCGGCGGCGGGCGGGCCTGTCCCGCGCGGACGCCGAGGCCCTGGCGGACCTCGGCATCGACGTCGGCGCGGTCGTGGCACGGGTCGAGGAGACCCACGGCGCGGGCGCGCTGGCCGGCGACGGCAAGGACGCCGGCCGACGGTTCGGCCGGCCGTCCTTCACCAAGGGGGCCAAGACCGTCCTGGAGAGGTCCCTCCGGGCGGCCCTGGCCCGCAAGGACCGGGAGATAGGCGACGAGCACATCCTCCTGGCGCTCACCACGGGCGGGGGAGTCGTGGCCGAGGCCCTGGCCGACCACGGCGTGACGTACGCGTCCGTGGAGGAGGCCGTCGCCCAGCGCTCAGCCTGACCGCCGCAGCAGCCCGAGCAGCCGCCCGGCGGCGACGCCCAGCTGCGCCCGCGCCTCGGCGAACTGCTCGGCGTCGACCCCGTGGTCCCGGGCCGCGTCCCGTACGTCGTCCCGGAACCGGTCCAGGAGCCGGTCCAGGTCCCGCAGCGGATCCCCGCTGTCGGCCATGTCGGGCTCCCAGACGGGCTCGGCGGGGGCCTTCGCGCCGGATCGCCCGGCCGCGTCGTTCCTCCCCCAGACTCCGTCCGGGGGGACCCCCATCTCGCTTCGCTCGGCCGTGTCCTTCCGTCCGGCCGTCCCGGGTTCGTCCGCCGCCGGGGTCTCCGGGGGCGTCGCCCACGGCGTGCCCGGGGCGTCGAGGAGGCCCGACAGCCGGGTGGTGAGCTCGGTCAGGCCCTCGCGGACGCCCGTGGGCCAGTCGCCGGCGATGAAGTGGGACTGGACCTGGTCCTGGACCTCCTTGGCGACGCGCTGGAACTCCTGGGCCTGCCGGCGGGCCTGGCGGGTCTGCGTGCCGGCCGCCGCGCGCATCTCGCTGCGCAGCCGGCCCGCTGCGCCGCGCACGTCGGCGCGGATCTCCGCGGCGAGTTCGGAGACCGAGTCGCGGATCTCCTGCTCCAGGTCAGCGAGTTCGCCGACCCGGCCGGCCAGCTCCGCGCGGCCCGCCTCGGTGATCGAGTACACCTTCCGGCCGCCCTCCGTGGCATGCGTGACCAGGCCCTCGGCCTCCAGCTTGGCCAGCCGCGGGTAGACCGTGCCCGCCGAGGGGGCGTACAGGCCCTGGAAGCGCTCCTCCAGGAGCCGGATCACCTCGTAGCCGTGCCGCGGCGCCTCGTCGAGGAGCTTCAGCAGGTAGAGGCGGAGCCGGCCGTGGGCGAAGACGGGGGGCATGTCACAGCACCTTTTCGTGAGGGGTCTCGTCCGGGCGGCGCAGCAGCGCGATCGAGCCGGAGACGGTCGTGGCCTTCAGCGAGCCGCGGCCCGAGCCCAGCGTGCCGGTGATGCTCTTCGAGCCCCACCGGCCCGCGACGCGCAGGTCCTCGAAGGCGTTGGCGACGGAGCCGCCCGACGTGCTCGCCTCCACCGTCGCGTCCGGGTCCGCGAGCCGGATCGCCACCTCGCCGGAGACGCTGCTGAGCCGGATGTCCGCGGGCGGGCCGTCCAGGCGGTGCGGATCCAGGTCGATGACCAGCGCCCCGCTCACCGTCTCCGCGCTCACGGACGCGCCCGCGCCCTCGACCAGCGTCACGTCGCCCGACACCGAGTGGGCGCGCAGCGCGCCCGTCACCGACTGGGCCTCGAGACCGCCCGAGACGCTCTCCGCCCGCACCGGGCCCGACAGCCCCACGAGCGTCGTGTCGCCGGAGACGCCGCGTACGTCCGTCCGGCCCCGGATCCCGGAGATCACCGCCTCCGCGGCGACCGTCCCGACCTCGACGTCCGCGCCCGCCGGGACCGCGACCGAGACCACCGCCCGGCGCCGCCGGCCCTTCGGGTCCAGCCAGTTGAGCAGGCCCTTCCAGTGCAGGTCCTTCCACTGCAGGTCCGCGTAGGTGATCGTCAGCGTCGAGCCCTCCTGCGTCACGATCAGCGGCGGGCCCTCGAGCTCCGCGATCTCGACGCGGGCGGCCGCCTCGTCCGTCCCGACCACGTTGACCGCGCCGTTGACGATGCGGATCTTCAGATGCCGTACGGGCTCCGCCGGCGTGAGTTCTCCGGGCTCGGCGACGGACCACTCTGTCATCGGCTGACCTCCCGTGTCGTGGCGTGACGCAACATATCGCGTCTCACGTAAGCACGATATATCGCGAGCCGTTGCCGTCAAGGCCCGGCGGCACGCGGTCACTCCCCATACGCCCGCATACCGCGACAAATTGACCTAGCGTGTGGTGCGTGAACGCGCTCCTGCTCTGCCGTGCCGCACCGCCCGCCGTACGCGGGCCCGCCCAGCTCCTGCGCGAGCAGTTGCTGCTCGCCCAGGCCGGGACGGACTGGAGCGTCCTCGTGCCCGAGGGAAAGCCCTGGCTGGACGGCGGCGAGCCGGTCGACCGGGTCGTGACCGGCTGGGCCACCGCGCTCGCCGTCGGCGCGACCTGGCCCGTCCTCGGGCTCTGGTGGGACGCCGACCGCGCCGGCTTCACGCTCGCCTCCGGCTTCCGCCGACCCGTGGGGTACACCTGGCTCGCCGACGGCACCCCGGCGGGCGAGGACGAGGCGATGCGCACCTTCGCGAACCGGCTGGCGCTCGACCCCGTCCTGGACGTCCAGGCCCTGGAGCCCCTCACCGCGCCCGACCCGGACGCCGACGCCCGCGCCCGGCTCCTCGGCCTCACCGCGGTCCTCGCCCGCGCCGGGCTGGCCCTGCCGCCCGGGCTCGGCCCCGGCGACTCCGCCGACGCCCTCCGGGCCGCCGCCGAAGCCGTCGGGGCGGAGGAGCTCGCCTGGTCGGGCTGGAGGGAGGCGGTCCGCACCGAACTCGACGTCGTCGAGGCCGGACCCCTCGGCCCGTACCTGCTCCACGGGCCCAGGGCCCGCGCCCTCGCGGCCGGCCTGATCGCGGCCGGACTCCCGCTCACCGTCTGGGGGATCGCCCGCCGCAGCGGCGGCTGGACCGCGGCCGGGCTGCTGCTCGTCGCCGACGGCCTCCTGGGCCTGGCCTACGACCGCCTCAGAACCGCGGATGCCGGCTAGGGCCCCTACTCGGCCCTACTCGTCGTCGTCTTCGTCGTCCAGCCGCGCCAGCCACGTCGCCAGGCGCTCCACCGGCACCTCGAAGTCGGGGTTCAGGTCGACGAAGGTCCGGAGCTGCTCGGCGAGCCACTCGAAGGTGACCTCCTCCTCGCCGCGCCGCTTCTCCAGCTCCTCGATGCCACGGTCCGTGAAGTACATGCGACCAGGATAGGCCGGAGGCCCGGTCCCCCCGACGGGGGTACCGGGCCTCCGGGCCTGGCCGTGACCTCCGGGCTTACGCCTCGAAGACCTCGTTGCACAGCTGCTGCTGCTCCGCCTGGTGGCGCTTGGCCGAGCCGACCGCCGGCGAGGAGCCGTGCGGACGCGAGATGCGCCGCAGCCGCTCCGCCGGGGGCAGGTCCGCGCCGACCGCCAGGTCCAGGTGGTCGATCAGGTTGAGCGCGATGAACGGCCACGCGCCCTGGTTCGCCGGCTCCTCCTGCGCCCAGATGTACTTCGCGGCGTTCGGGTACTTGGCGATCTCGGCCTGCAGCTCCTTGCCCGGCAGCGGGTACAGGCGCTCCACGCGGATGATCGCAGTGTCCGTGACACCGCGCTTCTGCCGCTCGGCCTCCAGGTCGTAGTAGACCTTGCCGGCGCAGAAGACGACCTTGCGGACGTCGGTCGGGTTCACCGACTCGTCGCCGATCACCGGGCGGAAGCCGCCGGTGGTGAACTCCTCCGCCTTCGACGCCGCCGCCTTCAGACGCAGCATCGACTTCGGGGTGAAGACGATCAGCGGCTTGTGGTGCGGGTTGTGCACCTGCCAGCGCAGCAGGTGGAAGTAGTTCGACGGCAGGGTCGGCATCGCGACCGTCATGTTGTCCTGCGCGCACATCTGGAGGAAGCGCTCCGGGCGGGCGGACGAGTGGTCCGGGCCCTGGCCCTCGTAGCCGTGCGGCAGCAGCAGCGTGACGCCGGAGGTCTGGCCCCACTTCTGCTCGGCGGAGGAGATGAACTCGTCGACGACGGTCTGCGCGCCGTTGACGAAGTCGCCGAACTGGGCCTCCCAGACGACCAGCGCGTCCGGGCGGGCCAGCGAGTAGCCGTACTCGAAGCCCATCGCCGCGTACTCGCTGAGCAGCGAGTCGTAGACGTTGTAGCGGGCCTGGTCCTCGGTCAGGTAGAGCAGCGGGGTGTAGTCCTCGCCGGTCTCCTGGTCGACCAGGACCGCGTGGCGCTGGCCGAAGGTGCCGCGGCGGGAGTCCTGGCCGGCGAGCCGGACCGTGGTGCCCTCCATCAGCAGCGAACCGATGGCCAGGGTCTCGCCCATGCCCCAGTCGATCGTGCCGTCGTCGATCGAGGCCGCGCGGCGCTGCAGCTGCGGCATCAGACGCGGGTGGACGGTGATCCGCTCGGGGATGCTCACCTGGGACTCGGCGATCCGCTTCACGACCTCCTGGGAGATCGCGGTGCTCACCGCCACCGGGAACTCGGCGCGGGTGTCCGGGACGAGCACCGGGGCCGGCGCCGAGGTGGCCTCGCGGACCTCCGCGAAGACCTTCTCCAGCTGGCCCTGGAAGTCCTGGAGCGCCTGCTCCGCCTCTTCGAGGGTGATGTCGCCGCGACCGATCAGCGACTCGGTGTACAGCTTGCGCACCGAACGCTTCTTGTCGATCAGGTTGTACATCTGCGGGTTGGTGAACTGCGGGTTGTCGCCCTCGTTGTGACCGCGGCGGCGGTAGCAGATGAGGTCGATCACGACGTCCTTGTTGAACGCCTGGCGGAACTCGAAGGCGAGCCGCGCGACGCGGACCACGGCCTCCGGGTCGTCGCCGTTCACGTGGAAGATCGGCGCCTCGATCATGCGGGCCACGTCGGTCGCGTACATCGAGGAACGCGAGGACTCCGGGGCGGCGGTGAAGCCGACCTGGTTGTTGATCACGATGTGGACCGTGCCGCCGGTGCGGTAGCCGCGCAGCTGCGACATGTTCAGCGTCTCGGCCACGACGCCCTGGCCGGCGAAGGCCGCGTCGCCGTGCAGGGCGACCGGCAGGACGGTGAAGTCCGTGCCGCCCTTGTTGATGACGTCCTGCTTGGCGCGGACGACGCCCTCCAGGACCGGGTCGACCGCCTCCAGGTGCGAGGGGTTGGCGACCAGCGAGACCTTGATCTGCTCGCCGTCCAGGCCGGTGAAGGTGCCCTCGGCGCCCAGGTGGTACTTCACGTCGCCGGAGCCGTGCATCGACTTCGGGTCGAGGTTGCCCTCGAACTCGCGGAAGATCTGCGCGTACGACTTGCCGACGATGTTCGCCAGGACGTTCAGACGGCCGCGGTGGGCCATGCCGATGACGACCTCGTCGAGGCGGGCCTCGGCGGCGGAGTCGAGCACCGCGTCGAGCAGCGGGATGACGGACTCGCCGCCCTCCAGGGAGAACCGCTTCTGACCGACGTACTTGGTCTGCAGGAAGGTCTCGAACGCCTCGGCCGCGTTGAGCCGGCGCAGGATCCGCAGCTGCTCCTCGCGCTCCGGCTTGGAGTGCGCGCGCTCGACGCGGTCCTGGATCCACTTGCGCTGCTTCGGGTCCTGGATGTGCATGAACTCGACGCCGGTGGTGCGGCAGTACGAGTCGCGCAGCACGCCGAGGATGTCGCGCAGCTTCATCATCGACTTGCCGGCGAAGCCGCCGACCGCGAACTCCCGCTCCAGGTCCCACAGGGTGAGGCCGTGCTCGGTGATGTCCAGGTCGGGGTGCTTGCGCTGGCGGTACTCCAGCGGGTCGGTGTCGGCCATGACGTGGCCGCGGACCCGGTAGGAGTGGATCAGCTCGAAGACCCGCGCGGCCTTGGTGACGTCGTCGTCGTGCGAGGTGTCGATGTCCCTGAGCCAGCGGACCGGCTCGTAGGGGATGCGCAGGGCCTTGAAGACCTCGTCGTAGAAGCCGTCCTCGCCGAGGAGCAGGTTCGAGACGATGCGCAGGAACTCGCCGGAGGCGGCACCCTGGATGACCCGGTGGTCGTAGGTCGACGTGAGCGTCATGACCTTCGAGATGCCGAGCTTGTTGAGGGTGTCCTGGCTCGTGCCCTGGAACTCGGCCGGGTAGTCCATCGAGCCGACGCCCATGATCACCGACTGGCCGGGCATCAGCCGCGGCACGGAGTGGACGGTGCCGAGGCCGCCGGGGTTGGTCAGGGAGACCGTGACGCCGGTGAAGTCCTCCATCGTCAGCTTGCCGACGCGGGCGCGCTTGACGATGTCCTCGTAGGCCTGCCAGAACTCGAAGAAGTTCAGCGTCTCGGCCTTCTTGATGCCGGCGACGACGAGCTGGCGGTCGCCGTTCGGCTTCACCAGGTCGATGGCCAGACCGAAGTTCACGTGCTCCGGCTTGACCAGCGTCGGCTTGCCGTCCTTCTCCGCGAAGGAGTAGTTCATCGACGGCATGGCCTTGATCGCCTGCACCATGGCGTAGCCGATGAGGTGGGTGAAGGAGATCTTCCCGCCCCGGGCGCGCTTCAGGTGGTTGTTGATGACGATCCGGTTGTCGAACAGCAGCTTCACCGGGACGGCGCGGACGGACGTGGCCGTCGGCATCTCCAGCGAGAGGTTCATGTTCTTCGCGACGGCGGCGGCGGGACCGCGGAGCGTGATCAGCTCCGGGCCGTCGGCGGCCGGGGTCGCCGGGGCGGCCTTCGCGGCAGCAGAGGGCGCGGCGGCGGGCTTCGCCGGCGCGGCGGCGGGCTTCGCCGGGGCGGGAGCCGGAGCCGGGGCGGCCGGAGCGGCCGGAGCCGGCTTGGCGGCCGGGACGGCAGCGGCGGGAGCCGGAGTGGCGGCCGGGGCCGGAGCGGCAGGCGCGGCGGGGGCGGCAGGTGTGGCCTGTGCGGGGCTCACCTGCGGCGCGGCGGAAGCCTCCGTCGAACCGGGCTTGTAGTCGGCGAAGAAGTCCCACCAGGCACGATCGACCGAATTCGGGTCCTGGAGGTACTGCTGGTAGATCTCGTCGACGAGCCACTCATTGGCGCCGAAGGCGGTCGCAGGGTTCTGACCCTGCCCGTCTTGGTCGGTGGAGGTACTCGGGGTACTGGGGGACTGAGACGACACGGCGGTAACCGCCCTCTTCCGCTTCACAAGGTGATGGACAGCGGAAATAAAGGCTACGCCTCCCCGGCCGGGAGGTGCAGGCCAGGCGCTCCAACGTCGCGCAAGTCACACTTGACGAGGTGTTTCGGCGCTGTGAATGGCGGGAAACAACCGTGGTTCCGCCTCTGTGAGGGTACGAAGAACCGCGGCCGCGCCCGCATCCGGCCCGCAGCCCTGCTCACACTCTGGCCATCACGTGGCCACGTACAGTGCAGCTCCTGCTCACACATCAAACAGGAGCCTCCGCACGCAATCACGCAGAACGCGTGCTTCCGGTTCGACCCTACGTCAACCTCGCGGTCAACATCACGCCGGAAGGCTGCCCGGGAGGGTGACTCGGATACGGCAGCCGCGTGATGATTCGGCCACTCCGATACGGCCGCCGTGCAGATCCACCGCCCAGCGGGCGATCGCCAGACCCAGCCCGGTGCCGCCGTCGCTGCCCTCGCCGCCCTGACCCGGGGCCGCGCCCCGGTTGAACCGCTCGAAGACCTTGTGCCGCTCCGACTCCGGGATGCCGGGGCCCTCGTCCTCGACCTCCAGCTCCACCGAGTCCGCGTACGGCCCGCGCCGGGCCCGTACCGTGACCCGGCCGTGCGCCGGGGAGTGCTTCACCGCGTTGTCGATCAGGTTCGCCATCACCTGGTGCAATCGCTCGGCGTCCGCGTGCGCGGTGAGCTCCGGCGGCGAGACGTCCAGGTGGAGATGGACGTCGGTGCGGTTGTGCAGTCCGGAGGTGGAGTCGAGCCCGCGCTGCGAGGCCGCCAGATTGGCCTCCCGCAGCACCCCCGACAGATACGGCCAGACCTCGAAGCGGCGTGCCCTGAGCGTGACGACACCGTTGTCGAGCCGTGACAGGTCCAGCAGCGTCTCCACCAGCCGGCCGAGCCGCTCGGTCTGCTTCAGGGCGGTGCGCATGGTCTCCGGATCGGCCTCCGAGACCCCGTCGACCACGTTCTCCAGGACCGCCCGCAGCGCCGCGATGGGCGTGCGCAGCTCGTGCGAGACGTTGGCCACCAGCTCCTTGCGGTGCTGGTCCTCGGCCTCCAGGTCGTCCGCCATGCGGTTGATCGTCCGGGCCAGCCCGCCCAGCTCGTCGCGCCGGTCCGCGCCCTGCACCCGTCTGCCGAAGTCGCCGCGCGAGATCGAGCCCGCCACCGTCGTCATCTCGTCCAGCGGGGCGGTCAGGCCGTGCGCCACGAACTGCGTGATCAGCAGCGTGGCGATCATCGCGAAGATCGTGATGTACCGGAACTCGGTGGACGTCCGGATGGCCACCAGGGCCAGACCGGAGGTGAGCAGGACCGCCCCGACGACCAGGGCCCCCAGCTTCGTCTTGATCGAGATCACGATCCGGCGGCCGCCGTGCGCGCCGGGACGGCCCGGCAGGGTCATGACGCCGGGGTCTCCAGCGCGTAGCCGACGCCGTGCACGGTACGGATGCGCTCCGCACCGATCTTCCGGCGCAGCGCCTTGATGTGGCTGTCGACCGTCCGGGTGCCGGAGGCGTCAGCCCAGTCCCACACCTCGGCGAGCAGCTGCTCCCGGGAGAGCACCGCGCGCGGCGTGTTCGCCAGGCAGACCAGCAGGTCGAACTCGGTCGGCGTCAGGTGGACGTCCTCGGCCCGCACCCGGACCCGGCGCTGCGCGTGGTCGATCTCCAGCTCGCCCAGTCGCAGGATCCCGCTGCGCGGGGTCACCGCCGCCAGCGCGGCCCGCTCCACCCGGCGCAGCAGCACGTGCACCCGGGCGGCCAGCTCCCGCATGGAGAAAGGCTTCGTCATGTAGTCGTCCGCGCCGACCCCGAGGCCGACCAGCATGTCGGTCTCGTCGTCCCGTGCCGTGAGCATCAGGACCGGGACCGGCCGCTGGGACTGCACGCGGCGGCACACCTCCAGGCCGTCGAAGCCCGGCAGCATCACGTCCAGGACCATCAGGTCCGGCTGCCAGGCCTCGGCCGCGTCCACCGCGGCCGGGCCGTCCGACGCGGTCTGCACCAGGAAGCCCTCGGCGCGCAGCCGCGCCGAGACAGCGTCCAGGATCGTGGCGTCGTCCTCGACGACGAGTACCCGACGCTGCGCACCGGGGGTGGCCGCCGCACCGTTGTGAGTGGTGTGTGTCTGCTCCATCGCCCGCCCCTGTCGCGTTGCCGCGTGTGCTGTGGTTCGTGCTGCCGGTCCGTTTGCGGCAGTGATCCGTACGTTGTCGCTCAGCAGCGTAAAGGCAGTTACCTCGTCCCGGCTACGCAGGTCGTACGCCGAGGTGCACCACGTCGGGAACGCCTCGGGCAACGCGGATCTCTTCGGTTCTTACCCCGTTGAATCCGGCATTCCGCAACGAGTTCTCGAAAGTGGAGGACGGCTGCGCGGACCACACGGCGAGCACGCCGCCGGGGTTCAACCGGTCCTTGCAGGCGGCAAGACCGGCCGGAGAGTAAAGACCCAGGTTGTCCTCGGTGACGGTCCAGTCCGGTCCGTTGTCGATGTCGAGGCAGAGCGCGTCGTACGTCTCGGCGCTCGTGTGCAGGTGGGCGACCAGATCGGTGTGCAGCACGGCGCTTCGCGGATCGGCCAGCGAGGCGGCGGAGAGCGGGACGAGCGGGCCGGTGCGGTGCCAGTCGATGATCGCCGCCTCGCGCTCGACGACCGTGATCCGGCCCCAGCGGGGGTCTGCGGCGGCGTGGGCGAGGGAGAAGCCGACGCCGAGGCCGCCGATGAGGACGGAGGGGGCGGGGCGGTCGGCGGGCAGCGCGTCGCGCGCCGCGTCCACGAGCAGCCGCTCCGAGCGGCCGTCGGACGTGTCCATCAGGAACGTGCCGTTGGCGATGATCTCGAAGTGCTCGTCGCGCCGGCGCAGCACGACCTCTCCGTACGGTCCCTCGCGCCGGTCGAGGGTGACGGGGCTGGACATGGTCCCTCCGTGACGGTGTCTCGGGTACGGGCTGCCCCGCCATCCTGCCGGACCGGGCGGCGGGGCCGAACCGGAATATCTACGTACCCGTCGGCGGGCCGCCCTCGGGCAGCGCGGCGAACACCCGGTCCAGGGCCTTCGGTCGGGCGCCGTCACCGGCGACGACGACCCGGTGGTCGTACGAGACGACGTACTGGAACCCGTCGTGGACCACGCCGCCGTCCACCCGTGCGGGCACCGCCGCGTACTGCGGAGACTCCAACGCCTTGCGCAGCTGGGCCAGTTCGGCCGGCTTCATGCGGCCCTCGCGCCGCCGCGGAGAGGTGAGGCCCTGGCGGAGCGTGTAGCGGCCGTCGCCGTACACCAGGAGCTGGTTCGCGACGCCGGCGAGACCGCCGCTCACGTTCACCTCGACGAGTACCTCGTCGGCGCGCGGTTCGGCCTTCGGCGGGGCGGACGTGCTGGGCGTGGCGGACGTCGTGGGCGTGGCGGCCGCGTCCGGCGGGAGGGGCGGCTGCTCCCCACAGGCCGTCAGGGCGACCGCCGCCGCGATCGCCGCCACGCCGACACCCGTCACGCCACGTCGCCGTCTCATGCGCCGAGCATGCCCGGTCCCTCCTCCTTCGCGCAGCCGATCCGTTCGAACGCCGGCCGGACGCTCCCCGCGGGCGATCGCTCACAGCGAACGGCAACCGGGGAACAATCCCCCGCTCACATGCATTGAGTCGGCATAACTCAACTTGAATGCCGGAGGGAAGATCATGGCTGCTGAGTCCACGGCGTCCGTGCCGCTCACTCTGCCTGTGCTGCCGCTCGACGACGAGGTCGTGCTGCCCGGAATGGTGGTGCCCCTCGACCTGTCCGACCCGGACGTGCGCGCGGCGGTGGAGGCCGCCCAGGTCGCTGCCCGAGCGGCGGGCCGCAAGCCGCAGGTGCTGCTCGTGCCGCGGATCGACGGCGCGTACGCCGCGACCGGCGTCCTCGGCACGGTCGAGCAGGTGGGGCGGCTGTCCGACGGCGACCCCGGCGCGCTGATCCGCGGCGGCGGCCGCGTCCGCATCGGCGCGGGGACGACCGGTCCCGGGGGCGCGCTCTGGGTCGAGGGCGCCATGGTCGAGGAAACGGTCCCCGACCCGCTGCCCGGCTCCGTCGCCGAGCTGGTCAAGGAGTACAAGGCCCTCGCCACCAGCTGGCTGAAGAAGCGCGGCGCCTGGCAGGTCGTGGACCGCGTCCAGCAGATCGACGGGGTCTCCGCGCTCGCCGACAACTCCGGCTACTCCCCGTTCCTCACCCTGGAGCAGAAGGTCGAGCTCCTGGAGACCGCCGACCCGGTCGCCCGGCTGAAGCTTGCCACCGCGCAGCTGCGCGAGCACTTGGCCGAGCAGGACGTGGCCGAGACCATCGCCAAGGACGTCCAGGAGGGCGTCGACAAGCAGCAGCGCGAGTTCCTGCTCCGCCGTCAGCTGGAGGCGGTCCGCAAGGAGCTGCGCGAGCTCAACGGCGAGTCCGAGGCCGACGAGTCCGACGACTACCGCACCCGCGTGGAGGCGGCCGACCTGCCCGAGAAGGTGCGGGAGGCCGCGCTCAAGGAGGTCGAGAAGCTGGAGCGGTCCAGCGACCAGTCCCCGGAGGGCTCCTGGATCCGCACCTGGCTCGACACCGTCCTGGAACTCCCCTGGAACGAGCGCACCGAGGACCGCTACGACATCCCGGGCGCCCAGGCCGTCCTCGACGCCGAGCACGCGGGCCTGGAGGACGTGAAGGAGCGCATCACCGAGTACCTGGCCGTGCGCAAGCGCCGCGCCGAGCGCGGACTCGGCGTGGTCGGCGGGCGCCGCGGCGGCGCGGTCCTTGCCCTCGTCGGCCCGCCCGGCGTCGGCAAGACCTCGCTCGGCGAGTCCGTCGCGCACGCGATGGGACGCAAGTTCGTCCGCGTCGCGCTCGGCGGCGTACGCGACGAGGCGGAGATCCGCGGCCACCGGCGCACCTACGTCGGCGCGCTGCCCGGCCGGATCGTGCGGGCGATCAAGGAGGCCGGGTCCATGAACCCGGTGGTCCTGCTCGACGAGATCGACAAGGTCGGCTCCGACTACCGCGGCGACCCGGCGGCGGCGCTGCTCGAAGTCCTGGACCCGGCGCAGAACCACACCTTCCGCGACCACTACCTGGAGGTCGAGCTCGACCTGAGCGACGTCGTGTTCCTCGCGACGGCGAACGTCCTGGAGGCCATCCCGGAGGCCCTGCTCGACCGCATGGAGCTGGTGCGTCTCGACGGCTACACCGAGGACGAGAAGGTGGTCATCGCCCGGGACCACCTGCTGCCGAGGCAGCTGGAGCGGGCGGGCCTGCAGTCCGGCGAGGTCACCATCGACGAGGCCGCGCTGCGCAGGCTGGCCGGCGAGTACACCCGGGAGGCGGGCGTCCGCACCCTGGAGCGCTCGATCGCCCGGCTGCTGCGCAAGGTCACGGCCCAGCACGAACTCGGCGACCGCGAGCTGCCGTTCACGGTCGGCCCGGACGACCTGCGGGCCCTGATCGGCCGGCCGCACCACGTGCCCGAGTCCGCCCAGGACCCGGCGGAGCGCCGTACGGCGGTGCCCGGCGTGGCGACCGGTCTCGCGGTGACCGGCGCGGGCGGCGACGTGCTGTTCGTCGAGGCGTCGCTGGCCGACCCGGAGACGGGCGCGGCGGGTCTGACGCTGACCGGTCAGCTGGGCGACGTGATGAAGGAGTCCGCGCAGATCGCGCTCAGCTTCCTGAGGAGCCACGGCGCGGAGCTGGAGCTGCCCGTCACCGGTCTTAAGGACCGGGGCGTGCACATCCACTTCCCGGCGGGCGCGGTGCCGAAGGACGGTCCGAGCGCCGGCATCACGATGACGACGGCGCTGGCCTCGCTGCTCTCCGGCCGCCAGGTCCGCACGGACGTGGCGATGACCGGCGAGGTCTCGCTCACCGGCCGGGTGCTGCCGATCGGCGGTCTGAAGCAGAAGCTGCTGGCCGCCCACCGCGCGGGCATCACGACGGTCGTGATCCCCAAGCGGAACGAGGCCGACCTGGACGACGTCCCGGCGGAGATCCTGGAGAAGCTGGACGTCCACCCGGTGACGGACGTCCGCCAGGTCCTCGAACTGGCCCTCTCCCCGGCGGAGGTGGCCGTCGGCGTCGCGGCGTGACGCCTGCCCGACGAGGACGGGGCGCCCTCCCGCAGGAGGGCGCCCCGCCGCCGTTGTCGGTGCCTCGCCCCTCGCTCAGTACCAGCCGGTGCAGGCGAGATGCCCCTGGGACTCCCCGCAGGCCCGCATGTAGTGGCGGTCGTCGTCCCAGGCCGTGGTGTACACGCTGCCGCCGGACCTGATCGAGGTGTAGCCCAGCCAGGGCTGCCAGTTGCCGTTCTGCGTGTCCGCCCACGTCCAGGCTCGGTCCACCCAGAGGGTGTCCCCGACGCGGCCCATGACGATCCGGCCCCAGGCGCAGGTCGTGCCCGCGTTGTAGCGCAGTTGGTAGACGGACCCGCTGGGGAACCGGAGCTCCCTCACCGTCGTGCCGGACAGGCCGGCGGGACTCTGCCCGTCGACGCAGGTGCCCAGCGGCTGTGCCTGGGGCTGTGCCTGGGCGGCCTGCGGCATCGAAAACGTCAGCCCGGCCAGGCTCGCCGTCAGGGCGACGAGCACCTTCGTCTTGAATCGACGCATTCTCATGATCCCCCTCGGTCGTTTCGTTTGTTTCCTGCGGAGACCAGAGTGGTTCGGCCGCCGCCCGGAGGCCGAGGTTCCATGCGACGATTCGAGGAGGTTCGAATCCATGGCACGGCAGGGGGACCGGTCATGATGCAACTCAGCGTGGACGCGGCCGGGTTGGCGCGCTCCCGATTCGCCGTCTCGCCGCTGCAGCAGGTCACCGGCACCCTCATGCCGTGGGGGCTCAGCCCACGGGGAGACGTCGGACCCTGGCTCGCCCAGGCCCGCCGGTCGTTGCGCCGGGCGGGGCTGCCTCTGCTGTCCGCCCTGGCGCTCGAGGGCACCGGCTACCTCCCCGACTTCCTCAGCCCCTATCCGGCCTGCCCCGCGCCGACCGTCAAGGACGAACTGGAGCGCGTGGCGGCCACCGAGCCCGAGCGGGTCATGAGCGAGCTGGAGTGCGCCGGCCGTGGCTGGCCCTCGTACGAAGGTCAGGGCGGCGAGCCGTCGGAGACCTTGCGCCGGGCCATGGCCCGCGGCGGGCGTCATGCCGCGAGGCAGGCCGCCACCGAGTTGCGCCGCTACTGGCACCTGGCCTTCGCGCCGCACTGGAGGACCGCCAGGTCGCTGCTCGACGCCGAGGTGGACCGGTGCGCGGGCATGATCGCCCGCTACGGCGCGGGCGACCTCTTCAACTCGATCCATTCCGGTATCACCTGGGACGACGACGCGCTCCGCGTCGAGAGCAGCTTCTCCGGCTGCTTCCAGGTGCCCCGGGTGGTCCTGGTGCCCTCACTGGTCGTGCAGTTCCCCGTGGTGGCCGTCGATCCGCTGGGACCGCTCGACGACTGGCCCCCGCTCCTCGTCTACCCCCTGTCGCCTCCGTCGTCGGGCGAGCACGCCGCGTCCCCCGCACTCGCCCGCCTCGTCGGCTCGACCCGGGCCGCCCTGCTCACGGCGCTGGACCGGCCCGCCACCACCTCAGAGCTGGCGGTACGCGGCTTCCTCAGTCCGGCGACCGTCTCGTACCACCTGGGCATCCTGCGCCGCTCGGGCCTCGTCACCCCCATCCGTGACGGACGGCGCGTCCTGTACCGGCGTACGGCACAGGGGACCAGGCTCGTCACCGACGACGGCGGCGGGACGGCCCGCCCGTAGGCCGAGCCGTCCCGCCGCCGCTGTCGGTCGCTGTCCGTGCCGTCAGGCCGTCCTGCGGCGCCGGCCGAGCAGGAGGCTGCCGGTGGCGAAGACGGTCAGCGCGCCGGCCGCCGCCAGGGCCGGGACCAGGGGGGAGTCAGCGGCGGCGGTCGTGTCGGCGGAGAGGGCGGGGGGCTGCTCGTCGCCGCCGTGGCCGGCGTGGCTGACGGTGGAGCGGTCCGCGCCCGCCGCGAGCTTCGCCTCCGTCGGGGCCGTCGCCGAGGTCGCGCCGCCGAAGGTGACGTCCGAGCAGCTGTAGAACGCCTCGGGGGAGTCGTTGCGCTGCCAGACCTGGTACACGATGTGCCGGCCGGTACGGGCCGGGAGGTTGCCGGTGAAGGCGTAGTACCCATCCGTCGAGGTGCGGGTGGTGGCGTACGTGGCGACCGGAGTGGCGTCCAGGTCGGACCACTTCAGGGGCTGCGTCGGGTCGAAGCCCTGCTTGGTGATGTACATCGTCATCGTGCCCGAGTGCGGGGCCGTCACGCGGATCCTGAAGTCGAAGGAGCCCGCCGCGACCGCCGTCGAGGGCCAGTCGGTGCGGGCCCAGTCCAGGGCGCGGTACTTGTCGCGGCCCGCCGAGCAGAGCTTGCCGTCCGGGATCACCTCCTGGTGCCGGCCGTCGGCGTTCGCGAGGTTCACCTCGTTCCAGTCGTACAGCGGCTGGGTCCCGGAGTCGTTCACCAGGTCCTTGCAGACCTGGGACCTGGGAGTCTCCGGGCCCTCCGCGTAACAGGCGGCGACCCGGCTCACGGGGTTGAACACCGCGCCGTGCGCGCTCGCCGCGGTGGGGAGCAGCGGGACGAGGACGGCGGCGGACAGGGCGGCGGCTCCGGCCAGGGCGGCGGTGCGGGCGCGAGAGGCGCGGCGGCGGGGGGTGTGGGGGAGAGGGGTGTGGGACGGCATGCGGGGCTCTCTCTCGTACATGGGGGAGGACGGACGAGCAGCAACGAGCAGGCGCCACACAGGAGTTGCGGCTTCCTGCGGGACACCGCCGCAGAGCTTCGCATTGGTCCATACCAATGGGCAACCCCCCGGGCGTGCCGCCGCACGCCCGGGGGGCCGTCGTCCGTCATGTGCCGCCGTGTTCGGGATCAGCCGTTGGCCAGCGCCCGCACGCGCGTGATGTCACCGTTGAAGTGGTTGTGGTCGCCGACCGTCGGGCCGGTCGAGGTGTACTGCCACATCGTGTAGTACGGCCAGCCGGCCGGGAGTTCGCCGACCGTGGACGCGTACCGCGCGATCCACAGCGGGTTCGTCGACGCGAAGCCGCCGTAGTTGCCGGTGCACTGCTTCCACCAGCTCGTCGCCGTGTAGATCACCGGGTCGCGGCCGGTCCGCGCCTTGTACCGGTTCACGAAGTCGCGGATCCACGCGACCATCCCGGACTGCGTCTTGCCGTAGCAGGTCGCGCCGTACGGGTTCCACTCGATGTCGAGGGCGCCGGGGAGCGTCCTGCCGTCCGCGGACCAGCCGCCGCCGTTGTTCACGAAGTAGTCCGCCTGCGCCGCGCCCGACGTCGTGTCGGGGGTCGCGAAGTGGTACGTGCCGCGGATCATCCCGACGTTGTAGGAGCCGTTGTACTGCTGCGTGAAGTACGTGTTCTTGTAGTACGTGCCTTCGGTCGCCTTGACGTACGCCCAGCGGACGCCGCTGTTCCACAGGGTCTGCCAGGCCACGTTCCCCTGGTGGCTGGAGACGTCCACGCCCTCGGTCTGGACCGCCTGGGCCACGATGCCGCCGGGCTTGCCGTCGCGGCCGTCGTGCTTGACGACGCCCATGCCCATGTACGCGGTGCCGCGCTCGGGCACCTGGGCGGCGCTCGCCGCGCCGGGCAGGGACAGGAGGAGAGCCAGCGCCGCACATAAGGCGGCGATCACGGTGGGGCGGTCGGCGAGGGCTCTGGATCGGGTTCGGGTTCGGGTCATTCCGGATCTGTGCACGGGCATTGCGTGCCTCCGAAAGGCTCGGTGGGGGGACCTGCGACATGTCATGGTGTGGACATGCCAGAAATGACGCTACGCACGTAGACCCCGCCGACGGAAGGGGGTCCGGGTGCTGCCGATGGTCTACGCCTGCGAAATACTGGAGGAGCTGCGGCGTTGTCGGCCGCCGAAGGAAACTTTCAGCGATCGGAAAGCGCGCGAGGGGTGCTGACGTGCACGGAAGCGGTACGGGGAGTGAAGTCGACCCCACGCCCGGGAATGGTGTGGACCGGGAATTCCTCGCTCTCGAACGGGAATTGTCCGTCTTCCTGCGCCGCGCCCGCGCCTCCTCCGGCGAGATGGCCCGCGAGGTCCACCCCGAACTGGAGCCCGCCGCCTACGGACTGCTCGTCCGGCTCGACGAGGCCGGCCCGCAGCGCGCCACCGAACTCGCCGCGTACATCGGCGTCGGCAAGGCGACCATGAGCCGCCAGCTGCGCGCCCTGGACGACCTCGGCCTGATCGCCCGCGACCCCGACCCGGCCGACGGCCGCGCCTGGCTCGTCCGGATCACCGACGAGGGCCGCGGCCGCTTTCGCAGCGTCCGCGACGCCCGGCGCGAGCGGTACGTGCGCAAGCTCGCCGACTGGGACCGCGGCGAGGTCGCCGAACTGGCCCGGCTGCTGCACCAGCTCAACGCCCGCGCGGAGAGCGACTGACCCGGAACCGGCGCAGGGCGGGCCTGACCCGCCCCGCCCCACGCGCCGGGTGCGCCTACAGCTCCGCCCACACCGCCGTCGCGTCGTCGTGCAGCTTCCAGCGCCGTACGCCCCCGGCCGCCGCGTCCGCTGACTCGTGCGCCCGCACCCGTTCCACCAGGCCCCGCGGCCCCTCCTTCGCGAGCAGCGCGCAGCAGTCCGCCCAGTCGCCGGCCCCGAACAGCTCCACCCAGCGGGCCGCCCCGTCCGTGAGCGCCGCCAGCGCCCGGACCTCCGCCCGTGGCGTCGTCCCGGCGACCGCGCGCGCGGCCACCGCCGGGTCCGCCGCGGCGGTGAAGAACCCGCCCTCGCGGTTGCGCAGTCGGTCCGTCGCCTCGTGGGAGCGCAGGACCTCGCGGGGGATCCGGTCCAGCCGGTCGTCGCGCACCGCCGTCACCGCACCCGCGGGGGACTCCAGGAGCAGTACCGAGTCCGACAGCACCAGATGCTCCACCGTCTCCTCGTCCCACCGCGCGAGGGCCACCGTGGCCTGCGGCGTACGGACGTGAGAAAGGTCACACGTGTCGCGGTGGGCGTTTGCGGTGCGCTCGATGGCAGAGAACAGGATGTCGGCCAGGGGCATGTCCCGCCGCGAACCGGACAGTTCGGTCAGCGCGCCACCCAGTCGTGCGGTGAACCAGGGCACGGTGTGCACACAACCGTCATCACCGGCCGGCGGAGTCACCCCGTCCAGGACCACCACCGCCCCGCCTGCCCCCGCTGCCGGGACAACCGCCGCTGCCCAGTCCTCATTGGGGCGTTCGGGGCTGCCGGGAACGGAGACGAGTTCGGTGCGCATGCCGCCAGTCTGCATCTCCGCCTGCATGACACCTTCACACCGTCTCCCGAAAGCCGAAATTGGCCTGAACCAGATGGCGGAGAAGCGGTGGAAGGACAAAAGCGGAACGCCTGGGAAGCTGCGGGCGGGCATCTTGCCAAAGGCCGCCCGGAAGATCCAACCGACGCTCCGGAACGGACTCCGATCCGTAACGCGGGGAGTTGTTCGGCCGCTTGGGAGTGTTGTTCACTCGTTCGGGTGGCGGAGTGGCCGATGCGCGTTCCCTTCCCATAGGCACTGGAATGGTCGGAAGCCGTACCAGGGGTGGGGGCGTTCTGCGGTGTGACCGGTCGTCACCTCTGCTTCATGGGCGGACGAGTCGAGAATGCGAGCACCGGTGCAGAAGAAGCGGCCTGGGAGCAAGAACGGTACGCGCGTGGAGACCCCCGGTGATCCGCAGAACCCGGGCGCCACGCCGGCCCCGGACGCCGTGCCGGCGAAGCGTCCCGTTCGCGTACGCACCCGCCTCGTCGGCGGCGTCGCCCTCGTCTCGCTGACCGTCCTCGCGGCCGGCGCCCCCGCCGTGCTCGGCGCCTCCGCCGAACTCAAGGACGCCCAGTCGCTCGTCGACCTCGCCGCGCTCGACCGGCAGGCCGTCACCCTCGCCCACTCCCTCGCCGACGAGCGCGACGAGGTCGTCGCCTACGTCGCCGCCGGCCGCGACGACCAGGGCGGCCCCGCGAAGAAGAAGCGGAAGATCACCCCGGCCCGGGCCGCCCGCGTCGACCGGCAGATCGACGAGATCCGCGCCGACGCCCCCGCCCAGCTCCGCCGTGACCTCGCCACCGTCCCCTCCGTGCGCCGTGCCGCCCTCACCGGCGAGGGCACCGCCCTGGAGACCTTCAAGGCGTACACGGACGTCATCACCCAGCTCCAGGCCCTCGCCGACCGGCTCGCCGAGCGCACCCCGCCGGACCTCGCCGAGGCCTCTCGCGCGCCCGCCGCCCTCGGCCGCGCCGTCGAACAGGCCTCCGCCACCCGCGCGCTGCTGCTCGGCGCGCTCGCCGTGCCCGAGCCGAAGGACGGCGGCAGCCACTTCGACCCCATCACCGGCACGATGGTCCCCGACGAGAACGAGGAGGCCGCCGACGCCGAGCGCGGCCGTACCGCCCTGAGCGCGGCCGCCCAGCAGGCCCGGGTCCGCGAACTCGCCGCACTCGCCGACTTCGACCAGGCCGCCACCGCGGACGCCCGCGACTCCCTCGCCTCCACCGTCACCGGCCCCGAGGTCAAGCAGGCCGAAGGGCTCCTCGCCAAGCTCACCGACGAGCCCGAGCTCAGCCGCGCCGAGCGGCGCACCGACCCCGCCCGGCTCGACGCCGCGCTCTCCGCCCGCATCGAACAGATGCGCGGCGTCGAGTCCGCGCTCGCCACGGCGCAGGTCGAACGCCTCGAGACCGCCCGGGACGACGCGTTCACCGACCTCGAACTCGCCATCGGCTACCTCGGCGGCTGCCTTCTGCTCACCGTCGGCGTCTCCGCCGCCGTCGCCCGCACCCTGACCCGCCCGCTCGCCGTACTGCGCATCGGCGCCGCCCGGCTCGCCGGCGCGGACCAGCCGCAGACCGAGGAGCCGGTGCGCTTCACCGGCCGTAACGACGAGTTCGCCCAGGTCGTACGGTCCCTCAACACGCTGCAGCACCGGCTGGCCGGCCTCGCCGGGCAGGTCGCCGCGCTCGACGAGGACCGTGCCGACCTCGCCGGCGCCCGGGAGGCGCTCGCCGCGGAGTTCACCGCGCAGCGGGCCGAACTCCGGGAACAGACCGCCCGGCTCACCGCCGAACTGGAACAGCTCCGGCACACCGTCCGGCACACCTTCGTCAACCTCTCGCTGCGCACCCTCGGGCTCGTCGAGCGCCAGCTCGGCGTCATCGAGAAGCTGGAGGAGCGCGAGCAGGACCCGGACCGGCTCGCCACGCTCTTCAAGCTCGACCACATGGCCACGGTCATGCGGCGGCACAGCGAGAACCTCCTCGTCCTCGCCGGCCACGAGCACATCCACGGCCACCCCGGCCCGGTGCCGCTGGTCGACGTGCTGCGCGCCGCGGTCAGCGAGATCGAGCGGTACGAGCGGGTCACCATCCAGTCCCTGCCGCCGCACGCCCAGATCGCCGGCTTCGCGGCCGACGACCTCAGCCACCTGGTCGCCGAACTCCTGGAGAACGCGGCCTCGTTCTCGCCGCCGGACGCGCAGGTCCAGCTCTCCGGCTGGCTCCTGGAGACCGGCGAGGTCATGCTCTCCGTCCAGGACGAGGGCATCGGCATGACCGAGGGCCGGCTCGCCGAGCTCAACACCCGGCTCGCCGAGCCCGAGCAGGACGGCGGCACCGACCTGGACGGCGAGGGCCTGGGCATCCGCGTCACCGCGCTGCTCGCGGCGCGGCTCGGCGTCCGTGTGACGCTGCGGGAGCAGAAGCAGGGCGGTGTGGCGGCGGTCGTCGTCCTGCCGCTGCCCCTGCTCCCGGACGCCCCGCCGACCGCCGTCCCGCCGAAGGTCCCGGTCGCCGGAGGCGCGGCGCCCACCCTGAGCCTCCCCGGCTCGGTGGCCGAGGCGAACTCCAACACCCTCCCGGAACGCCCACGCGACCCGCTCATCGTGCTGGCGGAGCAGGCCATCGCGGAGTCGGAGGCGGAGACGGCCGGCGCCCTGACGGACGCCGAGGTTGTGGCCGAGCCCGAGGCCGAGGCCGATGACGTCCTGCCGGACGCCGCCGCCGAGCCCGTACGCGATGCCGACACCGACACCGACGCCGTACCGGTGGACCTCGCCGAGCCCGACCACCCCGTCGTCCCCGCGGAGTCCCCCGCCGAGACCACGCTCCAGGTGCGGTTCCCGATCGTCGAGGAGCCGGCGGAGGACGTCCAGGCCGACGACGCACCCGCCGACGACGCCCCGGATTCGGCCCCCGCCGCGGCCGCCCCCCAGACCATCCCCGTCCCCGAGCCCCGGCCCCAGCCCGAGGCCGTACGCGAGGCTGCGCATCCCGCGGAGTCCGCGGACCCCCCCACCCCCGAAACTCCCGTCCCCGCCCCCAACCCCTACGCCATCGGTCCGGACGCCCACGAGCGGGCGGACGAGCCCCGGCTGACGGACAAGGGGCTGCCCAAGCGCACCCCCCGGATCACCAAGCCGGCCGACGTGCCCGCCCCGCGCCCCGCCGGAGGTGTCGACGCCGAGGCGCTGCGCGCCCGGCTCGGCGGCTTCCACCAGGGCGCCAAGGACGGCCGCCGCGACGTCGCGGCGGAGATCGGCGGGCACGGTCACGCGTCCGCCGAGGCTCACGCCGAGGCGCACCACGCACGCAGCACCACCGAGGAGTCGACGGGGGAGACAGTCGAGGAGGCACGCAGTTGACTGCGACCGGAACATTCGGACTGAGCACGGAGGCCCGCAATCTGCAGTGGCTCCTGGGCAACCTCGTCGAGGAGGTGCCAGGGCTCCGTTCCGTCGCCGTCGTCTCGTCCGACGGACTGCTCCTGCTCTCCTCCGACCCGGCCCTGAACGCCGCCGCCCCCGCCGGTCCCGCCCACCGGGGCGGCCCGCGCGGCTCCAGCGCCGACCTCGCGACCATCGTCTCCGGCATCGGCAGCCTCACCATCGGCGCCGCGCAGCTGATGGACGGCGGCGGCGTGAAGCAGACCATGGTGAACATGGACGAGGGCAGCGTCTTCGTCATGTCCATCAGCGACGGCTCCCTGCTCGGCGTGCACGCCGAGCCCGACTGCGACATGAGCGTCGTCGCGTACCACATGGCGCTCTTCGTCGGCCGCGCCGGACACGTCCTCACCCCCGAACTCCGCAGCGAGCTGCGCAAATCGATGGAGAGCGTCCAGTGACCTCCGCGTCCCTCCCGCACCCCCGCAGGCTGCCGGTACGAGGGGACGGGCGCCGCCCCGCGCGGGTCCGCCCGTACTCGCTGACCGGCGGCCGCACCCGCTTCGGTCACGTCCTGCTGGTGGAGACCTTCGTCGCCGCGCTCGAAGCCCCCGAGCCGCGCAGGCAACTGACCAACGGCGGGATCGGCGCCCGGCTCATGCCGGAACTGCGCGCCATCGTCGAGCTCTGCCGCCGGATGCGTACCGTCGCGGAGATCTCGGCCCTCCTCAAGATGCCGTTGGGTGTCGTCCGGGTGCTGCTCAGCGACCTGGCCGACCAGGGAAAGATCCGTGTGTACGGGACCGGTCACGGCACCGGCCAGCCCGACCGCGCGCTCCTCGAAAGGGTGCTGAGTGGACTCCGTCGTCTCTGACGTCACCACCGAACCGGTCCTCGCGGCCGGAATCCCCGCGCAGCCCGAAGCGCCGTACGAAGCGTCCTCCGATCCGCTCCCGGAGCCGGAGGACGGCGCCCGGGACTGGCAGCTGGATCACACCCGCGCGCCGATCGCGACGAAGATAGTCGTCGCCGGCGGCTTCGGCGTCGGCAAGACGACCTTCGTCCGGTCCGTCTCGGAGATCACTCCGCTGCAGACCGAGGCGCTGATGACGCAGGCGAGCGAGGAGACCGACGACCTCTCCGCCACGCCCGGCAAGCTCACCACGACCGTGGCGATGGACTTCGGCCGCATCACGCTGGACGAGGACCTCGTCCTGTACCTGTTCGGCACGCCCGGCCAGCAGCGGTTCTGGTTCATGTGGGACGACCTGGTGCGCGGCGCGATCGGCGCGGTCGTGCTCGCCGACACCCGCCGGCTCACGGACTGCTTCCCGGCGCTCGACTACTTCGAGAGCTGCGGACTGCCGTACATCGTCGCGGTCAACCACTTCGAGGGGACCGAGGTGTTCGAGGCCGAGGACGTCAGGGAGGCCCTGACGGTCCCGCCGCACGTGCCTGTGGTGATCATGGACGCGCGCAAGCGGTACAGCGTCGTCGAGACCCTGCTCGCCATGGTCGGGCAGGCGCTGCAAGCCACCCCCGAACAGCCGTAGTCGCAGCTGCAGCCGTAGTCGCAGCCGTAGTACGTCGCCGCCCCCCGTCACACCACGCACGCATCGCCTAGGAGGCTCCGCCATGCGGAAGATACTCATCGTCGGAGCCGGCCAGTCCGGTCTCCAGCTCGCCCTCGGCCTCCAGTCGCAGGGGTACGAGGTCACCCTCATGTCCAACCGCACGGCGGACGAGATCCGGTCCGGCCGGGTCATGTCCACGCAGTGCATGTTCGACACCGCGCTCCAGCACGAGCGCGACCTCGGCATCAACTTCTGGGAGTCCCAGGCCCCGCGGATCGAGGGCCTCGGCGTCTCCGTCGCCGGCCCGGAATCCCAGCGCGTGATCGACTGGGTCGGGAAGCTCGACGGCTACGCCCAGTCCGTCGACCAGCGCGTGAAGATGGCCGGCTTGATGGAGACCTTCGCCCAGCGCGGCGGCCAGCTCGTCATACACGGCGCGGCCGTGTCCGACCTGGACTACTTCTCCCGCACCTACGACCTGGTGCTCGTCTCCGCCGGCAAGGGCGAGCTGGTCTCCATGTTCGGCCGGGACGCCGACCGCTCCCCGTTCACCGAGCCGCAGCGCGCGCTGGCCGTCGCGTACGTGCACGGCCTCGGCCCGCGCCCCGAGCACCCCGAGTTCGACGCGGTCCGCTGCAACCTGGTGCCCGGCGTCGGCGAGCTGTTCGTCATGCCGACGCTCACCACGTCCGGCCGCGCCGACATACTCTTCTGGGAGGGCATACCCGGCGGCCCCCTCGACGCGTTCAAGGGCGTCAAGGACCCGGCGGAGCACCTGTCGCTCACGCTGGAGCTGATGGAGAAGTTCACGCCCTGGGAGTACGCGCGCGCCACGAAGGTCGAGCTGACCGACGCGAACGGCACGCTGGCCGGCCGCTACGCCCCCACCGTCCGCAACCCGATCGGCCGGCTGCCCGGCGGCGGTCTGGTCCTCGGCGTCGCCGACGTGGTCGTGGCCAACGACCCGATCACCGGCCAGGGCTCCAACTCGGCGTCCAAGTGCGCCGCCTCGTACCTCGCCTCCATCGTCGAGCAGGGCGAGAAGCCGTTCGACGAGGAGTGGATGCAGTCGACGTTCGACCGGTACTGGGACACCGCGCAGCACGTCACCAAGTGGACGAACGCGATGCTAGGCGTCCCGCCGGAGCACGTCCTGAACCTGATCGGCGCGGCGGGCCAACTCCAGCCCGTCGCCGACCGCTTCGCGAACGGCTTCGACAACCCGGCCGACTTCGAGAACTTCTTCTACGAGCCGGACAAGACCGGCGCGTACCTGGAGTCCGTCGCCAAGGCCTGACGTCCCGCGGACCAGGGCGGCCCGGACCTCTGATGCCAGGGGCCCGGGCCGTACCCTGAGGACTTGTCAGGGCCGAGTCAGGGTGTGTGCAGGGGCATGCCTGATCTCCGGGTCCGGCGCCGCCGACAAGATCGACGCATGACGACGCGACCTCGGGGTACCAGCCGGACCGCACTGACGCGGACCGCCTTCATCGCCGCACCGCTGTGCATGCTCGCCTACGGGGCGATCCGCCTCTCCGACCCGGAGCATGGCCCCGGGCCGGCCTGGACGATCAGCCATATCGCCATGATCGCCGGAGTGCTGCTCTTCGCGCCGGTCTTCCTGGGGCTGCTGCGCATGTCGGAGCCGACGGCCGGTGCGGCGCGGCTGAGCGCCCGCGCGGCCACGCTGTTCGGACTGCTCGGGACAGCGGCGGTCACCGCCCAGGGCGTCATCGACGTCGTCGTCGGCCTCCAGGCCGACGACCGGGCCGGGATGAACCGGCTCTTCGAAGAGATCCAGAGCCACCCGGGCGTGCAGCCCGCGGTGTACACGGTCGTCCCGATCCTGTTCTACGTCGGCCTGCTGTGGCTGGTGACCCAGCTCGCCGTCCAGCGCCGCATCAGCGTCTGGCGTCCCGTCCTGGTACTGCTCGGTACGGCGACGATGGCGGCCGGTCTGGACCTGCTGCCGCTCGGCGCGCTGTTCTTCTGCGTGGCCCTGTTCCCGCTGGGGCGCGACGCGGCGACCGCCGACGCCGCACGTGTCCCGCGGTCGGCCTAGGACGGCGTCTCCCCGTCACTCCCGGTCGAACCCCTCGTCCGCGCCGTCCGTCGCCCCCTCCGGGAGTTCGGGCGGCGTGTACGAGGCGAGCGCGGCGCCGGACGGGTCCGGGCGGACCGCGCCGAGGAGCGGGTTCGCCGCGATCGGCGAGACCTTGACCTTGCCGCCCGGGCGCGGGGCCTGCACCACCAGGCCCTCGCCCAGGTAGATCGCCACATGCATGGCCCCCGGGAAGTAGACCACCAGGTCGCCCGGGCGCAGCTCGCGCAGCGGCACCTTGGGCAGCGTGCGCCACTGCTCCTGGCTGGTGCGCGGGACCTCCCGCCCGGCGCTCGCCCACGCCTGCTGGGTCAGCCCGGAGCAGTCGTACGACTCCGGCCCCTCCGCGCCCCACACGTACGGCTTGCCGATCTGCGCCACCGCGAAGCGCAGCGCCTCGCCGCCCTCCCGGGACGGGGTGCGCGGACCGTCCAGCACCCCGGAGCCCAGCAGTTCGCGCTGCGCGCCCGCCGTGCCCCGGCGCTCCAGCTCGGACAGCGCGGTCAGCTCCTGGGGGGAGAGCCCGGCCAGCAGCCGCTGGACCTCCTTCAGCTTCGTCTCCACCGTGTCCCGCGCCTTCTTCTGCCGCGCCGTCAGCACCTGCTGCCGGTCCAGCGCCTTGCGGGAGGCGGTCGCCAGCGCGTCCGCCTGCTTCTCGCCGCCCGCCAGCCGGGCGATCGTCGCGGCCCGGCCGCGCGCGGCACGCTCCATCAGATGCCCCTGGTCCAGGGCCTGCTGCGGGTTGCGGGCGAGCAGTACCCGCAGATACGACGAGAACTCGCTGCTGCCCTGGTACTGCTCCCGTGCCAGCCGCCCCGCGTCGTCCCGGCTGCGCGCCAGCGCGGTCCGGGCGGCGGTGAGACGGGCGGTGACGGCCTTGGTCTCGGCGGTCCTGACCTTCAGCTCCTCGGCGGTGGCGTTGAAGGTCTCGGTGGCCGCGCCGGCCTCCTGGTAGAGCGTCCGGAGCCTGGTGAGCAGCTGGGAGAGGGAGGACGGCGCGCCGGGGGAGAGGGACGGGTCGAGGGGGTCGGGCAGCTCGGAGGCGTCGCCGGTGCCGGGAAGACCGAGGTCGTCGAGCGCGTCGGACGGCTCGTCCAGGTTCGGGTCACCGGCCGGGTCGGTCCCGGCGGACTCGTCCTCGGCAGGGTCGACGCCGTCGTCCGGCGTCTCCTCCGATGCTCCCTCCGACGCCTCCTCCGGTACGTCCCCGGGCAGGACCGGCGTCTCCGTGCCGTCCTCGTCGTCCTCGCCGGTGGCGGAGGTCCCCGTCACACCCGCCGGCGCCGGGTCGGCCGGGTCGTCGGCGGTCGCGGCCGGGGTCGGGGCCAGGGCGGTGGCCGCGGCGAGCATCCCCGTGCAGACCGTGCGCAGCAGCTTTCCTGACACGTCATCACCTCCACCGCGATGATGCGGGGGAGGCGGTGGGGTCACCTCACGGGTGGGCGGAACGGCCCAACGCCCTCACTCCATCCAGTCCCGTCAGTCGATCGGCCGCGGCGGCCTCGACCAGGGCCACCTGGGGCGTTCGCGGCCCTCGGGGGCGTACACGTACTTCCAGCCGCGCTGGATGCCGAGCCGCTTGGTGTGCCCGGCCGGCTCGCGGCGGTACGCGAAGAGCGTCGGCGGGCCGCCGGCGTCGTCCGGTACCGGGACCTCGTACCACTTCGGCGGGTGGCCGGTGGGGCCGAGGAGGATCGGCAGGACCTCGCCGTCCAGGGGGCCGCCGTGAAAGGGGGTGTTCTCGCTTCGCACGGTTCCAGTGTCACCCGGCGTCGTCGGAGAGCAGGTGGGCGGCGTGCCCGACGAGCGGCATCACCCGGCGGGCGAGGGTCCCGACCGCGCCGGAGGCGGTCTCCTGGGCGAGCAGGGCCTCGACGGCCCCGGCGGTCTCGGGGTCGGTGGCGGCGGTCGCGGTGAGGAGGGCGACGAGGTGGTCGACGAGCCAGTCGCGCAGCTCCCCGACGGGCGGCTGCTTGTCCTGGTCGAGCCAGATGAGCGAGGCGGCCTCGACGGCGGCGATCCAGGTCCGGATCATCATGCGCAGCCGGGGCCCGGGCCGGCTCATGCCCAGATGCCGCTGGATCTGCTCGGCGGCGGACCGGCGCACCTCGTCGACGATGGCGGAGGTGCGGGAGGTCTCGACGACGCTGCCGCCGCGCAGCAGCGCGCTGAAACCGGCGTCGTGCTGGTCGACGAAGGCGAGGTACCGGTCGAGGACCCGGGCGAGCCGCTCGGTCGGCGGCCCGTCGGTCGGCTCGCCGAAGCAGTCCTCCAGCTCGTCGGCGGCGGAGCGCAGCGCGGCCTCGTACAGCTGCTGCTTGCCGCCCGGGAAGTACCGGTACACGAGCGGCCGCGAGACCCCTGCCGTCTCGGCGACGTCGTCGAGCGAGACCTCGTCCGGGCTGCGGTGCGCGAAGAGCGTGAGGGCCGCGCCGAGCAGCTGGGTACGGCGCTCCTCGACGCTGAGCCTGCGGTACGCGGGCGAGGCGGCACTGGTCATGCCACGCAGCGTAACCCGCCGGTATGAACACGAGGCCATGTCACGGGGCGATGTTCCGCGGCAGAGGCTTCCCCCTACGCCAGCAGCCCCGACGACCGCCACAGCGCGCGGCCCGGGCCGCGCAGGAGGCCGATGTCGTCGAGGAAGTCGGTCAGGCGCTTCGCGCCGGTCTGCATGACCTCGCGGCGGTGCCCGCTCGCCTTCACCTGGGCGACGGCCTCGCGGCGGTCGAGGCCCACGTTCTCGTAGACCCGCGGGTTGACGAAGCAGACCGAGAAGACCCGCGCCGCCTCGCCGCAGCTGAGCCGGGTGAACTCCTGCTCCCAGCGGGGCGCGGTCACCATCTGGCGGCGCAGTTCCTCGCGGGCGTACCGGACGTGCCGGGCCTCCTCGACCACGTGGATGCGGGTGACCCCCCGGACCAGGGTCTGCACCCGCTCGTCCGGGAAGGTCAGCCGCTGCATCCAGTCGAGGATCTCCTCGCCGAGCAGGGTCGAGGCGAACGAGCCGGGCGTGGTGGAGACGGTCTTCAGGACGCGGGCGAGGTTGTGGTAGATCCGCGGCACCGGGTAGTCCGGGGTGCCGCCCTGGCGGATCAGCTTGGCGAACATCATCGAGTGCCGGCACTCGTCCGCTATCTCGGTGAGCGCGTAGCGGACATGATGGCTGGTCAGAGACTTGTCGTAGATGTGCCGGACGAGCAGCTGCATCAGGATGATCTCGAACCAGATGCCCAGCGAAGCCAGTGAGGCGGCCTCGTGGCGGGCCAGGTCGTGCCGCTGCTCCTCGCCCATCCGCCGCCACAGCGGAGTGTCGTAGAGGGAGACCAGCTCCGGCGGCCAGAACCACTTGCCGTCCTCGAACGGTGCGTCCCAGTCCAGCTCCTTCTCCGGGTCGAACGAGTGCTTGAGCGACGATTCGAGCAGCCGCTCGGCGAGCTGCTCGCGGTCGCGCAGCGGGCCGAGCGCGTCGCGCAACAGCGTGAAGTCCGGTTCCGTGGATGTCGTCATGGCCGTGCGCACCTCGCTGTGCTTGCCGTGGAGTTGGGGCCGGGACGGGCCCCGCGCTTATGAGACTGCTCGTCAGCAAGTCGGGCGTCAATCCCCCGTGCGCGACTTGTTGACTCGCCGTCTACCGCGTGTGAGCCTGCTCCCCGACCGCCCCGTACAACGGTGTGAGGAGGCGTCGGTGTCGACGCACGACCTGTACGCGAACGCCCCGGGAGACCAGGTCTGGCAGGTTCCGGCCGGCGGCTCGGCCCGTTTCACCTGGGAGTACGAAGACGGCCGCGAGCGGCTGTTGGCCCTGTACCAGAAGGGCAAGGACAAGCAGTGGGACGGCGCGAAGCGCATCGACTGGGAGCTTGAGGTCGACCCGTACGACCCGCTCGGCACCCCCGACGACGTGCTGACCCTGCACGGCACCCGCCACTGGGCCAGGATGACCGAGAAGGACAAGGGCGAACTGCGCCGGCACTACGCCTCCTGGCAGTTCAGCCAGTTCCTGCACGGCGAGCAGGGCGCGATGATCTGCGCCGCCCGCATCGTGGAGTCGGTGCCCGACCTCGACGCCAAGTTCTACTCCGCGACGCAGACCATGGACGAGGCCCGGCACGCCGAGATCTACGGCCGGTTCCTGCACGAGAAGATCGGCATGCTCTACCCGATCAACGACAACCTCCAGGCCCTGCTCGGCGACACGCTCCGCGACTCCCGCTGGGACATGCCGTACCTCGGCATGCAGGTGCTCATCGAGGGCCTCGCCCTCGCCGCCTTCGGCATGATCCGCGACACCACCGACAAGCCGCTGCCGAAACAGATCCTGGCGTACGTGATGCAGGACGAGGCCCGGCACGTGGCCTTCGGCCGGATGGCGCTGCGGGACTACTACCGGCAGCTCACGGACGCCGAACTGCGCGAACGCGAGGAGTTCGTGATCGAGGGCTGCTACCTGATGCGCGACCGGCTGCGCGGGATCGAGGTGCTGGAGAACTTCGGCATCCCGCGCAAGGAGGCGGAGGAGTACTCGGAGAACAACGAGTTCCTGCACCTGTTCCGCAAGCTGCTGTTCAGCCGGATCGTGCCCTGCGTGAAGGACATCGGCCTGTGGGGCGAACGGCTCCAGAAGGCATACCTCGACATGGGCGTCTTCGACCTCGGCGACTCCAACCTGGACCTCCTGATGACCCAGGACGAGGAGATAGCCGAAGCCCTGGACCGCGAACGCTTCGCGACGGAGGAGCGTGAGCGGGTGGCGGAGGTGACGGAGGCGATCGCGGAGGGGGCGGGGGAGTAGGGGGCATATTCCTGCGTCAATGTCGAGACCGGCTCTTCGCCCGTCAGAGGGGCGGTTCGGCGTTCACCCTGGGTAGCCTGGCTGTGTCAGGCAGACTCCGCTCCATGGGAGCAACCATGGGCCCCGCACGCGAGTACGGGCTGGACGACGACTACGAGTGGCCTCGTCCCCCGGCCGGCGGCTGGACGGCGGACGATCTGGACCGGCTTCCGAACCTGCCTCCACATACGGAGCTGATCGACGGGAGCCTGGTGTTCGTGAGTCCGCAGACTCGAGTCCGTTCACGCACGTTGCGTCTCCTGGAGAACGAGTTGTGGGCTCATGCCCCAGAGCACCTGGAGGCCATCCGGGAGATGACGATCAAGCTCGACGAGCGAAACCGGCCCGAACCGGACCTGCTCGTGGTGAATGAGGGAGCCGACACCGGGCCCTGGCGCACCTGCCTGCGGCCCGAGGACGTCCTTCTCGCCGTTGAAGTCGTCTCCGAGGAATCCGTGCAGCGAGACCGTGACGTCAAGCCGCGCAAGTACGCCGAGGCGGGTTTCCGGCACTTCTGGCGGGTGGAGGAGAACGACGGCCTGCCGGTCGTCTACGTCTTCGAGCTGGAACCCGTGACCAAGTCGTACGTCCCCACCGGCATCTTCCACGACCGGCTCAAGTTGACCGTCCCGTTCCCCATCGACATCGACCTCACGTCGGTCAACCGCCGCCGCGCCTGAACGCCGGACGGGGCCGGACCGGGGGCCGGGGCCCCCGGTTCCGTTGTCGGTGGGGTGTCGTACGGTTCCCCGCATGAGCACGCCACCGCAGCCGCCGCAGCCCCAGCCGGGCAACCCGTACGCGAGCGGCCCCATGCCCCCGCAGCCGGGCCCGTACGGCCCGCCCCACGCGGCCGCCCCGCAGGGCGTCCCGCCGCAGTACCCGGGGCAGGGCCCCGCGCAGGGCGGCTGGGGACAGCCACAGGCGCCCTTCGGGCAGCCGGTGCCGCCGCCGAGGAAGAACCGGACCGGTCTGATCCTCGGCATCGTCGGCGGCGTCGTGCTCGTCGTCGTGCTGATCGTCGGAGGCCTCGCGTTCCTGAGCAAGTCCCTGTACGACGGCGTCGAGTCGTCCTTCCCCGAGGCCAAGTACAAGCTGACCGTCCCGAAGACGCTCCTCGGCGACTACAACCTGGTCACCGACTCCTCCGCCACCGAGGGCAAGGAGGTCGAGGAGACGATCGACCCCACCGTCAGGGACGCCAAGGCCGCGATCGCCCAGTACGAGGGCGAGAACGCGTCCGTGCTCGTCGTCTCCGGCTTCCACGGCCGCCTCAGCGACCCGGACGGCACCCGCGACCTGATCCTCGAGGGCGCCGTCGAGGACCCGAACACGACGCTCGTCGTGCCGCCGAAGGACTTCCGTCCGGCCGGTCACGACGTGACCATCAGCTGCCAGGTCGCGCGCTCCAAGGATGGCGGAGTCACCTCCACGCTGCCGATGTGCGCCTGGGGCGACGGCAACACCGCCTCGTTCGTCGCCGTCGTGACGGCCGAGACAGCCGTGATGGACCCGAAGAAGGTCGACCTCGCCTCGGTCGCCGAGACCACGGCGAAGGTCCGCGCGGAGATGCGCAAGCCGATCGGCTGACACGAGCTGATCCGCTGACGCGGGCAGAGCCGGCGCGGGCAGGGGTGACGCAGGCCGGGCGGTCGCCGGGCCGGGCGGCGGGCGCCTGCCCGACCGGGCGTCCGGCCCGCGCCGGGCCCCGCCCGCCCCCCCCTCACGGACCTCGTGGTTCCGCGCGCAGGGCCTCCTCCATGACCGCCTTCGCGATCGGCGCCGCGATGCCGTTGCCGCTGATCTCCGTGCGGCGGGCCTCCGCGTCCTCCACGACCACGGCGACCGCGACGCCCGGCTGTGGCGCGCCGTCCGCCTGGGCGAAGGCGATGAACCAGGCGTACGGCGTGCCCGCGTTGCCCACGCCGTGCTGGGCCGTGCCCGTCTTGCCGCCGACCCGCGCGCCGGGGATCGCCGCGTTCGTGCCGGTGCCCCGCGTCACCACGTCCTCCATCAGCTGCTGCAGCCGCAGCGCCGTCCCGGCGCGCATCGCCTGCCGGTAGCTGCGCCGGCCGGTCCGGTCCACCGTCCGGCCGCCCGCGGTCGTCTCGCGGTCCAGCAGGTACGGGTACGCGATCTCGCCGTTGTTCGCGACCGCCGCCGCCACCATCGCCATCTGCAACGGCGTGGCCCGGGTGTCGAACTGCCCGATCGACGACAGCGCGAGCTGGTCGACGCTCATGTCCCGGTCGAAGTTGGACGCGGCCACCCCGGAGGGGATCCGCAGCCCCGGGTCACGGAAGCCGAACCGTTCGGTCGCCTCCACCATCCCGTCCAGGCCGACGTCCACGCCGAGTTGTGCCATGACCGTGTTGCACGACCAGCGGATCGCGTCCGCGAGCGAGGCGTCCTCGCAGCCGCGCGCCGCGTTCGGCAGCACGGTCCGGGTCCCGGGAAGGACGTACGGCTCCGGGGTGTCCGTCGGCGCGTCGACGTCCGTCACCACCCCCGCGTCCAGCGCCGCCGCGGCGGTCACGATCTTGAACGTCGAGCCGGGCGGGTACGTCTGACGGATCGCCCGGTTCAGCATCGGCTGGTTCGGCGAGCGGTTCAGCCGCGCCCACGCGTCCCGTACCGGCTGCCCCGTTCCCGACAGCACGCCCGGGTCGTACGACGGACTGCTCACAAGGGCGAGGATCCGCCCGCTCGACGGCTCGACCGCCGCGACCGCGCCCCGCTTGCCGCCGAGCCCCCGGTACGCGGCCTCCTGCACGGCCGCGCGGATCGTGGTCACCGCGTCGCCGCCCGGCTCGCGGTCCCGGCTGAGGTCGTTCCAGAACGGCAGCGGCGCGAGCATCGGGTCGGTGCCGTCGAGGACGGGGTCTGCCGCGTTCTCCAGGAACGTGGTGCCGTACGTCTGGGACGAGTAGCCGGTCACCGGCGCGTACACGGGGCCCTTCGGGTACGTGCGCTCGTAGCGCAGCTGCTCGCCGCTGTCCCGCGAGCCGGTCACGGGCCGGCCGTCCACCAGGATGTCCCCGCGCGGCTGGGCGTACCGGCTGATCGCCGCGCGCTTGTTGCCCGGGTTGTCGTCCAGCGCGCCGGCGTCCAGGACCTGCACGCGCGCCGCGTTGACCAGCAGCGCGGCGAGCAGGACGAGGAGCAGGGCGGCGGCGCGGCGGATGTACGCCACCATGGAGCGCCCGCCGCGGGGGTCGCGCGCCCGCCCGCGTACCCCCTCCTTCTCCCCGCTCATCGCACGCCCCCGTCCACCGGCGCGACGACGCCCGGTTCGGCGGTCTCCGGGCGCGGCATGCGGGCCGAGTCGCTGAGCCGGATCAGCAGCGCCACGATCACCCAGTTGGTCACCACCGACGAACCGCCCTGCGCCAGGAACGGCATCGCCATGCCGGTCAGCGGGATCAGCCCGGTCACCCCGCCCGCGATCACGAACACCTGGAGCGCCAGGATCGACGCGAGCCCGATCGCGAGCAGCCGGCCGAACGGGTCCCGCAGCGCGAGCCCGGCCCGGTAGCCGCGCGCGACGAGCAGCGCGTACAGCAGGAACAGTGCGGTCAGCCCCACCAGGCCCAGCTCCTCGCCGGCCGTCGCGAGGACGAAGTCCGACTTGGCGGCGAAGCCGATGAGCACCGAGTTCCCGAGCCCGAGGCCGGTGCCGAGCATCCCGCCCGCGGCGAACGCGAACAGCGACTGGGCGAGCTGCCCCGGCCCGTCGCCGGCCTCGATGGAGGCGAAGGGGTTGAGCCAGTCCTCCACCCGGGTGTGGACGTGCGGTTCGAGCGAGCCGACCGCGAACGCCCCGAGTCCGGCGAGCAGCATGCCCACCGCGATCCAGCCGGTCCGCCCCGTCGCGACGTACAGCATGACCACGAAGAGCCCGAAGAAGAGCAGGGACGTCCCGAGGTCGCGTTCCAGGATCAGCACCCCGACGCTCAGCAGCCAGATCGCCACGATCGGCCCGAGCACCCGCCCCGGCGGCAGCTGCAGCCACTGCAGCCGCCGCCAGATGCGGCGGCCGGTGTACGCCAGCGCGTTGCGGTTCGCCGCGAGGTATGCGGCGAAGAAGACCGCCAGCAGGATCTTCGCGAACTCGCCCGGCTGGAAGGAGAGTCCGCCGAGCCGGATCCAGATCTTCGCCCCGTTCACCGCGGGGAAGAAGATCGGCACGATCATGAGCGCGAGCGCGGCGGCGACGGAGAGGTACGCGTACCGTTGCAGCGTCCGGTGGTCCCGCAGCAGCACGACGACCACGATGAACAGGCCGACGCCGAGCGTCGACCAGACCAGCTGGGTCGGCGCGGCCTGGTCGCGTGGCGTCTCCAGGTCGAGCCGGTAGATGAGCACCAGGCCGAGGCCGTTGAGCAGGACCGCGATCGGCAGCAGCAGCGGATCGGCGAAGGGCGCGCGGAACCGTACGGCGAGGTGCGCGAGCAGCGCGAGCAGCCCGAGCCCTGCGCCGTACCGTGCGGCGTCGGGCGGCACGGTGCCGTCGTGCGCCAGGCCGACCTCCAGATAGCCGAAGACGGACAGGAGCACCGCCCCGATCAGGAGCGAGAGTTCCACGCCGCGCCGCTTCGGGACGTGCACGCCGGGCGGGGTCCGGGGCGGCGACGTCGTTGCGGTCATGGTCGGCAACGTAGCAACCGGTAGGCGTTATGTCCCTTTTGCGTGACGGTGTGCCGTCAGGCGCCCGCCCCGGACCTGGCCGCGGGCCTTGTCCCCGGCCTCATCCCCCCGCCGCGCGCTCCATGCGGGCGAGGGCGGCCCGGCAGAAGGTGAGGAGCTTCTCGTCCTCGTGGACGTCGTGGCTGCCCGTGCCGCCCGCCACCACGTTGTGCCGGCGCCGGCGGGCCAGTTCGGCCCGGATTGTGGGCGCCGCCGCGGCCGCCGCCGGGCCCATCTCCGCCAGGCATTCGGCCACCGTCACGCGGGTGTGACGGTTCTGCTCCCAGGCCGCGAGCAGCACAGGGAGTGCGGCCTGCGCATCGCCCGCGACGCGCCACAGCGCCGCCGCGCCGTCCACCCGCAGCCACAGGTCCCGCGCCGTCAGACACCTGCGCAGCGCCGCCGCGGCCCCGGCCGCCGCCGGGCCCACGGCTCCCAGCACCGCGGCCGCCGCCCGCCGGTCCGCACAGTCGCGGTCCGGCGCCAGCCACCCCACCAGGACCGGCAGCACCGCCGCCGCCTCACCCGTCACCGACCACAGCGCCCGCGCCGCCTCGGTCGCCACCGGAGCCGTACGGCTCTCCAGCAGCCGCCGCAGGTCCGGCACCGCCTCCCGGGCCGCCGGTCCGAACGCTGCCAGCGCCCGCAGCGCCGACTCCTGCACCCAGTCCCGCCGGTACGCCGGCGCGCCCCGCAGCACCCGCAGCACCTCCGGCGCGGCCTGCCCGGCCCGCAGCGCGGTCAGCGCGTACAGCAAGGGCGCCGCGTGGTCGTACAGCGCGTCGTCAAGCACCACCTCGCCCAGCCGGCGCCGCAGCAGCGGCGCGAGCGGCGCGGCGGCCGGGCCGAGCAGCGGCACCGTGTAGAGGAGCTGGTCGCGTACGTCCGGCCGCTCCAGCGCCCGGGCGACCGCCGGCACGGCCCGCGCGTCGCCCGACCGGGCCAGCGCCAGCAGCGCGCTGCCCAGCCCGATCCGCCCGCCCGGCCGCTCCCGCACCCACGGCCGGTCCTCCGCCGCGACCCGCGCCGCCAGCGCGTCGCCCGCCGGACAGGCCAGCTCGAACAGCTCCTCCAGCCACTGCGCCGCGGCCTCCCGCACGCGCGGCTCCGGGTCGCCCAACTGCTCGCCGACGAGCCGGACCACCTCCTCGTACCGCCCGCGCCACACCCGTATCAGCCCGCCGCACATCCAGATCGCGTCGGCCCGCTGCCCCCAGTCGGGGCTGCGCAGTTGGGCGACGACCAGCGCGATGCGGTCGTCGACCCGGTCGTCCAGGGCGGTGTGCAGGGTGCGGAGCAGCTCGTCGGTCCAGGGGGTGACGTGGCCGTCGCGCCGCTCGCCGTCGAGGGCGCGCAGGTAGCCGAGGAGAGCGGGGTGCCCGGCGGCGTCGACGTCCAGGACGCCCAGGTCGGCGTCGAGGTCCGCGTCCAGGTCTGCGTCGACGTCGACGTCGATCTGGACGCCGGTGTCGGCGTCGGGCAGCTCGGCCAGGTCGTCGAAGTCGCTGCCGTACCCGTCGGCGTGCCTGTCGCGACCGTCGTACCCGTCGTACCCCTCGCGACCGTCGTACCCGTCGTACCCCTCGCGACCGTCGTACCCGTCGTACCCCTCGCGACCGTCGTACCCGACGTACGTCTCCGGCAGCTCCCCGTACGCCCCGAACCGCGCCCTATCCTCCCCCGGACTTCGTCCGGGGGGACCCTCATCGCTTCGCGTCGCCCGCGCCGCCTCGGCGCGTCCCTCCTGCCGGACCTCCTCCAGGAGTCCGGTCACCGTCACCACCACGTCCGGCGGCAGCCGGTCCGGCGCGCAGCGGGCGAGCTGCGCCAGCGCGGCGAGCCGCAGCCCGGGCGCGCGGGCCGCCTGCGCGACGAGGGCCAGCCAGTCCACCGTCTCCTCGTGCAGCGATTCGTGTCTCAGCGCGATGCGCCCGACCGCCTCCACCAGCGCGAGCCGCACCTGCGTGTCCGTCTCCACGGTGAGCCGTTCCCGCAGCAGCGTCAGCACCCGGGCCGGCTCGGGGTGCAGCGAGGCGAGGGCGCACGGCGCTGCGAGCCGCACCTCCGGGTCGGGATCGAAGACCAGGCCGAAGAACACCTCCGCGCCGGCGGCGACTCCCGCGGCCGCCATCGCGTAGTTCGCCGCGTCCTCGAACTCCTCGGCGTCCAGGCCGAGTTCGTCCAGTTCGTCGTCGCCGTCGAGGTCGATCCCGCCGATGCTGGTGAGTAACTCGACGATGCCGCCGCGGTCCTGGACCGCCGGGTCCGCGACCAGTTCCAGCAGGAAGGGGATGCAGGCGAGCGTGGAGTCGTACACGTCCCCCTGGTGGTGCACCGCTCCGTAGAGGCCGTCGAGCGCGGTCTCGCGCACCTCGGAGTCGGCCGAGGTGAGTCCGCGCAGCAGCGCCGGCACGTCGTCGGCAGGGCCGTACGCATGTCCCAACGAGGCCCAGTCGACCTCATCGATCCCGGCCAACATGCCCCCACCTCCCCATGAGCGCGCTGTGCTAGGGGGCAAGTGTGCACCACCCGAACGGCAAGGAGGACCCGACGACAGGCCGCGGTTCCCGGCGGGCCCGCGGGCCGCTCGCTTTGCGCCACACGGGGAGCGCGCGGGGGGCGCGTGACGGTGTGTCGCAGGGGGGCGTTCGGGTCGGGGTCGGACGGACCGCGCGCCGACGGGCGCCGCCCCGTCGGTCACTCGGCGACGCGCAGCCGCAGGACGGTGATGAGGTGATGGAGCCGGGTGGTGCCGCGGGACACCTCGGCGGCCAGCGCCGCCGACAGTTCCGGCGGCAGGCGCGTATAGCGGACGTCGCCCACTCCCACGGCGGCGACCACCCCCTCTTCCCCGGCGTCCCCGGCCGTGACGTCGCCGATCGCCCGCCCCGCCGTCACCCGCAGCGCCGGCGAGAGCGGGTTGGACAGGACGGGCGTGTCGTCGTCCGGCACCACGACGACCAGCGCGGACGGCCGTTGGGGCGGCCCGGTGAACCCGACGACGACCGCGTCCCGGGTGTCGGTGTGCCGCAGCTTCTCCCACTGCCGGGCCCCGCCCCGGTACGTGTGGTCGAGCCGCTTCACGACCAGCCCCTCGACCCCGGCCGCGGGCAGGGTCTCGTACCAGGTCGCCGCCTCCTCCGGGTCGGTCGTCATCGGCACCGGCTGGAGCGGCGGCCCCAGCGGCCCGAGGACCGCGACGAGCCGTTCGCGCCGTACCGCGTACCGCTTCCCGCGCAGGTCCGCGCCGCCCTCCGCGAGCAGGTCGAAGGCGGCGTACGAGGCGGGGAGCCGGCGCGCGAGGGCGGGGGCCCGCGCGGGCGTGGCCATCGCGCGCGTCTGGACGGCGGCGAAGTCGGTCCGGCCCTCGTGCCACACGACGACCTCGCCGTCGAGCACCGTCCCGGCCGGCAGGCGCCGCGCCGCCTCGGCGAGGTCGGGGAACGCGGCGGTGACGATCCGCCCGGAACGGGCCTGGAGCAGCACCTTCTCGCCGGGGTACCGCAGGATCACCAGCCGGTGCCCGTCGAACTTCGGCTCGTACGCGAGCCCGGAGCCGCGCGGCATCCGGTCCACGGAGCGCGCGAGCGCGACCCGGACGGGCGGGGCGAGACCGTCGGGAACGTCGGCAGCGCCGCCCGCCTCGTCCGCCGTCACGGCAGCCTCCCGCCCCGCCCCGCCTCGTTCAGCGGCGCGAGCAGCTCCCCGTACCGCTCCAGACGTGGCGCGATGTCGTCCATCAGGAACACCAGCCGCTCCGGATCCCGGCAGCCCTCCACCTCGTCCCAGGTGACCGGCGCGGAGACGGTCGGCAGGGTCCGGGCGCGCAGGGTGTACGGCGTGGCAGTGGTCTTCGCGGCGGCGTTCTGGCTGTGGTCGACGAAGACCTTGCCGGGTCGCAGCGCCTTCGCCATCCGGTGCACGACCTGCTTCGGAGCCTCCGCCTCCGCCTCGACGGCGAGCTGTCGCGCGTACGCCGAGACCTGCTGCGACGGCGTCGGGACGAGCGGCACCAGCAGATGCAGCCCCTTCGCGCCGGAGGTCTTGGCGAACGCCTCCAGGCCGTCCGCCGCCAGCCGCTCCCGCAGCCGCAGCGCGACGGCGCAGCACTGCACGACGGTGGCGGGCGGCCCGGGGTCGAGGTCGAAGACGAGCCGGTCGGCGACGGCCGGGGTCTCCATCCGCCACTGATGGGTGTGGAACTCCACGACGAGGTTCGCCGCCCAGACGAGCGACGGCAGGTCCTGGATCACCGGCTGCCGCGCCCGGGGGTCCTCGGAGCGGGGCACGGGCGCGGTCGTCACCCATGCGGGCGTGCCGGGCGGCGGGTTCTTGGTGAAGAACTGCTGGCCCTCGGGACCGTCGGGATAGCGCAGGAAGGAGACCGGACGGTCCCGCAGATGGGGGAGCATCGCGGCGGCCGTGACGGCGTAGTAGTGCAGCAGCTCGCCCTTGGTGGTGCCGGTGGCGGGGTGGAGGACCTTGTCCAGATTGCTCAGGGCCAGTCGGCGCCCCTCCACCTCTGTGAGAGGCGACATACGATGAGAATCCCACGAATCTGTCAGTAGACCGGACCTATGCCGTCGAAAGGGATGAACGTGCGATCCATTTGGAACGGTGCCATCTCGTTCGGGCTGGTCAGCATCCCGATCAAGCTCGTGAACGCGACCGAGAGCCGGTCCGTCTCGTTCCGGCAGATCCACACGGAGGACGGCGGCCGGATCCGCTACCGGAAGGTCTGCGAGCTGGACGGCGAGGAGATCGCGACGGCGGACATCGGCAAGGCGTACGAGGACGCCGACGGCTCCATGATCCCGATCACGGACGAGGACCTGGCCTCGCTGCCGCTGCCCACCGCGAAGACGATCGAGATCGTGGCGTTCGTGCCGGCCGGCGAGATCGACCCGCTCCAGATGGACGCGGCGTACTACCTGTCCGCCAACGGGGTGCCGGCCGCGAAGCCGTACACGCTGCTGCGCGAGGCGCTGAAGCGCAGCGAGAAGGTCGCCGTGGCGAAGTACGCGCTGCGGGGGCGGGAGCGGCTGGGCATGCTGCGGGTCGTCGACGACGTGATCGCCATGCACGGCCTGCTCTGGCCGGACGAGATCCGCGAACCGGAGGGCGTGGCGCCGGAGACCCAGGTGACGGTGCGGGAGGCCGAACTCGACCTGGCGGACGCGCTGATGGCGACGCTGGGCGAGGTCGACATCACCTCGCTGCACGACGACTACCGCGAGGCGGTCGAGGAGATGATCGCCACGAAGGCGGCGGGCGGCGAGGCGGTGGCGCCGTCGGCGCCGGAGGAGGAGGGCGGCGGCCGGGTCATCGACCTGATGGCGGCGCTGGAGAGCAGCGTCCGCGCGGCGAAGGAGGCCCGGGGCGAGGCGCCGGCGTCGGTCACGGACCTGTCGGCCCGCAAGCGCACGGCGTCGTCGTCGCGGAGCACGCCGAAGGAGACGGGCGCGAAGAAGTCCACGGCGACAGCGGGCGCGAAGAAGGCGGCCGAGTCGAAGAAGTCGACGTCGGCGAGGAAGACGACGTCGGCGAAGAAGGCGACAGCGAAGAAGACGACGTCGGCGAAGAAGACGACGGCAAAGAAGACCACTGCAAAGCAGACCACGGCGAAGAAGACGACTCCGCGCAAGCGAAGCGCATGACGCTCCACCTAGGGTGATCGCAGCCGGGAGCGAGCCGAGTGAGGAGCGTCGAGTGAACATGAGCACGGACTGGTTACGCGTCTTCCACGCCCCCGCGGCACAGGCCCCGGGCGTGCGGCTGGTCTGCTTCCCCTACGCGGGCGGCTCGGCGGCCGCGTTCCGGCTCATGACCAGGGAGCTTCCGCCGGAGGCGGCGGACGTGGAGGTGCTGGCCGTCCAGTACCCCGGCCGCCAGGACCGGCACCGCGAACCCCCGCTGCCGACGATCGAGGCGCTCGCGGACGCCGTCGTACAGGAGCTGGCCGCGTACGAGGCCCCCGAGACGCCCCTGGTGCTCCTCGGCCACAGCATGGGCGCCCTGGTCGCGTACGAGGCGGCCCGCCGCCTCGCGCCGGCCGGCCTGATCGTCTCCGGCCGCCAGGGCCCCTCGGTCCCGCGGCCGTCTCGCGACGAGCCGCTGGACGACGACGCGATCCTCGCCCTGGTCCGCCGCCTGGACGGCCCCGGCACGAGCGCCCTGGACCACCCCGAGGTCCTCCGGCTGGCCCTGCCGTCGCTGCGCGCCGACTTCAACGCCGTCCGGACCTACGTCCACCGCCCCGCCCCGCGCCTCGCCTGTCCCGTCACCGCCCTGACGGGCGCGAAGGACCGCCACGTCACCGAGTCCGACGCGGCGGCCTGGCGGCACGAGACGACCGGCCCGTTCACCCTGGAGCTCGTCGACGGAGGCCACTTCTTCCTGCACGAGAACCCCGCGGCGTACGGGACGGAAGTGGGCAAGGCGCTGGCGGCGCTCACCTGACGCGCGGCGAGCCCAGCACCTCCCGCAGCGAGGCGGCCATCGCCGTCACGAACCCCTCCCGCTCCCGCTCGCCCACCCGGTCGAGGGACAGATACGGGTTGAGGTCCTCCAGCTCCACGAGCAGCAGCTCGCCGTCCGGCGCGCGGCAGGCGTCGACGCGCTGGATGCCGTACGGGAGGTCGTTCCAGTCCACGAACCGCTGCGCGAACTCCAGGTCCGCGGCGGTCGGTTCGTACGTCTCGAGCACCCAGCGCGCCTCGGGGTGCGGCGCGTACAGCGCGTACTGGAAGTTCCGCCCGACAAAATAGAAGGACACCTCGTACGTGAACGGGATCCGCGGCTGGACCAGCATCCCGGCGGGGTCCACACCGTCGAGCCCGCCCCGCTCCACGAACCGCAGCCCGACGGAGTCGGCCCCGAGCACCGGCTTCACGACGTACTCGTCGGCGTCCGGCAGAAGGCCGAAGTCCTCGCGCCGCCCCACGCTGGGGATGACGGGGTACCCCTCACCGAAGAGCGAGAACAGATACTCCTTCCCGCTCATGTCGCCCTTCCCGGTCAACGGGTTGAACAGCCGCACCCCGCCGGCCCGCGCGGCCTCCCGGAACTCCTCGTACACCTCGCGGTAGTGGATCACCGGCCCGCTGTTGCGCACCACGACCGCGTCGAACCGCCCCATCAGCGCGGCGGCGTCCCGCGGGTGGCAGAGCGCGAGGTCGAACCACTCGCGCAGCCGCCCGCTCAGCCAGATGTCCTCGTCGCAGTACCGCCGCCCCCGCGCCTCGTACCCGAGGTCGGTGACGTAGAGGATCGATTCGTCGTTCGTGTGTGCGCCCATGCGGGGCATCTTGTCAGGACCGTCAACCGGAACGCACCTGCTGGAATGAGAGGTGCGCGAGGACGGGCAGGTGATCGCTCCCGGTCGCCGGGAGGGCACGGACCGCGCCGACCGCGCCCCCGCGGACCAGCACCTGGTCGATGCGGGCCAGCGGCAGGGACGCCGGCCAGCTGAAGGCGAGGCCGGAGCGGGGGCCGGCGAGCCGGTCCGTCACGGGCGACAGGGCACGGTCGTCGAGGGTGCTGTTCAGGTCGCCGGCGAGGACGACGCGCTCCAGCGGCTCCGCCGCGAGGACCCGCCCGAGCTTCCGCGCGCTGTCGTCGCGCCACTCGGACCGGAAGCCGCCCGCCCCGATCCGCACGGACGGCAGGTGGACGACGTACACCGCGACGTCCCCGTGCGGCGTGGCCGCCGTCGCCCGCAGCCCACGCCGCCAGCCGGGGTCGTCGAGCCCGTCGGGCCGGAGGTCCACCGGCCGCACGTCCCGCAGCGGATACCGCGACCACAGCCCGACGGAGCCGTCCACGGCGTCATGCGGGTACGTCCGCGCCAGCGCCGCCGAGTAGCGGGGCAGCGCCGCAGGCGTCAGCTCCTCAAGTGCGACAAGATCCGGACCGGCGTCCCGCAGGGCCCGCGCCGTCCCGTCGGGATCCGCGTTCTCGTCGCTCACGTTGTGCTGCGCGACGACAAGATCGCCCGCCCCACCGCTCTCCGGAACAAGCAGCGGCCCGAACATCACCGCCCACACGACCCCCGGCACGACCGCCGCGACGAGCACGGCCCACGACCGCACGAGCGCCGCGACCACCACGAGCACGGGAACGACGAGCCCCACCCACGGCAGGAACGTCTCCACCAGACTCCCCACCCGCACCCCCGCCTGCGGCACGAACCCGTGCCCGGCGAGCAGGCAGGCCGCGACCAGCCCTGCACCGGTCAGGCCACGCCCCCACCACGAGCTGCCGCGCCCGTGGGCGGACCATCCCTTCCGTCCCACCGCTGCCCCCTTCACCGTCGGGTGGGACGACGCGACGAGGCCCCGTCCAGTTCCGCCACCGCCGGCTCTCGACCGTCAGTCGTCGGCGACACCCGCACGCAACTCCTCGAAGGCCGGCGTGAGGTCCGCGACGCGGACCGCGGTGAGCTCTTCGCGGCTCGGGGTGCCGGAGCCGCCGTGGACCTCGAACACCCGCAGATCGCGCAGCGCGGCCGCCTTGCGGCACAGCTCGCGGGCGAACCGCCCGTTGCCGAGCCGCCCCACCAGGTCCTCCTCGGCCGCTCGGCGGAAGCAGGCGGCGAGCGCGGTGGCGGCGTCCTCGTCCAGCGTGTCGCCCTGCTTGTCCAGAATCCTGCGGGCGATCTCGTGCAGCTCCGCCGGGGAGTACGAGGGGAAGTCCACCCGCGTGGTGAAGCGGGACGCGAGGCCGGGGTTCGTCGCCAGTAGGTCGGACATCTCGTCCGGGTATCCGGCCAGGATCACGACGAGCCGGTCCCGGTCGTCCTCGGCGCGCTTGAGGAGCACCTGCAGTGCTTCCTTCCCGAAGGCGTCGCCGCCGTTGTAGCCGGTGTTGTACAGCCCGTACGCCTCGTCGATGAACAGCACGCCGTCGAGGGCGGAGTCGATGACCCGGCTGGTCTTGAGGGCCGTCTCGCCGAGGTGCTGGCCGACGAGGTCGACCCGCTGCGTCTCGACGACCTGTCCGCCCTCCAGCAGGCCGAGCCCCGCGAAGACCTTGCCGATGATGCGGGCGACGGTCGTCTTGCCGGTGCCGGGCGGGCCCGCGAAGACGAAGTGCTGGGGGCCGGCGGTCGAGGGCAGTCCCTGCGCTCCCCGGACCGCGGCCATGCGTAACTGGGCGATCATCGTGCGCAGTTGCCGCTTCACGGCGTCGAGGCCGACCATCCCGTCGAGCATGCCCATGGCCTCGGCGAGCAGCGCCTCCCGGCCGTCCGACGCGGTGGTGTCGGCGGCGTCGGCCGGTGGGGCGGCGGGCTGCGGCGGCTGCGCCGGCCGTGGCGGGACGCCCGCGGGAGCAGGAGCCGGAGCAGGAGCGGGAGCCGATGTCGGCGGCGCGGCGGGCGGCGTGGACACCCGCGCCTGCGCCCGCTCCGCGACATCCGCGTGGTGGGGGTTGCAGCGGAAGGCGTACTGGTACTGCCGCAGCGCCTCCTCGTCCCGCCCCAGCCCCTCGCACGCCGCTCCGCGCTCGTAGGCCACCTCCGCGTCGAAGTGTCCGCCCTTGTCGATGTGGTGGGGGAGCGGAGCGAGCGTGCTGAGGGCCTCGTGGAAGACCTCCTGCTCGTTGAGTGCGGTCGCGACATACAGCTGCGCCTCCTCGTGGAGGAAGCTCGCGGTGATGTTCCGCGCGTACTGGAGGACGAGCGGCCAGTCCCCCTTCAGAAACGCGTACCGCGCGCAGAGGAACCGCGTCTCGTCGCAGTCGAGTTGCGCGGTCATGAGCGGCGGCCCAGCCTCCTCCACGCGGCCTTCGTCGAGCAGCGCGGCCAGGCCCGCGAGCCACAGATCCCGCGCGCTCTCCAGGCGGAAGTTGACGTAGTCGCCGATGCCGAAGTGGGACTGGAGCATCATCGTGTTCCTGGTGCGCAGCGCTCCGAACGAGCGATGGTGCCACTGCATCGCCGCCAGCGCCTCCGCCTCTCGCTGCCCGGTGGCATGCAGTCCCAGCCACGCGTCGGCGGCGGTCGGGTCCAACTCCACGGCCTGCTGGAACCGCCCGGCGGCCTCCGCGGTCCGCTCCTGGCGCAGCAGCGTGACCCCTTCGATCCACAGCCGCTCGGCCTTCCGTGCCGCCTGCCAGGACACCGAAGTCTCTGCCATCGTGCCGCGCTCCTCCCCGTCGTCGGCCTCGCCGACGATCACCGTACCGGTGCGCCCGGCTGAGTCCTTCAGTCCCGCAACCCCAGCAGCGCCGCCGCGTGTTCGCGCGGGTGGTCCTCGGCGCCGGGCAGGGAGAGGGCGGTGCGGTACTCCTGGTGGGCCTCGGTGCGGCGGCCCGCCGCGGCGTACGCGGCGCCGAGCCGCGTGCGTACCAGCATCTGCAGCCAGGTGCTGGTGCGTCCGGTGAGCAGGGACACCGACTCCTGGTGGAAGGAGAGGGACCGTGCGGCATCGCCGCGGCTGTCCTCCGCGAGGCCGAGCGAGGACAGGCTGAGTATGAGCAGTGTGAGGTCGTCGGCCTCCCGGGCCAGTTCGGCCGCCCGGTGCAGGAGTTCCGTGGCCTCCTCGGGACGGCCGAGGGCCACCTGGGCGTCGGCCGCGAAGCACAGGGCCTTGCCGATCACGCCGGGCCGTCCGGTCTTCTCGGCGTACGCGAGCGCGTCGGCGTAGTGCCCGAGCGCCTGTTCGTGCCGCCCGTGCAGACCGTGCAGCGCGCCCAGGTTGCTGGCCGACACCATGCCCAGCCAGTCGTCGCCGAGCCGCGCCGCCAGCCGTGTCGCCTCCTGGAGCCGGCCGACGGCCTCGTCGGTGCGGCCCAGGGGCCACTCGGCGACGCCGAGGCCGGCGATCGCCCGGGCCCGGTCCCGCGCGTCGCCCTGGCGGTCCGCGAGCCGCAGCGCGTCGGTGAACCAGGCGTACGCCTGCTGGAACCGCCCCTGATGGACGGCGGCCATGCCCAGGTAGTTGCGGAGCGAGGGCGCCATCCGCCGGTCGTCGGCCGTGTCCGCGCAGCCGAGCGCCAGCTCCAGGGCGGCACGGCATTCGTGGTGGCGGCCCTGCCGGAGCAGGTGGTCGGACAGGCCCTCGGCGATCCAGCAGGCGTGGTCGTGCATGCCCGCGGCGGCGGCGTACGCCACGACGTCGACCAGACCGGCTCCCGCGGCGTTCAGCCACGCCTCGGCGTCGCTCCAGTCGGCGAACGGCGCATCGGTGACGTCGGGGCCGGTCGGGAAACCGTCCGGTCCCCACTCGGCGGCGATCCGGCCCGCGGCCGTGTACAGGTGGAGGACGGCGGCGCGGTCCGCGGCGGCCTGCTCGGGCAGGGCCGCCGCGAGCTGGCCGGCGTGGACCCGTACGAGATCGTGGAGCCGGTAGCGGCCGGGCTTCGGCTGCCGCAGCAGGCTCGCGTCGACGAGCTGCTCCAGGAGGTGCTCGGCGTGGCCGCGGGAGCAGCCGAGCATCGCGGCCGGCGTGAGCCCGTCGAACTCGACCGTCGGGGACAGGCCCGTCGCCCGGAAACAGCGCTGCAGTTCGGGGGCGAGCTGGTCGTACGACTGGCGGAAGGCGGCCTCCACACTGCGGTCCCCGGCGCTCAGTTCGCGCAGACTGCTCTCGTCGTGCGACATCCGGCCCACCAGATGGGCCGTCGTCCAGGAAGCGCGGTGCTGCAGCCGGGCGCCGGCGATCCGCAGCGCCAGCGGCAGTCCGCCGCAGCGCCGGGCGAGTTCGCGCGCGGCCTCGGGTTCGCGGTCCGCCCGCGCGGGGCCGAGGAGCTGCCGCAGCAGGCCGACCGCGGAGTCCGTCCCGAGGGGCTCCACGGTGAGCCGTACGTCGGCGTCGAGGCCCGGCAGGTGCCGGCGGCTCGCCACGATGAGCGTGCTGCCCGGACCGGCGGGCAGCAGGGGGCGGACCTCCGCCGTGCCGGGCGCGTCGTCGACGACGACGAGCAGCCGCAGCGCGCTGGTGGCCGCGCGCCAGGCGGCGACCAGCTCGTCGAGTTCGTCGGGCAGGTCGTCGTCGGAGCAGGTGAGCGCGCGCAGCAGCCGGTACAGGGCCCGCTGCGGGCCGACGCGCTCGTGGGCGGCCGCGTGCGCGTGCAGATCGATGAACAGGCAGCCGTCCGGGTACCGCTCGTGAAGCCGCCAGGCCGCCCGTACCACCAGCGCGGTCTTGCCGACGCCGGCCGTGCCGTCCACGGTCACCACCGACACGGCGTCGGTGGGCACCCGGGAGGTGAGCAGGGCGAGTTCCCGCTCGCGGCCGACGAGCCCGGCGGTGTCGCCGGGGAGGTCGACGCGCGGCCGGGGGGCGTCGGGGGCGGGCGGCTCCGTGGGCGGTGCGGGGACCGGGCCGAGCAGCAGGTCGGTGTCCTGACGCAGTACGCCCCGGTGCACGCGCTGCAGTTCCTCCCCGGGCTCCACGCCGAGCTCCTCGACGAGATGGGTCCGCGTCCGCTGGAAGACGGCGAGCGCCTCGGCCTGCCGTCCGCTGCCGTACAGCGCCCGCATGTGCAGCGCGGCGAACGCCTCGTCGTCGGGCTGGGGCCCGGCCCCCGCGAGGCCGTCCAGGGCGTCCGCGTACCGGCCGAGGCCGATCAGGGCCTCCGCCCGCTGGCGGTGCAACGAGCGCCGCTGCTGGGCGAGTCGGTGCCGTTCGGCGCCGGCGAGCGGTCCGGGCAGGCCGGACAGCGGCTCGCCGCGGAACAGGGCCAGTCCCCGATCGCAGACCTCGAGGAGTTCGGCGAGCGCCCCGGATGCCTGCGCGCCCCGGGCGGCGGCAGCGAGCTCCTTGAGGTGTGCCACGTCCGTCCACGCCGTACCGGTGAGGAAGCTGTACCCGGAACGCTCACCACGGATCACCGACCGCGCGGGACCGGCGCCGGCCGGGTCCAGCGCCTTGCGCAGCGCGTAGACGTAGCTCGGCAGGACCCGGCGCCCGGTCCCCGGCGGCTCGGTTCCCCAGACGTCGCCGAGCAGTTGCTCGTGCGAGACCACCGTCCCCGCGCGCAGCACGAGCGCGGCGAGCAGCGCCTGGCGCCGTACGGGACCGAGGTCGAGCGGTCCGGCGTCGCGGCCGGCCCTCAGCGGGCCGAGCAGGTCGATGCGCAGCCCCTGCGCCTCACCGGACATGTCCCCAGCTCCCCGTTGTCCGTGGCATCCGCATCATCGAGATTTCATCGCCCTTGCAGAGCGTCACGGGACAGTGTGTCAGTCGCGCCCGGACCCCATGTCGTCCAGGTTCTCCGCCGACCGGAAGCCATGCCCCGCATCCCGACACGGGGCGCGGCCGCCCGCCGCCCGAAGCGGCGGCGCCGCGAAGTCCGACCCGTACGAAGGGAACTCCCGCCATGACCGACCCGCGCAACCGCACCACCGTCCCCACCGCGACCGGCCGACGTGGACGCTGGGAGCGCTACCGGGTCACCCACCCGTTCTCCCCGAAGGACCTCGCCGGACTGTGGGGCGCCCTCATCGGCGTCGTCGCCCTCGCCGTCCTGCTCGGCTGGGCGCTCGACATGAAGGGCGGCGTCGTGATCGTCGCGGCGATGCCCTTCATCGTCTCCTGGTTCGAGACGCGGCGTACGGCCTTCCAGTTCGACCCGTCGGGCGTCCGGTTCGGCCAGGTGCTGCTGCCCTGGACGGACATCACGGAACTCGTCGTGGCCACCCCGCCGAACAACCCCCACGCCCTGATCGGCGCCCGCCACCGCCCCGGGGCCTCCATACCCCCGGGCACCGGCACCCCCCAGCACCCGGCCCTGCCGGCCCCGCTCCAGGTCGCCGTCCAGCGCGACAAGTTCGACCTGACGAAGATGGTCGCCAAGTCCCGCAAGTACGCCCCCTCGCACATCCGCATCATGATCGCCGACCCGTCCGGCGAACGCCCCGCCACCTGACCGACGCCGGCGCCGGGGTCTTCAGACACAAGGAGTGGCCCCCTCGGTTGAGTTCCGCCTGACGAGCGGATGCCTCCGTGCAACCACTGGGATCGTCGAGGGAAGGTCCACGAAGAGTCCACGGCCCGCGACACATCGCCGCTCGCCGCGACACACACCCGCACATGCAACAAGACCCCGTCCTCAGCGCTGACGCTGACGGCGGGGTCTTTGGGCACTTCCTGCGAAGTGCCCCCGGCAGGATTCGAACCTGCGCACACGGCTCCGGAGGCCGTTGCTCTATCCCCTGAGCTACGGGGGCGTTGCCGCTGCTTGCGGCGACGGGTAGAACCCTACCAGGCTCCGAGGGGTGGCTGTGAACAGGTATTTCCGGGGGGTGACCGGGGGGCGCGTTCCCCCGCACGGGTCGGAAGTGGGGAAAACCGGGACGCAGCCGTGACCGGACGCCTACTCTCGAGTTGTGTCAGGCGTGTCCGGGCGAGTGCTCGTTGTCGATGACAACCGGGTGATCCGTCAGTTGATCAGGGTCAATCTCGAGCTCGAGGGGTTCGAGGTCGTGACCGCGGCCGATGGTGCCGAGTGTCTGGATGTCGTGCATCAGGTCTGTCCTGATGTCGTCACTCTCGATGTCGTCATGCCGCGACTCGACGGGCTGCGCACCGCCGCGCGGCTGCGCGACGATCCGCAGACCAGTGGGGTGCCCGTCGCCATCATCAGCGCCTGCACCCCGTACGAGGTCGAGGGCGGGCTCGCTGCCGGCGTCGACGCGTTTCTCGCCAAGCCCTTCGAGCCGGCCGAGCTCGTGCGCGTCGTGCGCCGGCTCGTCCACGGCGGGCGCCGGGCGTCGCAGGAACCGGAGGGACCGCCGTCCGTCGACGGCAGCAGACACGGGGCCGGGCGGAGCGGTACTCCCCGGCAGTGAGGTCGCCGGCTCCGGGGTCCGGCATGCCACCGGGACTCCCCGGCGTGAGGTCACCGGCTCCGGTCTTCGGCGCATGAGTTTCTGTCCCGCAGCCGTCCCGACCCGCCCGCTGCCCGCATGGCGAAACCCGTTCGCATTTCCACCCCCCTCCTCCCATACGCTTGTCCCGTGACCCCCGCGGACCTCTCCCTCACCGTGCAGCACGCCGTGCGCCGTGCGGTCGACGAGGGTGTGCTGTCCGTCGAGGTGCCCGAGCTCGTACGTGTCGAGCGGCCCCGGCCCGGCGGGTGCGGGGACTACGCCAGCAACGTCGCGCTGAGCCTCGCCCGTGCCGCCGGCGCGACGCCACGCCACGTCGCCGAGGTGCTCATCGAGCGGCTGCTGCCGCATCCCGCTCTCGACCGCGTCGACATCACCGGGCCCGGGTTCCTCAACTTCACCTTGCGCCACGACGTACAGCAGGACCTCGTACGGGCCATCCTGCGGGACGGGCTCGACTACGGGCGCCGTCCCGACACCGGCGAGATCGCCCAGCCCTGCTACCGCTCCGACGTCCGCGCCGCCGTAACCGCCGACGCCGTCCGGCGGCTCCTGCTCTTCCAGGGCGTGCGCCTCCGTACCGCCAGCGAGGACGCCGCCGACGACGAGTGGGCCCTGCTCGGGGTGCGGATCGAGGCCCAGCACTCCCGGCCGCACCTGCCCACGACCATCGCGCCCCTGCCCGTGCCCGACGGCGCCGCCGAGCTGTACCGCCGGTTCGGCGTCGACGCCGCCCGCTGGGGGCTGCTGTCCGCCGCCGCGCACGACCATGCCAAGCTCACCGACGAGCTGCTCCACCAGCACGAGGGCAATCCCCTCTTCCGGGTCCGGTACGCGTACACCCGTACCCGCGCCCTGCTCCGCAACGCCGGGCAGCTGGGCTTCGCGAGCGAGCCGCTGCAGACCGTCGACGCTCCCGCGCTGACCGGCCTGCTCCGCGACCACCCCGCCGTCCTCGCCTCCGCCGCCCGTCTCGGCGCCCCCGATCGGGTCGCCCGGCACCTGGAGGCCACCGCCGACGCGCTGCTCGCGTTCCAGCACACGGTCCTGCCCCTCGGCGACGAGAAACCCTCGGCCGCCCACCGGTCCCGGCTCGCGCTCGCCGAAGCCGCCGGGACGGTGCTCGCCGGTGGCCTCGCCCTGCTCGGCATCAGCGCTCCCGATCAGATCTGAAAGATGCAGCCATGAGCCGTTCCGCCCACCCCGCCGGGCCCCGCCACGCCGACGTCCTCCCCGAGGGGCACTACGCAGGCCCGCCGGCCGACCTCAACCAGCTCGACCCCAAGGTCTGGGCCCGCACCGTCCGCCGTGACGAGGACGGGCAGATCAGCGTGGGCGGGATCGGCGTCGCCCAGCTCGCCGAGCAGGTCGGCACCCCCGCGTACATCCTCGACGAGGCCGACTTCCGGGCCCGGTGCCGCGCCTGGGTCGACGCCTTCGGCAGCGACGCCGACGTCTTCTACGCCGGCAAGGCGTTCCTCTCCCGGGCCGTCGTCCGGTGGCTGCACGAGGAAGGGCTGAATCTCGACGTCTGTTCCGGCGGCGAGCTCGCCACCGCGCTCTCCGCCGGCATGCCCGCCGAGCGCATCGCCTTCCACGGCAACAACAAGTCCGAGGAGGAGATCCACCGCGCCGTCTCCGTCGGAGTCGGTCGGATCGTGCTCGACTCCTTCCAGGAGATCGTGCGCGTCGCCCACATCGCCCACTCCCTCGGCAAGCGGCAGCGCGTGCAGATCCGGGTGACCGTCGGCGTCGAGGCGCACACCCACGAGTTCATCGCCACCGCCCACGAGGACCAGAAGTTCGGCATCGCCCTCGCCGGCGGCCAGGCCGCCGAGGCGGTGCGCCGGGCCCTGCGGCTCGACGGGCTGGAGCTCATCGGGATCCACTCCCACATCGGGTCGCAGATCTTCGACATGGCCGGCTTCGAGGTGTCCGCGCGCCGCGTCGTCCAGCTGCTCGCCGAGGTCCGCGACGAGCACGGCGTCGAGCTGCCCGAGATCGACCTCGGCGGCGGTCTCGGTATCGCGTACACCTCCGCCGACGACCCGCGCGAGCCCCATCACATCGCCAAGGCGCTCAACGAGATCGTCAGCAGGGAGTGCGAGGCCGCCGGGCTCGCCACTCCGCGGATCTCCGTCGAGCCGGGCCGCGCCATCGTCGGGCCCACCGCCTTCACCCTCTACGAGGTCGGCACCGTCAAGCCTCTCGAAGGGCTGCGGACGTATGTCTCCGTCGACGGCGGCATGTCGGACAACATCCGCACCGCGCTGTACGACGCCGAGTACTCCGTCTCGATCGCCTCCCGCACCTCCGACGCCGAGCCCATGCTCTCCCGCGTCGTCGGCAAGCACTGCGAGAGCGGCGACATCGTCGTACGGGACGCCTTCCTGCCGGCCGACGTCGCCCCCGGCGACCTGCTCGCCGTGCCCGCGACCGGGGCGTACTGCCGCTCCATGGCCAACAACTACAACCACGCGCTTCGCCCGCCGGTCGTCGCCGTCCGCGACGGCGAGGCCCGGGTGATCGTCCGGCGCGAGACGGAGGAGGATCTCCTGCGTCTCGATGTCGGGTAATGAAATAGATGTCTCAGGATCCGGACGGGGCGCAGAAAGCTCCGTCCGGTGAGTGAGACTGGTCCTCACCGTAGAGATACGAAGAAGTACGAGAAACGAGGTCGGATGATGCGTACGCGTCCGCTGAAGGTGGCGCTGCTGGGCTGTGGTGTGGTCGGCTCAGAGGTGGCGCGCATCATGACGACGCACGCCGACGACCTCGCGGCGCGCATCGGCGCTCCGGTCGAGCTCGCCGGCGTGGCCGTGCGCCGTCCCGACAAGGTCCGCGCGGGCGTCCCCGCGGAGCTCATCACCACTGATGCGACCGCCCTGGTGAAACGGGGCGACATCGACGTCGTCGTCGAGGTCATCGGCGGGGTCGAACCGGCCCGCACCCTCATCAAGACCGCCTTCGAGCACGGCGCCTCCGTCGTGTCCGCGAACAAGGCGCTGCTCGCCCAGGACGGCGCGGGGCTGTACGCGGCCGCCGACGAGCACGGCAAGGACCTCTACTACGAGGCCGCCGTCGCCGGCGCCATCCCGCTGATCCGGCCGCTGCGCGAGTCCCTCGCCGGCGACAAGATCAACCGCGTGATGGGCATCGTCAACGGGACCACCAACTTCATCCTCGACGCGATGGACACCACCGGCGCCGGCTACCAGGAGGCCCTGGACGAGGCCACCGCGCTCGGCTACGCCGAGGCCGACCCGACCGCCGACGTCGAGGGCTACGACGCGGCCGCCAAGGCCGCCATCCTGGCCGGCATCGCCTTCCACACCCGGGTCCGGCTCGACGACGTGTACCGCGAGGGCATGACCGAGGTCACCGCCGCCGACTTCGCCTCCGCCAAGCGCATGGGCTGCACCATCAAGCTGCTCGCGATCTGCGAGCGGGCCGCGGACGGCGAGTCCGTCACCGCGCGCGTGCACCCGGCGATGATCCCGCTCAGCCACCCGCTGGCGTCCGTCCGCGAGGCGTACAACGCCGTCTTCGTCGAGGCGGAGGCGGCCGGGCGGCTCATGTTCTACGGCCCCGGCGCCGGCGGTGCGCCGACCGCCTCGGCCGTACTCGGCGACCTCGTCGCCGTCTGCCGCAACCGTCTCAACGAGGCGACGGGCCCCGGCGAGTCCGCGTACACGCAGCTGCCCGTGAGCCCCATGGGCGATGTCGTGACGCGGTACCACATCAGCCTCGACGTGGCCGACAAGCCGGGCGTTCTCGCCCAGGTCGCGACGGTCTTCGCCGAGCACGGCGTATCCATCGATACGGTGCGCCAGCAGGGCAAGGACGGTGAGGCGTCCCTCGTCGTCGTCACCCACCGCGCGCCCGACGCCGCCCTCTCCGGGACGGTGGAGGCGCTGCGCAAGCTCGACACCGTGCGCGGTGTCGCCAGCATCATGCGTGTTGAAGGGGAGTAAGGACCCATGACCACCAAGGGCACCCACCAGTGGCGCGGCATCATCGAGGAGTACCGGGACCGCCTTCCGGTCACGGACACCACGCCGGTCGTCACGCTCCGTGAGGGCGGCACGCCGCTCGTTCCCGCGCAGGTCCTCTCCGAGCGCACGGGCTGCGAGGTGCACCTCAAGGTCGAGGGCGCCAACCCCACCGGTTCGTTCAAGGACCGCGGCATGACCATGGCCATCTCCAAGGCCAAGGAGGAGGGCGCGCAGGCGGTCATCTGCGCCTCCACCGGCAACACCTCCGCGTCCGCCGCCGCGTACGCGGTGCGCGCCGGCATGGTGTCCGCGGTGCTCGTGCCGCAGGGCAAGATCGCGCTCGGCAAGATGGGCCAGGCCCTCGTGCACGGCGCGAAGATCCTCCAGGTCGACGGCAACTTCGACGACTGCCTCGACCTCGCCCGCGCGCTGTCCGACAACTACCCGGTCGCGCTGGTGAATTCCGTCAACCCCGTGCGCATCGAGGGCCAGAAGACCGCCGCGTTCGAGATCGTGGACATGCTGGGCGACGCCCCCGACATCCACGTCCTGCCGGTCGGCAACGCGGGCAACATCACCGCCTACTGGCGCGGGTACCGGGAGTACGCGGCCGACGGCCTCGCCGCCCGCACCCCGCGCATGTGGGGCTTCCAGGCCTCCGGCTCGGCGCCGCTGGTGCGTGGCGAGGTCGTCAAGGACCCGTCGACCATCGCCACCGCGATCCGCATCGGCAACCCGGCCTCCTGGGACTACGCGATCGCCGCGCGCGACGAGTCCGGCGGGCTCATCGACGAGGTGACGGACCGTGAGATCCTGCGCGCCTACCGCCTGTTGGCCTCCCAGGAGGGCGTCTTCGTGGAGCCCGCCTCGGCCGCGTCCGTGGCCGGTCTGCTGAAGGCCGCCGAGCAGGGCAAGGTCGACCCGGGCCAGCGGATCGTCTGCACGGTCACCGGCAACGGTCTGAAGGACCCGGACTGGGCCGTCGCCGGCGCTCCGCAGCCGGTCACCGTCCCGGTCGACGCGGCCACGGCCGCGCAGCGTCTCGGACTGGCGTAAAGCCGCCGGCGGGGTTTGCGCCGGGCCGTGGGCCCTGGGCGGCGCAAATCCCGCTCCTGGTCCGGTGTCTGACAGGTTTCCGAACCCGCCCAGGAAACCCGACCAGGAACGTACATAGGCGCACAGGATGGCTCGCGACACGCATCGTGCGCCTCCTGTGCGCCCTATGTCGCCACAGAACCTTCCTTCGATAGGCTGTACCGAACCCGCCCCGCTGCTCATGCGCGGTGTCTTCGCCGTCGTCGCCCCCACCCGGCACGGCCCCGGGTTTCACGGTACTTCTCTTGAACACCCCGTAGCCGCAAGTCAAGGAGAGTCATCGAGCGATGGCCGGTCCCGCGTTCCGCGCCGCCGCCGTCCGGGTGCGCGTCCCCGCCACCAGCGCCAATCTCGGGCCGGGCTTCGACGCCCTCGGCCTGTCGCTGGGGCTCTACGACGACGTCGTCGTCCGGGTCGCCGATTCCGGTCTGCACATCGACATCGCCGGAGAGGGCGCAGAGACGCTCCCGCGCGACGAGAGCCACCTGCTCGTACGCTCCCTGCGCACGGCGTTCGACCTGCTCGGCGGGCAGCCCCGCGGCCTCGAGGTCGTCTGCGCCAACCGCATCCCGCACGGCCGCGGCCTCGGCTCCTCCTCCGCCGCCATCTGCGCCGGCATCGTCGCCGCCCGCGCCGTGACCATAGGCGGGGACGCCCGGCTCGACGACGCCGCGCTGCTCGAACTCGCCACCGAGATCGAGGGACACCCCGACAACGTCGCCGCCTGTCTGCTCGGCGGCTTCACGCTCGCCTGGACCGAGTCCGGCGCCGCGCGGGCGATCAGGATGGAGCCCGCCGGTTCCATCGTTCCGGTGGTTTTCGTGCCGGGGAACCCCGTACTGACCGAGACCGCCCGCGGCCTGCTTCCGCGCACCGTCCCGCACGTGGACGCCGCAGCCAACGCCGGACGTGCCGCCCTCCTCGTCGAGGCGCTCACCCGCCGTCCCGAACTGCTGCTCGCCGCCACCGAGGACCGGCTGCACCAGGAGTACCGCGCGCCCGCCATGCCGGAGAGCATCGCACTGGTGAACCGGCTGCGCGCCGACGGCGTGCCCGCCGTCATCTCCGGCGCCGGACCCACGGTGCTCGCACTGGCCGACGCCGGTACGGCCGACAAGGTCGAAGGACTCGCGGGGGAGGGCTGGGCGGCGAACCGGCTCGCCCTCGACACCTCGGGAGCGAGCGTCCTGCCACTCGCTCCGTAGCTTCCGCCTCCGCGTCGTGAGCGGCCCTCGGGCGGCCGCTCCGACCGGCGCTTTTGCGGAACCCGAGATTGCCGGTGAGGGAGAGGGGGAATGTTTGTTGGAGCCGGTAGTGTTAACCTCAAGTCTGCACCCGACGTCTTTGTGGCGCGGTGCGGAGTGTCCCCATCAGGGACCACCCTCTCTTCCGGGAGCCTCCCCAACTGCCTGAGCAGCCTGCCTGAGCAGTTGCGAGCACGCTCCGGAACCGGCACGACACCCCTCGCTCTTCCCCGGTGAGGGCCGAGCAGGGGACTCGGGCCGGATCTACAGCACGTTTCTCTTTCCGCCGTTACCCGGCGGGACCACCGCCCCGGACACGGTCCACAAGCCAGGACCCTGCCGGACAGCACAACCGGTCGCCGAGCCAGATGGCCGACGTCCGCTCCAGGGAAGGACCCTTCGTGAGCGACACCACCGATCTGATGGGCGTGACTGCCGACAGCTCTGTCGACAACGCCGCGCCCGCCGCAGGTGCTGCCTCCGGCACCACCGCACGGCGCCGCCGCTCCGGCACCGGCCTCGAGGGCATGGTCCTGGCCGAGCTGCAGCAGGTCGCGTCCGGCCTCGGCATCAGGGGCACCGCGCGGATGCGCAAGAGCCAGCTGATCGAGGTCATCAAGGAGGCGCAGGCCGGAGGCGGCCAGGCTCCCGCCAAGGCCGCCGAGGCCGCGGAGACCAAGCCGAAGCGCCGCACCGCCGCCAAGACCCGTACGGCCGACGAGGCCGCCGCCGAGCCGGCCGCCGAGAAGGCCGCTCAGCAGCAGATCGACATCCCGGGCCAGCCGTCCAAGGCCGCCGTCGCCGCGGAGTCCGCCGACGAGCAGCCCGCGGGCGAGCGCCGCCGTCGCCGCGCCACCGCGCCGGCCGGCAGCCCCGAGGGCGCCGAGCCGAAGGCCGAGGCCAAGGCCGAGGTCCGTACGGAGACGCAGTCCGAGGCCAAGGCCGAGGCGGCCGTCGAGGGCGCCGAGGGCCGTGGCCGTCGTGACCGCCGCGACCGTCAGCGCGACCGCCGCGAGCGCGGCAAGGGCGACGAGCAGCAGGGCGGCGGCCAGGGCGGCCAGCGCCAGCAGCGTCAGGGCGGTCAGCAGGGGCCGCAGGGCGGCCCGCAGGACGACTTCGACGACGAGGGCGGTCGTCGGGGCCGTCGCGGCCGGTACCGCGACCGTCGTGGCCGTCGTGGCCGTGACGAGTTCGCGGCCGGCGAGCCGCAGGTCTCCGAGGACGACGTCCTGATCCCCGTCGCGGGCATCCTGGACATCCTCGACAACTACGCCTTCATCCGGACCTCCGGCTACCTGCCCGGCCCGAACGACGTCTACGTCTCCCTCGCCCAGGTCCGCAAGAGCGGTCTGCGCAAGGGCGACCACCTGACGGGCGCCGTGCGGCAGCCGAAGGAGGGCGAGCGCCGCGAGAAGTTCAACGCGCTGGTCCGCCTGGACTCGGTCAACGGCATGGCGCCGGACTCCGGCCGCGGCCGCCCCGAGTTCAACAAGCTGACCCCGCTCTACCCGCAGGACCGGCTCCGTCTGGAGAGCGACCCGGGCGTGCTGACCACGCGGATCATCGACCTCGTGTCGCCGATCGGCAAGGGCCAGCGAGGCCTGATCGTGGCCCCGCCGAAGACCGGCAAGACCATGATCATGCAGGCGATCGCCAACGCGATCACCCACAACAACCCCGAGTGCCACCTGATGGTCGTCCTCGTCGACGAGCGTCCGGAAGAGGTCACCGACATGCAGCGGTCGGTGAAGGGCGAGGTCATCTCCTCGACCTTCGACCGCCCGGCCGAGGACCACACCACGGTCGCCGAGCTGGCCATCGAGCGCGCCAAGCGCCTCGTGGAGCTGGGTCACGACGTGGTCGTCCTGCTCGACTCGATCACCCGTCTGGGCCGCGCGTACAACCTCGCGGCGCCGGCCTCCGGCCGCATCCTGTCCGGTGGTGTCGACTCGACCGCGCTGTACCCGCCGAAGCGCTTCTTCGGCGCCGCGCGCAACATCGAGGACGGCGGCTCGCTGACCATCCTGGCCACCGCGCTGGTCGACACCGGCTCGCGCATGGACGAGGTGATCTTCGAGGAGTTCAAGGGCACCGGCAACATGGAGCTCAAGCTCGACCGGAAGCTCGCCGACAAGCGCATCTTCCCGGCCGTCGACGTCGACGCCTCGGGTACGCGCAAGGAGGAGATCCTCCTCGGCAGTGACGAGCTCGCCATCACCTGGAAGCTCCGTCGCGTGCTGCACGCGCTCGACCAGCAGCAGGCCATCGAGCTGCTGCTCGACAAGATGAAGCAGACGAAGTCGAACGCCGAGTTCCTGCTGCAGATCCAGAAGACGACGCCGGGCGGCAGCAACGACTGACGCCTCGTCAGCGGTACGTGCAACCGCCCCCGTCACTTCGGTGACGGGGGCGGTTTCACGTTGTACGATCGGCCGGTCGCACGTGGGGGGGAACACATTTCCGGATGTGCCCATGAGGCATTGATCCGTCATGCCCGGACGCGGTCCGGCGCAGTGGGGTGACTCGAACCTTCTCTCCTGACGTGTGCGGCACATCGATAGGAGAACTGCGTGACTTCTGCTCACAGAAGGGTCCGCACGGCCCTTCCCGCGGCCGCTGCCGCACTCGCGCTGGGCGGCGCGGTCCTGACGGCCGTTCCGGCCCAGGCCGAGGAGCAGCCGCGGCGCACGGGCGTCGAGCGGCCCGTCCCGGCCTCCAAGGCCGAGCTCAAGGCCCGGGTGGACGGCGCGAACGCCGTCCTGGAGACCGAGGCGAAGAAGGAGGGCGCCGCGTCGGGCGCCTCGAAGACCCCGACGACGGACGCGCCGTCCGCCTCGGCCCCGTCGACGATCGACCCGAAGATCATCGGCGGCGTCGACGCCACCATCACGGAAGCCCCGTGGATGGTGCAGCTGTACTACTACGACGACCGCGGCACCGCCGACGAGCTGGACGACATCGGCTTCTTCTGCGGCGGCACGCTCGTCTCCCCCGCCAAGGTCCTGACGGCCGCCCACTGCGTGGACGGCTACAACTGGAACCAGAACGGCACCGTCGTCGGCGGCACCGCCAAGCTCTACGACGGCACCGAGGGCCAGGCCGTCGGCGTCTGGCGCCAGTGGCGGAACCCGGGCTACTCGGGCACCACCCTCAAGGGCGACGTCGCCGTGCTCACCCTCGGCGCGCCGCTGCCGTACAAGCCGCTGCAGCCGGCCCAGTACGGCGCCACCTACACGGCCGGCCAGCCCGGCACCGTGTACGGCTGGGGCCGTACGACCTCGCTCAACGAGGACATCTCGCCGACGCTGAAGAAGGCGACCATCCCGGTCAACTCGGACGCGACGTGCAGCAACTACTACGGCACGGACTACACCGCCGGGGCCATGCTCTGCGCGGGCAACGCGGCCTCCGGCCAGGACGCCGGCACCGTCTCGCCGTGCAACGGCGACTCGGGCGGTCCGCTCGTCGTGGGCGGCCGCATCGCGGGTGTCGTGTCGTGGGGCGTGAAGGACTGCGTCGCCACCGGCGCCCGCAGCGTCTTCGCGAAGACGGCCGCGTACGCCGGTCCGATCAACCACCGGATCGACGACGCGAACCTGACGTACGACGACAAGGCCGACCTGTTCGCCCGCAAGTCGGACGGTGAGGGCATGGGCTACCAGTCCACCGGCAGCTCGCTCACCAACCCGCAGAGCTGGGGCGACTGGAGCGACGCCAACCTGGTCCGCCAGACGGACCTGAACCGGGACGACGCCCAGGACTTCCTGTACCGGAAGGCCAACGGCGAGCTCTGGGTCTACATGTACGACGCCACGGTCGCCGACTACGTCGAGAAGCGCGTCGGCACCGGCTGGTCCGGCTACCGCAACCTCGCGGTCGCCGGCGACCTGACCGCCGACGGTCACCCCGACCTGACGGCCGCCGACTCCACCGGCACGCTCTACCTGTGGCCGGGCCGCGGCAACGGCACCTTCGGCGCCAAGGTCAAGATCGGCGTCGGCTGGGGCAGCTACCAGGTCTACGGCAAGGGCGACTTCACCGGCGACGGCCGTCCGGACCTGCTGGCCCGCGACAGCGCGGCCCGGCTGTGGGTCTACAAGGGCACCGGCAACCCGGGCTGGCCCTTCTCGGCCCGCGTCCAGGTCGGTTCCGGCTGGAACTTCACCGCGTACGTCACCACCGGCGACATCACCGGTGACGGCCACGCCGACTTCATGGTCCGCGACTCGAGCGGTTACCTCTGGGCGTACCGGAGCTCCGGCTCGCCCACGACGCCGTTCCTGACGTCCAACCGCGTCAAGGTCGGCACCGGCTGGAAGTCGTACAACCTGTTCGGCTAGACCCTGCTCCTCACGGAGATCCCGGTCACCAGCGGACGGGGCCGCTCTCGGTCCCGTAATCGGCTCGTGACCTGCGGAAAGACCACTGCGCCCACCGTGCCCCGCACGGTGGGCGCAGTGCTGTGCGCACCGTCGCTCATCGAAACCTCACAGGGACACATGCAACCCTTTCGGGCGGTTCGCCGTCACAGAAGGTGACGCGCACGACTCCTGTCCCGAGGAAGCGACGATGACCGAGCAGAGCAAGAGCGGCCGAATACGCGGCTCCGGCAGCCGCCGCAAGCCGCCCGCCAAGGGCCGCCGCGCGGCGACCGCCGCGGCCTGGGGCGCCGCCCTGCTCGTCCTGGTCGGCGGCTCCGGCCTCGGGTACGTCTACTTCAAGCTCAACGGCAACCTCAAGGGCGTCGACATCAACGCCCAGCTCGGCAAGGACCGCCCGGAGAACGTCGACAACGGCTCGATGGACATCCTCGTCCTCGGCTCCGACTCCCGCTCCGGCGCCAACGGCGCGTACGGCCGCGACGAGGGCGCCGCCCGCTCCGACACCGCGATGGTCGTGCACGTCTACGAGGGCCACAGGAAGGCCTCCGTGGTCTCCGTCCCGCGCGACACCCTCGTCGAACGCCCCGACTGCACCGACGGGAAGGGCAGGCGCGTCGCCGGCGAGGAGCGGGCGATGTTCAACACCGCCTACGAGGTCGGCGGCCCGGCCTGCGCCGTCAAGACCGTCGAGTCGATGTCCGGGATCCGCATGGACCACTACATCGAGGTCGACTTCACCGGCTTCAAGAAGCTCATCGACGAGCTCGGCGGTGTCGAGATCACCACCACCAAGGCCATCAAGGACTCCAAGAGCCACCTCGACCTCGAACCGGGCACGCACACCCTCGACGGCGAGCAGTCCCTCGGCCTCGTCCGCACCCGCAAGAGCGTCGGCGACGGCAGCGACCTCGGCCGCATCCAGCTCCAGCAGGCCTTCATCAAGGCCTTCATCGGCCAGGTCAAGGACGTCGGCGTCTTCACCGACCCGAAGAAGCTGCTCGACCTCGCCGACGCCGCCACCAAGGCCATCACCCCGGACTCCGAGCTCGACTCCGTCAAGGAGCTCACGGGCTTCGCCAGGGGCCTGAGCGGCCTCGGCGCCGAGGACGTCCAGATGGTCACCCTGCCGGTCGCGTACGACGCCGCCGACCCCAACCGCGTCGTCCCGCTCAAGGCCGCCGGACAGCAGGTCTGGACGGCCCTCAAGGCCGATCTGCCGATCCCCGCCGCCGCCACGAAGGACGCCGCGAAGGGACAGGCCGACGGCGTCGTCAAGGCGGAATAGTTTCGGCCACCCCCCGGTTTTGGGAGATGCGGCCGGTCCTGGCAGACTGGTACGTCGGCCCCGGTTCACGCATGTGCATCCCGCCCCTGCGACCCGGTGCCCTCCCGAAACTAGGAGACACCTTGAAGCGCGACATCCACCCCGAGTACGTCGAGACCCAGGTCAGCTGCACCTGCGGCGCGTCGTTCACCACCCGTAGCACCCTCTCCGAGGGCACCATCCGTGCCGAGGTCTGCTCCGAGTGCCACCCGTTCTACACGGGCAAGCAGAAGATCCTCGACACCGGTGGCCGCGTGGCCCGCTTCGAGGCCCGCTTCGGCAAGGCTGCCGGCTCCGCCAAGAAGTAGCGAGCCACTGCGCCGGTCCACGGCTGCCCCGGCGCGGGGCGGCCGGGACCGGCGCTTTGCCGTCCCGCAGCAATTCACGAAACCCAGGAGCCCCCGATGTTCGAGGCGGTCGAGGAACTGGTCGGCGAGCACGCCGACCTGGAGAAGAAGCTCGCCGACCCTTCGGTGCACGCTGATCAGGCCAATGCGCGCAAGCTGAACAAGCGCTACGCCGAGCTGACCCCGATCGTCGGCACCTACCGCTCCTGGAAGCAGACCGGTGACGACATCGAGACCGCCCGCGAGCTGGCGCACGACGACCCCGACTTCGCCGCCGAGGTCAAGGTGCTGGAGAAGCAGCGCGAGGAGCTGACCGACAAGCTGCGGCTGCTCCTGGTCCCGCGCGACCCCAGCGACGACAAGGACGTCATCCTCGAGATCAAGGCCGGCGCGGGCGGCGACGAGTCCGCCCTGTTCGCCGGCGACCTCCTGCGCATGTACCTGCGCTACGCGGAGCGGATCGGCTGGAAGACCGAGATCATCGACTCCACCGAGTCCGAGCTCGGCGGCTACAAGGACGTCCAGGTCGCCGTGAAGACCAAGGGCGGCAACGGCGCGACCGAGCCCGGCCAGGGCGTCTGGGCCCGCCTGAAGTACGAGGGCGGCGTGCACCGCGTGCAGCGCGTGCCGGCCACCGAGTCGCAGGGCCGCATCCACACCTCCGCCGCCGGTGTCCTGGTGACCCCGGAGGCCGAGGAGATCGACGTCGAGATCCACGCCAACGACCTGCGCATCGACGTGTACCGCTCCTCCGGTCCCGGCGGCCAGTCCGTCAACACCACCGACTCCGCGGTCCGCATCACCCACCTGCCGACCGGCATCGTCGCCTCCTGCCAGAACGAGAAGAGCCAGCTCCAGAACAAGGAGCAGGCCATGCGCATCCTCCGCTCCCGGCTGCTCGCCGCGGCGCAGGAGAAGGCCGAGGCCGAGGCCGCGGACGCGCGCCGCAGCCAGGTGCGCACCGTGGACCGCTCCGAGAAGATCCGGACGTACAACTACCCGGAGAACCGCATCTCGGACCACCGCGTCGGCTTCAAGGCGTACAACTTGGACCAGGTGCTCGACGGCGAACTCGACGCCGTCATCCAGGCCTGCGTCGACGCCGACTCGGCCGCCAAGCTCGCCGCAGCCTGAGTTCTGCTCTACCACCGGAGGACCAGCGTGCAGTCACCTTCTGGGGAGCGAACCCCAGGCCCCCGCAGTCTGCTGCTCGCCGAGGTGGCCCAGGCCACCCAGCGGCTGGCCGCCGCCGGTGTGCCCTCCCCGCGCTTCGACGCGGAGGAGCTCGCCGCGTTCGTGCACGGGGTCAGGCGCGGGGAGCTGCACACGGTCAAGGACGCCGACTTCGACGCCCGGTACTGGGAGACGATCGCCCGCCGCGAGGCCCGCGAACCGCTGCAGCACATCACCGGGCGGGCGTTCTTCCGGTACCTGGAGCTGCAGGTCGGGCCCGGCGTGTTCGTACCCCGCCCGGAGACCGAGTCCGTCGTCGGCTGGGCCATAGACGCCGTACGCGCCATGGACGTCGTCGAACCGCTGATCGTCGACCTGTGCACCGGCTCGGGCGCCATCGCGCTCGCGCTCGCGCAGGAGGTGCCGCGCTCGCGCGTGCACGCCGTGGAACTGTCCGACGACGCGCTGCTGTGGACCCGCAAGAACGTCGAGGGCTCCCGCGTCGCCCTGCACGAGGGCGACGCACTCGCCTCGCTTCCGGAGCTGGACGGCCAGGTCGACCTGGTCATCTCCAACCCGCCGTACATCCCGCTCACCGAATGGGAGTACGTCGCGCCCGAAGCGCGCGACCACGACCCGGAGATGGCACTCTTCTCCGGCGAGGACGGGCTGGACTTCATCCGGGGTCTGGAACGCACCGCGCACCGACTGCTGCGCCCCGGGGGGCTGGTCGTCGTCGAGCACGCCGACACCCAGGGCGGCCAGGTGCCGTGGATCTTCAACGAGGAGGCCGGCTGGGTCGACGCCGCCGACCACCCCGACCTGAACAACCGGCCGCGCTTCGCGACCGCACGCAAGGCGATGCCATGACCAAGCACGTGTACGAAGGGGCCCGCGACTGATGGCACGGCGATACGACTGCAACGAGGCGACCGACCGCGCGACGGGCCTGCGCGAGGCCGCGAGCGCCGTCCGCAGAGGCGAGCTGGTCGTGCTGCCGACCGACACCGTGTACGGGATCGGCGCGGACGCCTTCAGCTCCGAGGCCGTCGCGGACCTGCTCGCGGCGAAGGGGCGTGGCCGCAACATGCCCACCCCCGTGCTCATCGGCTCCCCGAACACGCTGCACGGGCTCGTGACGGACTTCTCCGAGCAGGCGTGGGAGCTCGTCGACGCGTTCTGGCCGGGCGCGCTGACGCTGGTCGCACGGCACCAGCCGTCGCTCCAGTGGGACCTCGGCGACACCAGTGGCACCGTCGCGATCCGCATGCCGCTGCACCCGGTCGCGATCGAGTTGCTCACGGAGGTCGGCCCGATGGCGGTGTCCTCGGCGAACCTGACCGGGCACCCGTCGCCGGAGACCTGTGACGCGGCCCAGGAGATGCTCGGCGACTCCGTCTCCGTGTACCTGGACGGCGGCCCGACGCCCGGCATCGTGCCGTCGTCGATCGTCGACGTCACCGGCAAGGTCCCGGTGCTGCTGCGGGCCGGGGCGCTCGACGCGGAGGAGCTCCGCAAGGTCGTGCCCGACCTCGAGGTGGCCAGTTGACCGTCCCTGAGGGGCGTGGCATAGCGGGACCCGACGACGGCACACCCTTCCGCATCCTCCACGTCAGCACCGGCAACGTCTGCCGCTCGCCGATCACCGAGCGGCTGACCCGGCATGCCCTGTGCGACCGTCTGGGCGACCCGCGCGGCGGTGGCCTGATCGTGGAGAGTGCGGGCACCTGGGGGCACGAGGGCGCCCCGATGGAGGCCAACGCGGAACTGGTCCTCGCCGACTTCGGCGCGGACGCCAGCGGCTTCGTGGGCCGCGAGCTCCTCGACGAGCACGTCATCCGCGCGGACCTGGTCCTGACCGCGACCCGCGACCACCGGGCGCAGGTCATCTCCATGGGTCACTCGGCGGGCCTGCGCACCTTCACGCTCAAGGAGTTCACCCGCCTGGTCCGCGCCATAGACCCGGCCACCCTCCCCGATCCCCTGAGCGACGGCATGGCCGAGCGGGCCCGCGCCCTGGTCCGTGCCGCCGCCGCTCTACGCGGGTGGCTCCTGGCCCCCAGCGTCGAGGCCGACGAGGTCAACGACCCGTACGGCGCCCCCATCACGTTCTTCCGCTCGGTCGGCGAGGAGATCAACGACGCCCTGGACCCGGTGGTGACCGCCCTGACGGGCGTCTCGGCCAAACGCTGAGCCGTGCGAGGGGCGCGTCGGGAACGGTGACGGGCGTCTCGGCCGAACGCTGAGGGCTGCGGCCCGTACGGCGGAGAAAAGTCGGCGAACATCGGGCATACCGGTCCGTACGTGCCTACATTGGAGCTGAGGCCCCGCTCTCGTCGGAGCTGACGTCCCGCTCACGCCCGGAGCCGCAGATGCCGGTCACCGCTCTTCCCGAAGACGTCCGTGTTCCGTCGTACGGGCCGGATCTCGACGGTCTGCGTCAGCAGGACCCGGAGATCGCCGACGTGATGCTCGGGGAGGTGCGCCGACAGCTGGACTCCCTCCAGCTGATCGCCGCCGAGAACTTCACCTCGCCCGCCGTCCTCGCCGCCCTCGGCTCCCCGCTGGCCAACAAGTACGCCGAGGGCTACCCGGGCGCCCGCCACCACGGCGGCTGCGAGTACGTCGACGCCGCCGAGCGGATCGCCGTGGACCGCGCCAAGGCCCTCTTCGGTGCCGAACACGCCAACGTGCAGCCCCACTCCGGTTCCTCCGCCGTGCTGGCCGCCTACGCCGCCCTGCTGCGCCCCGGGGACACCGTTCTCGCCATGGGCCTGCCCTACGGCGGCCACCTCACCCACGGTTCGCCCGCGAACTTCTCCGGCCGCTGGTTCGACTTCGTGCCCTACGGCGTCGAACCCGACAGCGGTCTCGTCGACTACGAGCAGATCCGCGCGCTGGCCAAGGCCCGCCGCCCGAAGGCGATCGTCTGCGGCTCGATCTCCTACCCGCGCAACATCGACTACGCGGCCTTCCGCGAGATCGCCGACGAGGTCGGGGCGTACCTGATCGCCGACGCCGCCCACCCCATGGGCCTGGTCGCCGGGGGAGCGGCGCCGAGCCCCGTGCCGTACGCCGACGTGGTGTGCGCCACCACGCACAAGGTGCTCCGCGGCCCCCGCGGCGGTCTGATCCTGTGCGGCTCCGAGCTCGCCGAGCGGATCGACCGGGCGGTGTTCCCGTTCACGCAGGGCGGTGCCCAGATGCACACCATCGCCGCCAAGGCCGTCGCCTTCGGCGAGGCGGCAACGCCGGCGTTCACCGCGTACGCCCATCAGGTGGTGGAACACGCCAGGGTCCTCGCCGCCGCGCTGGCGGCGGAGGGCTTCGCCGTCACCACCGGCGGCACCGACACCCACCTGATCACCGCCGACCCCGCCCCGCTCGGCGTCGACGGCCCCACCGCCCGCGGCCGGCTCGCCGCCGCCGGTCTCGTCCTCGACACCTGCGCCCTGCCGTACGGCGACGGCCGCGGCATCCGGCTCGGCACCGCCGCCGTCACCACGCAGGGCATGGGTCCCGCGGAGATGGCCCGGATCGCGATGCTGTTCGCCCTGGCGCTGGAAGAAGATCCGGAACGTACGGCTCGGGTACGTGAGGAAGTACGCGAACTTGCCGGGCGATTTCCCCCGTATGGCCGGTAGTCGGCCGTCTTGGGAGGCGTCCCGGAGGGGTAAGGGAACCGTTCTGGCCGACCGGATGTCCTCAACCACATGGGCGGCACGGCTAGTGTGTGGGGCTGAGATGGCCAGCGATTCCTGTGGGGCAGCCCGTGCGTGATTACCTGCTGACGCTCTGTGTCACGGCCGCGGTGACCTATCTGCTGACCGGTCCGGTGCGTAAGTTCGCCATCGCGACCGGGGCGATGCCGGAGATCCGTGCCCGCGACGTACACCGAGAACCGACTCCGCGGCTCGGTGGCATCGCCATGTTCTTCGGCCTGTGCGCGGGCCTGCTGGTCGCCAGCCACCTGTCGAACCTGTCCAGCGTCTTCGAGCTCTCCAACGAGCCCCGCGCGCTGCTCTCCGGCGCCGCCCTGATCTGGCTGATCGGCGTCCTGGACGACAAGTTCGAGCTGGACGCCCTGATCAAGCTGGGCGCGCAGATGATCTCCGCGGGCGTCATGGTCATGCAGGGTCTGACGATCCTGTGGCTGCCGATCCCCGGCATCGGCACGGTCGCCCTCACGCAGTGGCAGGGCACCCTGCTCACCGTCGCCCTGGTGGTGCTCACCATCAACGCGGTGAACTTCGTGGACGGCCTGGACGGCCTCGCCGCCGGCATGGTCTGCATCGCCGCCGCCGCGTTCTTCCTGTACGCGTACCGGATCTGGTACGGCTACACGATCGAGGCCGCCGCCCCCGCGACGCTGTTCGCCGCCATCCTCATGGGCATGTGCCTGGGCTTTCTGCCGCACAACATGCACCCGGCGCGGATCTTCATGGGCGACTCCGGCTCGATGCTGATCGGCCTGATCCTGGCCGCCTCCGCGATCTCGATCACCGGCCAGGTCGACCCGGACGCGCTGAAGATCTTCGAGGGTTCGACCCGGCAGGCCACCCACGCGGCGCTGCCCGTCTTCATCCCGCTGGTGCTGCCGCTGACGATCATCGCGATCCCGATGGCCGACCTGGTCCTGGCGATCGTGCGCCGCACCTGGAACGGCCAGTCGCCGTTCGCCGCGGACCGCGGACACCTGCACCACCGGCTCCTGGAGATCGGCCACTCGCACAGCCGGGCCGTGCTGATCATGTACTTCTGGTCCGCGCTGATCGCCTTCGGCACGCTCGCGTACTCGGTGCACTCGACGTCCATGTGGATCGTGCTGGTCGTCGTCGCGCTCAGCTTCATCGGCCTGGTGCTGCTTCTGCTGCCCCGCTTCACGCCGCGGGCCCCGCGCTGGGCGGAGTCGTTCGTACCGCCCCGCTACCGCCGCCGCGTCCGCACCGAGGGGCCGGCGCCGGCCGCCGCCTCCGCGGAGGCGCCCGAGGAGGACGCCGAGGAGCGGGTTCCCGTGGCCGCCGGGGTCAGCGGTGTCAATGGAGCGACCGCCATCGGTCACCGTTCGCGCTTCACGGATCGGCGTAAGGCCGGAACGCCGAGTTGACGAAGGGCGCGTAAGCGCCCATTACCAGACGAAGTGCCTCACCGCCCTGCACACACGCGCGCGTTGACTCTCATGTGTGACAGTCGGCACAGGGCTGGGTAAAGACCTCATCAAATAGTTTGTGATACCGTTCACGAGACCCGGCGACAGTGCCGAAGGACCGTAGTGCGACGGTTCGTTGGCCTCCGAGACTCACCTCGGACCGGGCTTACGCTCGTCCCTGACGACACCATCGCCCCCACCAGCAAGCGGAGACACCGCCATGCCGTCCAACGACGCACGCATCCTTCTGTCGGCCGCCGTTCCGGCCGCTGTCACCGGCGCTGTCGGCACCGTTATCAGCGGACTGGTCGCCGGCGGCAAGGGAGCTATCGGCGCCGTCCTCGCGACCGTGGTCGTCCTCGCCTTCATGGGAATCGGGCTCTTGGTGCTCCAGCGGACGGCCAAGTCGCTTCCGCACCTGTTCCAGGCCATGGGTCTGCTGCTCTACACGACGCAGATCCTGCTGCTCTTCGTCGTCATGGCGCTGCTCAAGAACACCACCTGGTTCGACTTCAAGGCCTTCGCCTTCACCCTGCTCGCGGTCACCATCGTCTGGATCGCCGCGCAGGCCCGGGCCTACATGAAGGCCAAAATCCTCTACGTCGACCCCAAGAACTCGGGGCCCAAGACGTGAGGAGTAGGGCCGGGATAAAGCGTTGTTCGGCTTCCTGCTATCGTCCGGTGCCAACTGCGGCACTGCGGGCGCGGGCATCCGAGCTGACGCCTGTCCCAGCGCGAGGCTCGACGCCGAACCGCCGCCCCCTTATCCGTAAGACCAGTCCAGTGCCGACCCGCGGCTGCGCGCCGCGCCGACACAACGAGGTTGCCGTACCTATGCGCCACGCTGAAGGAGCCCGCGGTGAGTGCTGACCAGACGCTTGCCTTCGACCCGGATTGCCACATCTTCTCTGGATGTGGCTTCCCGGCGCCGGGCCTGCACACGTTCATGTACGAGCCCATCGGCACGGTGGCCGGCATCGAGATCACCAAGCCGATGCTGCTCGCCGTCCTGGGCTCCATCGTGGTGATCGGGTTCTTCTGGGCCGCGTTCAACAAGCCCAAGGTCGTCCCGGGCAAGCTGCAGATGGTCGGCGAGGCCGGCTACGACTTCGTGCGCCGCGGCATCGTCTACGACATCATCGGCAAGAAGGACGGCGAGAAGTACGTCCCCTTCATGGTGTCGCTGTTCTTCTTCGTGTGGATCATGAACCTCTGGTCCATCATCCCGCTGGCGCAGTTCCCGGTCACCTCGCTGATCGCCTTCCCGGCCGGTCTCGCGCTGATCGTGTACGTCATGTGGGTCTCGCTGACCTTCAAGAAGCACGGCTTCGTCGGCGGCTGGAAGAACATCACCGGCTACGACAAGTCGCTCGGCGCGATCCTGCCGCTGATCGTGGTGCTCGAGTTCCTCTCGAACATGCTGATCCGCCCCTTCACGCACGCGGTCCGACTGTTCGCGAACATGTTCGCCGGTCACCTGCTCATCGTGATGTTCTCGCTGGCCACGTACTACCTCCTGAACGGCATCGGCTTCGTCTACGCCGGCGCCTCGTTCGTGATGGTCATCATCATGACCGCCTTCGAGCTCTTCATCCAGGCGGTTCAGGCGTACGTCTTCGTCCTCCTGTCCTGCAGCTACATCCAGGGCGCGCTCGCCGAGCACCACTGAGCCGGCCCCGGCCCAGCAGCTCCACCCCCGAAACCAGCAGTCGTCCGGTGGCCAACCCCCACCGGGTCATTGAAAGAGAAGGAAGTAACGGCATGTCCGCTGCTCTCGAGATGGTCAACCTCGCCCAGGGCGCCAAGGAGAACGTCGTCGGCAACGTCGCGTCGATCGGCTACGGCCTCGCCGCCATCGGCCCCGGCGTCGGCGTCGGCATCATCTTCGGTAACGGCACCCAGGCCCTGGCCCGTCAGCCCGAGGCCGCCGGCCTGATCCGTACCAACCAGATCATGGGCTTCGCCTTCTGTGAGGCGCTCGCCCTCATCGGCATCGTCATGGGCTTCGTCTACCAGTAAGCCGCACTGACAGCCCGAACCTTTTTTACGGAAGGCACTGATGTGAACGCTCTGCTTCTTGCGCAGGAGGGAGAGGCCCAGCCTCCTCTCCTCCCGCATCTTGACGAGCTCGTCATCGGCCTGATCGCCTTCGTCATCGTCTTCGGCTTCCTCGCCAAGAAGCTCCTCCCGACCATCAACAAGGTTCTGGACGAGCGCCGCGAGGCCATCGAGGGCGGCATCGAGAAGGCCGAGTCGGCCCAGATCGAGGCCGAGAGCGTGCTGGCCCAGTACAAGGCCCAGCTCGCCGAGGCCCGCCACGAGGCCGCGCGTCTTCGCCAGGAGGCGACGGAGCAGGGCACCGCTCTCATCCACGAGATGAAGGCGGAAGGCCAGCGGCAGCGTGAAGAGATCATCGCGGCCGGCCACGCCCAGATCGAGGCCGACCGCAAGGCGGCGTCCGCGGCCCTGCGCCAGGACGTCGGCAAGCTCGCCACGGATCTGGCTGCCAAGCTGGTCGGCGAGTCCCTGGAGGACCACGCCCGTCAGAGCCGCACGATCGACCGGTTCCTCGACGAGCTCGAGGAGAAGGCCGAGGCCGTCCGATGAACGGAGCGAGCCGTGAAGCACTGGCCGCCGCCCGCGAGGCGCTCGACGCACTGACGGACAACACGTCCGTGAACGCGACGACGCTCGCCGACGAGCTGGCCGCCGTCACCGCGCTGCTCAACCGTGAGGTGTCGCTGCGTCGGGTCCTGACCGACCCCGCCCAGCCGGGTGAGGCCAAGGCCGCGCTCGCGCAGCGACTGCTCACCGGCCAGGTGGGCGGCGAGACCGTCGACCTGGTCTCGGGCATGGTCCGTTCCCGCTGGTCCCGGTCGCGCGACCTGGTCGACGCGACGGAGGAGCTGGCGAACGTCGCCGACCTCACCGCTGCGCAGCAGGCCGGTGACCTGGACGACGTCGAGGACGAGCTGTTCCGGTTCGGCCGGATCGTCACCTCCAGCACGGAGCTCCGCTCCGCGCTGACGGACAAGGCCGCGACCGCTGCCGCCAAGGGCGAGCTGCTGCGCAGCCTGCTCGGCGGCAAGGCGAAGCCCACCTCCGAGCGACTGATCGTGCGACTGGTGACCCAGCCGCGTGGACGTAGCCTGGAACAGGGACTCGAGTCCCTCTCCAAGCTCGCCGCAGCGCGCCGGGACCGGATGGTCGCGGTCGTCACCTCGGCGGTGCCGCTGTCCGACCAGCAGAAGCAGCGCCTCGGCGCGGTACTGGCCAAGCTGTACGGCCGCCAGATGCATCTGAACCTGGACGTGGACCCCGAGGTCCTCGGCGGGATCACGGTGCGGGTCGGCGACGAGGTCATCGACGGCACCATCGCGGAGCGCCTCGCCGAGGCGACCCGTCGACTGGCCGGCTGACGGCTGCGGTACCAACTCAACAAGCATCACCAGCGGCCCGGTTGGGCCGTGCACATTGCAGAAGATTCCTGGGGGTCGGCCCCCAGACCCCCAAGAAAACTTCGGGCCCAACAAGGAGAGCAGGGAACCCAGATGGCGGAGCTCACGATCCGGCCGGAGGAGATCCGGGACGCGCTGGACACCTTCGTCCAGTCGTACCAGCCGGACGCGGCCTCGCGCGAGGAGGTCGGCACGGTCAGCCTGGCCGGCGACGGCATCGCGAAGGTGGAGGGTCTTCCCTCCGCCATGGCGAACGAGCTGCTGAAGTTCGAGGACGGCACCCTCGGCCTCGCGCTGAACCTGGAAGAGCGCGAGATCGGTGCGATCGTCCTCGGCGAGTTCAGCGGCATCGAGGAGGGCCAGACGGTCCAGCGCACCGGCGAGGTCCTCTCGGTCGGTGTCGGCGAGGGCTACCTGGGTCGCGTCGTCGACCCGCTCGGCAACCCGATCGACGGTCTCGGCGAGATCGCGGTCGAGGGTCGCCGCGCCCTCGAGCTGCAGGCGCCGGGCGTCATGCAGCGCAAGTCGGTCCACGAGCCGATGGAGACCGGCTACAAGGCCGTCGACGCCATGACCCCGGTCGGCCGCGGCCAGCGTCAGCTGATCATCGGCGACCGCCAGACCGGCAAGACCGCCCTGGCCGTCGACACGATCATCAACCAGCGCGACAACTGGCGCTCGGGTGACGTGAACAAGCAGGTCCGCTGCATCTACGTCGCCGTGGGCCAGAAGGGCTCCACCATCGCGTCCGTGCGTGCCGCCCTCGAAGAGGCCGGCGCGCTCGAGTACACGACGATCGTCGCCGCCCCGGCGTCCGACCCGGCCGGCTTCAAGTACCTGGCGCCGTACACCGGTTCGGCCATCGGTCAGCACTGGATGTACCAGGGCAAGCACGTCCTGATCGTCTTCGACGACCTGTCGAAGCAGGCCGACGCCTACCGCGCCGTGTCGCTGCTGCTGCGCCGCCCGCCGGGCCGTGAGGCCTACCCGGGTGACGTCTTCTACCTGCACTCCCGTCTGCTCGAGCGTTGCGCGAAGCTCTCGGACGACCTGGGCGCGGGCTCGATGACCGGTCTGCCGATCGTCGAGACCAAGGCCAACGACGTCTCGGCGTTCATCCCGACCAACGTCATCTCCATCACCGACGGCCAGTGCTTCCTGGAGTCCGACCTGTTCAACGCCGGTCAGCGTCCGGCCCTGAACGTCGGTATCTCCGTCTCCCGTGTGGGTGGTTCCGCCCAGCACAAGGCGATGAAGCAGATCTCCGGCCGCCTCCGTGTGGACCTGGCCCAGTTCCGTGAGCTGGAGGCCTTCGCGGCCTTCGGTTCCGACCTGGACGCCGCGTCGAAGGCGCAGCTGGAGCGCGGTCAGCGCATGGTCGAGCTGCTCAAGCAGGCTCAGTACCAGCCGATGCCGACCGAGAACCAGGTCGTCTCCATCTGGGCCGGCACGACCGGCAAGATGGACGACGTCCCGGTCGCCGACATCCGCCGCTTCGAGGCCGAGCTGCTGGCGTACCTGCGTCAGAGCCACTCGGGCCTGATGACCTCCATCCGCGAGGGCGGCAAGATGTCGGACGACACGCTGACGGCCGTCGCCGACGCGATCGCGGAGTTCAAGAAGCAGTTCGAGACGTCTGACGGCAAGCTGCTCGGCGCGGACGCCACCGTCAACGTCTCGAAGTGACGACGGAAGGGACCTGACTCATGGGAGCGCAGCTCCGGGTCTACAAGCGTCGCATCAAATCCGTCACCGCGACGAAGAAGATCACCAAGGCGATGGAGATGATCGCCGCCTCGCGTGTCGTCAAGGCGCAGCGCAAGGTGCAGGCGTCGACTCCGTACGCGACCGAGCTCACGCGCGCGGTCACCGCGGTGGCGACGGGTGCGACCGACAAGCACGCCCTGACCACCGAGGCGGAGAACCCGACCCGTGCCGCGGTACTGCTCCTCACGAGCGACCGCGGTCTGGCCGGCGCCTTCAACTCCAACGTCATCAAGGCGGCGGAAAGGCTCATCCGTAAGCTGGAGGGCGAGGGCCGCGAGGTCGACGTGTACGTCGTCGGCCGCCGTGGTGTCGCGCACTTCAGCTTCCGTGAGCGCAAGCTGGCCGACTCGTGGTCCGGCTTCACGGACGAGCCGACGTACGCGGACGCCAAGAAGATCGGCGAACCGCTGATCCAGGCGATCGAGAAGGACACGGCGGAGGGCGGCGTGGACGAGCTCCACATCGTCTACACCGAGTTCGTCTCGATGATGACGCAGACGGCGGTCGAGGCCCGGCTGCTGCCCCTCAGCCTCGACGAGGTGGCGAAGGAGGCGGGCGAGCCGAACACGCTCCGTCCGCTGTACGACTTCGAGCCGTCGGCGGAGGACGTCCTCGACGCCCTGCTGCCGCGCTACGTCGAGAGCCGGATCTACAACGCGCTGCTTCAGTCCTCGGCCTCGAAGCACGCCGCCACGCGGCGCGCGATGAAGTCGGCGACCGACAACGCGGGTGAGCTGATCACCAGCCTCACCCGACTTGCCAACGCGGCCCGCCAGGCCGAAATCACCCAGGAAATCAGCGAGATCGTCGGTGGCACCGCAGCCCTGGCCGACGCGACCGCGGGGAGTGACAAGTAATGACGACCACTGTTGAGACGGCCGCCGCCACGGGCCGCGTCGCCCGGGTCATCGGCCCGGTCGTCGACGTGGAGTTCCCCGTCGACGCGATGCCGGAGATCTACAACGCGCTGAACGTCGAGGTGCCGGACTCCGCCGGCGAGGGCACCAAGACGCTGACCCTCGAGGTCGCGCAGCACCTCGGTGACGGCCTGGTCCGCACCATCTCGATGCAGCCCACCGACGGTCTGGTCCGCCAGGCCCCGGTGACCGACACGGGTTCGGCCATCACCGTCCCGGTCGGCGATGTCACCAAGGGCAAGGTGTTCAACACCCTGGGCGAGGTCCTCAACGAGGACCCGTCCACGGTCGCGAACGCCGAGCGCTGGGGCATCCACCGCACGGCCCCGGCCTTCGACCAGCTCGAGTCCAAGACCGAGATGTTCGAGACCGGCCTGAAGGTCGTCGACCTTCTCACCCCGTACGTCAAGGGTGGAAAGATCGGTCTGTTCGGTGGCGCCGGTGTCGGCAAGACCGTTCTGATCCAGGAAATGATCGTGCGTGTGGCGAAGCTGCACGAGGGTGTGTCGGTCTTCGCGGGCGTCGGCGAGCGTACCCGTGAGGGCAACGACCTCATGGTCGAGATGGAGGAGGCCGGCGTTCTCGACAAGACCGCGCTGGTCTTCGGCCAGATGGACGAGCCCCCGGGCACCCGTCTGCGCGTGGCCCTGGCCGGTCTGACCATGGCGGAGTACTTCCGCGATGTGCAGAAGCAGGACGTGCTGTTCTTCATCGACAACATCTTCCGCTTCACCCAGGCCGGTTCCGAGGTCTCCACGCTGCTCGGCCGCATGCCGTCCGCGGTGGGTTACCAGCCGAACCTGGCCGACGAGATGGGCCTCCTCCAGGAGCGCATCACCTCGACCCGTGGTCACTCGATCACCTCGATGCAGGCGATCTACGTCCCCGCCGACGACCTCACCGACCCGGCGCCGGCGACCACCTTCGCCCACCTCGACGCGACGACGGTTCTCTCCCGTCCGATCTCCGAGAAGGGCATCTACCCGGCCGTGGACCCGCTGGACTCCACGTCCCGGATCCTGGACCCGCGCTACATCGCGCAGGACCACTACGAGGCCGCCATGCGCGTCAAGGGGATCCTCCAGAAGTACAAGGACCTCCAGGACATCATCGCGATCCTCGGCATCGACGAGCTCAGCGAGGAGGACAAGCTCGTCGTGCACCGCGCGCGTCGTGTCGAGCGCTTCCTGTCGCAGAACACCCACGCGGCGAAGCAGTTCACCGGTGTGGACGGTTCGGACGTTCCGCTGGACGAGTCGATCGCGGCGTTCAACGCGATCTGCGACGGCGAGTTCGACCACTTCCCGGAGCAGGCCTTCTTCATGTGCGGTGGTCTCGAGGACCTGAAGAAGAACGCCAAGGAGCTCGGCGTCTCCTGAGCCCCGTGCTCATGAGGGGGCGGGTTCGCCCCGCCCCCTCACCCACGCCCCATCAGCTGTATCTCCCGGGGGACAACCCCCGGACCCCCGGCAGACCCGGGGGTGCGGGCTTCTGCGCCATGGCGCGGGACGCCCGACTAGACTTTGACCCAACACCCGGCGACCGCCGGGTGGTGACCCGAGGAGCCACCCTTGGCTGCTGAGCTGCACGTCGAGCTGGTCGCCGCGGACCGGAGTGTCTGGTCCGGCGAGGCCACCCTGGTCATCGCGCGTACCACCTCCGGCGACATCGGCGTCATGCCCGGCCACCAGCCGCTTCTGGGTGTGCTGGAGTCGGGCCCGGTGACCATCCGTACGAGTGAGGGCGCGACCGTCGTCGCCGCCGTGCACGGCGGATTCGTCTCGTTCGCCGATGACAAGCTGTCTCTGCTCGCGGAGATCGCCGAGCTGGCCGACGAGATCGACGCCCAGCGCGCCGAGCGCGCGCTGGAGCGCGCGAAGACGGAGGAGGACGCCGTCGCTGAGCGGCGCGCCGAGGTCCGACTGCGCGCGGTGGCGGTCCGCTAGCGGACCGCGCCAGAGTTGTGCCCTCAGCCGCGGTACGGCTGGAATCTTCCAGACCGTACCGCGGCTGAGGCGATGCAGATGCAGATGACGGTGTTCGCTTACGGGACGTTGCGAGGAGGTCGGTGGAGATGTTCCTCGCTCTGCTGTTGAGCGGCCTGGTCGTCGCTCTGGTGGTGATCGGGCTCTTCGTGTTCGGTCTGCGCCGGCGGCTGATCCAGCGGTCCGGCGGCACCTTCGACTGCTCGCTGCGCTGGAACGTCCCCGACGAGCCGGATCTGACCGGCAAGGGCTGGGTGTACGGCGTCGCCCGCTACAGCGGCGACCGCATCGCCTGGTTCCGCGTCTTCTCGTACGCGCCCAGGCCACGCCGTGTCCTGGAGCGATCCTCGATCGAGGTGCTGGCCCGCCGGATGCCGGAGGGCGAGGAGGAGCTGGCGCTGCTGTCCGACGCCGTCGTGCTCGGCTGCCTCCATCAGGGGACCCGCCTGGAGCTGGCGATGAGCGAGGACGCGCTGACCGGTTTCCTGGCCTGGCTGGAGGCGGCTCCGCCGGGGCAGAGGGTCAACGTCGCGTGACGCTTCCCCCGGAAGAAGTCGTACGGCCCGGTGAGTGCCATGTGTGGACCGCCCGGGCCGTTTCCGTGCGCGCGTCCGCCGCGCCGGCCCTGCTGAAGCTGCTGGACGCGGGGGAGCGGGCCCGGTACGAGGCCTTCCTGCGCGACGAGCCGCGCGGACTGTATCTGACCGCGCACGCCCTGCTGCGCGAGCTGGTCGGCGCCCAGCTGGGCCTCGATCCGACGGAGCCGACCTTCGCCGCCGTCTGCCGGACGTGTACCTCCGGCGGGCACGGCAAGCCGGTGCTGCCGGACTCCCCGTTGCACCTGTCGCTGTCCCACGCAGGCGACCGGGTGGCCGCGGCGCTCACGTACGCCGGTCCGGTCGGCGTGGACGTCGAGGAGACCGGCCGGGTCGGCGATCCGCCGCTGACCGTGCTGTCGGCCGAGGAGCGGGCCGCGTACGACCGGCTGCCGCAGGGGGAGCGGGCCAGGGGCTTCACCCGGTACTGGACCCGCAAGGAAGCGGTGCTCAAGGCGACCGGGGACGGACTGAGCGTCGACCCGGCGACGCTCACGGTGAGCGCCCCCGACGCGCCCGCCGCCCTGCTGTCCTGGGCGGGACGCGCACAGCCGCACCCGCCGGTGCGGCTGTACGACGTCGACGTGCCGGACGACTGCCTGGCGTCCGTGGCGGTGCTCGGCGACGACTGCCGGGTCGTGCGGCACGAGGTGGCCTACGACGGGGACGGCGTGCTGCGCCGCCCCCGCCGCGCCGGGGACTAGTTCAGCCCCGAGCTGATCGCGCTCACCAGCTCGCCGTTGCCGGTGTCGCCGCTGAACTCCCAGAAGAACGCGCCGCCCAGGCCCTGGTTCTTCGCCCAGCCCATCTTGGACGTGACCGTGGCCGGGGTGTCGTAGCTCCACCAGTTGCTGCCGCACTTGGCGTAGGCGGTGCCGGCGACGGTGCCGGTGGCCGGGCAGCTGTTCCTGAGGACCTTGTAGTCCTCGATGCCCTGCTCGTACGTGCCGGCCGCCGGTCCGGTCGCCGTGCCGCCGGGCGCGGCCTGGGTGACGCCGGTCCAGCCGCGGCCGTAGAAGCCGATGCCGAGCAGCAGCTTGTTCGCCGGGACGCCCTTCGCCTTGAACTTGGCGATCGCCTCGGCGGAGTTGAAGCCCGCCTGCGGGATGCCGGGGTACGAGGTGAGCGGGGAGTGCGGGGCCGTCGGGCCCTGCGCCGCCCAGGCGCCGAAGAAGTCGTACGTCATCACGTTGAACCAGTTCATGTACGGCGCGGCGCCCGCGTAGTCGGCAGCGTCGATCTTTCCGCCGGACGAGGCGTCGGCCGTGACGGCCGCGGTGACCAGGGCGCTGCCGCCGAACTTGGCGCGCATCGCCGACATCATGTTCTTGAACGCCGCCGGGCCGCTGGTGTCGCAGCTCAGACCGCAGGCGTTCGGGTACTCCCAGTCCAGGTCGATGCCGTCGAAGACGTCGGCCCAGCGCGGGTCCTCCACCAGGTCGTAGCAGGACTGCGCGAAGGCCGCCGGGTTCTGCACGGCCTGGCCGAAGCCGCCGGACCAGGTCCAGCCGCCGAAGGACCAGAGGATCTTGATGTGCGGGTAGGCCTTCTTCAGCTTGCGCAGCTGGTTGAAGTTGCCGCGCAGCGGCTGGTCCCAGGTGTCGGCGACGCCGTCGACGGACTGGTCGGCGGTGTAGGCCTTGTCGTAGTCGGCGTACGAGTCGCCGATGGTGCAGCGGCCGCCCTGGACGTTGCCGAAGGCGTAGTTGATGTGCGTGATCTTGGCCGCGGAGCCCGAGGTGACCAGGTTCTTCACGTGGTAATTGCGGCCGTAGACGCCCCAGTTGGTGAAGTAGCCCAGCTTCACCGTGTTGCCGGGCGGCGGCGGGTCGTCGCCGCCGGTGGTGCGGACGGAGGCGGCGCCGCTGGCCGGGCCGGTCTGGTCGATGGTGTCGCGGGCGACGACCGTGTAGCTGTAGTCGGTGCCGGCGGTCAGTCCGGTGTTGGTGTACGTCAGGCCGGTGACCGTGGCGATCTTGGTGCCGCCGCGCAGTACGTCGTAGTTCTTGATGCCGTTGTCGTCGGTGGCGGCGGTCCAGGTCAGCTTGACCGAGGTGTTGGTGATGTCGGAGGCCACGGGCGTGCCGGGGGCGGACGGCGGGTTGTCGCCGGGCTGCGAACCGCCGTCGCAGGAGCCGCCGTTGACCTTGCAGCCGGAGGGCGCGCCGGAGCCGGCGCCGTTGAAGCCGAAGGAGATGGAGGCGCCGGGGGCGAGGGTGCCGTTCCAGCCGACGTTCTTGGCGGTCCAGTGGTTGCCGGAGCTGGTGACGGTGGCGTCCCAGGCGGAGGTGACGGAGGTGCCGGAGGGGTAGTCCCACTCGACGGTCCAGGAGGAGAGCGTGGTGGTGCCGGTGTTCTTCACCGTCCACTTGCCCTCGAAGCCGGAGCCCCAGTCCTGGACCTTGGTGTAGGTGGCGGTGGCGGAGGTGGCGGCCTCCGCGGGGGAGGCGAGGCCGACCATCGCGGCCAGGGGCAGGATCAGGGCGGTCAGACCGGCGGCGGCCCGGTGTCTGAGACCTGTTCTGCGCGTCGGTGCTTGAGTGCTCAACGGTGCTCCTCAAGTTCGCGGAACGGACAGGGGTGGGGGTGGTCCGTAGTACTTGCGCGCGCCGAGAGCGTAGGAAGGTCTGGACCAATCGTCAAGAGGTCCAGACCAAGGATGGAGGGGGAGGTTCAGTAATCCGTCAGACGCCCAACTCCTGGGCCAGCACCGCCGCTTGGACCCTGCTGCGCAGTTCCAGCTTCCCCAGAACCTTGCTGACGTGCGTCTTCACCGTCGCCTCCGCCATCCCCAGCCGCCCCGCGATCTGCGCGTTCGACAACCCCTGCCCCAGACACGACAGCACCTCCCGCTCCCGCCGCGTCAGCACGTCGAGCACCGACGGATCCGGCGCGTCCGGCGCGCGTACGGGCGTGGGCGCGGCGAACTCCGCGATCAGCCGGCGGGTCACCGCGGGCGCGATCAGCCCCTCGCCGCCGGCCACCGTGCGCACCGCCTCGATCAGGTCGCGCGCCTCGGTGTTCTTCAGCAGGAAGCCCGACGCGCCGGCACGCAGCGCCCCGAAGACGTACTCGTCCAGGTCGAAGGTGGTCAGCACCAGCACATCGGCCAGCGCCTCCGCGACCACGTGCCGGGTGGCCGTCACGCCGTCCATCCGCGGCATCTGCACGTCCATGAGGACCAGATCCGGCCGTAGTTCGCGGGCCAGCGCCACCGCCTGCTCGCCGTCCGCCGCCTCCCCGACCACCTCGATGTCCGGCGCGCTGCCCAGGATCAGCACCAGCCCCGCCCGTACCGCGCTCTGGTCCTCGGCGACCAGCACCCGGATCGTCATCCGTCCGACGTCCTCTCCTTCGCGGGCAGTTCCGCCCGCACCTGCCAGATCTTCCGACCGTCGGCCGTGGTGACCGGCCCGGCCTCGAACTCCCCGCCCAGCAGCGCGACGCGCTCCCGCATCCCCACGAGCCCCGCACCGGAGCCCGGCGCGCGCGGCCCCGGCCGGTCCCCGAACGGGCTGGTGACCAGCACCCGCAAGGTCTGCTCGTCCCGCGCCAGGGTCACCGCGACCGGCCCGGCCGGTGCGTGCTTGAGCGCGTTCGTCAGCGACTCCTGCACGATCCGGTACGCGGCCAGCTCCACCGGCGCGGGCAGCGCGGGGCCGTCGGCGTCCCGCACGTCGTCCAGGGTGAACGTCAGCCCGCTGGACTCCCCGTTCGTCCTGGCCTGCGCGAGCAGCGCGTCCAGGCCCGCCAGGGTCGGCGCGGCGGCAGGCTCGGCATCGCCGCTGCTGTCGCGCAGCAGCCCGATCAGCCGGCGCATCTCCGCCAGGCCCTCGACGCTGTTCTCCCGGATGACCGTCAGCGCCTGCCGGGTGGTCGCCGCGTCGTCCAGGGAGAGCGCGGCGGTGGAGTGGATGGCGATCGCGGAGAGATGGTTGGCGACCATGTCGTGCAGTTCCCGGGCCATCCGCGCCCGCTCGGCGACCACCGCCTGGCTGCGGTCCATCTCGGCGAGCAGCGCGGTCTGCTCGGCGCGCAGCCGGGCCGCCTCGGCGGCCTGCCGGTGGTTGCGCACGACCGCGCCGGTGAGGGCCGGCAGGAAGCAGACGATGCCGCTGGCCACGCCGATCAGCAGGGCGACGGCGTTCTGCCACCACACCAGGAAGCCGATGGTGATGCCGACCGTGATCAGCCCGGTCGAGTACGGGATGCGGCGGGCCGAGGCGGGCGGCCCGTACACCACGGCGGCGTAGACCACGTCCGTGAACATCAGGATGGTCGCGACGCTGCCGTGGGTGAACTCGTTCGCCACGACGGCGAGGGTGCCGACGGCCAGCGCGGTGCGCGGCAAAGTGCGGCGCACCGTCTCCGTCGCGGTCATCACCAGGAGCGGGACCAGAACCGCCCAGCGCCCCTCGACCAGTGCGTCGTTCTTCATGACGATGCCGAAGCCCCACAGCAGCAGCCCGCAGGCGAGGCCGCAGGCGGCGATGAGCAGGTCGACGCGGTGGGGGCGGGGGAGTCTCACATGCCCATCCAACACGCTCCGCCCGGCCCTGACGTCGCCGTACGGGGCGATCCCCGGCGCGCCGCGACTCCGTCGAAGGATGTAGGCGCAGTTCGTCACGTGCGACGACGAATCCGGCCCGACGGCACGGAACGCTGAGAAGGAACCGGGAAAGGAGTTCCGCCGTGATCGTCTGGCTGATCGTGATCTGCGAGGTCGGGTTCTGGGTGCTGCTGGCCGCCGGGCTGGCGACCCGCTACCTGCTGAAGTTGCCGCGCCTGGGCATGGCCCTGCTGCTGTGCGAGCCGCTGCTGGAGGTCCTGCTGCTCGTCGTGACGGCGATCGACCTCAAGAACGGAGCCGCGCCGGACTGGAAGCACGGACTGGCCGCGCTGTACATCGGCTACACCGTGGGCCACGGCCACCGCACCGTGACGTGGCTCGACGGCCACGCCGCACACCGCCTCGCCGGCGGCCCGCCGCCGCCGAAGGCACCGCCGTACGGCATGGCCCGCGCCCGCCACGAGGGCCGGATCTGGCTCGGCACGCTGATCGGCGGCGCGGTCGCCACCGTCCTGCTGCTGGCCGCCATGTGGTACGTGGGCGACGACGGCGACACGTCTTCGCTGAAGAGCTGGATGTACGGCGCCTGGCGCGCCGTCGGCATCCACGGCCTGATCGCCCTCAGCTACACCCTCTGGCCCAAGAAGGCCCCGGAGCCGGAGCAGCAGGACCAGCCCTCAGCGCTCCCCGCCCGGGACCCACAGGACGTCGCCGACCTCCCGGTTGGCCGTCCTGGCCAGGATGAAGAGAAGGTCTGAGAGGCGGTTCAGGTAGGTGGCGGTCAGGGTGTTCATGGTCTCCCCGTGCACCTCGACCGCCGCCCACGTGGACCGCTCCGCGCGGCGGACCACCGTGCACGCCTGGTGCAGCAGCGCCGCGCCGGGCGTGCCGCCGGGCAGGATGAAGGAGCGCAGCTTGTCCAGGCGCTCCAGGAAGCGGTCGCAGTCCGCCTCCAGCTTGTCCACGTAGCTCTGCTCCACCCGCAGCGGCGGGTACTTCGGGTCCTCCACCACCGGCGTCGACAGATCCGCGCCCACGTCGAACAGGTCGTTCTGCACACGCGTGAGGACCTTCACGACCTCCTCGTCGAGCCCCCCGAGCGCGATGGCCGTGCCGATGACGGCGTTGGCCTCGTTGGCGTCCGCGTAGGCGGCGATCCGCAGATCGGTCTTCGCGGTGCGGCTCATGTCCCCCAGGGCGGTGGTGCCCTGGTCGCCGGTGCGGGTGTAGATGCGCGTCAGATTGACCATGGCCCCAGCGTAGATACCTCCCACGGGGTGTCGTCAGTGTGACGTCCGTCAAACCGGGCGTGACGCGTATTACTTCCGGGTCACACGAAGCCCCCAGGCCGCTAATCTCCGCCGGAGAGTCATCGGTGAACAGTCGTTAAGGGGAGAACACGTGGCCAGGAAGCTCGCCGTCATCGGCGCCGGACTCATGGGGTCCGGAATCGCGCAGGTCTCCGCCCAGGCGGGCTGGGACGTCGTGCTGCGCGACGTCACCGACGCGGCTCTCACCCGGGGCACCGACGGCATCAAGGCGTCGTACGACAAGTTCGTCGCCAAGGGGAAGCTGGACGCGGAGGCCGCCGAGGCCGCCCTCGCCCGGATCACCCCGACCACCGATCTCGACGCGGTCGCCGACGCCGATGTCGTCGTCGAGGCGGTCTTCGAGAAGCTCGAGGTCAAGCACGAGATCTTCCGCTCCCTCGACAAGATCGCCAAGGACGGCGCGGTCCTCGCCTCCAACACCTCCGCCATCCCGATCACCAAGATCGCCGCGGTGACGGAGCGCCCGGAGTCCGTCGTGGGCGTGCACTTCTTCTCGCCGGTCCCGATGATGCAGCTCGTCGAGCTGGTCCGCGGCCACAAGACCAGCGACGAAGCCCTCGCCGGCGCGCGGGAGTTCGCCGAGTCCGTCGGCAAGACCTGCATCGTCGTCAACCGCGACGTGGCCGGCTTCGTGACCACCCGCCTGATCTCCGCGCTGGTCGTCGAGGCCGCCAAGCTGTACGAATCCGGCGTGGCGACCGCCGAGGACATCGACCTCGCCTGCAAGCTGGGCTTCGGTCACGCCATGGGCCCGCTGGCCACCGCCGACCTCACCGGCGTCGACATCCTCGTCAACGCCACGAGCAACATCTACACCGAGTCCCAGGACGAGAAGTTCGCCCCGCCGGAGCTGATGCGCCGGATGGTGGACGCGGGTGACATCGGCCGCAAGAGCGGGCAGGGCTTCTACACGTACTGACCCGCCATCACCCCCACGGGTGAATTCGGTCTCGGTTCGCTTACAAGGCGCAACGCTTCTGCCGGTCCGGCAGTCAGTTGTTGCATAGACGAAGCACTCTCGGGGAGCGCATATGCACATCAGGGGCGACCATGCCGAGCTGGTCGTCGGGGGCCGCCTCGACGTCCGCAGCGCGGCGGACGCCCGTACGGTCCTCCACTCGGCCGTCGACGACGGAGCCGGCGACCTGGTCCTCGACCTGACCGGTCTCGACTCCTGGGACGCCACCGGGCTCGGGGTCATCATGGGCGCGCACCGTCGGGCCGGCCGCTGCGGCCGCCGGCTCGTGCTGCGGGGCGTCCCGCCCCAGATGCAGCGGCTGCTCGTGGCCACCCGGCTGCACCGCATCCTCGCCATCGAGGGCGGGCTGGCCGCGGAGTCGCTGCCGCGCGTCTGAAGCGATCCGTACCGGGCGACAGGTTCGAAGCGACCCGTCCCGGGCGCCAGGTCCGAGGCGACGCCCGTGCGGCCCGCGTGTGAAGCACCTGTGTGAAACAGGCGACCCGCTCAATCATCACGAGACCGTGACGTCACGGGCGGGGTGGCACCCCGCCCGTGACGGAAGGCGGTCCGTCGGTCTAGGGTTCGGTCGCCCGCCGATTGACAGACCCACCAGGCGGGCACCGGACCCGAAGCGTCAGCGAGCGTGCAGAGCGGCCGGGAGGGGCACGGCGCGCAGGCTCTTTTTGGGGGCATCACCATGGACCCGATACACCGGGGACCGGACGACTACGACAAGGACGGCGACCGCGTGGGCGCGGGCAGCGCCCGGCGGAGCCAGCGGGACCCGCTGACGTCCGAGTTCGGCCAGTCCGCGCCCCCCGTCGCCCGCACCGCCAAGCTCGTCGTCGGCGACCTGCTGCTCACCGTCAACCCGGTCGACGGCAGCGAGATCGAGGCCTGCCCGCCCGGAGACCGGCCGCAGCCGCCGCGCCGCCGCACCCCCGAGGAGCGCGCCGACCGGGCCCGCGCCACCGCCCCGCCCGTGCCGCCCGGCCCCGCCGTACCCCGCCCCCCGCTCCTGGAACGCCAGGAGGAGCGCGAGCGGCTCGTCCAGCTGCTCTCCCGGGGCCGCAGCGCCCGCGTCACCGGACCGGCCGGCTCCGGCCGCAGCCGGCTCCTCGACGAGGTCGCCGCCGACTGCGCGACCCTTGCCCCCGACGGCGTCGTCCGCCTCTCGGGCCACCACCGCACCGCCACCGAGCTGCTGTACGACCTGCTCGGCACGGTCATGCACCTGCCCGCGCACCGCCCCGACCGCGCCGCCCTGACCGACCTCGTCCGCGAGATCGGCGCGATCGTCGTCGTCGACGACCTCGAACTCGGCGGCGCCGCCCTCGACGAGCTGCTCGCCGCCACCCCCGAGTGCGCCTACCTGCTCGCCGCCGCGCCCGACGTCGCCGCGCCGTCCGCCGACGCCCACGTCGAGGAGGTCGCCCTCGCCGGCCTCGGCCGCGCCGCCGCCGTGGAGCTCCTGGAGGCGGCCGTCGGCCGCACCCTCAGCGACGACGAGGCCAACTGGGCCGGCGACCTCTGGTTCGAGTCCGAGGGGCTGCCGCTGCGCTTCGTACAGGCCGGGGCGCTGCTGCGGCAGCGCGACAAGCTGCGCGCCGGGCCCGAGCAGAACGAGGCCTTCGACGAGTTCGACGCCTTCGGCGCGCTCGACGAGGCCTTCGGCGGCCCCGGCCGGCCCGCCGAGGACGGCACCCGGGTCCGCGTCTCCGGCATACCCGGGGCGGCCGACCGCTCCGACGTCCCGCTGCCCACCATCGGCGAGGGCGCCGCGCCGGCCGCCCTGCTCGCCTCCCGGCTCGGCCGGTCCGCCCAGGACACCCTGCGGTTCGCCGTCGCCCTCGGCGGCGAGGTCCCGCACCCCGCGCACCTGCCCGCCCTCGTCGGCGACACCCACGCCGACGCCGCGCTCGGCGAGCTCACCGGCTGCGGACTGCTCAGCCCCGTCGGCGCCCGCTACCGCCTCGCCCCCGGCGTCCTCACCCAGCTCGTCGCCTCCGGCTACGCCGAGGACACCGTCGGCCACGCGCACACCGTCGCCCAGCACTACGCCTGGTGGTCCGGCCACCCCTCCGTCACCCCCGAACGCGCCGCCGCCGAGTCGGACGCGCTGATCTGCGCGCTGGTCGCGCTGCAGCCCAGCCAGGAGGCCGGGCACGTCAGCGCCGCCGTCCTGCTCGCGCGCAGCGCCGCGCCGGTGTTCGCCTCCGGGCTGCACTGGGGGGCCTGGGAGCGCGCCCTGCGGGCCGGCCAGGAGGCCGCCCGGCGGGCCGGGGAGGTCGCCGAGGAGGCCTACTTCCACCACGAGCTGGGCGTGCTCGCGCTGTGCGCGGGCAACCTGGAGCGGGCCCGCGCCGAGCTGGAGGCCTCCATCGCACTGCGCGGCGCGCTCGCCGACAAGCGCGGCACCGTCGCCGGGCGCCGGGCGCTGGCCCTGGTCGCGGACCGCGGCGGCAGCCCGCTGGACCTGCCCGGCGACCTGCACGAGGAGCCGGCCGCGCCGGCCGTCGACACGACGGCGGCCCTGGTGAAGGAACGCGCGCCGTTCCCGACCGTCCAGCACTTCCCCGACTTCCCCGACGACGGGCCGACGGTGGCCCTGGCCGGCACCGCCGCGTCCGAACCGGCCTCCGGCCCCGGCCGCCGCGGCCTGCTCGGCGCCCGCCGCAACCTGATCGCCGCGGGCGCGGGCGCGCTGCTCGTCGCCGTACTGGGGACCGTGGTCACCCTCGGCGCGACCTCCGGCGACGAGGACCCCGGCTCGAACCGGGTCACCTCCGACCAGACCACCGGCGACGACGGCTACGACGACGGCTACGACACCGAGACGCCCGCCGAGGGCGAGACCGACGCCCCCGACGGCACCCCGGATCCCTCCGGCGAGGCCACTCCGGGCGAGAGCGGTTCCCCCACCGGCTCCGACGACACCGACCCGACGGACTCCACGACGTCCGGCGGCACCTCCACCAGGCCTCCGTCCGGTACGGGCGGCACGAGCACGAAGCCGACCAGCCCGACGAAGCCGGGGACGACCAAGCCGACGCCCACGGACCCGACGGATCCGGATCCGACCGACCCGGACCCCACGAACCCCGATCCGACCGACCCGGACCCGACGAACCCGGACCCCACGAACCCGGATCCGACGAACCCGGACCCCACGAATCCGGACCCGACGAACCCGGACCCGACCGACCCCACCGGCGGTGCCGCGGGCAGCCCCACCGGCCTCTGACGCCGCCCCGCGCACGACGGAACGCACGACGGCCCCCGCCCGGCTCTCGCCGGACAGGGGCCGTCACACGTCGGAAGCGCTCGAAGCGCTCAGAACAGCCGCAGCTTGTCGTCCTCGATGCCGCGCAGGGCGTCGTAGTCCAGGACCACGCAGTCGATGCCGCGGTCCGTCGCGAGGACCCGGGCCTGGGGCTTGATCTCCTGCGCGGCGAAGACACCCTTCACCGGCGCGAGGTGCGGGTCGCGGTTCAGCAGCTCCAGGTAGCGGGTCAGCTGCTCGACGCCGTCGATCTCGCCGCGCCGCTTGATCTCCACCGCGACCGTCGCGCCGTCGGCGTCCCGGCACAGGATGTCCACCGGGCCGATCGCGGTCGGGTACTCGCGGCGGATCAGCGTGTAGCCCTCGCCCAGCGTCTCGATGCGGTCGGCGAGCAGCTCCTGCAGGTGTGCTTCCACGCCGTCCTTGATGAGGCCGGGGTCGACGCCGAGTTCGTGGGAGGAGTCGTGCATGATCTCCTCCATCGTGATGATCAGTTTCTCGCCCGCTTTGTTCACCACGGTCCAGACGCCTTCTTCGCCGTCGACACCCTCCTTGAGGGTGCACGGCGGGGACATCCAGTTGAGCGGTTTGTACGCGCGGTCGTCCGCGTGGATGGAGACGCTGCCGTCCGCCTTCACCAGGATCAGGCGGGGTGCGGAGGGCAGATGGGCGGTGAGCCGGCCCGCGTAGTCCACGGAACAACGGGCAATGACGAGACGCATGGTGCGCAACGCTACAACGCCGTCGCTCCTCGGCGCGATTCGCGCCTAAACTCCCGTTCGTTATTGGCCGGTTGTGTTCCCAATCTCCTGGTGCGGTCCGGACTGCACGCTTACCGTGTTAGCAGGAGGTCGTCGTCCGTGCACGCTGCGTTGTGGACGGTCGTCCTCCGATCCCTGCCCGGAAGACCCCGCGACACGGGGTCGCGAGAGGAGAACACATGTCGCTCGACGTCTCACCGGCGCTGTTGGAACAGGCCGAGCGAGGCGAGGTCGACGAAGCCGACTTCGTCGACTGCGTCCGGACCTCCCTGCCGTACGCGTGGGAGATGATCAGCTCCCTGGTGGCCCAGCTGAAGGTGGACGGCGGAGAGTTCGCCGACAACCAGACGCCGCCGCCGGACGAGCAGGCGCGCGGCCAGCTGCTGCGCGCGCTGGCGAGCGACGCGATCCGTGGTGCGCTGCAGCGGCACTTCGGCGTGCGTCTCGCCTTCCAGAACTGCCACCGTGTGGCGGTCTTCCCGCTGGCCGCCTCGGTGGACGAGCGGCTGGCCCGCTTCACCTCCGTCCGCGGACAGCTGCTCAACCAGTCGCCCGAACTGCGCGACTGCTGATGGCCCGCGACCGCTGATGTCTTGTGCCGCCGCTTCCGCAGCGGAGGAGGTCCCTGACGGGGGAGATCCTTCCGGTGCGGGAGCGGCGGCCGTCGGCCGCCGGCGCCCGCCGCCGCCCCTGTCGGCCGGCGGACCGCCTCAGCTCAGCAGGGGCAGGACCTCCGCGCCCATCCTCCGGACGTTCTCCTCCGTGGCCGCGAGGTCGCCCGTGCCCTCCGCGAGCAGGGCGAAGCGGGTGATCCCGGTGCGCTCGGCGGTGGCCGCCAGCCGGTCGGCGGCGAGCCGCGGGGTGCCCACCGGGTGCAGTCCGCACAGCAGCTCCGTGTACGCCACCGGGTCCCGCATCGAGCGGAACCGGCCATCCACCGTCACATGCGCGTCGAGCCCCTGCTTCAGCCAGCCGGGCATCGCCTTGACCAGCGCCTCCGCCGCGTCCGCGGTGCGGTCGGCGAGCTGCATCACGCCCGCCGAGACATGGCCGCGCCCGATCCGCTCGATCTCCTCGGCGCTCCGGCCGGCCTCCCGCGCGCACCGCCGCCAGGCGGCGACCATCTCCGCCTTCTCCTCGTCCCCGCAGTGCATCCCGAGCAGCATCGGCAGCCCGCGCTCCGCGGCCAGCCGCACACTGTTCTGCGAGGTGCAGGCGACCACGACCTCCGGGCCCTCCTCGCCGCCGACCAGCTCGTCCGCCCGCGGCACCACCGCGACCTCGCGGAACGCGTACCGCTCGCCGTCCGCCCCGACCCGCGGCTCGCCCAGCCAGCGCAGCAGCAGGTCCAGCGACTCCGGGAAGCCCTGGTCGTACGCCTCGAGACCGGCGCCGAAGACCTCCAGGTCCACCCACGGCCCGCCCCGGCCCACGCCAAGGGTGAACCGCCCGCCGGAGGTGAGATGCAGCAGCGCCGCCTGCTCGCCGAGCGCCACCGGATGGGCCGTCGGCAGCACGCTCACCGCCGTGCCGACCCGGATCCGGCGCGTGCGCCCCAGCATCAGCGCGGCCAGCGTGACCGCGGACGGGCACACGCCGTACGGCACGAAGTGGTGCTCCGCCAGCCAGACCGAGTCGAGCCCGGACTCCTCCACGAGTTCGGCCGTCCGCACCGCCCGGTGCAGTGCCTCCCCCGGCCCCTGGCCGGGGAACTGGGCGGCCAGGACAAACGTACCCACGCGCATCGCTTCTGCCTCCTTGCGGCCGACGCGGTACTCCCCCTCTACGCATCAACGTCTGACACGTGCCAAAGGCAACGGGCGGGCGGCAAGTTGTTGCGATTTTCCGGTAACACCGCCGTCCGGGTGGGCCGGAGCGGCGCACGGCGGCCCGTACGCTGGAGGGAACCGTCCGCCGTCCCCGGCCCTGTGAGGTGTCCCGTGTCCCCGCGTCGCAACCGCTCCCGAGGCGGCGATAACCCGGCGGCCCCGCAGGACGAGCCGGGGGACCGCTACGGCGGCGCGCAGCGCACCGAGACGTGGCAGGGCGAGGAGTGGTACGTGCGGCTCGTGGCCGGCGCGAGCTCCCCGGGCAAGCGCTACCGCTGCCCCGGCTGCGACCAGGAGATCCCGGCGGGCGCGCCGCACGTGGTGGCCTGGCCGGAGTACGGGGGAGTGGACGACCGGCGGCACTGGCACAAGGCGTGCTGGAACGCGAAGGACCGCCGCACCTCACGGGTGCAGCGGTCCCGTAACGCACCGCGCCACTGAGCCCTTCGCCGGAGCGACGTCAGCGACGTCGACGGCGTCAGACGTCCTGTGCGCGCATCGCCGCGTACGCGGCGCCGAGGGCGAGGCCGGTGACGCCGAACAGGATCAGCACCGGCTCCCAGCCGGACGGCCCGCCGGCGCCGAACGGCGGGACGTCGGCGTACAGCGCGATCATCTGCGAGGGCACGGCGTACATGAACAGCGCCTCCTGAAGGCCCCTCAGGGACTCCGTGAACATGAACAGCCCCGCCACCAGCGGCAGCAGCAGCACCCCGATCATGATCGTGATCGCGCCGGCCGAGTGCCGGATGATCGCGCCGACCGCCAGCGAGAGCAGCCCGAGCAGGGCGACGTAGAGCCCGACCCCGACGGAGGCGCGCAGCCACGCTCCGGCGCTCGGCACGGGCCCGCCCACCATCGCGTACTGGGCGAGGGCGACCAGCGTCGCGGTCACGGTGGTGATGGCGAAGACCAGCAGGAAGAAGACGATCGACTTGGCGGCCAGCACCCGGCCGCGGCTGGGGCAGGCGGTCAGCGTGGTGCGGATCATGCCGGTGCCGTACTCGGAGGCGATGGTCAGCACGCCGAGGGTGATCACGCAGATCGATCCCGGCAGGATGCCGAAGAAGCCCAGCCCGAGGGCGGGGTCGCTCTCGGAGCCCACACCGCTGGCCGCGACCAGAACGGCGACGCCGAGGCCGATCGAGACCATCAGCAGCACCAGCACGCCGAGCGTCCACAGGGTGGAGCGCACGGAGCGGATCTTGGTCCACTCCGAGGCGAGCGCGTCGCCGAGATGGGCCCGGCGGACCGGGATGGGGGAGACGTACGCGTCGGGGGCGTACGCGTCGGGCGCGTACGAGCCGGGGGCGTGCGAGCTGGCCTGCTGCGCCGGGGGAGTGGTCATCGGGCGTCCTCGGGCCGCTCGGCCGGCTGCTGCCGGTCCTGGTGGGTCGGGGTCTCGGTCGGGTACGGCTGCGCTCCGGGCGGCGGCGGGGCGTACCAGCCCTCCACCGGCACGTCGGGGACCACCGGGTCCGGCGCGGCGGTGTGGCCGTACGCCGGCTGCGGCGGCTGGAGCCCGGCGAGCTGGTCCTCGGTGGAGCGGTAGTCGACGGCGCTCTGCGTCAGCCGCATGTACGCCTCCTCCAGTGACGCCTGGTGCGGCGACAGCTCCCACAGCCGTACGTCCGCCTCGTGCGCGAGGTCGCTGATCCGGGGCAGCGGCAGCCCGGTCACCCGCAGCGCGCCGTCCCGCTCGGAGAGCACCCGGCCGCCCGCCTCGGCGAGCGCGGCGGCCAGCTTCTCGCGCTGCTCCGGGGCGTCCTGCGGGGTGCGGACGCGGGCGAAGTCGGCGGAGTTGGCGGCGATGAACTCCGGCACGCTCATGTCGGCGAGCAGCCGGCCGCGGCCGATCACGATCAGATGGTCGGCGGTCAGCGCCATCTCGCTCATGAGGTGACTGGACACGAACACCGTCCGCCCCTCGGCGGCCAGCTTCTTCATCAGGTTCCGCACCCAGAGGATGCCCTCCGGGTCGAGCCCGTTGACCGGCTCGTCGAAGAGCAGCACCTGCGGGTCGCCGAGCAGCGCGGCCGCGATGCCGAGCCGCTGGCCCATGCCCAGCGAGTAGCCCTTGGACCGCTGCCGCGCCACGTCCTGCAGGCCGACGACGCCGAGCACCTCGTCGACCCGCTGCGGCGGGATCCCGGCCAGCTGGGCCAGCGACAGCAGGTGGTTCCGCGCGCTGCGCCCGCCGTGCACGGCCTTGGCGTCGAGCAGCGCCCCGACCTGCCGGGGCGCGTTGGGCAGCTCCCGGTAGGGGTGGCCGCCGATGGTGACCCGCCCGGCGGTGGGCGCGTCGAGCCCGAGGATCATGCGCATGGTCGTCGACTTGCCGGAGCCGTTGGGCCCCAGGAAGCCGGTGACGGCGCCGGGCCGTACCTGGAAGGACAGGTCGTCCACGGCGGTCTTGGCGCCGTAGCGCTTGGTCAGGCCGACTGCCTCGATCATTCTCCAGCCCCATCGACAGCTCAGGTCGGTGTCGGGGCAGTGGCCCTCGGCCCAAGGCCCCCGTACGAGTGAGGAGCCTATCGCCGCCTGGACGGTTCCATGGAGCCGGAAAAGCGGAAGCGGTCCGTCACGGACCCGTGGGGAGGTGTGCGCAGCGGCGGCAGGCCCGGGAGGCGGCGGCCAGATGGGCGTGGCAGACGGCCATGAGTCCCGCGGCGGCCGCGGCCAGGGGCCAGTTCGCCGTGAGGGCGGCGGCCAGGGTGAGGGCCAGGGCGCTCAGGGCCAGGGCCGTGGCCGCCGTGGTGCCCGTCCAGGCGACCAGGAGCGGCAGCCGGTCGGGTACGGGCACATGGCGGGAGAGCGGTCCGGTGGCGGCCAGCAGGACCGCGGCGGCCAGGGCCGTGAGCGCCGCCACGCCCGCCAGTGGGACGAAGACCAGCCGTGCCGCGTGCCCGGCGGCGAGCTCGGCCGCGTACCGGCACAGGAACAGCAGCGGGACCAGCAGCAGCACCGCGCGGGCGGTCCGGCGGGCCTGGGCGACCGTCAGCTCGCGCTGGAAGCCGGGGGCGAGTTCCGACGGCGTGCCGAAGTCCCGGATCGCCGCCCGGGTCGCCTCGTCCCGGGCCGTGCCCGGGGACTGGTCCCGGACCGCGTCCTCCAGGCCCTCGCGCAGTTCGCCGAGGAGCCGGGCCTTGGCCCTCGCCGGGCCGTGCAGGGCGGACGCCAGTTCGGCCAGGTGGGCGTCCAGGAGGGCGTTCCCGGCCGGCCTCATGTCGCGTGGCCCGGGGCGCGCGGCGGCTCCAGGACCGCGCCGATCGCCGCCGTGAAGGCGCGCCAGGTGGTGCGCTCCTCGTCCAGGCCGCGGCGGCCGGCGTCGGTGAGCTCGTAGCAGCGCCGCTTGCGCTCGCCCTCCGACTGCCAGGTGCTGCGCAGCAGCCCCAGCCGCTCCAGGCGGTTGAGAGCCGGGTAGATGGTGCCCTTGCGCAGCTCGAGCACGCCGTCGCTGCGCTCGTGCACCGCGGTGATGATCGCGTAGCCGTGCAGCGGGCCCGCTTCCAGGACGGACAGCAGCAGTCCGTCGAGATGCCCGCGTACCGCATCCGTCTTCATGGTCAGGCAGCCTACCCAAGCGGAGGGTCCGCGTGATAGGTCTCTGGGTGGCCCATTTGGATTGGCAGCCAATCTATCCGTGACGCAAGGGACCCCCCGTGACCAAGCTGCTGCTCTCGCTCCACGTCCTCGCCGCGATCCTCGCCATCGGCCCGGTCGCCGTCGCCGCCTCGATGTTCCCGCGGTACGGCGCGGCCGCCCCGGCCGGCGGCGGTGACGGGACGGCCGGGATCCTGCACCGGATCTGCCGCGGCTACACGTACGTCGGGGTCGCCGTGCCCGTCTTCGGGATCGCCACGGCCGGGCAGATGGGCGTCCTCACCGACGCCTGGCTGCTCGCCTCGATCGTCCTCACGATCGCCGCCGCCGTCCTGCTCCTGGCCGTGATCCTCCCCGGGCAGGAGCGGCTCCTCGACGACCGGGACGCCGGCGCCGACCGCCGCTCCGGGCTCGTCAAGCGGCTCCACATGACCACCGGGATCTTCAACCTGCTGTGGGCGGTCGTCGTCGTCCTCATGATCGTCCGCCCCGGCTCCACCACCGGGGCCTGAGGGCTACGCGTCGCGCCTACGCGTCCCGCTTGCGCAGCACCAGCCAGCCCCCGGCCAGCGCCGCCGCCACCCAGAGCACCATGATGCCGAGGCCGGCCCAGGGGCCGTACGGGGCCTCCTCCTGGTCCAGTGCGTTCGGCAGCACCTGCATGATCTTGGAGCCGGCCTGGTCCGGGAAGTACCGGGCCACCTCCTTGGCCTTCGGCACCGCGGACAGGATCTGGGAGACCAGGAAGAAGAACGGCACCAGGATGCCCAGCGACAGCATCGACGAGCGGAGCATCATCGCCACGCCCATCGAGAACGCCGCGATCAGCCCCATGTACAGGCCGCCGCCGATCACGGCCCGCAGCACGTTGTCCGCGCCGATCGTGGTCCGGTGCTCGCCCAGCAGGGCCTGGCCCAGGAAGAAGGTCAGGAAGCTCGTCGCCATGCCCACGACCAGGGCGAGCAGCGCCGCCACGGCGACCTTGCTGAACATGAACGTGGCCCGCTGCGGCACCGCGGCCAGCGAGGTGCGGATCATGCCGGAGGAGTACTCCGTGCCCACCACCAGCACCCCGAACACCACCATCGCCAGCTGCCCGAGGACCATCCCGGAGAAGCTCACGAACGTCGGGTCGAAGGTCGCCTGCTCGGCGACCGAGAGGTCGTCGAAGGTCGAGTTGAGCAGCGCGGACAGCGCCGCGCCCATCGCCACCGTCACCACGAGCGCGCTCGCCAGCGTCCAGATCGTCGAGGAGACCGTACGGATCTTGGTCCACTCGGACTGCAGGACCGCGGGTACCGATGCCATCGTTCAGGCCCCCTTGTAGTTCTGGCCCCAGTGCGGACCCGGCGCCGCGGGCGGCTGGTCTCCGCCGCCGTGCGCGACCGTGCCGTGCGCGTGGTACTCCACCGCCGCCGCCGTCATCTGCATGAACGCCTCCTCCAGGGAGGCCTGCTGGGCGCTCAGCTCGTGCAGCACCAGATGGTGCGCCGCCGCCAGCTCGCCGAGCTTCTCCGTGGTCGTCCCGTCCACCTCGAGCGTGCCGCCGCCGGCCACCACCGGCTGGAAGCCGTTCTCCCGCAGCACCTCGATCAGCCGCTCGTGCTGTGGAGAGCGCAGCCGTACGTAACTCCGGGAATTCTGCCGAATGAAATCCGCCATCGAGGTGTCCGCAAGCAGCCGCCCCTGCCCGATCACGATCAAGTGATCCGCGGTCAGCGCCATTTCACTCATCAGATGGCTGGAAACGAAGATCGTCCGGCCTTCCGCGGCCAGCGCCTTCATCAGATTGCGGATCCAGTGAATTCCCTCGGGGTCCAGACCATTGACCGGTTCGTCGAACATCAGGATCTCCGGATCGCCGAGCAGTGCAGAGGCGATTCCCAGCCGCTGACCCATGCCCAGCGAGAAACCTTTCACCTTCTTCCGCGCCACCGCCGTCAGACCCACCAGATCGAGCACCTCGCCGACCCGGCTCGCCGGGATCCGGTTCGCCTGGGCCAGACAGAGCAGGTTGTTGTACGCGTTGCGCCCGCCGTGCATCGCCTTCGCGTCAAGGAGCGCCCCGATGTACTTCAGCGGCTCCTCGAGCTCCCGGTAGTGCCGCCCGTCGATCCGGACCGTCCCGCTCGTCGGGTTGTCCAGATCGAGCACCATCCGCATCGTCGTCGACTTGCCCGCACCGTTCGGCCCCAGGAACCCGGTGATCATGCCGGGCCGCACCCGGAAGGAGAGATCGTCGACCGCCGTCTTCGCCCCGAACCGCTTCGTCAGCCCCTCGAGCTCGATCATGCGTACCAAACTAAGGGCGCGAAAAACCCCCCGCCACCGCAGTGACGGAGGGTTCCTCGCCGATCTGTTCCGCAGGCGCGGGGTTACCGGGACTGCTGCGCCGGGACGCCGCGGGTCACCGGCTCGTCGTCCGCCGGGGAACCGGCCGCGGCCACCGCCGCGCCGGTCAGCGTGGCCAGCATCTCGCGGACGTTGGTCAGCTGGGCGTTGATGGAGTCGCGGCGGTTCGTCAGCGCGGCGAGCTCGCGCTCGGATTCGCTGCGGATCCGGTCCGCCTTGGCGTTGGCGTCGGCCACGATGTCCTCGGCCTGACGCTGCGCGGTCTCCACCGTCTGGCGGGCGCGGCGCTCCGCGTCCGTACGCAGCTTCTCGGCCTCCAGGCGCAGCTGCTCGGCGCGGTGCTCGATCTCCGCGAGGCGCTTCTCGGCCTTGGCCTGACGGGACGCCAGGTCGCGCTCGGACTGCTCGCGGCGCTTGGCCAGGTTGGTCTCGAAGTCCGCGGCGGCCTGGGCGGCCTTGGCGCGGGTCTCCTCGAAGAGGGCGTCCGCCTCCTCGCGCTTGGACTGCGCGTCCTTCTGCGCCTCGGCGCGCAGGTTGTTGGCCTCGCCCTGCGCCTTCTCGACGATCCGGACGCCCTCGTCCTCGGCCTTCGCCTTGCGCTCGGAAGCGAACGACTCGGCGTCGTTGCGCACCTGCTGGGCGGCCGACTCGGCGAGCTCGCGGTGCTGCTCGGCGGCGCGACGGGCCTCCTCGCGCAGGTCCTTCGCCTCCTCCTCGGCGAGACGGAGGATCTTCTCGACGCGGGCGCCGAGGCCGGCGTAGGACGGCTCGGCGTCGGTGACCTGCGCCTGGGCGTTCTGCGTCTCGAGGTGCAGCTCCTCGATGCGCTTCTCGAGAGAGGTGATCCGGGCCAGAGCACTGTCACGGTCGGCGACGAGCTTGGTAATGCGGTCGTCCACCTGACCGCGGTCGTAACCACGCCGCACGAGCTCGAAGCCGAAGGGGGAGGAAGTGTCGCTCATGGGGTTCCTGTCGAATGAGACCGGTGAGGTGTTAGGGGGAATCCTAGGGGTCGAAGCGGCGTGTCATCGAGCGTATGCCCGTTTGATCTGGAGAATGTCCAGCCTTTTGAGTGGCTAGCCCTCGGAGGGCTTGCCACTCGAACGTGTGGCTCCCGCGGAGGCGCCCGCCTTGACTCCATCCTTCGAACCCGTGGACGGAGCCTCGAAAGACTCCAACGCCTCCAACACGTCCTGGACACGGGAGATCTCGGCCTGGATGTCCTCGCGCCGGCGCACCAGCACATCCAGCTCGCGCTGCCCCTCGGAGATCATCTTCTCCGACTCGCGCTCCGCCTCCGCCTTGATCCGCTCCGCCTCGGCGACGAGCGAGGCCTTCTTCTGCTCGGCCTCCTTGAGCAGCGCCTCGGCCTTCCTGACCGCGGCGATCCGGACCTTGCTCGCCTCCGAAGTCGCGTCGGAGACCAGGTCCTTGGCCTTCCTGTCCGCGTCCTCGCGCTGCTCGGTCGCCGCCTTGACCAGCTTGTCGACGCGCTCGCCGGCCGTCTTCATCTGCTCGGCCGTCTCGCGCCGCGCCCGCTCGTGCAGCTCCTCGATCTCGCCCTCGACCCGGACCCGCAGCTCCTCGCCGCGCTCCCTTATGGCCGTCGCGTCGCTGCGCGCCCCGACCAGCAGCTCGTCCGCGTCCGCACGGGCCTTCTCCACCAGCGAGTTGCCCTCGACGGTCGCCTCCCCGACGATCCGGTCGGCCTCCTTGCGGGCCGCGCCGACCATCGTGTCCGCCTGCGTCTCCGCCTCGGTGGTGGCGCGCAGCGCCTCCTCCTGGGCCTTCGCCATGAGCTGGTCCGCCTGCTCGGCCGCGTCCGAACGCTTCTTGGCGCCGGCCTCCCGGGCCTCGTCGAGCGTACGGTCCGCCTCCGCCCGCGCCTCGGAACGCAGCTGCTCGGCGGCCGCCTCCGCGTCCGCCTTCACCCGCTCCGCCTCGACGCGGATCCGCTCCGCCGCCTGCTGCGCCTGGCCCACCGTCTCGGCGGCTTCGGCCCGCAGCCGCTCCGCCTCGTCCGCGGCCTCCACGGCCATCCGCTCGGCCTCGCCCGTCGCCTCGGCGACGAGCTGGTCGGCCTGCTCGGCGGCGTCCGCGCGCCGCTTGTCCGCCGTCTGCCGGGCCTCGTCGAGGACCTGCTCCGCATCGGCCAGCGCGGCCACCCGCAGCGCCTCGGCGTGCGCCTCGCCGTCCCGCTTGACCTGCTCGGCCTCGGCCCGCAGCCGCTGCGCGTCCTGCTCCGTCGTGGACTGGAGCTCCGCCGCCTCCGCGAGGATCCGCTCGGCCTCCGCCGTCGCCTCGCCGACCAGCCGGTCCGCCTGCTCCGCCGCGTCCGCGCGCCGCTGGTCCGCGGCCTGCCGCGCCTCGTCGGCGAGCTGCTCGCCCTCGGCCCGCGCCGCCGACAGCAGCTCGCTCGCCTCCGACCGGATCCGGTTGGCGTCCTCCCGGGCCTCCGCCCGGGTGCGCGCCGCGTCCTGCTCGGCCTGCGCCAGCGACTCCGACGCCTCGGTGCGGATCCGCTGGGCGTACTCAGCGGTCTCCGTCTTCAGCCGGTCCGCCTCGGCGATCGCGTCCGCGACCGTCCGCTCGGCCAGCGACTTCGCGGCCTCCGCCTCCTCCGAGGCGCGCTCCCGGACCCGGTTCGCGTCCTCGGTGGCCCGCTCCCGCTCCGCGTACGCGTCGGAGCGGACCCGGTCCGCCTCCTCCTGCGCCTCGGTCTTCGTGCGCTCCGCGGCGTGCTCGGCGGCGCTGCGCAGCCCGGAGATCTCCTCCTCGGCCTGCTCGCGCAGCCCGGAGACCGAGTCCCGCACCTCCTGCGCGGTCTGCTCGGCGGCGCCGACGGTCTCGGTCGCCCGCGCGTCGGCCTCCTCGACCAGCCGGTGCGCCTCGGTCTGCGCCTCCTCCACCCGCTTGCGGGCGGAGGCCAGCAACTCCTCGCTCTGCTCCCGGGCCTGGGCCCGCTCGCCGTCCGCCTCGGTACGGGCCGACGTCAGCGTCTCCTCGGCCTCCCGGCGCCGCCGGTTGGCCTCCTCCTGCGCCGCGGACAGCGCCTCCGCGGCCTCCGCCGCGACCCGCTCGGCCGCGGAGCCCGCCTCGGCGCGCACCCGGTCCGCGGTCTCCTGCGCCTCGGACTTGAGCCGCTCCGCCTCCGCGGACGCCTCCGTCCGCAGCCGCACCGCGGCGTTCTCGGCCTCGGCGCGCGAGGCCGAGGCGTCCGAGGCGGCCTCGGTGCGCAGCCGTTCGGCCTCCTGCTCGGCCTGCGCCTGCAGCGTGCCGATGCGCTCCGCCGCCTCGGCGCGCTGCCGTTCGGTCTCCTCGGCCGCCTCACGGCGGATCCGCTCGCTCTCCGTGCGGGCCTCGCTCAGCTCCCGCTCGGCGTTCTCCACGCGGGTCTCGGCCTCGGAGTGCAGCCGGGTCAGCTCGTCCGCCGCCTCGGCGCGCCGCGCCGCGGCGGCCCGTGCGGCCTCCTCGCGCGTGCCGGCCGCGTCCCGCTCGGCCGCCGCCTTCACCGACTCGGCCTGCTCCTCGGCCTCGGCGCGCAGCCGGTCCGCCTCGGCGCGGGTGCGCTCCAGGGTCTCCTCGGCCTGGGTGCGCAGCGTCTGGGCGCGCTCGACCGCCTCGGTCTTGACCCGCTCGCTCTCCGCGGCCGCGCCGGTGCGCAGCTCGTCCGCGTCCGCCTTCGCCTTGGTCAGCAGCTCCTCGGCGGTCTTCGCCGACTCCTCGATCTGCTGCACGCCCTCGCGCCGGGCCTCGCCGCGGATCTTCTCGCCCTCGGCGATCGCCTCGGCCCGCAGCTGCTCGGCCTCGCCGCGCAGCCGGCGCGCCTCCTCCTGCAGCTCGACCGTCTTGGCGCGGTAATCCTTGGTGTCGTCCTTCGCCGAGCCGAGCAGCTCGTCGGCCTGCTCCTCGGCCTGGGCGCGCAGCCGGTCCGCCTCGGACTCGGCCTCGCGGCGGATCCGCTCCGCCTCCTCGGACGCCTTGCGGGTGGTCTCCCGGGCGTCCTCGGACGCCTTGGTGAGCACCTCCTCGGCGTTGCGGGCGGCCTTGGCGAGCTGGGCGGCGGAGTCCTCGGCGGCGGTCGTACGGGCGTTCTCCGCCGCCTCCGCGACGACCTTGTCGGCCTCGGCGGTCGCCTCGCGGAGCTTCTCCTCGGCCTCGGCCTTGAGGGCCTCCGCCTCCTTGGTGGCCTCGCCGACCAGCCGGGCGATCTCCGCCTTGGCCGTACGGGTGCGCTGCTCGTTGGTGGACTCGGCGGACGCCAGCTGCTTGGCCGCCGCGTCCTTCGCCTCGGAGACGGTCTGCTCGGCCTCGACGCGCGCCTCGCGCAGCCGTACCTCGGCCTCCTGCAGCCGCGTCTCCGCCGTACGGGACAGTTCGGTGGCCTGCTGGCGGGCGGCGTCGGTCTCCACGGTGGTGGACGAGCGCAGCTGCTCGGCGTGGCTGGTGGCCTCCTGGGCCTGCGTGGAGGCGGCGTTGAGCAGCCGTTCGGCGTCCTTGCGGGCGCGCAGCAGCAGCGCCTCGGCCTCGGCCCGCGCGCTCTCCGCGTCGGTGGTGAGCCGGTGGCGGGCCTCCTCGGCGAGCCGGGCGGCCTCCGCGCGGGCGGCGCCGAGCGACTGCTCGGCCTCGGCGCGGGACTCCTCCATCAGCCGGCGGGCCTGGGACTCGGTGCGGGCGCGCAGCTGCTCGGCCCAGGCGACGTTCTCGTTGACGTGCGCCTCGACGGTCTGCCGGCGCTCGTTCAGCTCCTGGTCGAGCCGCTGCCGGCGCTGCACGGCCTCGGCGTGCAGTTCGGCCTGGAGCCGGGCCTGGTGCTCGGCGTGCTCCTGGAGGATGCGCTGGGTCTGGGCGCGGGCCTCGCGCAGCTCCCGCTCGGCGTCGACGCGCAGCTGGTCGGCCTGCATCTGGGCGGTCCGCAGCATCTGCTCGGCCTGGTAGCCGAGGTCGGCGCTGTCGTACGAGGAGGGCCGGGACGCGATGGTGCGGCGCGCCTCGTGCAGCTTGGCGCGCAGCACCTCGACCTGGTACCCGAGGTCCTCGGCATGCTGGACGGCCTTCTCCCGCTCGGTCTTCAGCCGCTCCATCTCGGCTTCGAACCGCGAGAGATGGTCGTCTTCAGCCCGGTGGCTCTCCTGGCGTTCGTAGCCCCGCACTGCGCGGTCCCATCCTTCCCCGAGCTCTTCGAGCAGGGGATACCCCAACCCTGGTCGCGATGTCTCAGGAGCGGTGTTCGCCGGCGAACGGCCGCCCCCCGGGAATGGTGGCAGATCGGATACCCCGACTTCGACGGCCGCGCACTGCGCGCGGCCCCGACCGGCCCCGGCCCGGAGCCGCCCACTCTACCGGGCCAGGAATCCGGAGGTCAGTGCTCCGCCGAGCCGGGCTCGGCCGAGGTGACGAGTTCCGTGAGGACGCCGTGGCAGTCCTTGGGGTGCAGGAAGGTGATCCGGGACCCCATCGAGCCGATGCGCGGCTCGTCGTAGAGGACCCGTACGCCCTTGCCCCGGATGTCCGCGGCGGCCCCGTCCACGTCGGCCGTGCCGAAGGCGATGTGGTGCACGCCCTCGCCGTTCTTGGCCAGCCACTTCGCGACGGTGGAGTCCTCGCGGGTGGGCTCCAGGAGCTGGAGGTACGAGGCGCCGCCGTCGGAGGTCTCATTGATCTTGAGCATGGCCTCGCGGACGCCCTGCTCCTCGTTGACCTCCGTGTGGAAGACCTCGAAACCGTACGTGGCACGGTAGAACTCGACAGTCTTGTCGAGGTCGAAGCAGGCGATCCCGATGTGGTCGATACGCGTCAGCATTTCTCCAGTGCAGCGCCTGAGCACTGGTTACGCAACGTGCGCGCCGTCACACCGGCTCGCCGGTGACCGTGCCCGGTACCGCTCAGTACTGTGGCGGTAAACCCTCGTTCACCTCTCATCCCAAGGGGCTGTGCCTCATGTCTGGAACGACCGGTACCACGTCAGTGATCGTCGCGGGCGCCCGCACGCCCATGGGACGCCTGCTCGGCTCCCTCAAGTCCTTCTCGGGCGCGGACCTCGGCGGCTTCGCCATCAAGGCCGCCCTCGACCGCGCCGGCATCGGCGGCGACCAGGTCCAGTACGTGATCATGGGCCAGGTGCTGCAGGCCGGCGCCGGCCAGATCCCGGCCCGCCAGGCCGCCGTCAAGGCGGGCATCCCGATGAACGTCCCGGCGCTCACCATCAACAAGGTGTGTCTCTCCGGCCTGGACGCCATCGCGCTGGCCGACCAGCTGATCCGCGCCGGCGAGTTCGACATCGTGGTGGCCGGCGGCCAGGAGTCCATGACCAACGCGCCGCACCTGCTGCCGAAGTCCCGCGAGGGCTACAAGTACGGCGCGATCGAGATGCTCGACGCGATGGCGTACGACGGTCTGACCGACGCCTTCGAGAACGTCGCCATGGGCGAGTCCACCGAGAAGCACAACACCCGCCTCGGCATCCTCCGCCCCGAGCAGGACGAGATCGCCGCGCTGTCGCACCAGCGCGCCGCCGCCGCGCAGAAGAACGGCATCTTCGAGGCCGAGATCACCCCGATCGAGATCCCGCAGCGCAAGGGCGAGCCGGTCGTCTTCTCGAATGACGAGGGCGTTCGCGCCGAGACCACCGCCGAGTCGCTCGGCAAGCTGCGCCCGGCGTTCGCCAAGGACGGCACCATCACCGCCGGCACCTCCTCGCAGATCTCCGACGGCGCTGCCGCGGTCGTCGTGATGAGCAAGGCGAAGGCCGAGGAGCTGGGCCTGGAGTGGATCGCCGAGATCGGCGCCCACGGCAACGTCGCGGGCCCGGACAACTCGCTGCAGTCGCAGCCGTCCAACGCGATCCAGCACGCCCTGAAGAAGGAGGGCCTGGGCGTCGAGGACCTCGACCTCATCGAGATCAACGAGGCCTTCGCGGCCGTCGCCGTCCAGTCCATGAAGGACCTCGGCGTCACCCCGGAAAAGGTGAACGTCAACGGCGGCGCCATCGCGTTGGGTCACCCGATCGGCATGTCCGGCGCCCGTGTGGTGCTGCACCTGGCGCTGGAGCTCAAGCGTCGCGGCGGCGGCGTCGGCGCGGCCGCGCTGTGCGGCGGCGGCGGTCAGGGCGACGCGCTGATCGTCCGCGTCCCGGGCAAGTAACCCTCACGCCTGTCACGTAAGGAGCAGCGAGCACATGGTGGACGTCCCCGCACTGGTCGCCCAGGCACGGGAGGGCCGGCCGCGCGCCGTGGCCCGGCTGATCTCGCTCGTGGAGGGGGCGTCCCCGCAGCTGCGCGAGGTGATGGCCACGCTGGCGCCGCTCACCGGCGGCGCGTACGTGGTCGGCCTGACCGGCTCGCCCGGCGTCGGCAAGTCCACGTCGACGTCGGCGCTGGTCACCGCGTACCGCAAGGCGGGCAGGCGGGTCGGCGTCCTCGCCGTCGACCCGTCGTCCCCGTTCAGCGGCGGCGCGCTGCTCGGCGACCGGGTCCGGATGTCGGAGCACGCCTCCGACCCCGGGGTCTACATCCGCTCCATGGCGACCCGCGGCCACCTCGGCGGGCTCGCCTGGGCGGCGCCGCAGGCCATCCGCGTCCTCGACGCGGCGGGCTGCGACGTGATCCTGGTGGAGACCGTCGGCGTCGGCCAGTCGGAGGTGGAGATCGCCTCCCAGGCCGACACCAGCGTGGTCCTGCTGGCCCCGGGCATGGGCGACGGCATCCAGGCCGCGAAGGCGGGCATCCTGGAGATCGGCGACGTGTACGTGGTCAACAAGGCGGACCGGGACGGCGCGGACGCGACGGCCCGGGAGCTGAACCACATGCTGGGCCTCGGCGAGGCGCGCGGTCTGGGCGACTGGCGCCCGCCGATCGTCAAGACGGTCGCGGCCCGCGCCGAGGGCGTGGACGAGCTGGTCGAGGCGCTGGAGAAGCACCGCGCCTGGATGGAGGAGCACGGCGTGCTCACCGAGCGGCGGGCCCGCCGGGCGGCCACCGAGGTCGAGACGATCGCGGTCACCGCGCTGCGGGAGCGGATCGGCGACCTGCACGGCGACCGCCGCCTCGACGCGCTGGCGCAGCGGATCGTGGCCGGCGAGCTGGACCCGTACGCGGCGGCGGACGAGCTGGTGGCGGGCCTGACGGGCAACTGACGGCCCGTACGGACACACGAAGAGCCCCTGTGCACCGGCACAGGGGCTCTTCGTACGTGTCGGCCGCGGCCGCGGGGCTACGGCTTGCCGCGGACTCCGCGCAGCTGTTCGGCGACGGGCTTGAGGGACTCGTGCAGGTCCGTCAGCGCCGCGGAGGTCAGCAGGTCGATGAAGTGCTTGCGCACCGACTCCACGTGGTGCGGGGCGACCTTGCGCATGGTCTCCATGCCCTGGTCGGTGAGCACGGCGTACAGCCCGCGCCGGTCCGACTCGCAGTTCTCCCGGCGGACCAGTCCCGCGTTCTCCATGCGGGTGATCTGGTGCGAGAGCCGGCTCTTCGACTGCAGGGTGGCGCCGGCGAGGTCGCTCATGCGCAGGCGGTGGTCGGGCGCCTCGGAGAGATTGACCAGGATCTCGTAGTCGTTGTTGGTCAGCCCGAAGGGCTGCAGATCCTTCTCCATCTGGTACGTCAGCATTCTGTTGACGTCCAGGTACGTGCGCCAGGCACACTGTTCCGCGTCGGTGAGCCAGCGGACGGCCGTCTCGGTCTCCATGTATGGATTCTACCTAAGAAGTTGAATACTGGACGAACTGTCGGAGTGTGACGCCGGGCACCCGGGCCCCCGCTCCCGGCGCGCACGTTCGAAAACGTTCGAGGGGCGTCACACTCCGCAGACTACCGCTCACAGCCCGAAGCGACGCTGGAGGTCCCCCAGCTGTCCGGGAAGGCGCGGTACGCCCCCCGGTGCGCCCTGCGGAGAATGGCCGGAACCGTGCTGTCCGGGAACTCCCGGCTGGTTCGGTGTGTGGCCCGTCGCCTGCTCCGGCAACAGTGTCTCGGTCGACTGCAGGAGCACCGTACCCGCACCCACGAACTCGAACTGGTGCTCCTCGCCGGAGACCCCGCCGAGCCCGGTCAGCGCCCGTACGCCGCCCATCACGCCGGTCATGTAGCCGTGGTCGTAGTGGTGGCAGGGCGAGGGGCAGTCCGCCCAGCCGACCAGCGCCTGCGGATCCACCCGCAGCGGCGGCTCCATGAACACCACCGGCCCGTTCGAGGCGGCGACGAACTTGCCGGTCCCGATGAGCGTCACGAACCCGGGCACGATCGACTGCTTCAGCGCCAGGGTGGGCTGGTAGGCCAGCAGGTTCCCCGACCGGATCGTCAGATTGCCGTTGTCCAGGTCGAACGAGTTCACGTCGAAGGCGCGGTCCGCGAGCAGCATCTTGCCCTGGCCCTCGGCCACCACCCAGTCGCCGGCGTGCAGCGGCGAGTGGAACGACGTCCGCACCAGCCGGTCGAGCCGGCCGTGGCCGATGCCGTTGAACTCGATCCGCCCGTAGTAGGCGATCATCTTGCCCTTCTGCAGGAACCACTGGGAGCCCTTGAGCTCCACGCAGAAGGTGTACGCGTTGACGTTGTCGTCGACGGGCAGGGTGTGCGGGTCGAAGATGACGGGGGCGCTCACAGCTTCTCCTCCGAGGCCTGGACGTACACCGTGCCGCTGCCGCTCAGTTCCAGCTGGAACGCCTCGCCGGAGCCGCGGCCCACCATGTCGCGCCAGCCGAGCGCGGTGGAGAGCTTGTTGCGCACGTCGCCGGAGTGGGCGACGTACGCCTGCGGGTCCACGTGGACCGGACGGTTCGGGGTGATCGGCAGCTCGATCACGCCGCCGTGGGCCATCACGGCGACCTCGCCGTGGCCCTTGAGGGTCGTGGTGAACAGGCCCTGGCCGGTGACCTGGCCGCGCACCATGCCCATCACGCCGCCCTGCGACCCCATGAACATCGTGCCCTGCTGCAGCGCGCCGTCGAAGGCGAGCAGTCGGTCGGCCTCCACGTACAGGGTGTCGCCGGTCAGCCGGACCACCTGGATGTGGTGGCCGCCGTGCCCGAACATCACGGTGCCGCTGCCCTCCACGGTCATCAGCGGCGTCGCCTCGCCCGCCACCCGGCGGCCGATCATCGACATCACGCCGCCCTGGCCGCCGCTGATGTTCGGCGTGAAAGCGACCTCGCCCCGGTAGGCCAGCATCGCCCCGCGCTGGCTGAACATGCGCTGTCCGGGGACGAGGGTGGCCTCGACCATCTTCGAGTTGACCTCGCGGAACGGCATCAGACGTCGCCCCCGATCGTGTTCCGCTCGCTGGGCTGCACGTACACGAGACCGTCGCCCTCGAAGCGGATCTGGAAGGCCTCGCCGCCGCCCTCGCCGAGGAACGTGCGGAAGGTCACGCCGGACTGGAAGCTCTGCTGGAGGTTGCCCTGGTGCGCCACGTACGCGCCCGGGTCCACCGAGAGCGGGTAGTCGCGGGACACGCGGAGCACGACGGCCGGGCCGTCGGACATGATCGCGGCCTGGCCGGTGCCCTCCACGGTGGTGGTGAAGAGCCCGTTGCCGGTCGCGCCGCCGCGCAGGCCGGTGAACGAGGTGCCGGTGCGCAGTCCGGCGTCGGTGCAGAGCAGGTTGCTGGCCTCGACCCACAGCTTGTCGCCGTGCAGGTTCACCAGGCTGATCTCGGAGGCCCGGTCCGCGAACCAGCACGTGCCCTGGCCCCGCACCTCCATGACCTCCATCTGCTCGCCGGTCAGCCGGCGGGTCACCATGCCGCGCAGGCCCTCGCCGCCGCCGGACATCTTCTTGAACGCCATCTGGCCGTCGTAGGCGACCATCGAGCCGTTCTTCGCCTTGACGGCGTCGCCTGTCATGTCGATGGCGAGCACTTTGCTGCCTTGGAGTCGGAACGTAGCCACGGGAGGACGGTACTGGGCGACTCGGACATCCGAACAGGGCCCCCGGAACGATCCCGACCCCGAGAAGTCCCGGGGGCGTCCCCGGGTGCGGGCCCCGGCTAAAGGAAGGGCAAAGTCGGCTGTCACAATGAACGGGCCCTTGTGCATCCATTCACAAGATCAAACGAAGGTGCCCCCGTGGACATCAAGACCGCCTCCTCCCTCCACCGTCTCCGGCTCGTCTCCGCGCCCGAGGCCGTCTCGTTCCTGCTGCTGCTGGTCTGCTCGGTGCTCAAGCGCACCACCGAGTTCAACGCGGTGCCGGTGATGGGCGCGATCCACGGCATTCTCTTCATCCTGTACGTGCTGTTCTGGCTGGACGCCTGGAACCGCACCAAGTGGAGCTTCAAGACCGCCGCGCTGTACTTCGTCCTCTCCGTGGTGCCGTTCGGCGGCTTCTTCGCCGACCGCAAGCTGAAGCGTGAGGCCGAGAACGCCGTGATCGCCTCCCGCGCCCGCAAGGAGAGCGTGGTCGAGGCATGATCGTCGCCTTCTCCGTCACGCCGCTCGGCGTGGGCGAGGACGTCGGCGAGTACGTCGCCGACGCCGTCCGCGTGGTCCGCGAGTCCGGCCTGCCGAACCGCACGGACGCGATGTTCACCTCGGTCGAGGGGGAGTGGGACGAGGTCATGGACGTCGTCAAGCGCGCCGTCGCGGCCGTCGAGGCCCGCGCCCCGCGCGTCTCCGTCGTCCTCAAGGCCGACATCCGTCCGGGTGTCACCGACGGCCTGACCTCCAAGGTCGACACGGTCGAACGACACCTCGCCGACGGCTGACGCCCGCTGCGCGATCCGAAAGAGCCCCCGGTCCTGCTGGACCGGGGGCTTTTTCGTGCCCTGCGGTTGAGCGAGTGCTCAAAGTCGGCTACCTTCCCGTTGAGCAGTCGCTTTGAGCAGTCGCTCAAGTGGGCTGGGGCCAGGCGGGACAAGGGGGAAGAGGGCCATGGGGCTCTATATCGAGACGCACATCCGCGCCGGCATGGAGACGCTCTGGGAGCGGACCCAGGAGCCGGCCGAGCACCAGCGGTGGGATCTGCGGTTCACCGAGATCGACTACCTGCCGCGCGTCGCCGACGAGCCGCAGCGGTTCCGCTACGCCACCCGAGTCCTGCCCTTCCTGGCCGTCGCCGGCACCGGTGTCTCCGCGGGGGAGCGCCACCGGGCCGGCGGCGACCGGGTGTCCGCGCTGCGGTTCGCCTCGCCGCATCCGCTCTCGCTGCTCGCGGAGGGCAGCGGGTACTGGCGGTACGTGCCGGGGGACGGCGGGGTCCGGTTTCTCACCGGGTACGACTACCGGCCCCGGTGGGGACGGTTCGGGGCCGCGGCCGACCGGCTGCTGTTCCGGCCGCTGATGGGCTGGGCGACCGCCTGGTCCTTCGACCGGCTGCGGCTCTGGTGCGAGGACGGGATCACGCCCGAGCGGTCCCGTACGTACTGGCAGCTCGAACTCGCCGTGCGCGCCCTGGCCGTCGTGCTCTGCGCCGCCGTCCACCCCTGGGCGCTGCTCCCCGGGCTCGCCGCCGCCGTCCTCGTACCGCCCTCCTCCCGCACGCCCGCCGCCCGGCGCTGCCTGCGGACCCCGCCGCCCAAGACGGCCGCGCCGCGGCTGCTCGCCACCCTGGAGCACCGATGACCTCGATCTTCCGGACCGCCATGGGCGACGCCGAGTTCGGCCGGCTGCACCCGCAGCTCCAGCGCCGCTTCTCCGTCGGCCTCGACAGCGGCGAGGCCTGCACCGGCCGGGGCGTCATGGACCGGATCTGGCACGGCCCCGCCTTCGTCAAGCCGTTCCTCGCGCTCGGCGGGGTGCGCAACATCCTCGTGCCGCGCACCGGCCGGAACGTCCCCTTCACCATCGAGAACGTGCCGTACGCCGACTCGTACGGCCGCGAGACCGTCACCTTCGTGCGCACCTTCGCACTGCCCGGCGGGCCGCGCCGCTTCGACGCCACGATGATCCACAGCCCCGAACGCGACTGTGTGCTCGACTACCTCGGCACCCACCAGCACCTCGCCAGCGATCTGCACCTGTCCGCCGAGCCGGACGGCTCGCTGCTCATCCGCTCCGGCGAACACCGCTTCCGCGAGGGCCCGCTGGACGTCCGGGTGCCCGAACTCATCGGCGGCGAGGCCGAGGTGAGAGAGTCGTACGACGAGGCCGCCGGCCGGTTCCGGATCCGCGTGCGGGTCGTCAACCGGTACGCCGGGCCGCTGTTCGGCTACGAGGGCTCGTTCACCGCCGCGTACCACGACGTACGCTCCCACGGGGTGCGCGCCGGGCTGCGCCCCGTGCGCGAGGAGGTGCGGGTGTGAGCCGCGAGACCAAGGAGAAACTGCTCGAAGGGGCGTTGAAGACGCTGACCGAGCAGGGCATCGCCAAGACGTCGGCGCGGTCCGTCGCCGCGGCCGCCGGGGTCAACCAGGCCCTGGTCTTCTACCACTTCGGCTCCGTCGACGAACTCCTCGCCGCCGCCTGCCGGTACGGCTCCGAGCAGCGCGTCGCCCGCTACCGCGACCGGCTCCAGGAGGTCCGCAGCCTCACCGAACTGCTCGCCGTCGGCCGGCAGATCCACGCCGAGGAGCAGGCCGCCGGCCATGTCGCCGTGCTGGGCCAGCTGCTCGCCGGCGCCCAGACGCACCCCCGGCTCGCCCCGGCCACCGCGGCGGGGCTGGAACTCTGGATCGCCGAAATCGAGAGGGTGCTCGTCCGGGTCCTCGGCGACAGCCCGATCGGCCCCTTCACCGACCCCGCCGGGCTCGCCCGCGCGGTCGCCGCCTCCTTCGTCGGCCTCGAGCTGTACGAGGGCGTGGACAAGGCCGGAGCCGAGGCCGCCCTCGGCGCCCTCGAACAGCTCGGCACGCTGATGACCGCGCTGGAGGAGCTCGGGCCGGTCGCCCAGAAGGCGGTGCGCTACACGCTGCGCCGGCGCGGCGCCGCGCAGACCTGAGGCGCCCTCACCTCGCCGCGTCCGGCTTCGGACGCGGCGTCGAACTCTCTGCTCCAGCGCCGCGCTCAAACCCCTGCGACCCTCTGCTCCGGCGCCGCGCTCAAACCTCCGCGCTGTGAAACCCCTCGCTCGGACGCCTCCAGTCGACACGTCACGAAATCTCCACTTTCGTTGGCGTATCGGTCGACCCACTCGACAGCTGGAGGCACCGTGCGGCCGCAAGGCTACGACTACGACACCTACAGCCGGCTGGCCGGGCCGCTGACCGAGCCGCCGGCCGGCCCGGGCTACCGGGTGCAGTACCGGAGCCTGCTGTCGAAGGAGCCGCACCGAATACGAGCCGTCCTCCTGATGAGCCTCGCGCCGGTCCTCTCCGCGCTGCTGCTGGTGTACCTCGTCTGGCCCGGCCACTGGACCGTCCGCGAGGGCGGGGCCCGCTGGCTCGTCGCCCTCGACACGGTGATGCTCGTGTCGATCGGTCTGATCTGCCTCTTCATGCTGATCAACGTCACCTCGGTCGCCCACGCCACGATGGTCGCCCGCGACCCCGTGCCGGTACGCCCGCAGCAGGGGACCCGGGTCGCCTTCCTGACGACGTACGTGCCCGGCAAGGAGCCGCTCGGCATGGTCCGGGCCACCCTGGAGGGCGCCGTACGGATCGCGCACGACGGCCCGCTGGACGTCTGGCTGCTCGACGAGGGCGACGACGCCAGGGCCAAGGCGCTCTGCGCCGAACTCGGCGTCCGCCACTTCACCCGCGCCGGCGTCCCGGAGTGGAACCGCGAGAAGGGCGTCCACAAGGCCCGCACCAAGCACGGCAACTACAACGCCTGGCTCGCGATGCACGGGAACCACTACGAGTACTTCGCCTCCGTCGACACCGACCACGTCCCGCTCCCCGGTTTCCTGGAGCGGATGCTCGGCTACTTCCGCGACCCGGACGTCGCCTTCGTCGTCGGCCCGCAGGTGTACGGCAACTACACCGCCCCCGTCACCAAGGCCGCCGAGTCCCAGCAGTTCCTCTTCCACGCGCTGATCCAGCGCGCCGGGAACCGGTACCACGCGCCCATGTTCGTCGGCACCAACAACGTCGTCCGGATCGCCGCCCTCCAGCAGATCGGCGGACTGTACGACTCCCTCACCGAGGACATGGCCACCGGCTTCGAACTGCACCGCCGCAAGAACCCCCGCACCGGCCGGTACTGGCGCTCCGTCTACACCCCCGACGTGCTCGCCGTCGGCGAGGGGCCGGCCTCGTGGACCGACTTCTTCACCCAGCAGCTCCGCTGGTCCCGGGGCACCTACGAAACCCTCTTCAAGCAGTACTGGAAGGCGCCCTTCCGGGTCCCGCCGGGCCGGCTGCTCAACTACTCGCTGATGCTCGTCTACTACCCGATGACGGCCGTCAACTGGTTCCTCGGCATCCTCAGCTGCGTCCTGTTCCTCTGGCTGGGCGCCTCCGGCACCCAGGTCTCCTCCACCGTCTGGCTGATGATCTACAGCGACGCCGTCGCCCTGCAGATCGGCCTCTACGTGTGGAACCGGCGGCACAACGTGTCCCCGCACGAACCCCAGGGCTCCGGCGGCCTCGCCGGGATGATCATGTCCGCGCTGTCCGCACCGATCTACCTCACGTCGCTCGGCTCGGCGCTGCTGCGCACCCGGGGGCGTTTCGTCGTCACCCCCAAGGGCGGCGAGTCCAGCCCGGACCGGCTGTCCACCTTCCGCATCCACCTGTACTGGGCGGCCGTCCTCGTCGCCTCACTGCTCGCCTCCGTCCACTACGGCCACACCCACGCGGCGATGCGCACCTGGGCCGTCCTCGCCCTGGTCATCTCGCTCGCACCGGTCGCCGTCTGGACCTGGAGCAGCGTCCGCCGGCGCCGCTCCCTGCGGCTGCGCGCCGAGGCCCGCGCCCGAAGCCGGGCCCGCGCCCGCGCCGACGTCCGGGAGGGCCTCGGCCTGCCCGGCGCCGGAGCCCCGGCCGCGCCGGCGGGCCCTGCCACCGCGCCCACGACCACCGGAGGGAACTGAGACATGGCCTACCGGCCGTCGGACAGGCTCAAGAAACAGTTGCTCGGCGGCGGGGCGGTACTGCTCCTCGCCGGGCTCAACGCTCCCGCCGCGGTCTCCTTCGCCACCGAGAAGTACCACGCCTACAAGATCGCCCAGCCCGGCTACAAGGCGAAGTACGGCTCCTGGCAGGGGCTCGACGTGCCCCCGGGCTTCCGGGTCAACGCCATCCACGCCGCCCTGCTGCACACCGGCAAGGTGCTGCTGATCGCCGGGTCCGGCAACGACCAGAAGAGGTTCGACTCCGGCACCTTCGAGACCATCCTGTGGGACCCGGCGAGGAACACCTTCAAGAAGATCCCCACCCCCGAGGACTTCTTCTGCGCGGGCCACTCCCAGCTGCCCGACGGCCGGCTGCTGGTCGCCGGCGGCACCGCGCGCTACGAGATCCTCGACGGCGAGGTGAAGAAGGCCGGCGGCCGCATGCGGGTCAAGAACGAGAGCCCCGACAAGGCCGTCACCCTGAAGAAGGGCACCGTCTTCCGCTCGGGGTCGGGCGTCGAGTACGTCTCCAAGTTCGACGTCACCGTGCCCAAGGCCAAGCGCAGGTTCGAGATCTCGTTCTTCGAGAGCGGCCGGGTGAAGCCCTGGAAGACCAAGGTCACCGCCGCCGAGGCGCGGGTCTTCGTGGAGGCGCGCGAGGCCGGCCCGCAGGGCCTGACGACCGAGGCCGCGCAGTACGAGGTCGTCGGCCTCAAGGGCAAGGACGCCGACAACGTCTACGGCCTCGCCCAGAAGCTCACCACCGAGAAGCAGGACTTCCAGGGCATCAAGGCGGCCTACGAGTTCGACCCGAGGGCCGAGCGGTACGTCCCCGTCGCCCCGATGAAGGAAGCCCGCTGGTACCCGACGCTGGTCACCCTCCAGGACGGCCGGGTGCTCGCCGTCTCCGGGCTCGACGACATCGGCGACGTCGTCCCCGGCGACAACGAGATCTACGACCCGAGGACGAAGAAGTGGGCCAAGGCCCCCTTCCGCTACTTCCCGACCTACCCCGCGCTCTTCCTCACCCAGGGCGGCAAGCTCCTCTACACCGGCTCCAACGCCGGCTACGGACCGGCGACCAAGGGCCGCGCGCCGGGGCTGTGGGACCTGAAGACCAACACCTTCACCACGCTCCGGGGGCTCACCGACGCCGACCAGCTGGAGACCTCCGCCTCCCTGGTGCTGCCGCCCGTCCAGGCGCAGAAGTTCATGGTCCTCGGCGGCGGCGGGGTCGGCGAGTCGCCGCTGTCCACCGCCCGCACCTCGATCATCGACCTGTCGAAGCCGGGCGCGGCCTTCGCCGACGGCCCCGCGCTGCCGCAGGGCACCCGCTACCTCAGCAGCGTCCTGCTGCCCGACGACACCGTCTTCACCACCGGCGGCTCCGAGCAGTACCGGGGCCGCAACGGCAGCGACATCCTCAAGGCCCAGTTCTACGTGCCGAAGGACAACGCCCTGCGGGCCGCCGCCGACCCCACCGTCGGCCGCAACTACCACGCCGAGGCGCTGCTGCTGCCCGACGGCCGGGTCGCCACCTTCGGCTCCGACCCGCTCTTCGACGACGCCGACAACACCAAGCTCGGCACCTTCGAGCAGCGGGTGGAGATTTTTACCCCGCCGTACCTGCACGGCGGCGGACGGCGCCCGGCGCTCGGCGACGGTCCCCAGGAGCTCGACCAGAACGGCCGGGCCACCTTCCGCACCGCCGACGCCGCCCGGATCACCGCGGCCCGGCTGATGCGGCCCAGCGCGGTCACCCACACCACGGACGTCGAGCAGCGCTCGGTGGCCCTCGCCCTGACGAAGTCCGGGCACTCGGTCACGGTGGAGGCCCCCCTGGACCGGACGCTGGTGCCGCCCGGCTGGTACATGCTCTTCGTCACGGACGCGGAGGGGACGCCGTCGCAGGCGAAATGGGTACGCGTGGACTGACCGGCTCTTTCCGGCGTCAGCGCTTCATGCATGGGCCTCGGCGCGTCAGGTCCTCGCGCGGCGGGCCAGGCCCAGGGCGTACTCCGGCCACCAGGTGCCAGCGGCCGGGCCGCCCCGGCAGGTGCCGTCCGACTCGCCGGGCCGCTTGATCCACAGGTACGCGTCCACCAGCGGATCGCCGGTCCGGACGGTCGGCGGCGTGCCGAGCGCCCGGCCCGGCGGATTGCACCACGCCTCGTCCCCCTCGCCGGGCAGCGGACCCTGGCCGTTGCGGCTGGTGTCGACGGTGTAGTGCGCGCCGCCGAGCCGCCCCGACAGCTCGGCGCCGAAGCCCTGGACGGCGTCGTTCGTCTGGAAGTTGGAGACGTTGAGCGCGAAGCCGTCGGCCTGGGCCACGCCCGCCCGGCGCAGCGGCTCGACCAGTCGGCCCGCGTCCTTGATCCACGCCGGGTTGCCCGCGTCCAGGTAGACCCGGGTGTTCGGCTGGCGCTTCAGCCGCTCGACGGCGCCGGAGAGCAGTGCGTAGCGCTCGTCCTGGTACTGGGCCGGGGTGCAGCCGTCCACGAGGTGCGGCACGGCGTCCGGCTCCAGGACCACCAGCGCGGGGGCGTCGCCGAGCGCGTCTGCGAAGGCGTCGATCCACTCCCGGTACGCGGCGGCGTCCGGGGCGCCGCCCGCCGAGTACATGCCGCAGTCGCGGTGCGGGATGTTGTACGCGACGAGCACCGCGGTGCGTCCGGCGGCCTTCGCGCCCCGTACGACCTTGGCGATGTCCGGTACGGGGTCGTCATGGGCCGGCCAGTCGGCGACCGGGCGCTCCGAGATCCGCCGCAGCACCCTCGCGTCCTCGGTACGGCCCTGCGCCCGGTACCGCTTCACCTGGCGCGCCGCCTCGCTGTCCGGGTCCACCCAGAACGGCGAGCCGCCGCCGGGCTGCGCGGCCGAGCCCGTCTTGGCGACCGGCGGCCCGACCGGGCCCCGCTGCTCGGGGGCGTCGGGCTCGCCGCAGCCGGCGACGGCGAGCAGCAGCGCGGTGGCCAGGGCCAGGGCGGCGACGGCGGTACGTCCGGGCATCCGGCCCCCAGAGACGAGACGAGTCAAGATCGGGTCGAACCGGGTCATCGTCACATACCGCCCGGTCGACGCCCGGGTGCGACGCGACACCGGCCGCGGCGGAGTGCCTCAGCCGGCGGAGGGCTCGTCGAGGAGCGGGGCGAGCCCGTCGAGGAGGCGCTGGAGCCCGAACTCGAAGAGGGCGTCGAGGTCGAAGTCGTAACCGGCCTCGGTGAGACGGGAGACCGAGGGGAACCGTCCCGACGCCAGAACCGCCAGGAGCGCGGGCTCCTGGGCGTCCATCCACTCCTCGCCGTCGAGACCGCTGTGCGCCTCCGCCTCCCGCTCCGACTCCAGGTTGACGGCCATGCCGCGGGCGTAGTTGAGCAGCGTCAGGTGCGCGGTGAAGGCGGTGTGCAGATCGAGTCCGTGCGCGTGCAGCGCGGAGAGGATCCACTCGCTGTACGGCAGCGCCGAGGCGATCACCTGCGGGCGGGTCATCGACATCGCCGGCGCCAGCCACGCGTGGCGGCGGAACAGGCCCCAGAGCCGCCGGGCCGCCAACTCGACCGTGTCCCGCCAGCCCGCCGGCGGGTCGGCGGGCAGCGGATCCGCCCCGATGACCACGTCCATCATCCGCGTCAGCAGGTCGTCCTTGTCGGCCACATGCCGGTACAGCGACATGGTCGCCACCCCGAGCTCGGCGGCCACCCGGCGCATCGAGACCGCGGCCAGCCCCTCCTCGTCGGCGACGACGACCGCGGCGGCGACGATCCGCCCGAGCGTGAGCCCGGCGGGACCCGCGCCGGACAGTCCGCCCGTGCGCGGGACGGCTGCGGGACGGGCGCCGCGCACCGGCCGACTCGGCGTCTCCACCACCGTCCCCACACCGGGAACGGCGCGGACCAGGCCCTCGCGGCGCAGCTCGGTCAGCACCTTGGTCGCGGTCGCCATCGCGACCCCCCACTGCCGGGTGATCTCCCGCGTCGAGGGCACCCGATCGCCCGGCGCCAGCTCACCCGTCTCGATCCGCCGCCGCAACTCCCCGACGATCTGGCCGTAGCGCGCCCCCGCCTGTCCGCTCACCGACACCCTCCGCACTAGTGCACCTGGATGGTCGTCATCCTAGCGTGCGAGGGGGCGGAGGCGGTGGCGGCCGACCCCGCGCTCACGCTCTGCGTACTAGTGCACAAGGCCCCAATACCCGTTACCAGGCAGCGATTTACGCCCTTGCATAGAGCAACGCGTACGCCGTACATTCGGCTCCATGCAGACCAACGAGATACTCATCTGCGGTGCCGGCGTAGCGGGCCCCGCCCTGGCGTACTGGCTACGCAAGGCCGGCTTCACGGTCACGATCGTGGAGCGCGCGCCCGCCCCCCGGCCGGGCGGGCAGACGGTGGATCTGCGTGGCGCCGGCCGCACGGTGATCGAGCGAATGGGCCTGATGGACCGGGCCAGGGCGGAGAGCGTGGACCAGCGCGGCCTCGCCCTCGTCGACGCCTCCGGCCGCACCACCGCCCGGCTGCCCGCCGACGCGTTCGGCGGCGAGGGGATCGTCTCCGAGATCGAGATCCTCCGCGGCGACCTCGCGCGCATGCTGTACGAGGCCACGCTGCCGGACACGGAGTACGTCTTCGACGACACCATCACCGCGGTCGAGCAGCACGCGGACGGGGTCACCGTCACCTTCGAGCGGGCCGCGCCCCGCCGGTTCGATCTGGTCGTCGGCGCCGACGGGCCGCACTCCGTGGTGCGCGGGCTGGCCTTCGGCCCGGAGCGGGAGTTCGTCCACCCGCTCGGCCTCTACACCACCTGGTTCACCGCCGAGGCCGACCTGGACCTCGACGGCTGGTACCTGATGCACAACGCTCCCGGCGGCCTGGTCGCCTCGGCAAGACCGGGCCGCGCCCCCGGCGAGATCAAGGCCGGCCTCAGCTTCCGCTCGCCGCCCCTCGCGTACGACCGCCACGACATCGCCGCCCAGAAGGAACTCGTCGCCCGGCGGTTCGCGGGAGCCGGCTGGGAGACCCCGCGCCTGCTGCGGGCGATGCGCACCGCCCCCGACTTCTTCCTCGACTCCATGGGCCAGGTCCGCCTCGACCGCTGGTCGCGCGGCCGCGTGGCACTGCTGGGCGACGCCGGATACTGCGCGACCCCGCTCACCGGCCTGGGCACCAGCCTGGCCCTGGTCGGCGCCTACGTCCTGGCCGGCGAACTCGCCGCCGCCGCAGGCGACCACCACGTCGCCTTCCGCCGCTACGACGAGGTGATGCGTCCCTACGTGACCCAGGCCCAGGAACTCCCCCCGGGCGGCGCCGCGGGCTACGCCCCCTCGGGCCGGCTCGGCATCCGCCTGCGCGACCTCTCCATGCGCCAGATGACCCGCTGGCCCATGCGCAACATCCTCGCCGCCCAGTTCGCCAAGGCCGGCGACATAACCCTCCCGGACTACCCCCTCACCGCCGCGGCACGCTGAGCCCTCCGGTCGTCAGTTCAGCACCGTACGGACCATCACCGCGTACACGGGGGAGTCGTCCGAGGGCCTGGCCTCGTCCCGCTTCTCGTACCCCCACTTCTCGTACAGCGCCTGCACCCTGGGGTGGCCGGAGTCGACGAGCAGCGTCACGAAGTCGACGTCGAGGGACCGGACCAACGCGTCGTGGATCTGCCGCGCCCGCCCGGTGCCCTGCCACTCGGGCACCACCATCAGCTCGGACAGGGCGAAGATCCGGCCTCTCACATCCCCGGGCCGCGCCGTGCCCTTCCACCAGCCGCCCGGTTTGAACGCCGACCCGTACGCGTAACCGACCGGCCCGCCGTACTCCCACCCCGAGACGCACGACCAGTCCTCACGCCCCGACCACAGGTCGACGAAGTACGAGAACCGTTCGCGCGAGTGGAACGGGTCGGGATCGTCCGCGTACACCTCGTCATGTATGTCCAGGAGCAAGGAGCGAACGTCCTGCGCGTCGGCGTGCGTGTACCACTTCAGATCCATCGGCGTGACTCCTCGATCCAGCTCACGACCTCGGGCGCGTTCGTGCCCGTGGCCGCGACCACCTGGCGGGTTCTGGCGAGCGTGTTCGCCGTGCGCTGCGACCCGGGCGCGGAAGCCGACATCGCGGCGGCGCGCCTTCCGGTCGCGCAGGCCAGCTCCACCTCCCCCTGCCTCGCCTGGCAGAGCGAAAGATGCGCCGTGTACAGCGCCTTGTTGCGGACCTTGTCGCCGGGGAGCGCGGCGAGAGTGCGGTGAAGACAGAACTCTGCCCGCTCGTGCTGCCCGAGCGCCGTCCACAGGTAGGACGACAGCGCGTCGAACTCGGCCACGTCGTAGAACGCGATCCACGCCGACGGCTGCTCGCCCCGGGCCCGCTCGAAGGACTTCTCCGCGAGGTTCACGGCCCGCAGCGACTCGCTGGGCAGACGCAGCCTGGCCAGGGCGTTGGCATGGCGCATATGCCCCAGCGACGCGTACAGCGGGTCACGCCGGGCGACGGACGATCGCTTCATCACCTCCGCGCCGGCCGCCGCCTCGGCGTGATCCTCCCGCTGGCTGAAGGAGAGCATCAGATGGTCCCAGACCCGGTACATGGTCTCGCTGTCGCGCGCGAGGCCCGCGAGGGTCAGGGCCTTGTCCAGGTGGGCGCGTGCGCGCCGGGGAGCGCTCGAGTCGATGGCGGCGAACGCCGCCAGGCACGTGATCTCGGAGGCCAGTCGGTACATCTGGCGTCGAACGTGTTCCGAGGCGCCGGCGTCGGTGAGCGAGGACTGCACCTGGACCGCGAGCTCGACGGCGCGGCTCTCGATCCGTGCCGCTCCGCCGAGCCGGGAGTCGTCGTGCAGCAGTCCGGTGTACTCCCGGTGGAACCGGTCCGCATCGGACTGTCCCAGGCGCGAACGTCGTACCGGGGCGGCAGCGGCGACGGCGGAGCCGGTCGCCGCGACAAGAAAGGTTCGTCGGTGCACTGGGTCCTCCGCTGGTGCGGCGGTACGAGGTGGATCGAACCCTAAAGCCGCGACGGGGCGTCCGAACACCGCTTCCAGCGCGGCGCAGGTGCGACCGATGGGCCTGCGAGTGCTCCCGCTGAGCAGATTCCGCACCGTACGTGCGGACACGTCGCCCGGCCTGCCGCAGAGCTCTTCGATCGCGACGTTCATCCGAGACGCCAATTCGTCCTGAGTGAGCCCGAGTTCGTGCATCCGGTGCTTGAGGATGACGTTCGCTGCCATGCGGCAGAACGTAGCCCGGGCCGTACGGCGCGAACAGCCGCCGAGTCATGGGCGGGCAAAGTTTTCCGGCCGGACGCAGGCAATCCGACGGCAACTCTTCCTGTCGGCCGCCGTCTCACGGCCGTTGACTGGTGACTCGCCACTCGGAGAGGAGCACCACCATGTCCCACACCACCATCGAGCGCCGCGAACTCGGCCGCTTCCTGGCCATCGCCGGGCAGCGATTCGAGAACGGTGAATCCCCGGCCGAGATGTTCTCGCCGGCCGTGGACGCCGCCTGGCACCACTTGCTCGACACCGCCGAGTACGCGGCGTTCAGTACCGACCACGCCGGGGCCGTCCTGGGCCACCGCGAGGTGAAGGGGGCCGGTCCGATCGCCTGGGTGGCCACGTACGAGGAGACGTACGGGCCGCTGCCGGAGATCTGGTTCACCGACGCCGCAGGCGTCCTCGACACAGTCGGGTTCGCCCGATATCGCGACACCGGGAAGGTCGTGGCCGAGTGGGACTGCTCTCCCACCAGCGGGGACGGCGACGACGCCGTACCGGGCAGTCGGTGAAGCTCACGCGCACCGGCGGAGCGTCCCGGCCGACTGCCGGGGCGCTCCACCTCGTCGAGGCCGGCGTCACCAGGCCGCGGTCCATCGACGTCGCCGGATATCTGCAGCAGATGACGGTGCACTGCCCTTACCTGGCCCCCTCCCTCCGGCAGGGCCTGACCTCCTGGACCGTCTACCGGACCGCCGGCGAAGCGGACGCCGTCGAGGCGGAGTTGTTCCACGCAGGGGTCCACGCGGCCGAACGCCTACGCCGCTCGATTCATCGGCCTCGCGGGTCCCTCCGGTGCGAGAACGTCGTCATCCTGGGCGAAGTCCCCGGCATCCGCATCCGCGAACTCATGGCGTGGCCACACTGGGTTCTCAAGCACCTGTACGGGCCCGTCGGGGTCATGTTCGGCAAGTTCTGTGCGGGGGAGGAGGAGCGCACACGGAGTGGTGAACGCATCCCGGTCTCCCCGGTGTCGTTCATCCCCGTGCGAGCCGCCGTCCCCCGACGCGACCCGGAGTTCCTCCGCGCGACGCCCGACCTTGCCGCCGCGCTCGCCGTGGCCGAGGAGGACGGCCGCGACGTGTTTCAGCACATCCCTCACGACTGGACGGAGATCCGCACATGGGCGAAGCGCTTCCTCCCCCTGGTGAAGCCGTCGAACTCCTCAGGGTCCACGTCGGCGAGGCCGTCACTGCCCGGCTCCTGAGCGACCGGCGCGGTTCGCGGGCCTGGAAGATCCAGGGCTCCCGGGGCGCTGTCGCGCTGAAGGCGAACGACCCCGGCGACGCCGCCTCACGCGACAAGGCCGCGGAGATGGCCCAGGAGGACGAGCACCTCGCCCGCCTCACCGAGGCGGGCGTGCTCAACCCCGGCTACCGGGTCGCAGCCGGTTCCTGCGAAGGCGGCCGGTGGCTCGCGGTCCGCTGGGTAGACGGTGCTCCGACGTGGCGGGCGTTCGCCCTCGCCCGTGGTCCCGAAGGCGACCGGCCAGCGGTCCGCTCGTGGCTTCTGGGCGTCGCCCGGACCTGGGCCGCACAGCTGGCACGGATGCATGCCGCCGGATGGGCGCACGCCGACGTCCAGCCCACCAATACGCTGATCACGAACACCGGCGGCGCGGTGGTCGTCGACTACGCCTTGGCCTGCGGTCCCGGCAACGTGCCGCGGCTGCCGTACCGGGGCGCACTCACCCACACCACGGCGCCCGAGATCGCGGACGCCGTTCTGTCCACCACCAAAGACACGCACATCCAGGCCGAGCCGCCCGCGGATGTCTGGGGTCTGGGGGCGTCCTTGTACTGGTGCTGGACCGGGCATCGGCCCGTCGCCTACGAGAACGACGCGGACCGGCTCGACAAGCTGCGGGCAGTCGCGAAAGGCGCCACCCTCGCGGTGCGGGACACCCGGCCGTGGCCGTTCCCCGAGTTCGAGGACGCGATCGCCGCATGTCTGTCCCCGTCCCCGGAGGACCGACCCACGGTGCAGGCCCTCGCCTCGGTCCTCACCCCCGCGAAGGGCACCTCGTGACCGCGCTCCGTGCCCTGACCCGGGCCGACGCCCCGGCCGTCCGCCGTATCTACAGCGGCGCAGCGGTCACGCATCTGATGCGGCCCGAGATGACCCCGCCGGAGGCCGATCGGTATGTGCGGCAGGCGGGGGAGTGGGCGGCAGCCGACCCGGTCGTGCAGTACATCCTCGGGGTGGACGACGGCGGGGACCTGCTCGGCGTGGTCAAGCTCGGCCGCCGCCCCGGGGCTCACGGGCGGCTGGGTTACGTCTTCCGTGACGACAACTGGGGACGCGGCCACGCGACCGAGGCCGTACGGCAGCTCGTGGCCTTCGCTTTCACGGCCGTCGGCCTCGACTCCCTCGGCGCGAAGCACCGTCCCGACAACCCCGCCTCGGGCAGAGTTCTGGAAAAGGCCGGATTCACCCGCCTCGGGGCGGGCGACGGGTTCGTCCACCACAGACTCGACCGTGCCCCCATGCCGGTCCTCACGATCGGAGATCACGACGTACCGGGAACCTGAGGACACTGTCGCCTCCTGTGACGTACCGGACCTCGCCGCAGACCTCCGACGCCGCGCCGAGGCCGACCGGCGGGCGCGCAACGAGCTGCTCCGGACCGGCCGGCCGGGCGATCTGTTCGAGGTCGACGCCGAGAACACCATGTGGCTCAAGGCGATCGTCGCCGAGCACGGCTGGCCCGGCGTCGCGCTGGTGGGTGAGCAGGGCGCCGACGACGCCTGGCTCCTTGTGCAGCACGCCGACCGCGACCCCGAGTTTCAGCTTGAGGCTCTGGAACTGCTGCAGATTGCGGTGGACGCTCATGACGCCCCCGCTCGGCACCTCGCCTGTCTCACCGATCGCGTCCTGGTGGCCTTCGACCAGCCCCAGCTCTACGGCACGCAGTACACGGGCGAGGGCGCAGGCATGCACCTCCTGCCCGTGCACGACCCTGAGCGCCTGGACGAGCGCCGTGCGAGCGCGGGGCTGGAGACGGCTGCCTCCTACGACCGGAGGATGCGAGCGAAGTATCAAGGCTCGAGCCTTCGTACCGAGGGCCGAGACGGTGCTGACCGCCATATGACCAGTCGGTAAGGTCTTGGGCGTGCCGAAGCCGCTCAGTCTCCCGTTCGACCCCATCGCCCGAGCCGACGAGCTCTGGCAGAAGCGGTGGGGGCCGGTGCCCTCGATGGCCGCGATCACGTCGATCATGCGGGCGCATCAGATCCTGCTCGCCGAGGTCGACGCCGTGGTGAAGCCGTACGGGCTGACCTTCGCGCGGTACGAGGCGCTGGTGCTGCTCACCTTCTCCAAGGCCGGCGAGCTGCCGATGTCGAAGATCGGGGAGCGGCTCATGGTGCATCCCACGTCGGTGACCAACACCGTGGACCGGCTCGTGAAGTCCGGGCTCGTCGACAAGCGGCCCAACCCCAACGACGGACGCGGCACGCTGGCGTCGATCACCGAGAAGGGGCGCGAGGTCGTCGAGGCGGCGACGCGGGACCTGATGGGGATGGACTTCGGCCTCGGCGCGTACGACGCCGAGGAGTGCGGCGAGATCTTCGCCCTGCTGCGGCCCCTCCGGGTCGCGGCGCACGACTTCGACGAGTCCTGACCCGCGCGAAGATCGCCCGGTACGTGCCGTTACCCTCGAAGCCATGAAATCCAGCGTGCTGACCCGCTACCGCGTCATGGCGTACGTGACCGCCGTCATGCTCCTCGTGCTCTGCACGTGCATGGTCTTCAAGTACGGCTTCGACACGGGCGAGGACGTGACCTTCATGGTCTCCCAGGCCCATGGCGTGCTGTACATCATCTATCTCGTCTTCGCCTTCGACCTGGGCTCCAAGGCCAAGTGGTCCTTCGGACGGCTGCTGTGGGTGCTGCTGTCCGGGACGATCCCGTTCGCCGCGTTCTTCGTCGAGCGCAAGGTCGTCCGTGACACGCTTCCGCTGGTCAGCGGCGTGCAGCCGGAGCCGGTCAAGGCCTGACCGGCGGGCCGGTCCGAACCCCCGTGCGGATTCGCACGGGGGTTTGCCATCGACATTTACTAGGACGTCCTAGTAAATTCGAAGCATGGACGCTGACGCCATCGAGGAAGGCCGCCGACGCTGGCAGGCCCGTTACGACAAGGCCCGCAAGCGAGACGCGGACTTCACCACGCTCTCCGGGGACCCGGTCGAGCCGGTCTACGGGCCCCGGCCCGGCGACACGTACGAGGGGTTCGAGCGGATCGGCTGGCCGGGCGAGTACCCCTTCACCCGGGGTCTGCACGCCACCGGCTACCGCGGCCGGACCTGGACCATCCGCCAGTTCGCCGGCTTCGGCAACGCCGAGCAGACCAACGAGCGGTACAAGATGATCCTGGCCGCCGGCGGCGGCGGGCTCTCGGTCGCCTTCGACATGCCCACGCTCATGGGCCGCGACTCCGACGACCCGAAGGCGCTCGGAGAGGTCGGCCACTGCGGTGTCGCCATCGACTCCGCCGCCGACATGGAGGTGCTGTTCAAGGACATTCCGCTCGGGGATGTCACCACCTCCATGACCATCTCCGGGCCCGCCGTGCCGGTCTTCTGCATGTACCTCGTCGCCGCCGAGCGGCAGGGCGTCGACCCCGCCGTCCTCAACGGCACCCTGCAGACGGACATCTTCAAGGAGTACATCGCGCAGAAGGAGTGGCTCTTCCAGCCCGAGCCGCACCTCCGCCTCATCGGTGACCTGATGGAGCACTGCGCTGCCGGGATTCCCGCCTACAAGCCGCTCTCCGTGTCCGGCTACCACATCCGCGAGGCCGGGGCCACGGCCGCGCAGGAGCTCGCGTACACCCTCGCCGACGGCTTCGGGTACGTGGAGCTGGGCCTGTCCCGCGGGCTCGACGTCGACGTGTTCGCGCCGGGTCTCTCCTTCTTCTTCGACGCGCACCTCGACTTCTTCGAGGAGATCGCCAAGTTCCGCGCCGCGCGCCGGATCTGGGCGCGCTGGATGCGGGACGTGTACGGGGCCAAGACCGACAAGGCCCAGTGGCTGCGCTTCCACACCCAGACCGCCGGCGTCTCGCTCACCGCCCAGCAGCCGTACAACAACGTCGTGCGGACCGCCGTGGAGGCCCTGTCCGCCGTCCTCGGCGGCACCAACTCCCTCCACACCAACGCCCTCGACGAGACCCTCGCGCTCCCCAGCGCGCAGGCCGCCGAGATCGCGCTGCGCACCCAGCAGGTGCTGATGGAGGAGACCGGCGTCGCCAACGTCGCGGACCCGCTGGGCGGTTCGTGGTACGTCGAGCAGCTCACCGACCGGATCGAGGCCGACGCCGAGAAGATCTTCGAGCAGATCAAGGAGCGCGGACGGCGCGCCCACCCGGACGGGCAGCACCCGATCGGTCCGATCACCTCCGGCATCCTGCGGGGCATCGAGGACGGCTGGTTCACCGGCGAGATCGCCGAGTCCGCCTTCCGCTACCAGCAGGCCCTGGAGAAGGGCGAGAAGCGGGTCGTCGGCGTCAACGTGCACCACGGCTCGGTCACCGGCGACCTGGAGATCCTGCGGGTCAGCCACGAGGTCGAGTGGGAGCAGGTCCGCGTCCTCGGCGAGCGCAAGGGTCGCCGCGACGACGCCGAGGTGCGCGCCTCGCTCGACGCGATGCTCGCGGCCGCGCGGGACGGCTCCAACATGATCGGCCCGATGCTGGACGCGGTCCGCGCCGAGGCCACGCTCGGCGAGATCTGCGACGCGCTGCGGGACGAGTGGGGCGTCTACACCGAGCCCCCGGGCTTCTAGAGCCTGCGCAGCGAAGGAGGGGCGGTACGGGCCTGATGCCCGTACCGCCCCTCCCTTTCGTCGCTCCGTCTCCTACCGCTCCGCCGCCGCGCTCAGCCCGCCCAGCAGCAGGGCCGAGAGCCGCTTCACCCAGTCCCCGTCCACCGGTTCCGCGCTCACCAGCGCCCGGTGCACCACCGCGCCCGCCACCACGTCGAAGATCAGCGCGTCGGTGGCCGCGACCGCCGCCGGCTCGCGGTCGACGGGCAGTTCGCCGCGTTCCTGGGCGCGCTGGCGGCCCTCCAGGACCAGCCGCTTCTGGCGGTCGACGATCGAGGTGCGGATGCGTTCGCGCAGCGGTTCGTCGCGGGTGGACTCGGCGACCACCGCCATCAGCGCGGTCTTGGTCTCCGGCCGCTCCAGGAGGGCGGCGAACTGGACGACCACGTTCTCGATGTCGGCCTGCAGGGAACCCAGGTCGGGCAGTTCGAGTTCATCGAAGAGGACGGCGACGGCGTCGACGACGAGTTCGTTCTTGTTGGCCCAGCGCCGGTACAGGGTGGTCTTGGCGACGCCGGCCCGCGTCGCCACGTCGCCCATCGTGAGCTTGGACCAGCCCAGCTCGACCAGCGCCGCCCGTGTCGCGTCCAGGATCGCCAGATCGGCCTCGGCGGAGCGAGGGCGTCCGGTACGGCTGCGGGAGGTGGTGCGGCGACACATGCAGGCGACCATACCCGCCAGTAGGTTGACCGGCCCCGGTCGTGGAGTGTGAGGCGGTTCACCCCCCGCTCCTTCCCGTACCCCCCGCCGTGGCATTACGCTACGACCCGTAGCGAAAGGGCTGAGCGGCCCCCGCGACAACCACAGCACCGGGTGGGGACCCGGTGCGCACGCATGTACAGCACGACAACTGAATGGCCATGGCTTTCCGGTTACGCGCGCGGAAGGGGGAGGATGTACCCATGCAGCCTAGGAACATGTCCATGAACGGCGTCGTCGACCTCGCCGCGGTGAAGGCGGCCGGCGAGGCCAAGGTCAAGGCGGAGCAGGCGCGGGCCGAGTCGGCGCGCAGCGGCGGCGGCGGAGCCGTCGCCCCCTCCGCCCTGGTGATCGACGTCGACGAGGCGGGCTTCGAGCGCGACGTCCTGCAGCGCTCCTCCGAGGTCCCGGTCGTCATCGACTTCTGGGCCGAGTGGTGCGAGCCCTGCAAGCAGCTCGGCCCCCTGCTCGAGCGCCTCGCGATCGCATACAACGGGCGCTTCGTCCTCGCCAAGGTGGACGTCGACGCCAACCAGATGCTGATGCAGCAGTTCGGGATCCAGGGGATTCCGGCCGTTTTCGCGGTGGTCGCCGGTCAGGCGCTGCCGCTCTTCCAGGGCGCCGCGCCCGAGGCGCAGATCCGCGCCACCCTCGACCAGCTGATCCAGGTCGGCGAGGAGCGCTTCGGTCTGACCGGGCTCGTCGTGGACGGGGAGGCCGGCGAGGGCGATGTCGCCGAGGTTCCGGCCGGTCCGTACGACGCGCTGCTCTCGGCCGCCGTCTCCGCGCTGGACTCGGGCGACCTGGGCGGCGCGATCCAGGCGTACCGGAACGTGCTGGCCGACGACCCGGGCAACCCGGAGGCCAAGCTGGGCCTCGCGCAGGCCGAACTGCTCGCCCGCGTCCAGGGGCTGGACCCCCAGCAGGTGCGCAAGAACGCCGCGGACAACCCCAAGGACGTGACGGCGCAGATCGCCGCCGCCGACCTCGATCTGGTGGGCGGCCATGTGCAGGACGCCTTCGGGCGCCTGGTGGACGCCGTGCGCGTCACCGCCGGCGAGGACCGGGACGCGGCCCGGCTGCGGCTGCTCGAACTCTTCGAGGTCATCGGCGCCGACGATCCGCGGGTGACGGCGGCCCGACAGGCGCTCGCCCGGGTCCTGTTCTGACCCTTCGCCCCCGTCGATTTGGCGACAGAGCGATGTGACACGGCCGCGCTTTACCAAAACTTGGTAATCGCGGCCGCTGTTACTCGTAGTAAATCGAACCCTGATTTCTGTCCGGATTGTTCCGGAGTTCCTCTCCTTTGTCGGGCGACTTGACGGCACCCTGTGTACCCGCCCGACGGCGTGCTGTCGTGGCGTGGTTATCCAGCCGTTACTAGCGAGTAACGAACCCTCTTGTGCCCCGGGCCGGAATGGACCACGATCGGCCACGCTCGGTCCTCTCCACACCAGCCCGGCACCCAACCGGGATCGCGGAGAGGGTCCCCACCGAGTGGACCGACGGCGGCGCCGTGGGTCGTGGACAGGGGGGTTCCTGCTCTTGCCGGCAGGGCCTGTCCAGCGGTTGCGCGCAAGGCGTGGCCAGTGGTTGTCGCTCGGGGGTGATCGCCGGTGATTCGGACGCGCGTCGCGCCTGAAGTTACGGCGCTCTCCTTCCCGAGGACGTAGCACTTCTCCCATCCCAGGACGGGCCCTGGGCCCATCCGGAGATGTACGTCCGAGAAGGAGGAATTCTCATGAAGTCCCAGGTTCGTGGCGGGACCAGATGGAAGCGGTTCGCCGTCGTCATGGTGCCGAGCGTGGCCGCGACGGCCGCGATCGGCGTCGGCCTGGCTCAGGGCGCGCTCGCCGCGTCCTTCAGCATCTCCGGCCAGGAGTTCAAGGTTAAGGCCGACAGCCTCGTCGGCAACGACTTCGTCCAGTACGGCAGCATCGCCAGCGGCAAGACCCTCGAGGGCAAGCCGTTCGCGGAGCCGGTCGGTGTCTCGGGCTTCTCCGAGGCCTGGATCACCAACATGTGCCAGTCCGTGGTGACCCCGAACGTCCCGTTCATCGGCAACGTCAGCCTCGAGCTGCGCGCCGGTACCGAGGGCGCGAAGGACCCGAACAAGCGGGTCTACGCCAAGGACATCTACCTGGACGTCTCGTCGCTGAAGGCGGACGCCGAGTTCGGCAACATCGACATCGGCGTGGCCGCGGGCTCCCTGAAGGACCCGGGCATTCAGCCGGGCACCCAGGCCAACCCGTACGGCTTCTCGCAGCGTGCCAAGACGGCCAAGCTGGACAACGTGGAGCAGAAGGCGTGGGCGACCACCGCCGGCACCTTCCGCCTCCCGGACCTCAGCCTGAAGCTGCACAAGGGCACCAAGGAGTGCTTCACCGAGTAGTAGTACTCGGCCGGTGGGCGGGGTCGTGCAGACGGCCCCGCCCGTTCCGGATCAGCCGCCGCAGTGCGGCACCACTCGAACTTCTCAGCAACACCGCTTCCAGGGAGCTGTTTTCCATGAGCGCCGAGTCCATTGGTTCCCGCGGATTCACCTACTGGCGGCTGCGCTTTCAGGCGTGGCGGGGCAACCGGCCGTTCTGGGGCGGGCTGTTCACCATGATCGGCGGTCTGCCGATCGCCTACCTGCCGTACGCGGACATGCGGCTCGGCAACATGACGATCGCCATGGCCACCACGGCCGGCGCCGGCTCGCTGATCATCGGCGTGCTGCTGGTCACCCTCGGCCTGACGATGTGGTTCCAGTCAGTGGTCCGCGTCTTCGCGGGCATCGCCGCCATCGTGCTGGCGCTCGTGTCCATCCCGGTCGCCAACCTCGGCGGCTTCGGCCTCGGACTGATCTGCGCGCTGATCGGCGGCGGTCTCTCCGCCGCCTGGGCCCCCGGCGCCCCGGTCGACGCGGCGGGCAGGGACGCGGACACCGCGCCCGAGCCGGCGGCGGAGCCGGCCCCGGTGGCCGAGGTCACCATGATCAAGCCGCTGGCGCTGCCCGAGCAGCGCGAAGGCCAGGAGCAGGCCCCGAACGAGCACGCGACCGAGACCACGATCGACGCCAACGGCGGGAGGAACAGTGCGGGGTGACGAAACACAGTCGGAGACGGCTGGGGGCGACGCCACTCTGGCAAGAAGGGGGCCGCGTCACGCGGCACCGCGCAAGTCGCTGCTGACCAAGCTCCAGGTGCCCGCGGGCAAGGCGATGGCCCTGGCGGCCATGCCGACCGCGGTCCTCGTGGGCATGGGCCTCACGCCCAAGCTGGCGCTCGCCGACGAGAAGGACATCCCCTTCGCGCCCGGTCCCTGCGTGACCCGCTCGGACGAGCCGGTCGAGCCCGAGGAGTCCAAGAGCCCCGAGGCGACCGAGTCGCCGAAGCCGGACGCGAGCGCCTCGCCCGGCGAGGACGGCGGCACGGACGGCACCGCGGGCACGGACGGCGAGACCAAGGAGCCCACGCCGGGCGCCAGCCCGTCCGCGAGCGCCGACACCGCGCAGAAGTCCACCACGGACGCCGCCAAGCCGTCCGCCACGCCCACGCCCACGCCGACCCCGACGAAGACGGTCAACCCGCTGGACCCGCTGGGCGTCGGCGAGAAGATCAAGGACTTCTTCGACGGGCCCGACGAGCCCACGGCCACGCCGACGCCGACCGCGTCCACCGGGCCCACCACGCAGCCGACCACGCCGCCGACCGCCGAGCCGACCGCGAAGCCCACGGCGCAGCCGACCGCCAAGCCGACCCTGGACGGGACGGGCGACCGCACCAAGGACGCCATCCGGGAGGCCGCCGACAAGGCCGGCGCGACCGTCGAGGAGCTCGGCGAGGACGCCAAGGGCCTGGACGCCAAGAAGGACACGGACATACCGGACGACGCCAAGCCCCGGTTCCCCTGCCCGACGCCCGACCCGAAGGCGCTCGCGGCGGCGGAGCTCGAGGAGGGCATGGCGCTCCTGCCGGACGAGCCGTGGATCCTCGAGAGCAGCCTGCTCACGCTCAAGGGCCTGAAGTACCACGGCATCGTCGAGGTGAAGACCGGCAGCGGCAAGATCAAGAAGGTCCTGAAGTTCACCGCCAGCAACGGCGTGGACATCAAGGACCTGCACCAGAAGACCGTCCACTCCGACGGCCTGACGGGTCACGTCCGCTCCGACAAGGGCTCGACGTCGACCATGAGCAACGGCACCGTGACCATGTACACGGAGCAGCTGAAGGGCAACCTCTTCGGTCTGATCCCGGTCACGTTCAACCCGAAGACCCCACCGCCGCTCGACGTCCCGTTCGCGTTCTTCACGAACGTGGAGGTCATCCAGGCCGGCCAGTTCGGCGGCACGCTCAAGGTGCCCGGTCTGCGCAACACGATCGAGCCGAGCTGACCCCCGTACAGACCCTTCCGGGAGCCGCACAGAACGAGGGCCCCCGTCCGATCCGGACGGGGGCCCTCGTCATGTCACGCGCGGGTCAGTCGCGCTGACCGCCGCCCAGGTGGTGCACCCGGACCATGTTGGTGGTGCCGGGGACGCCGGGGGGCGAACCGGCGGTGATGACCATGGTGTCGCCCTCGTTGTACCGCTGGAGCTTCAGCAGCGCGGCGTCGACGAGTTCGACCATGGCGTCGGTGGTCTCCACGAACGGCGCGAGGAAGGACTCCACGCCCCAGCTCAGGGTGAGCTGGTTGCGGGTGGTCTCGTCCGTGGTGAAGGCCAGGATCGGCTGGACGGTGCGATAGCGGGAGAGCCGGCGGGCGGTGTCGCCGGACTTGGTGAAGGCGATCAGCGCCTTGCCGTCGAGGAAGTCCGCGATCTCGCAGGCCGCGCGGGCGACGGAGCCGCCCTGGGTACGCGGCTTCTTGCCCGGGACCAGCGGCTGCAGGCCCTTGGAGAGCAGCTCCTCCTCGGCCGCGGCGACGATCTTCGACATCGTCTTCACGGTCTCGATCGGATACGCGCCCACCGAGGACTCGGCGGAGAGCATGACCGCGTCAGCGCCGTCCAGGATCGCGTTGGCGACGTCGCTCGCCTCGGCGCGGGTCGGGCGGGAGTTGGTGATCATCGACTCCATCATCTGGGTGGCGACGATGACCGGCTTGGCGTTGCGGCGGCACATCTCCACGAGGCGCTTCTGCACCATCGGGACCTTCTCCAGCGGGTACTCGACCGCGAGGTCGCCGCGGGCCACCATGACCGCGTCGAAGGCCGCGACGACGTCCGCCATGTTCTCGACGGCCTGCGGCTTCTCCACCTTGGCGATGACCGGGACCCGGCGGCCCTCGTCGTCCATCACCTGGTGGACGTCCTTGACGTCCTCGGCGTCCCGGACGAAGGAGAGGGCGACCATGTCGCAGCCCATGCGGAGCGCGAAGCGGAGGTCCTCGACGTCCTTCTCGGACAGGGCCGGGACGTTGACCGCGGCACCCGGCAGGTTGATGCCCTTGTGGTCGGAGATGACCCCGCCCTCGACGACGATGGTCTTCACCCGGGGGCCCTCGACCTCGACGACCCGCAGTTCGACGTTGCCGTCGTTGATCAGGACCTGGTCGCCCTTGGAGACGTCGCCCGGCAGCCCCTTGTACGTGGTGCCGCAGACGGACTTGTCGCCCGGGACGTCCTCGGTGGTGATGGTGAACTCGTCGCCGCGGACCAGTTCGACCGGCCCCTCGGCGAAGGTTTCCAGACGGATCTTGGGGCCCTGGAGGTCGGCGAGCACACCCACGGCGCGGCCGGTGTCCGCGGCCGCCCTGCGGAGACGGTCGTACCGCTCCTGGTGCTCTGCCTGGGTCCCGTGGCTCATGTTGAATCGGGCCACGTTCATGCCGGCCTCGATCAGCGCTTTCAGCTGCTCGTAGGAGTCGACGGCGGGGCCCAGCGTACAGACGATTTTGGAACGGCGCATGAGCGGATCCTATCGGTTTGTTTCATCGCGGAATATTCCGTCTGGTGGAATGCACAAAGGTGCGGGGGTCCGCTCAGTCGACTACCAGCGCGTAGGTCTGTCGGGCGATCTCCAGCTCCTCGTCCGTCGGCACCACGGCCACCGCCACCCGCGCGTAGTCCGGCGAGATCAGCCGCGGTTCGTCCGAGCGCACCGCGTTCAGCTCGGCGTCCACCGCGAGGCCCAGCTCCTCCAGACCCGCGATCGCAGCTTCCCGCACCGGGGCCGCGTTCTCACCCACTCCGGCCGTGAACACGACCGCGTCCACCCGGCCGAGTACCGCGTAGTACGCCCCGATGTACTTCTTCAGCCGGTGCACGTAGACCTCGAAGGCCAGCCGCGCCCGCTCGTCGCCCTCGTCGATCCGCCGCCGGATCTCCCGCATGTCGTTGTCGCCGCAGAGCCCGACCAGACCGCTCTTCTTGTTGAGCAGGGTGTCGATCTCGTCCGTCGACATCCCCGCCACGCGCTCCAGATGGAACGTCACCGCCGGGTCCACGTCGCCGGACCGGGTGCCCATCACCAGCCCCTCCAGGGGCGTCAGACCCATCGAGGTGTCCACGCAGCGGCCGCCCGCCACCGCCGAGGCCGACGCCCCGTTGCCCAGGTGCAGCACGATGACGTTCACCTCCTCCGGCGCCTTCCCGAGCAGCGCCGCCGCGGCCCGCGAGACGTACGCGTGCGAGGTGCCGTGGAAGCCGTAGCGGCGGATCCGGTACGCGTCCGCCGTCTCCAGGTCGATCGCGTACCGCGCCGCGTGCTCGGGCATCGTCGTGTGGAACGCCGTGTCGAACACCGCCACCTGAGGCAGGTCGGGCCGCAGCGCCGTCGCCGTGCGGATGCCGAGCAGGTTGGCCGGGTTGTGCAGTGGCGCCACCGGCACCAGCCGCTCGATCTCGGCCAGCACCTCCTCGTCGATCACCGTCGGCGCGGTGAACCGCAGCCCGCCGTGCACCACCCGGTGGCCGATCGCGGCCAGTTCGGGGGAGTCCAGGCCCAAGCCGTCCGCCGACAGCTCCTCGGCGACCGCCTTCAGGGCCGCCGCGTGATCGGCGATCGGGGCGGTCTTCTCCCGCTTCATCCCCCCGCCGGCCGGCAGCGGCGTGTGCACGAGGCGCGAGGTCTCCTCCCCGATCCGCTCCACCAGGCCGACCGCGAGCCGTGCGCCGTCCTTCATGTCGAGCAGCTGGTACTTCACCGACGACGAGCCGGAGTTGAGAACGAGGACGCGCGACGGCGTGGGGGGCGTCATACGGAGAGCTCCTGACCCTGGGACTGGATGGCGGTGATCGCGACGGTGTTGACGATGTCGCTGACGAGCGCGCCGCGCGACAGGTCGTTGACCGGCTTGCGCAGACCCTGCAGGACCGGTCCGACGGCCACGGCCCCGGCCGAACGCTGCACCGCCTTGTACGTGTTGTTGCCGGTGTTGAGGTCCGGGAAGATCAGCACGGTCGCCTGGCCGGCCACCTCCGACCCCGGCAGCTTGGTGGCGGCGACGGACGGCTCGACGGCCGCGTCGTACTGGATCGGGCCCTCGATCCGCAGCTCCGGGTGCGACTCCCGCACCAGCCGGGTCGCCTCGCGCACCTTGTCGACGTCCGCGCCGGAGCCGGAGGTGCCGGTCGAGTACGAGAGCATCGCGATCCGCGGCTCGACGCCGAACCGGGCCGCGGTGGCCGCCGACTGCACGGCGATGTCCGCGAGCTGCTCCGCGTTCGGGTCAGGGTTCACCGCGCAGTCGCCGTACACCAGGACCTTGTCGGCCAGGCACATGAAGAACACGGAGGAGACGATCGAGGCTCCCCCGGAGGGGGGACCCCCAGGCTTGGTCTTGATGATCTCGAAGGCGGGCCGGATCGTCGCGGCCGTGGAGTGCACCGAGCCGGACACCATGCCGTCGGCCAGCCCCTCCTCGACCATCAGCGTGCCGAAGTAGTTGACGTCGGAGACCACGTCGTACGCCAGCTCCACCGTGACGCCCTTGTGGGCGCGCAGCGCCGCGTACTTCTCCGCGAACGCGTCGCGCAGCACAGAGGTCTGCGGGTCGATCAGCTGCACCGACGGCACGGTCAGGTCCACGCCCAGGTCCGCGGCCCGCTTCCGGATGATCTCCACGTCGCCGAGCAGCGTGAGATCGCAGACGTCGCGGCGGATCAGCACGTCCGCGGCGCGCAGCACCCGCTCCTCGGTGCCCTCCGGCAGGACCACCCGGCGGCGGTCGGCGCGCGCCTGCTCGAGGAGGTCGTGCTCGAACATCATCGGCGTGACCCGGCCGCTGCGGGCCACCGAGAGCCGCTTGAGCAGATCGGCGGTGGGCACGTGCCGCTCGAACAGGCCCAGCGCGGTCTCCGCCTTGCGGGGCGTCGCGGCGCTCAACTTGCCTTCGAGGGAGAAGAGTTCGGCCGCGGTGGGGAAGCTGGTGCCGGCCACCGAGAGGACCGGGGTGCCGGGCGCGAGGCGGGCGGCCAGGGTGAGTATCTCGTCGCTGGGCCGCTCGCCCAGGGTCAGCAGCACGCCCGCGATCGGCGGGGTGCCGGCCGCGTGCGCGGCCATCGCGCCGACCACCAGGTCGGCCCGGTCGCCGGGTGTGACGACCAGTGAGCCGGGCTTCAGGGCGGGCAGGAAGTTCGGCAGCATCGCGCCGCCGAACACGAAGTCCAGGGCGTCGCGGGCCAGGCCCGCGTCGTCGCCGAGCACCGTCTCCGCGCCGAGCGCGTGCCGGATCTGCGCCAGCGTCGGCGCGGACAGGGCGGGCTCGTCGGGCAGCACGTAGCAGGGCACGGGCAGCCGGGCGGCCAGCCGCTCGGCGATCGGCTCGCGGTCGTCGGCGGCGACCCGGTTGACCACCATCGCCAGGACGTCGCAGCCCAGTCCGTCGTACGCGCGGAAGGCGTTGCGCGCCTCGGCCCGCACCGACTCGGCCGGCTGCCCCTTGCCGCCGACCACCGGGATCACCGACGCGCCGAACTCGTTGGCGAGCCGGGCGTTCAGGGCCAGTTCGTCGGGGAGCTGGGTGGCGGCGAAGTCGGTGCCGAGGACGAGCACCACCTCGTACTCCCGGGCCACCGCCAGGTACTTCTCCACCAGCGTCGACACCAGCTCGTCGGTGCCCCGCTCGGCCTGGAGCGCGGCGGCCTCGTGGTAGTCCATGCCGTACACCGACGCCGGGTCCTGGGCCAGCCGGTAGCGGGCGCGCAGCAGGTCGAAGAGCCGGTCGGGACGGTGGTGCACCAGCGGACGGAACACCCCCACCCGGTCCACCTGCCGGGTCAGCAGTTCCATGACGCCCAGCTCGACGACCTGCCGGCCGTCCCCCCGGTCGATTCCGGTCACGTACACGCTGCGCGTCACGCCGTCGTCTCCTGTCCGTCCAGAAACACACGTAAGGGTGGCAATGCCCTCTTGACAATACCCTCGGCCCTGGATAGGGGCGCGGAGTAGTAGGAGACGCGACGCGGGGTCCGACCGTGTGAGAATCGGAAGCGGTCCACCCGGAACGATCGCGGGTCCGTCAGGCCCCGGACGGAGCAGGAGACGACGCACGATGCGCATCGGAGTTCTCACCGCAGGCGGCGACTGCCCGGGCCTGAACGCCGTGATCCGCTCGGTCGTGCACCGGGCGACCACCGGCTACGACGACGAGATCATCGGCTTCGAGGACGGCTTCAAGGGCCTCCTGGACGGCCACTACCGCCCGCTCGACCTGAACGCGGTCAGTGGCATCCTCGCCCGCGGCGGCACCATCCTCGGCTCCGCCCGCATGGAGCGCGCCCGGCTCAGCGAGGCCGCCGAGAACCGCGCGGAGCTGCAGCGCGCGTACGGGCTCGACGCGCTCATCCCGATCGGCGGCGAGGGCACGCTCACCGCGGCCCGGATGCTCTCCGACGCGGGCATGCCCGTCGTCGGCGTCCCCAAGACCATCGACAACGACATCTCGTCCACCGACCGCACCTTCGGGTTCGACACCGCCGTCACCGTCGCCACCGAGGCCATGGACCGGCTCAAGACCACCGCCGAGTCCCACCAGCGGGTCATGGTCGTGGAGGTGATGGGCCGCCACGCCGGCTGGATCGCCCTGGAGTCCGGAATGGCGGGCGGCGCGCACGGCATCTGCCTGCCGGAGCGGCCGTTCGACCCGGCGGACCTGGTCAAGATGGTCGAGGAACGCTTCTCGCGCGGCAAGAAGTTCGCCGTCATCTGCGTCGCCGAGGGCGCGCACCCGGCCGACGGCACCATGGACTACAAGAAGGGCAAGATCGACAAGTACGGGCACGAGCGCTTCCAGGGCATCGGCAACCGGCTTGCCGTCGAACTGGAGAAGCGCCTCGGCAAGGAGGCCCGGCCGGTCATCCTGGGCCATGTCCAGCGCGGCGGCACGCCCACCGCGTACGACAGGGTGCTCGCCACGCGGTTCGGCTGGCACGCGGTCGAGGCGGTGCACCGCGGCGACTTCGGGCGGATGACGGCGCTGCGTGGCACGGACGTCCGGATGGTGCCGCTCGCGGAGGCGGTCACCCAGCTGAAGACCGTGCCCGCCGACCGGATGGCGGAGGCGGAGTCCGTCTTCTGACCCGGCCGCCGGCCGTCAGTTGCCGCCAAGCGGCCCCGCTCGTCTCCCCCGTGGGCGAGCGGGGCCGCTCGTTGTGGCGGCGGTCCGGCCCCCCGACCGGAATGGCCACTCCCTACTCTTGAGTCGCACCGCTCGATCAACAAGGCTTACGCCTGTCCGGGACATGTCCCAACTCGGCGGTAACAGGCGATGAAGGGGGAGGGGCGCATGAGCGCGGGGGAGAGAGCTCCCGATCCACAGGGGGCGCGGACCCCGGGCGAGTTCCTGGCGCTGCTCCAGGAGCTCAAGGAGTGGTCGGGCCTCACGTACCGGGAACTGTCCGTGCGGGCGGAGGCGGCCGGCGACGTGCTGCCGAGGTCGACGGTGGCCAACATGCTCGGCCGTGTGGCGGGACTGCCCCGCGAGGAACTGCTCACCGCCTTCGTCCGCGCCTGCGGGACGCCGCCGGGGGAGCGGGACGCGTGGCTGACGGTGCGCAAGGAGCTGGCGGCGGGCGGAACGCGGTCGGTACCGGCCGAGACCGGCGACCGGGAGCCCGGCGCCGGCCCGTCCGAGGACGAGGCAGAGACGGAGGCGGAGGCGGAGGCGAGCAGCCCCGCACAGCCGGACCCCGCACCCGCGGACCGCACGGCATCCTCACCCCTCACCCCCGCCCGCCGTTCCCGCGCACCCCGGCTGCTCGTCGGGCTCGTCGCCGTCACGGCGCTCGTGCTCGCCGTCATCAGCGTGGTCACCCTCGTCCGGGACGGCGTGCAGCGCGTGGTGGGGCAGCCGGTCACGCCCGGCGCCGGGCAGGTCCTGATCCGCTCGCTGGAGTCCGGACTCTGCCTCGGCGAGAGGGCGGGCGACCGCAGCGGCCAGGTGTACCAGCGCGAATGCGCCGGCGCGGACGTCCCCCGGTACGAGCTGCTGCCGCTCACCGGCGCGGACAGCGGCCACTGGCGGCTGGTCACCCACCACCCCGAGTTCGGCCCCGGCTGCTCCGGAGTGCCCGGCGCCTCGGTCAAGGCCGCCGCCCCGCTGCACGACTCGGAGTGCGGCGAGCGGGGCCGTACGGAAACCTTCCGCCTGGAACCGTACGGCACGCCGGTCCAGGGCTACCGGATCCGGCCCGGCGACTCCGCGCTGTGCGTCACGGTTACGGGCGACCTGCGCGCGCCCTGGTCACGGCTGGAGACCGCCGCCTGCGCGGACGACGCGCGGGGCCGGCGCGGTCAGCTGTTCAGCTTCGACCGCAGGAAATAGCGGGCGGGTCAGCCGACCGCGTCCCAGAAGTGGTCGACGATCTCCTCCAGGTACGCCCGGCCCTCGTCGCCGCTGCCGGCGGACGCGCCCCAGCTGCTGGTCGCGGCCATCCTGGCGTGGTACTCGCTGTGCAGCCGCTGCAGCGCGCCCTCCAGCGCCGGGCGGGGCAGCGGCAGCAGCTTGGAGGCAGGCTTCACGTACGCCTGCCAGCGCGTCGTCGCCGCGTCCCGCAGCACCCGGCCCAGGTCCTCGTCACGGCCGGTGGCGGTAAGCAGGGCGCGCGGGTCGAGCTGCAGGGTCTCGGCGAGTGCCGCGGTCTGGCGGTCGTTGCCGCGCCAGCGGCCGGACTCCTCCATCCGCCGGTACACATGCGGCTCCATGGCGACCCGGCGCGCCAGGTCCTCCAGCGGGATGGCGCGCGCCATCCGGTGTTCCCGGAGCGTGGTCGCGGCGGCGAGGAGGTCGGCGGGGGCGCACCAGAGCACGCCGGCGAGGGCCGACAGCTCACGGGAGGTGGGGGCGAGCTGCCCGCGCTCCCAGGCGACGACGGTCTCGGGGGTGACGGGCATGCCGTACTGCGCCCGCAGGCCGTACGCGACATGCCCCGGCGCCATGCCCAGGCCCTCGCGCAGCCGGCGCGCGGCGGGGGCGTTGAACGGCGGGGAGGGTGGAACAGAGGGTTGCACGCCGCCACCGTAGGCGCGGAGAGTGACCTGTGGCTACGGTGCCTTCACCCAACGTCATAAGCTGTAGGAACGTGGGAACCGGTGGGTAACCGCACCGGTGCGCGGGGTCAGGGCCGGGGGCCGGTCAGCCAGCGGTACTGGAGTTCGGGGCGGCCGATCTGGCCGTACTGCGGGGCCCGGGCGGCCCGGCCCTCCGTGACCAGGTGCTCCAGGTAGCGCCGGGCGGTGATCCGGGAGATCCCGACGGCGGCGCCGGCCTCGGCCGCGGTCAGCCCGCCGGGCGCGGCGCGCAGGCTGCGCGTGACGGCTTCGAGGGTCGGCGCGCTCAGGCCCTTGGGGAGGGCGGCGGGCTGCGGGGTGCGGAGGGTGGCGAGGGCCCGGTCGACCTCGTCCTGCCCGGACGCCTCGCCGGCTGCGGCGCGGAACTCCGCGTACCGCGCGAGGCGGTCGCGCAGGGTGGCGAAGGTGAAGGGCTTCAGCACGTACTGGACGACGCCCAGCGACACGCCCTCCCGCACGATCCCGAGGTCGCGGGCGGACGTGACGGCGATGACGTCCGCGGAGTGCCCCGCGGCGCGCAGCGCCCGCAGCAGCTGCAGCCCGTGCCCGTCCGGGAGGTAGAGGTCGAGCAGGATCAGATCGACGCCGGTCCGCTCCAGCGCCCGTACGGCGGCGGCCCGCGAATGCGCGACCCCGACCACGGCGAACCCGGGCACCCGCCCGGCGTACAGCGCATGCGCGTCCGCGGCCACCGGATCGTCCTCGACGACCAGCACCCGGATCACGTCCCCGGCCCCGCTCATGCGGAAGCCTCCGCGCCCGCCGCCACGCCCAGCGGGATGCGGACCGTGAACGTCGCCCCGGCGTCCTCGTTCGGGGTGAGGGTGAGCGTGCCGCGGTGGCGGTGGGCCGTCTGGCGGACCAGGGCCAGGCCCAGGCCGCGGCCCGGGCCGCGGGTGGACCAGCCGCGGTCGAAGACGGCCTCCTGGAGGTCGGGCGGGACGCCGGGGCCCGAGTCGGCGACGCGGACCAGGAGCTCGCCGTCGCGGGCCGCCGCGGTGACGGTGACGCGGGCCCGCGCGGCCGGGGACGCCAGGGCCTCCGCGCTCGCCGCCTCCACCGCGTTGTCGATCAGGTTGCCCAGGATCGTCACCAGGTCGCGCGCCGGCAGCGTGCCGGGCAGCAGCCCGTCGTCGATCCGGCTGTCCTCGGTCAGCACCAGTTCCACGCCCGACTCGTTCGCCTGCGCGGCCTTGCCGAGCAGCAACGCCGCGAGCACCGGCTCGGCGACCGCGTCGACCACCCGGTCGGTGAGCGCCTGCGCCAGCTCCAGTTCCGCCGTCGCGAACTCCACCGCCTCGTCCGCGCGGCCCAGTTCGATCAGCGAGACCACGGTGTGCAGCCGGTTCGCCGCCTCGTGCGCCTGCGAGCGCAGCGCCTGCGTGAAGCCCCGTTCGGAGTCCAACTCGCCCGACAGCGCCTGGAGTTCAGTACGGTCCCGGAGCGTCGCCACGGTCCCGCGGCGCTCGCCGCCCACCACCGGCCGGGTGTTGACGACCAGCACCCGGTCCGCCGTCAGATGCAGTTCGTCCACCCGCGGCCCGGCTGACAGCAGCGCCCCGGTCAGCGAGGACGGCAGCCCCAGTTCGGCGGCCGACCGGCCGACCACGTCCGCGTCCGTCAGCCCGAGCAGTTCCCGGGCCCCGTCGTTGATCAGGGCGATCCGCCGCTGCCCGTCCAGCATCACCAGACCCTCGCTCACCGCGTGCAGCGCGGCCTCGTGGTAGTCGTGCATCCGGCTCAGCTCGGTCGCGTTCATCCCGTGCGTGTGCCGCCGCAGCCGCGCGTTGATCCAGTACGTGCCGGCGCCGCCGAGCACCAGCGCCGCGCCGGCCATGCCGAGCAGCGCCGTCACCTGCTCCCGTACCTGCTCGCTGATCTTCTCGATGGTGATGCCCGCGCTGACCAGCGCGACGACCCGCCCGCCGTCGTACACCGGGGCGACCGTACGGACCGACGGTCCGAGCACGCCCAGGTGCGTCTCCGAGAAGATCCGGCCGTGGACCGCCGGCTCGATGTGGCCGAGGTACGTGCGGCCGATCTCGGTCGCCTCCGGGTGCGTCCACCGCGTCCCGTCCGGTGCCATGATCACCACGAACGTGACCCCGGCGTCCTTCCGCAGCGCCTCCGTGTACGGCTGGAGCCGCCCCGTCGGATCCTCGGACCGCGCCGCCGCCACGACCGCCGGCGACTTCGCGACCGCGGACGCCGTCGCCGTCGACTGCCGGCGCGCCGTCTCCTCGGCCTGCGCCCGGTCGGTCAGATACGCGAACACCGCGCAGCCCGCGACCACCGCGGCGACCAGCACGACCTGCATCGCGAAGAGCTGGCCGGCGAGGCTCCGGGGCCGGGGGACGGGTATGCGCATGCGCCTCAGTGTGCCTGGCCGGAAACCGCGCGGGAAATGCGTGAACGAAAGGAACGCAACGGTGACCTGGGTCACAGGGTGATGGATAGTCGCGGGGATCCACCGGGACGTGGACGCCGTTTCAGCAGAGGAGGACCCCGTGGCCGCAAGACGGGACCGCACCCACTATCTCTATCTCGCCGTGATCGGCGCCGTACTGCTCGGCATCGTCGTCGGCTTCGTGGCGCCGGGGGTCGCCGTCGAGCTCAAGCCGCTGGGCACCGGGTTCGTGAACCTGATCAAGATGATGATCTCGCCGATCATCTTCTGCACGATCGTGCTGGGCGTCGGCTCGGTCCGCAAGGCCGCCAAGGTCGGCGCGGTCGGCGGGCTCGCCCTCGGCTACTTCCTGGTGATGTCCACCGTCGCCCTCGCGATCGGCCTGCTCGTCGGCAACCTCCTGGAGCCGGGCTCCGGACTGCACCTCACCAAGGAGGTCGCGGAGGCCGGCTCGCAGCAGGCCGCCGGCGCCAGCGAGTCCACCGCGGACTTCCTGCTCGGCGTCATCCCGACCACCCTCGTCTCCGCCTTCACCGAGGGCGAGGTCCTGCAGACCCTGCTCGTCGCCCTGCTCGCCGGCTTCGCGCTGCAGGCCATGGGCCGCACCGGCGAACCGATCCTGCGCGGCATCGGGCACATCCAGCGCCTGGTCTTCCGCATTCTCGCCATGATCATGTGGGTGGCTCCGGTCGGCGCCTTCGGCGCGATCGCCGCCGTGGTCGGCGCGACCGGTCTCGACGCGCTCAAGTCGCTCGCCGTCATCATGATCGGCTTCTATCTCACCTGCGCGGTCTTCGTCTTCCTGGTGCTCGGCGCGCTGCTGCGGCTGGTCGCCGGGATGAACATCCTCAGCCTGCTGAAGTACCTGGGCCGGGAGTTCCTGCTGATCCTGTCCACCTCCTCGTCCGAGTCGGCGCTGCCGCGGCTGATCGCGAAGATGGAGCACCTGGGCGTCTCCAAGCCGGTCGTCGGCATCACCGTGCCGACCGGCTACTCCTTCAACCTCGACGGCACCGCGATCTACCTGACGATGGCCTCGCTCTTCGTCGCCGAGGCGATGGGCGACCCGCTGTCGCTCGGCGAGCAGGTCTCCCTGCTGGTCTTCATGATCATCGCCTCCAAGGGCGCGGCCGGCGTCACCGGCGCGGGCCTGGCCACGCTCGCCGGCGGCCTGCAGTCGCACCGCCCCGAACTGGTCGACGGCGTCGGCCTGATCGTCGGCATCGACCGCTTCATGAGCGAGGCCCGCGCGCTGACGAACTTCGCCGGCAACGCGGTCGCGACGGTGCTCGTCGGTACGTGGACGAAGGAAATCGACCGGGCACGGGTGACCGAGGTCCTGGCGGGCAAGGTCCCCTTCGACGAGACGACGCTCGTCGACGACCACGCCGCCGTCCCGGCGGCCGGCGAACTGCCGGACCAGCGGGCCGACGGCGGCGTCGGTGACGCCGACGCCGGCCAGGGAGGTGTCGGCGACGGCGGGGGCAAGACCCCGGCAGCCGTCTGACGGCTCCCGGGTCCCGGGCCTTGAGCCGGGTCCGGGCCCCGGGCACGGGACGGCCCCGGTCGCGCGAAGCGACCGGGGCCGTTCTTCTCCGCAGTCACACGTGCGGACCGTCCGACGTGGTCGACTCGTCGTCGGAGAGCACCGGTTCCAAGGTCCTCAGAGCGCGGCCAGCAGGGCGTCCAGCGGGGCCGGGACCCGGCCCTGGTCAAGGGCGGCTTCGACCAGCACCCGGCCGTACCGGATCTTGCGGCCCTTCTTCGTGCCGAGGAAGCGCCGCAGCTGCCGCTCCGGGGCCCGGCCCTGCTGGGCCGGCTGCCGCCGGAACGTCTGCAGGGCCCGCAGGTCGCCCTCCCGGCGGACCAGCTCCGCCACGCCGGGCGCGCCCAGCGCGCGGATCAGCTCGTCCTCCAGGTCGGCGGAGCAGACGAAGTACCCCTGCTCCGCCGCCCCCGCCCGCTCCCAGCCGCGGGCGTAGTACCCGCGCTCCGCCTCGTCGCACAGCCCGGCGAGCCGGAGCCCCAGTCCGGCCGGCCCGAGCAGCGGCGCGAAGCGGCCCACGCTCATCGCCCCGCCCATCGCAAGGACGCACACCCCCTCGGCCGCCAGGTCCCGGCCCCGGCCCGCGGCCAGCGCCTCCACCGCCGCGACGTCGCTGCGCCCCTCAAGCAGCACCACCGTCCGCACGCCCAGCCGCGCGGCCAGCTCCCGCGCCGCCTCGCCGGACCCGCCGGCCGCCCAGGCGGCGGCCTCCTCGCGGAACGCGTCCATGCCGGTCGTGAGGTCCGTGTCAGTCATGCGGACGAGTCTGCGCCCCGTCCGCCCGCCGGGCCAGCGGGTTTCCGCGCCCGACGCGACGGCCCGGCCCGACCGGGCGGCTCTACAGCGTCATCTCCTCGATCGCCGCCGGCTCCTGCGCGAAGTCGCTGTACCGCACCCAGCGCGGCCGTACGCGGACGAACGTGATGCCCGGCCAGGCGAGGCGGTCGCGGCCGTCCGGGTAGGTGGCGAAGTACATCTCCTGCAGCCGGTCCCGTTCCGGGCCGAGCGGGAAGTCGGCGAGGCCCTCCAGCTGGAGGGTCGTGTCGCCCCAGCCGATGACCAGCGCGATCCGGGGGTCGGTGCTCAGGTTGTGGAACTTGCGCGACGACTCCAGCGTGTCGAAGACGAGCTCCAGGTCGTCGGAGACCGCGTAGCCGACGACCGCCGCCTGCGGTGTGCCGTCCGAAGTGACGGACGCCTCGACGGCGAGCTTGTGGCTGCGCAGGAAGTCCAGCAGTTCGGCGTGGTTCATGAGCCCTGCCTACCACGGTGGGGCCCGCGCGCCGGGAGCGCTTGCCTTGACGTCGGGGTCAAGGCATACGTTCGTACGCATGCGCATCGGCGAGCTGGCCGAACGGGCCGGAACCACCACACGGGCTCTGCGGTACTACGAGTCCCGGGGGCTTCTGCCCGCCCGGCGGACGGAGAACGGGTACCGCGAGTACGACGAGGAGGACCTGCGGCTGCTCCGGGAGATCCGGGCCCTGCAGGACTTCGGGTTCGAACTGGAGGAGACCCGGCCGTTCGTGGAGTGCCTGCAGGCGGGGCATCCGGCGGGCGACTCCTGCCCGGCCTCGATCGACGTGTACCGGCGCAAGCTCGCCGAGCTCGACGGAATGATCGACCGGCTCCAGGAGGCGCGGGAGCAGGTGGCGGCACAACTGCTGCGGGCCGAGGCCGAGTTGCCGGGCGGCCCGGAGCCCGCATGCGAACTGGGAGGCTGAACGATGACGACACGGACGTACGGCGTGGCCGAGGTGACGAGCGGGGACTTCGAGGCGGAGGTGCTGGGCGCGGACCGGCCGGTCCTGGTGAAGTTCACCGCGGACTGGTGCGGCCCCTGCCGCCAGCTCACCCCGGTGCTCGCGGCCGTCGCGCAGGAGGAGGCGGACCGCCTGAAGATCGTCGAGCTCGACGTGGACCGGAACCCGGACGTCTCACTGAAGTACGGCGTGATGGCCACCCCGACCCTGATGGTCTTCCGCGGCGGCGAGCCGGTCCGGTCGATCGTCGGCGCGCGCCCGAAGCGCAAGCTCCTGGAGGAGCTGCGGGACGTCCTGGAGGGGTGAGCGGAAGGCCGCGGAAAACAATTCCTCCGGACCGGTCACATCTTCCTTCCCGCATCCGTCAGTGCAGTGAAGACGCCGAACAGGAAGCCGCGAAGGAGCCCCTCATGACCACCACGCACTCGATCTCCCGGATGTCCGACCCCGGCCGCTACGTTCCCGAGCTGAAGGACGTCAGCGCCGCGCTCTTCCGGGCCACGGGCAACCAGTCCGTGCCGCGCACCACGATCAACCTGATCCACCTGCGCGCCGGGCAGATCGTCCACAACACCTATCTGACGATGCTCAACACGGCGTTCCTGCGGAAGGCCGGCGAGTCGGAGACCCGCATCACCGCGGTCGCCTCCTGGCAGGACGCCCCGTACTTCACCGACGCGGAGCGCGCGGCGCTGGCCCTGGCCGAGGCGACCTTCCAGCCGGCCCCGCACGGGCGGGAGCGGGTGACCGACGAGGTCTACGCCGAGGCGGCGCGGCACTACGACGAGAAGGCGCTGGCCACCCTGACGGTCGCCATCGGCCAGATCGGCTTCTTCAGCGCCCTGGCCCTCATCGGCAAGCCGCAGCCGGTCGAGTCCCTCGCCGACGAACAGTGGGATTGAACGGACCGGGGCCCGCCGGGCGGATCAGGGCCGGCCGGGCCCTGGTCCGCCCGACAGGAATGCGCGCGTGTACGCGACGGCCGGCTCGCTGAGCAGCAGGTGCCAGCCGTCGAACAGCCGCTGCAGCGGAGCGCTGTACTTCTGCCGGAACGTCGCGTTCATGGCGAGCACGTCCAGCTCGTTGGCCGCCGTGAGTTCCGCGAAATCCGCGCGCTGCCGGGCGGAGGGCGCGTACTCCTCGCCGGTGAAGCGGTTGCGGAACCGGCCCGAGGGATCGGCGAGGCCCGCGTACGAGAACTCACGGTCGCAGCTAGCGTAGAAGTGGACCAGCTCCTCGGCCTGTTCGCCGATCGCCTCCCGCAGGACCGCGCGCCGCTCCAGCGGCAGCAGGACCTGTGCGAAGCCGTCCGTGCCGTAGAAGGCGTGGCAGAGGCCCGCAAGCCGCAACGACTCCCGGGCGCCCCAGGACGCCAGCCGGGACTCGACCCGCTCCAGGTGGGCCAGCAGTGTGCCGCCCGGGTGGTCGATCGACTCCGCGCCACATGATCTGAGCAGCTCGACGGCTGCTGAACGACTCCCCATGGCGCACAAAAATACCCCGACCTAGAATTGCAGTCGAGGTAATTCGCGGGCTATATTGAGTGGCTCTGCGTGTGTACGGAAATGTGCATGCTCACCATTCAGTAAACGCACTGTATCGCGGCGGGAGTCGAATTGTCAACCGAGGAATTCCGGAACGAACAGCAATTCATCACCGGTCTCTACGCACGCCTCGACGACCTGCGCGACCAGGCCGAACGCGCCGTCTCCGAGGCGCTCCGGTCGGTGCCCGGCGGGACCATGCAGGCGCGCCGGGAGCGGGATGTGCTGGTCGCCGAGCAGTCGGGGCTGCTCGCCGCGTACAACGCCGGTGAGTCCGGGCTCTGTTTCGGCCGGCTGGTCTTCCGCGACGGCCGCGACCACCACATCGGCCGCCTCGGCCTGCGCGCGGACGACGAGCAGCGCACCCCGCTCGTCGTCGACTGGCGCGCCGACGTCGCCCGGCCGTTCTATCTCGCGACCGGGTACGAGCCCATGGGGCTCAGCCGCCGCAGGCACCTCACCACCCAGGGCCGCGAGGTCGTCTCGCTGCACGACGAGGTCCTGGACCTCGCCGACGCCACCCGCACCGGCCACGAGAGCCGCGACGCCGACGAGGTGCTGCTCGCCGCCCTGGACGCCGCCCGCACCGGCCGGATGCACGACATCGTGCAGACCATCCAGGCCGAGCAGGACCACATCATCCGCTCCCCGCACCGCGGCGTCCTCGTCGTCGAGGGCGGCCCCGGCACCGGCAAGACCGCCGTCGCCCTGCACCGCGCCGCGTACCTGCTCTACGCCCACCGCGAGCAGCTCGCCAAGCGCGCCGTGCTCATCGTCGGCCCCAACCCCGCCTTCCTCGGCTACATCGGCAACGTCCTGCCGTCGCTCGGCGAGACCGGCGTGCTGCTCGCCACCCCCGGCGAGCTGTTCCCCGGCGTCCGCGCCACCGGTACGGACACCCCCCGCGCCGCCGCCGTCAAGGGTTCCGCCGCCATGGCCGACGCCCTGGCCCGCGCCCTGCGCGACCGCCAGCAGGTCCCCGAGCGCGGCGAGCCCCTGGTCGTCCCGCACGAGGACGGCGACCTGGTCATCGACTGGGACATGGCCCTCGAAGCCCGCCACAAGGCCCGCGAGACGCTGCTGCCGCACAACCTCGCCCGCCCGTACTTCGTGTTCCGGATCCTCGACGCGCTCGCCGAGCAGCTCGCCGACCGGATCGGCGCCGACCCCTACGGCGGCCCCAACTTCCTCGGCCCCGACGACCTGGCCCTGCTCGCCAAGGGCATCGCCGCCAACCCCGACGTGCACACCGCGATCGACACGCTCTGGCCGCCGCTCACCCCGCAGGAGTTCCTCGCCGACTACCTCGCCGAGCCGGTCCATCTGGACGACGAGCAGGACCTCGACGTGATCCGGCGGCCGGCCGGCGGCCCCTGGACCCCCGCCGACGTGCCGCTGCTCGACGAGGCCGCCGAGCTCCTCGGCGAGGACGACTCCGCCGCCCGCCGCGCCGAACAGGCCGAGCGGCTGCGGGCGGTGCAGTACGCGCAGGGCGTCCTCGACGTCTCGTACGCCTCCCGGACCTACGAGTTCGAGGACAAGGAGGAGCTCGACAAGGACGCCTCCGAGGTGCTCTCCGCCCACGACATCATCGACGCCGAGCGCTTCGCCGAACGGCACGAGGAGGCCGACCACCGCAGCGCCGCCGAACGCGCCGCCGTCGACCGCACCTGGGCCTTCGGGCACATCATCGTCGACGAGGCGCAGGAGCTGTCCGCGATGATGTGGCGGCTGCTGATGCGCCGCAGCCCCACCCGGTCGATGACCCTGGTCGGCGACCCCGCCCAGACCGGCGACCCGGCCGGCGTGGGCTCCTGGCAGGACATCCTCGGCCCGTACGTCGAGGACCGCTGGGAGCATGTACGGCTCGGCGTCAACTACCGCACCCCGGCCGAGATCATGGCCGTCGCCGCCGAGGTGCGGCGCGAGGCCGACCCGGGCTTCGAGCCGCCGCGCTCGGTCCGCTCCACGGGCGTGGCGCCCTGGGACCGGGCGGTGGAGGACCCGGTGAAGGAGGCCGCCGACGCGGTGGCCGCCGAGCTGCCCGGCGAGGGTCGGCTCGCCGTGATCGCGCCGCCCGAGCTGCACGCAGAGCTGATCGCGGCCCTCCCGGACGCCGCCCACGGGCCCGTCCCCGACCTGACGCGACCCGTCGTGCTGCTCGACCCCCTTCAGGCCAAGGGCCTGGAGTTCGACACGGTCCTCGTCGTCGACCCGGACGCGATCCGGGCCGGCGCCACGCACGGCACCAACGACCTGTACGTGGCGCTGACCCGGGCCACTCAGCGGCTCGGCGTCATCAGGCGGGCCTGAGCCCTACGCGGGCCTGAGCCAGACCGTCGCGAGCGGCGGCAGCGTCAGCCGGACGCTCGCCGGGCGGCCGTGCCAGGGCACGGACTCGGTCTTCACCGGGTCCGTGCCCACCACGTCCCCGCCGCCGTACCGCGCCGCGTCCGTGTTCAGCACCTCGGCCCAGGCCGCCGGCTGGTCCGGCGCCCCGAGCCGGTAGTCGTGCCGGACCACCGGCGAGAAGTTGGAGACGGCCAGCAGCGGCGAGCCCTCCGCGTCGTACCGCAGGAAGGCGAAGACGTTGTCCTCCGCCGCGTCGCCGGCCACCCAGGAGAAGCCCTCCGGGACGGTGTCCCGCTCCCAGAGCGCCGGCGTCGCCGCGTACACCGTGTTCAGGTCGCGGACCAGGTCCCGCACGCCCCGGTGGTCGGGCTCCGCCCCGTACGCCGGGTCGAGCAGCCACCAGTCCGGGCCGTGGTCCGCCGACCACTCCGAACCCTGCGCGAACTCCTGTCCCATGTAAAGGAGTTGCTTGCCGGGGTGGGCCCACATGAAGCCCAGGTAGGCGCGGTGGTTGGCGCGCTGCTGCCACCAGTCGCCGGGCATCTTCGAGACCAGGGCCTGCTTGCCGTGGACGACCTCGTCGTGCGAGATCGGCAGGATGTAGTTCTCGCTGTACGCGTACACCATCGAGAAGGTCATCTCGTTGTGGTGGTACTTGCGGTGCACCGGGTCCTTGGACATGTAGCCGAGGGAGTCGTGCATCCAGCCCATGTTCCACTTCATGCCGAAGCCGAGCCCGCCGAAGCCGCCCGGCCCGACGTGGTCCGTCGCCCGGGTCACGCCGTCCCAGGCGGTGGACTCCTCGGCGAAGGTGACGACGCCGGGGCAGCGCCGGTAGACGGTGGCGTTCATCTCCTGCAGGAACCGCACCGCGTCCGGGTTCTCCCGGCCCCCGTGCTCGTTGGGCAGCCACTCGCCGTACTCGCGCGAGTAGTCGAGGTACAGCATCGAGGCGACCGCGTCCACGCGCAGTCCGTCGATGTGGAACTCCTCGCACCAGTACACCGCGTTGGCGACGAGGAAGTTCCGCACCTCGGTGCGGCCGTAGTCGAACTCCAGCGTGCCCCAGTCGGGATGGGCCGAGCGGCGCGGGTCCTCGTGCTCGTACAGCGGACGGCCGTCGAACTCGGCCAGCGCCCAGTCGTCGCGCGGGAAGTGGGCCGGCACCCAGTCCATCAGGACACCGATCCCGGCCCGGTGCAGCGCGTCGACGAGGAACTTGAAGTCGTCCGGGGTGCCCATGCGCGCGGTCGGCGCGTAGAACCCGGTCACCTGGTAGCCCCAGGAGCCGCCGAAGGGGTGCTCGGAGACCGGCATGAACTCGACGTGCGTGAAGCCGAGGTCCCGCACGTACGCGGGCAGTTGCTCGGCCAGCTGGCGATACGTCAGTCCGGGCCGCCAGGACGGCAGATGGACCTCGTACACCGAGAGCGGGGCCTCGTGGTGCGGGCGGGCGCCGCGGCGCGCCATCCACTCCTGGTCGCTCCACTCGTGGTGCGAGGCGGTCACCACCGAGGCCGTGTTCGGCGGGCACTCCGTGCGCCGGGCCATCGGGTCGGCGCGCAGGGTGTGGCTGCCGTCGGGGCGGGTGATGTCGAACTTGTACAGGGTGCCCTCGCCGATCCCGGGCACGAACAGCTCCCACACGCCGGTCGAACCCAGCGAACGCATCGGGAACCCGGTGCCGTCCCAGTAGGTGAAGTCGGTGGCGAGCCGCACTCCCCGGGCGTTCGGCGCCCAGACCGTGAAGCGGGTGCCGACCACGCCCTCGTGGGTCATCGTGCGCGCGCCGAGCGCCGTCCACAGCTGCTCGTGCCGGCCCTCGCCGATCAGGTGCAGATCGAACTCGCCGAGCGCGGGCAGGAAGCGGTACGGGTCGTCGAACCCGACCTCGTCGCCGTCGTAGCGGACCCGCAGCTCGTACGCGGGGACCTTGCGCAACAGCGGCAGCACGCCGGTGAACAGGCCGTCGCCCTCGTCGTGCAGCTCGACCCGGCGTCCCTTGGTCACCAGCGTGACCTGCCGGGCGTACGGCCGCAGCACCCGGAACAGCACCCCGCCGCGCACCGGGTGCGCCCCGAGCAGCGCGTGCGGGTCGTGGTGCTCGCCGGCCAGCAGCCGGCCCCGCTCGCCCGGGTCGAGTGCGGGGGCGCGACGCAGTCCGCGCCCCGCGTCGGCCCTGCCGTCGGTCGCGGGCGGGTCGGCGGGCTTCTCCGTCCGAGGCGCGGGCGGCTTCTTCGGCCCCCGCTTCTCGTCCGCCTTCCTCACGGTCGGGATCTCCTGGTCGGTCGTCTTCCGGGCCGTCTTGCGCGCGGGCGGTCGGGCGGTCACTTCGTGGCCTCCTGGGAACGGATCGGGGGGAGCGGAAGGGAGAACGCGGGCGCGGGCGACGGCGTCACGAACCCGCCGCCAAACGGTGGATCGCCGCCATCGGCACGGGCAGCCAGTCGGGGCGGTGCCGGGCCTCGTACACGACCTCGTACACCGCCTTGTCGGTCTCGTACGCCCGCAGCAGCGCCGGGTCCTCGCGCGGGTCGAGGCCGGACGCCTCGGCGTAGCCCGCGCAGTACGCGGCGCGGCAGCGGGCCGCCCAGCCGTCGTTCCACGGGCGGTGGGTGCGGGCGGCGTAGTCGAAGGAGCGGAGCATGCCCGCCACGTCGCGGACCGGCGGCTGCGGAAGGCGGCGCTCGGTCAGCGACTTGGCGGGCTCGCCCTCGAAGTCGATGACCGACCAGGCCCCGTCGGAGCCGCGCAGGGTCTGTCCGAGGTGCAGGTCGCCGTGGACCCGCTGGGCGAGCCGGGCGGCGCCGTCCGCCTCGGCGGGGGCGTGCCGGCCGTAGTCGGCGAAGACCTCCCGCAGGCCCTTCTTGTACGGCAGCAGCGCGGGCACGGCCTGCACGGCCGCGTCGAGCCGGGCGGCCATCGCCTCGGCGAGCAGCTCGGTCTGGGCGCGGTGCAGCGGCTCGGTCGGCAGCGCGGTCGCCAGCGCGGTGTGCACCTCGGCGGTGGCACGGCCGAGGGCGTGCGCCTCCTCGGTGAACTCCCGGCCGTCGGCGAGCGCGTCCAGGGCGAGCCGCCAGCCGTCCCGGGAGTCCCGCAGATAGGGCTGCAGCACCCCGAGCGTGGCGGAGCCGGACTCGAACCAGGCCACCGGCGCCGGCACCCGGGCGCAGCCCGCGCCGGCCAGCGCCAGCGGCAGCTCCAGGTCCGGGTTGGCTCCGGAGCTGACCCGCCGGAAGATCTTCAGGATGTACGAGTCGCCGAACACCAGCGAGGAGTTGGACTGTTCCGCGTCCAGCATCCGCGGCGCGAGCGCCGGCGGCAGCGGCGCGGTCCGGGCGAACCGCAGCGGCCCCAGGGTGCCTGGGGTGCGCAGCCGTTCGTACAGCAGCCCGGCGAGCCGCGGATCGCGCAGCCCCTCGTACACGGCGCGGCCTGCGAGCGGGCCGCGGCGGGCCCGGCCGATCAGCGTCGGCGCGAGCCGCGGCGGCACGGTGGTGCGCACGCCGAGGAGCAACTGGTAGCAGTCCGCGGGCGTTCCGGCGGGCAGTCCGGGCTGCTCGACCCGGATCAGCAGATGCAGCAGCCCCGGTCCCGGTCCGTCCAGCGGCAGCAGTTCCGTCGCCGCGTCGAGGGCGAAACCGTTCACCGCACGCCCCTTGCCCGCGAACCAGCGCTGCCGGGGCAGCCATTCGTGGAGCAGAGGCGCGAGTGACGGGAGAAGGGCGGCCGGGGCCCGGGTGGTGGAGGCGGTCTCCGGCATTGCGTCGCGTCCTTTCCCCGGGCGCAGCTCGTATGTGAACGCGCAGAGTGTCCCGGATTGCGGCTACGGCTGTCCGGCTGTGCGGGACGTGTCGGATGGGGAAGATCCGTATGGGCCCGACAAGAAGGCCCGTATGGACCCGATTCGGTGTATGGGGGTCAGACTGCCCAGGGCGGCGCGGCGGAAACCGGTCCGCCCCGGACTGTCTCTGACGTGACGTCAGTTATCGGGGTTCAGCGGGTTCAGCTCTGTTGGTTGCGCTTGGTCGAGACGGCCGGGGAGGGCACGCCCGACCCGGCCCGCAGCGTGCCGTCCTTGCGCAGCCGGAACCAGTAGAAGCCGTGGCCCGTCAGGGTCAGCAGGTACGGCCACTCGCCGATCGCGGGGAAGGTGACCCCGCCGATCAGCTCCACCGGGCGCAGGCCGTTGAACCGGCGCAGGTCCAGTTCCGTCGGCTGCGCGAACCGCGAGAAGTTGTTCACGCACATCACCAGGTCGTCGCCGTACTCCCGCAGGAACGCCAGCACCGCCGGGTTCGACGAGGGCAGTTCCGTGTAGGAGCCCAGGCCGAACGCGGGGTTCTGCTTGCGGATCTCGATCATCCGCCGCGTCCAGTGCAGCAGCGAGGACGGCGAGGCCATCGACGCCTCGACGTTGGTGACCTGGTAGCCGTACACCGGGTCCATGATGGTCGGCAGGTACAGCCGGCCCGGATCGCAGGACGAGAAGCCCGCGTTGCGGTCCGGGGTCCACTGCATCGGGGTGCGCACCCCGTCGCGGTCGCCGAGCCAGATGTTGTCGCCCATGCCGATCTCGTCGCCGTAGTACAGCACCGGCGAACCCGGCAGCGCGAACAGCAGCGCGGTGAACAGCTCCATCTGCTTGCGGTCGTTGTCCAGGAGCGGGGCGAGCCGGCGGCGGATGCCGATGTTGGCCCGCATCCGCGGGTCCTTGGCGTACTCCGCGTACATGTAGTCGCGTTCCTCGTCGGTGACCATCTCGAGGGTCAGCTCGTCGTGGTTGCGCAGGAAGATGCCCCACTGGCAGCCCGCCGGGATCTCCGGGGTCTTGGCCAGGATCTCGGAGACCGGATGGCGCGATTCGCGCCGTACGGCCATGAAGATCCGCGGCATCACGGGGAAGTGGAACGCCATGTGGCACTCGTCGCCGCCGGAGGGGAAGTCGCCGAAGTAGTCGACCACGTCCTCCGGCCACTGGTTCGCCTCGGCGAGCAGCACCGTGTCCGGGTAGTGCGCGTCGATCTCCTTGCGGACCCGCTTGAGGAACGTGTGGGTCTCCGCGAGGTTCTCGCAGTTGGTGCCCTCCTGCTGGTACAGGTACGGCACCGCGTCGAGGCGGAAGCCGTCGATGCCCAGGTCCAGCCAGAACCGCAGCGCCGAGATGATCTCCTCCTGCACGGCCGGGTTCTCGTAGTTGAGGTCCGGCTGGTGCGAGAAGAAGCGGTGCCAGTAGTACTGCTTGCGGACCGGGTCGAAGGTCCAGTTGGACGACTCGGTGTCGACGAAGATGATCCGGGCGTCCTGGAACTGCTTGTCGTCGTCGGCCCAGACGTAGTAGTCGCCGTACGGGCCGTCGGGATCGTTGCGGGACTCCTGGAACCACGGGTGCTGGTCGCTGGTGTGGTTCATGACGAAGTCGATGATCACGCGCATCCCGCGCTGGTGCGCCGCGTCGACGAACTCCACGAAGTCGGCGAGGTCGCCGAACTCCGGGAGCACGGACGTGTAGTCCGCGACGTCGTACCCGCCGTCCCGCAGGGGGGACTTGAAGAACGGCGGCAGCCAGAGGCAGTCGACGCCCAGCCATTGCAGGTAGTCCAGCTTGTTGGTGATGCCCTTGAGGTCGCCGACGCCGTCGCCGTTGCTGTCCTGGAAGGACCTGACCAGCACCTCGTAGAACACCGCCCGCTTGAACCAGTCCGGATCGCGGTCCTTGGCGGGGGTGTCCTCGAAGGTGTCGGGGACGGGTTCGTTGATCATCATGATGTGGGTGACCCTCCGGTCTGCGGGGACGGTCGCAGGGTGAGCACGTGCGCGGGCGTGACGCCGGGCTCGAGGCGCACGTAGTTGGCCCTGCCCCAGTGATAGGTGTCGCCGGTGAGCTCGTCGCGCACCGGAACGGTCTCGTGCCAGTCCAGGCCGAGTTCCGGCATGTTCAACGAGACCGTGGCCTCCTGGGTGTGGCGGGGGTCGAGATTTGCGACCACCAGAACCGTGTTCGAACCGGCCCGCCGGCTGTACGCGAGCACCGCCTCGTTGTCGGTGTCGTGGAACGTCAGCCCGCGCAGCCGGCGCAGCGCCGGGTTGCGCCGCCGGATCCGGTTGAGCGCGGTGATCAGCGGGGCGATCGTGGCGCCCGAGCGCTCCGCCGACTCCCAGTCGCGGAGCCGCAGTTCGTACTTCTCCGAGTCCAGGTACTCCTCGCTGCCGTCCCGCAGCGGGGTGTTCTCGCACAGCTCGTAGCCCGCGTACACACCCCAGGTCGGCGACAGCGTCGCCGCGAGCACCGCCCGCACCTCGAACGCGGGGCGGCCGCCGCGCTGGAGGTAGGCGTGCAGGATGTCCGGGGTGTTCACGAACAGGTTCGGCCGCATGCAGTCGGCCGACTCGCCGGACAGCTCGGTCAGGTACTCGGTGAGTTCGTCCTTGGTGTTGCGCCAGGTGAAGTACGTGTACGACTGCTGGAAGCCGATCGCGGCCAGGGTCTTCATCATGGCGGGCCGGGTGAACGCCTCGGCCAGGAAGATCACGTCCGGGTCCCGGCCGTTGATCTCGCCGAGCACCCGCTCCCAGAACACCACCGGCTTGGTGTGCGGGTTGTCGACACGGAAGATCCGCACCCCGTGGTCCATCCAGTGCCGCAGCACCCGCACCGTCTCCTCGACGATGCCGTCCATGTCCCGGTCGAACGCGATCGGATAGATGTCCTGGTACTTCTTCGGCGGGTTCTCCGCGTACGCGATCGAGCCGTCGGCGCGGTGGTGGAACCACTCCGGGTGCTTGTCCACCCACGGGTGGTCCGGGGAGCACTGCAGCGCGAAGTCCAGCGCGATCTCCAGGCGCAGCTCGCCGGCCCGGGCCACGAACGCGTCGAAGTCCTCCAGGGTGCCCAGGTCCGGGTGGACGGCGTCGTGCCCGCCCTCGTGCGAGCCGATCGCCCAGGGCACGCCGACGTCCTGCGGGCCCGCCGACAGCGCGTTGTTGCGGCCCTTGCGGTGGGTCTCGCCGATGGGGTGCACCGGCGGCAGATAGACCACGTCGAAGCCCATCGCCGCGATCGCCGGGAGCCGTTCGGCCGCCGTGCGGAAGGTGCCCGGGACCAGTCTGCCGCGGACCCGGCGCGCGCCCTCGGAGCGCGGGAAGAACTCGTACCAGGAGCCGTACAGCGCGCGCTCCCGCTCGACCAGCAGGGTCAACGGCCGGGAGGAGCTGACCAGTTCACGCAGCGGATGGGCGTCGAGGGCCCCGGTCACCTGCGGGGCGAGCGCGGCCGCGAGCCGGGCCGCGGCCGGGCGGCCGTCGTCCCGCAGCGCGTCCGCGGCGGCCAGCACCGCCTCGCGGCCGCCGCCCTTCTTCGGCACGCCCTTCGCGGCGCGCTCGTGCAGCTCGGCGCCCTCGGCGAGGACGAGTTCGGTGTCGATGCCGGCCGGGATCTTGATCCGGGCGGCGTGCCGCCAGGTGGCGACCGGATCGCTCCAGGCCTCCACGGTGTACGTCCAGCGGCCCTCGGCGTCCGGGGTGATCGCGGCGCCCCAGCGGTCGGTGCCCGGCGCGAGTTCGCGCATCGGGATCCACGGGCCGGACCGCCCGGAGGGGTCGGTGAGCACCACGTTCGCGGCGACGGCGTCATGGCCCTCGCGGAAGACGGTGGCGGTCACGTCGAGCGTCTCCCCGACCACCGCCTTCGCGGGGCGGCGTCCGCATTCGACCAGAGGGCGGACGTCGAGGACGGGGATACGACCAATCAGCGGGTTCACGGCATCACCTGGGGGTTGCTCACGGGGGTGCGGGTGGTGGTGCGCTCTTTGTAGCTCCGTCGACGGCAGAGGGGTTGCGGGCATGGCCGCTCCTGTCCGCGTTCACTCGGATGGCTGACATCGGTGGCTGGGATCGGGTGGCTTCTGGTACGCACCGGGGAGCCTTCCCACAGGATTCGGGAGGGCAATCCGGCCGCTTTGTTAACTACTCGGGCGTCGCGCCCCCGGCAACAGCATCTCCCGGACAAGAAACGGGCCGTGGTGTTGTGGGTGGTGAACCGGAGGCTCGCGGCACGGGTGTGCGCGACCCCTGTGCGCCGTGGTCCGCAACCGCCCCGTGTCCTACCTTCGGGTGCGGAACACCGGTCGCACAGCGTGGTGCGTCCACTCCGAAACGTACCTCCCCTGCGAAGGTGGAACGCGTGAAGGCAATCCGTCGATTCACCGTGCGTCCCGTCCTCCCCGACACCCTTCGACCCCTCAGCGACCTCGCGCGCAATCTGCGCTGGTCCTGGCACGAACCCACCCGGGAGCTGTTCCGCTCCGTCGACCCCGACGGCTGGAAGGCCGCCGAGGGCGACCCCGTGCGGCTGCTCGGCACCGTCACCGCCGCGCGGCTCACCGAACTCGCCGCCGACCCGGACTTCCTCGCCGCGCTCGCGTCGGCCGCCGACGACCTCGACCGCTATCTGCACGAACCCCGCTGGTACCAGGCCCAGCACAGCGAGCGGCTGCCGGCCGCCGTCGCGTACTTCTCGCCCGAGTTCGGCGTCACCGCCGCCCTGCCCCAGTACTCCGGCGGCCTCGGGATCCTCGCCGGGGACCACCTCAAGGCCGCCAGCGACCTCGGTGTTCCGCTGACCGGCGTCGGCCTGCTCTACCGGCACGGCTACTTCCGCCAGTCGCTCTCCCGGGACGGCTGGCAGCAGGAGCACTACCCGGTCCTCGACCCCGGCGAGCTGCCGGTCACCCTGCTCCGCGAACACGACGGCAGCCCCGCCCGCGTCACCCTCGCGCTGCCCGGCGGCCGGCGGCTGCACGCCCACATCTGGGTCGCCCAGGTCGGCCGGGTGCCGCTGCTGATGCTCGACTCCGACGTGGAGGAGAACGGGCCCGCCGAACGCGACGTCACCGACCGGCTGTACGGCGGCGGCAGCGAGCACCGGCTGCTCCAGGAGATGCTGCTCGGCATCGGCGGCGTGCGCGCGGTACGGGCGTACGCGCGGCTCACCGACGGGCCGGAACCGGAGGTGTTCCACACCAACGAGGGCCACGCCGGCTTCCTCGGCCTGGAGCGGATCCGCGAACTCATGGGCGCCGGGCTCGACTTCGACGCGGCGCTCGAATCGGTGCGGGCCGGGACGGTGTTCACCACCCACACCCCGGTGCCGGCCGGCATCGACCGCTTCGACCGCGAGCTGGTCGCCCGGCACTTCGGCGACGACGGCGAGCTGCCCGGCGTGGATGTGGCGCGGGTGCTGACGCTCGGCCGGGAGACCTATCCGGGCGGTGACCCGGGCGTGTTCAACATGGCCGTGATGGGGATGCGGCTCGCCCAGCGCGCCAACGGCGTGTCCACGCTGCACGGAGCGGTCAGCCGGGAGATGTTCTCCGGACTGTGGCCGGGATTCGACTCCCAGGAGGCGCCGATCACCTCGATCACCAACGGCGTCCACGCGCCGACCTGGGTCGCCCCCGAGCTGGCCGGCCTCTGCGGACGGGCCGCGGACGTCCCCGACCGCGAACTGTGGGACCTGCGGCGCACCCTGCGCGAACAGCTGGTGGCGGAGGTACGGGAACGGCTGCGCGCCTCCTGGCGGCAGCGGGGCGCCGGCTCGGCCGAACTCGGCTGGATCGACTCGGTCCTCGACCCGGACGTCCTCACCATCGGCTTCGCCCGCCGCGTCCCCTCGTACAAGCGCCTGACCCTGATGCTCCGCGACAAGGAGCGCCTGACGAGTCTGCTGCTCCACCCCGAACGCCCCGTCCAGATCGTCGTCGCGGGCAAGGCGCACCCGGCGGACGACGGCGGCAAGCGCCTCGTCCAGGAGCTGGTGCGGTTCGCCGACGACCCGAAGGTGCGGCACCGGATCGTGTTCCTGCCGGACTACGGCATGGGCATGGCGCGGCGGCTCTACCCCGGCTGCGACGTCTGGCTCAACAACCCGCTGCGGCCGCTGGAGGCCTGCGGCACCAGCGGCATGAAGGCCGCGCTCAACGGCGGGCTCAACCTGTCGGTGCTCGACGGCTGGTGGGACGAGTGGTTCGAGCCGGACTTCGGCTGGGCCATCCCCACGGCGGACGGCGCGGCGGCGCTCGACGAGGAGCGGCGGGACGACCTGGAGGCGCACGCACTGTACGAGCTGGTGGAGAAGCGGGTCGCGCCGCGGTTCTACGACTGCGGCGCGGACGGCGTCCCGGTCCGGTGGACCGAGATGGTCCGCCGGACGCTGACCGACCTCGGCCCGAAGGTCCTCGCCGACCGCATGGTCCGCGAGTACGTGGAGCGGCTGTACGCCCCCGCCGCCGAGGCGCACCGGGCGCTGGAGCCCGGGGCGGCGCGCCGGCTGGCCGCGTGGAAGGCCGAGGTCCGGGCCGCGTGGCCGCAGGTCACCGTCGACCACGTGGAGTTCGGCGAGGACCTCGGAGAGGCGGAGCTCGGTGCGACGCTGCTGGTCCGGGTACGGGTCGCCCTCGGCTCCCTGCGCCCCGACGACGTCGAGGTGCAGGCGGTCGCCGGCCGCGTCGACCCGGACGACACGCTCACCGGCGCCCGCGTCAGCGTCCTGAAACCGACGGGCACCCCGGACCTGGAGGGCCGCCGGCTCTACGAGGGCCCGCTCGTCCTGGACCGCACCGGCCCCTTCGGCTGCACGGTCCGCGCCCTCCCGTCGCACCCGCTCCTGCCGAACCCCACCGACCTCGGCCTCACGGCCCTGCCGCCGGAGGCGACGGGCGCGGGGGCGGGAGTGCTGATGCGGTGAGGCGGCCGGTCTAGTGCGCGACGCGCGAAGCGGCCCGGAGGGAAGGATCCCTCCGGGCCGCAGGTCACTTCGGCGGAGCCGCTCCCGGCTTACGGGAAGGTCAGCTTGAAGCTGTTGATGTAGCCGGTGTCGATGCCGGCCTTGTCCTGGGCGCGCAGCTTCCAGACGCCGTTGGCGACCTCGCTGGAGGCGTTCACGGTGTAGGTCTGGTCGATGTTGTCGGCGCTGCCGCCGGAGCGGTTGTGCAGGTTGTAGACCGAGCCGTCGGGGGCGACGAGGTCCACGACGAGGTCACCCTTGTAGGTGTGGACGATGTTCACACCGACGGAGAGGTTGCTCGGGGCGTTGCCGGTGACACCGGTGACGGTCACCGAGGAGGTCACCGCGGCGCCGGGGGAGTCCGGGATGGACACGTCGGCGGTGTTCTCGAAGACCTTGCCGCCCGGGTTGCCGCCGCCGGGGCGGGAGCCCACGTTGATGCCGGCCCAGGCGTGCTCCACCGCGGTCACCTCGGGGCTGCCCGCCCCGTACAGCTCGGTGGCCGCCGCGACGGTGCCCGTGCGGGCGCCGGCGTAGTTGGTGTTCGAGTTGAACTTCGTGGTGAGCGCCTTGAACCAGATCAGCGAGGCCTTGTCCCGGCCGATGCCGGTGACGGGCAGACCGTCGGAGGTCGGCGAGTCGTAGGTGACCCCGTTGATCGTCTTGGTGCCGCTGCCCTCGGAGAGCAGGTAGTACCAGTGGTTCGCCGGACCCGAGGAGTAGTGGACGTCGATGCCGCCGATGCCCGAGTACCAGGCGTCCTTGGACGAGCCGTCCTTGCTCGGCTTGTCCATGTAGCGCAGCGGCGTGCCGTTGCCCCGGATGTCGATCTTCTCGCCGACCAGGTAGTCGCCCTTGTCCTGCGCGTTGTTGGCGTAGAACTCGACGGCCGCCGCGAAGATGTCGGAGGTCGCCTCGTTCAGGCCGCCGGACTCGCCGCTGTAGACCAGACCGGCCGTGTTGGCGGTGACGCCGTGCGTCATCTCGTGCGCGGCGACGTCGATCGACGTCAGCGGCTTGGCGTTGCCGGCGCCGTCGCCGTACGTCATGCAGAAGCAGGAGTCCTGCCAGAAGGCGTTGACGTACGCGTTGCCGTAGTGGACCCGGGAGTACGCGCCGACGCCGTCACCGCGGATGCCGGAGCGGCCCTGCACGTTCTTGTAGTAGTCCCAGGTGAGCGCCGCGCCGTAGTGCGCGTCCGCGCCGGCGGTCTCCAGGTTCTGCGGGGTGCCGTCGCCCCAGATGTCGTCGGCGCCGGAGAACAGCGTGCCGGTGCCGGACGTGCCGCGGTTGAGGTTGTTCGTCTTGTGGTTGCCGCGGGTGGTGTCGGTCAGCGTGTACGAGGGCGCGGTGCCCAGCGTCACCTGGCCGCTGTACTGCGTGTTGCCGGTGCCGGTGTGCACGGCCTGCCACTCGTGCAGCTTCGCGCCGGTCGTCGCGTCGGTGACGACGTGCAGCTCGTTGGGCGTGCCGTCGTGCTGGAGGCCGCCGACGACGGTCTCGTACGCGAGGACGGGCGAACCCTGCGCCATCCAGACGACCTTGCGCGGGGCGCGCTCGGCGGCGGTGGCCTTGGAGCCCTCGCCCTTGGCCGCGGTCAGCGCCTGCTTCACGGCGGCGGCCGGGGCGACGTCGGCGGTCATGTCGACGTTCTTCAGCTCGGCGCGCGAGGCCTTGCGGACGGACTGGGTGGCCCCGGCCTTGGACTCGGCGACGATCAGGTCGCCGCCCAGGACGGGCAGCCCGGCGAAGGTGCGCTCGTAGCGCGTGTGCGTGGTGCCGTCGCGGTCCTTGACGACGTCACGGACGACGAGCTTCTCCTGCGCGCCGAGGCCGAGGGCCTTGGCCGTGTTCGCCTTGTCGGCGTCGGCGGCCTTGATGAGCGCGGTGCGCTCGGCGGGGGAGAGGGCGGCGGGCAGCTTGCCGGGGTTGGCCTTCCCGGCCGCCTGCGCCTTGGGCGCGGCGGACAGGCCACCGGCGTCGGCGGTGGCGGAACCCTGGAAGCCTGCGGCGAGCATCGCGGCGGCCGCGATCAGAGCGCCCGTCGCGGTGGCACGACGGCTTGGCGTGGATCTCACGCGAACTCCTTTTGCGAGGGGGGTACCGGGCGGTTGGGTGGACCGTCCGGGCGGAGCAAACAGAGCTGTGGCACGCGAACTGTGATGCGAAGAGCCGGGGAGAGAGTGACAGGGATGACGGGTACCTGTCATGACCGCGGCGCAAACTTGGCCGGAAATTGTCCGCTGCCCGTAAGCCGCCGTTCGCTGAACGGACGCCTGCCGTGCGGACGACGGGGTCGCGCCGCTCAGGCCAGGCTGTCCCGCCAGGCGCGATGCAGCCCCGCGAACCGGCCATCGCCGCCGATGAGTTCGGACGGAGCGCCGTCCTCGACGATCCGGCCGCCCTCCACCACAAGGACGCGGTCCGCGATCTCGACCGTCGACAGGCGATGCGCGATCACCACCGCCGTACGGCCCGCCAGCACCGTGTCCATCGCCCGCTGCACCGCACGCTCGCCCGGGACGTCCAGGGAGCTCGTCGCCTCGTCCAGGATCAGCACCGCCGGGTCGGCGAGCAGCGCCCGCGCGAAGGCGACCAGCTGGCGCTGGCCCGCCGAGATCCGCCCGCCGCGCTTGCGCACGTCCGTGTCGTAGCCGTCCGGGAGGCTCGCGACGAAGTCGTGCGCGCCGATCGCCTTCGCCGCGTGCTCGATCTCCTCACGGCTTGCCTCCGGGCGGCCGATCGCGATGTTCTGCGCGACCGTGCCGGAGAACAGGAACGCCTCCTGGGTCACCATCACCACGCCCCGCCGCAGCTCCGGCGCGGCCAGTTCGCGCAGGTCGACCCCGTCGAGCAGCACCCGGCCGTCCGTCGGGTCGTAGAACCGGGCCAGCAGCTTCGCCAGCGTCGACTTGCCCGCCCCCGTCGAGCCGACCACCGCCACCGTCTGCCCGGCCGGGATCGTCAGGTCGAAGCGCGGCAGCACCTCGCCGCCCGTCCGGTACGCGAACCGGACGCCCTCGAACGCCACCGCCCGCCCGGGCACGCCGTCCGCCCGCGCAGGCAGCGCGCGCGGCGCGGCGGACTCCGGCACCGTCGGGGTCTGCGCGAGCAGCCCGGCGATCTTCTGCAGCGAGGCGGCCGCCGACTGGTACGAGTTGAGGAACATGCCGAGCCGGTCGATCGGGTCGTACAGCCGCCGCACGTACAGCACGGCCGCCGCCAGCACGCCCAGCGCGAGCGTGCCGCCAGCCACCCGGTACGCGCCCCACAGCACCATGCCCGCGACCGCCGTGTTGGCGACGAGCCGGGAGCCGACCACGTACTGCATCATCTCCAGGAGCGCGTCGCCGTTGGCGCGTTCGTGACGGTGGTTGAGCCGGTCGAACTCGGCGTCGTTGACCCGCTCCCGGCGGAACGCCCGGACCGGCCGGATCCCGTTCATCGTCTCCGTGAACTTCACGATCACCCCGGCGATCGCCGTCGACCGCTCGGCGAACACCGCCGACGCGCGCCGCCGGTAGCGCCGGATCAGCAGGTACAGCGGGCCGAACGAGGCGACCGCCACCACGCCGATCCCGAGGTCCAGCCAGAGCAGCGTCGCCGAGATGTACACGAACGCGAGCACCACGCCGACCAGCTCCCGCAGACCCGACGCGAGGAGTTCGCGCAGCGACTCGACGTCGGCGGTGGCCCGGGCGATCAGCCGGCCGGAGGTGTAGCGCTCGTGGAAGTCCAGGCTGAGCGCCTGCGCGTGCCGGAAGATCCGGTCCCGCAGCTCGCGCAGCGCGTCCTGGCTGACCCGGGCGGAGACCCGGATGAACGCGTACTGGAGCAGGCCCGCCGCCGCCGCGCAGAGCAGGTAGCCGGCCGCCACCGCGATCAGCGGGCCGTGGTCGTCGCGGCGCAGCGCGGGCACGCCGCGGTCGATCGCGTACGCCACGAGCAGCGGGCCGGCCTGCACCGCCGCCTGCTGCAGCAGGAGCAGCACGGTGGCGAACACGACACGGGCGCGGTGCGGGGCCAGCAGCGAGCCCAGCAGCCGGCCCGTCGTGCGCGGCGGGGTGGGCAGGTCGTCCCGGTCGAACGGGTCGGTGGCTTCGGCGGCGTGGGTGGCTTTTGCGGCGGTCATCGCGGATCGATCCCCCGGTCCTCTGCGTCCCCGGACATCAGCCAGGCGTACTCGGCGTGCTCGCGCAGCAGTTCGTGATGGGTGCCGACCGCCGCGATCCGGCCGCCGGACAGCAGGGCGACCCGGTCCGCGAGCAGCACCGTGGACGGCCGGTGCGCGATGACGAGCGCGGTCGTGTCGCGCAGCACCTCCCGCAGCGCCGCCTCGACCAGGGCCTCCGTGTGCACGTCCAGGGCGGACAGCGGGTCGTCAAGCACCAGGAACCGGGGCCGGCCGACCACCGCGCGGGCCAGCGCGAGGCGCTGGCGCTGACCGCCGGACAGGCTCAGCCCCTGCTCGCCGACCTGTGTCGCGGCGCCCTCGGGCAGCGCGGCGACGAACTCCCGGGCCTGCGCCACGGCGAGCGCCCGCCACAGCGCCTCCTCGTCGTCGTCCTGCGGCCCGGCGCCCATCAGGACGTTCTCGCCGACACTCGCCGAGAACAGCGTGGGCTCCTCGAACGCCATCGACACCAGCGTCCGCAGCCGCTCCCGAGGCATCGCCGCGATGTCCTCGCCGTCCAGCAGGATCCGGCCACCGCCGGCCTCGTGCAGCCGCGGTACGAGGGCGGTGAGCGTGGTCTTGCCGGAGCCGGTCGCGCCGACGAGCGCCAGGGTCTCCCCGGCGCGGATGTGCAGATCGACGCCGTCCAGCACCGGCCGCGCGTCCGCGGGGGCGTCGGGGTACCGGAACGACACGTTCTCGAACCGCACCCCGTCCCGCCCGCCGAGGGCCCCCACCGCGTCTCCGGCGGGCACGGCGTCCCCGGCCCCCGGCGTCTCCTCCTCCGCCTCGTCCATCACCTCGAAGAAGCGTTCCGTGGCCGTGGCCGCCTCCTGGCTCATGGCGATCAGGAAGCCGATCGACTCCACCGGCCAGCGCAGCGCCAGCGTCGTCGCCAGGAACGCCACCAGCGTGCCCGCCGAGAGCGTGCCGTCGGCGACCTGCAGCGTGCCGATCACCAGGGCCGCGCCCACCGCGAGTTCGGGCAGGGCGGTGATCACGGCCCAGATCCAGGCCAGCAGCCGGGACTTGTCCAGTTCGGTGCCGTGCAGCCGGCCGGTCAGGGCGCGGAAGGCCGTCAGCTGGCTGCGGTGGCGGCCGAAGCCCTTGACGACGCGGATGCCGAGGACGCTCTCCTCGATCACCGTCGTCACGTCGCCGGCCTGGTCCTGGGCGCGCCGCGCGACCACCGCGTACCGCGTCTCGAACCACCAGCACAGCGCCACCAGCGGCGCGACCGGGGTGAGGAGGATCAGGCCGAGGGTCCACTGCTGGCTCAGCAGGATCACGTACCCGGCCAGGATCGTCACCGCGTTGACGAACAGGAAGGTCAGCGGGAACGCCAGGAACATCCGCAGCAGCGCCAGGTCGCCCGTCCCGCGCGACAGCAGCTGCCCCGAGGCCCAGCGGTCGTGGAAGGAGATCGGCAGCCGCTGCAGCCGCCGGTACAGATCCGCCCGCATCGCCGCCTCGACGCCCGCCAGCGGGCGGGCCGTCAGCCAGCGTCGCACGCCGAACAGCCCCGCCTCCGCGATGCCGAGCAGCAGCACGTACAGCGCGCCGAGCCACACCCCGCCGGGGTCCTGCTCGGTCACCGGACCGTCCACGATCCACTTCAGGACCAGCGGGATCACCAGCCCCAGATACGAGGCGACGACGGCCACCACGGCCGCCGCCCCCCAGCGCAGCCGCACCGGCCGGAAATACGGCCAGAGGCGGAGCAGCGAGCGTAAGGCGGACCGGCTTCCGGCGGGCACACGTGTCTCGGGCATCAGGGCCGATCCTAGGGTTGGCCACTGACACTCCCCATCCCCATTTCCGGCCCGCCATCAGCCGATCGGCTGATCCGTACGACGAGCGGATCGGCCGATGCGGCGGACCCCCGCCGCTCGGCAGGCTGAGGGCATGGCAATGATCGAAGTACGGGAACTGCACAAGTCGTACGGCGGCCGGAAGGTCGTGGACGGGGTGTCGTTCGAGGTCGCCGAGGGGGAGATCTTCGGGATCCTCGGGCCCAACGGGGCCGGGAAGACCACCACCGTGGAGTGCGTGGAGGGGCTGCGGACGCCCGACTCCGGCACGGTACGGGTGGCCGGGTACGACCCCGTCGCCGACCGCGCCCAGGTCACCCTGCTGCTCGGGGCGCAGCTCCAGGAGAGCGAACTGCAGGCCAAGCTGACGGTCCGTGAGGCCCTCGAGCTGTACGCGGCCTGCTATCCGAACCCCGCCGACTGGCGCGAACTCGCCGAACGGCTGGGTCTGACGGAGCGGCTCGACACCCGCTTCGGGAAGCTGTCCGGCGGCCAGAAGCAGCGGCTGTTCATCGCCCTCGCCCTGATCGGCAGCCCCCGCGCCGTCGTCCTGGACGAGCTGACCACCGGCCTCGACCCGCGCGCCCGCCGCGACACCTGGAAGCTCGTCGAGGACATCCGCGACAGCGGCGTCACCGTCCTGCTCGTCACCCACTTCATGGAGGAGGCCCAGCGCCTCTGCGACCGCATCGCGATCGTCGAGCAGGGCCGGATCACCGCCCTCGACACCCCCGGCCGGCTGATCGAGCGGTCCTCGGCGAACACGGTCGTCTCCTTCCAGCCCTCCGCGCCGTTCGACATCGGGGCCCTGTCCGCCCTCCCGGCGGTCGCCTCCGTCGAGGAGGCGCGGGACGGCCGGATCACCGTCCACGGCGGCGACGACACCGCCGGCGCCGTCCTCTCGCACCTCGCGCAGCAGGGCGTCACCGCCCACCACCTCCGCGTCGCGGACACCACCCTCGACGACGCCTTCCTCGACCTGACGGGAACCGACTCATGAGCACCGGCACCGCCGTACTGAAGGCCGAGGCCCGCCTCTTCACCCGCGAGCCCGGCGCCCTGTTCTGGATCCTCGCCTTTCCGACCCTGCTCCTCGTCGTGATCGGCTGCATCCCCGCGTTCCGTGAGCCGTCCCCGGACCTCGGCGGCCTGCGGACCGTCGACCTCTACGTCCCCGTCGTCGTCCTGCTCGCGATGATCACGTCCGGCATCCAGTCGATGCCGCCCGTCCTCACCGGCTACCGCGAGCGCGGCATCCTGCGCCGCATGGGGACCACCCCGATGCGGCCCGGAGCCCTCGTCAACGCCCAGATCGTGCTGCACGGCGCCGCCGTCGTCTGCTCCGCGCTGCTCGCCCTGGCCGTCGGCCGGCTGGTCTTCGGCGTGGCCCTGCCCCGCCACCTCCTCGGCTACCTGCTGGCCCTGGTACTCGCCGGGCTCTCCGCCCTCGCGCTCGGCGCGACGGTCTCCGCGATCAGCCGCACCACCAACATCACCCACGCGGTCGGGTCGGCGGTATTCTTCCCGGCGATGTTCACCTCCGGGGTGTGGGTGCCGGTCGCCGTCATGCCCGACACGGTCCGGCAGATCGTGGGCCTCACCCCGTTCGGGGCCTCCGCGCAGGCCCTCGACCAGGCCATGGCCGGCCAGTGGCCGAGCTGGACCCACCTCGCGGTGACCGCGGCCTGGACCGTGCTCCTGGTCGCCGTGGCCCGGCGCCGGTTCACCTGGGAATGATGTGAGAGGCGGGGGCGGATGACGACGACGGGCACGATCACCACGGCCGAACAGCGCTGGATCCAGTTCTTCCGCCACGGCCCCTACGCCCTGCTCGCCGTCTCGTCCGCCGTCGGCGCGGCCGCCGCCGACGAGTTCATGACCCCCGGCGAGTCGTACGCGGTCGGGGTGCTGGTCCTTGCGGCACTCGCCCTCCAGGTGTGGTGGCAGCGGACCTCCCCGCCGGGCCTGCCCACCCCCTCCCCGCGCGGGGAGCTCTACTACGGCGTGCGCACCGCGCTGGCCTTCGCGCTCACCTGGCTCAACCCGCTCTTCGCGGTCTACGCCTCGATCGGCTACTTCGACGTGGCCAACCTGCTCCGGGCCCGGTTCTTCCGGCCCGCCCTGCTGGTCGTCGCGGTCACCATGGCCGGCTCCCAGTCCGGCGGGCTGCCGCCCGGCTCGGCGATCCAATGGCTGCTCTTCGGAGGCCTGTTCGTCGTCAACGCCGGACTCTCCACCGTGTTCGGCCAGATCAGCAACAAGGAGGCCGAGCACGCCAGGCAGAAGGCCGCCACCATCGACGCCCTGGAGCGCGCCCTCGACGAGAACGCCGCGCTGCAGGCCCAGCTCGTCGTCCAGGCCCGCGAGGCCGGCGTCGCCGACGAGCGCCGCCGGCTCGCCGCCGAGATCCACGACACCCTCGCCCAGGGCCTGACCGGCATCATCGCCCAGCTCCAGGCGGTCACCGCCGCCGAGGGCCCGCAGGCCGCCCGCGTCCATCTCGACCGCGCCCAGGCCCTGGCCCGGCACTCCCTCGGCGAGGCCCGCCGCTCCGTGCAGAACCTCGCCCCGGCGGCCCTGGAGCACGACAGCCTGCCCGAGGCGCTGAAGAAGACCGTCGCCGCGTGGGCCGAACGCACCGGCGTGGACGCCCGGTTCACCGTCACCGGCGCCGAGGAGCCGCTGCACGACGAGGTGGCCGCCACCCTGCTGCGGATCGCCGAGGAGGCCCTGGCCAACACGGCCCGGCACGCGGCGGCCGGCCGGGCCGGCGTCACCCTCTCCTACATGGGCGACGAGGTCACCCTCGACATACGCGACGACGGCCGCGGCTTCGACCCGGCCGCCCGCCAAGGGCGCACCGCCGAGGGCGGGTTCGGCCTGGACGGCATGAAGGCGCGCGCCGCCCGGATCGCCGGCGAGGTCGCGGTGGAGGCCGAGCACGGCGCGGGGACCGCGGTCAGCGCCCGCGTACCTTTGGTCCGTCATGACTGAGCCCCGGACCATCACCCTGCTGATCGTCGACGACCATCCGGTCGTCCGCGACGGCCTGCGCGGCATGTTCGCCGCCGACCCCGCGTTCACCGTCCTCGGCGAGGCGCCGAACGGCGTCGAGGGCGTCGAACTCGCCCTGTCACTCGACCCGGACGTCGTCCTGATGGACCTGCGCATGCCCGGCGGCGGAGGCGTCGACGCGATCGCCGAGCTGACCCGGCGCGGCGCCCGCTCCCGGGTCCTCGTGCTCACCACGTACGACACCGACTCCGACACCCTGCCCGCGATCGAGGCGGGCGCGACCGGCTACCTGCTCAAGGACGCGCCCCGCGACGAGCTGTTCGCCGCGGTACGGGCCGCCGCCGACGGCCGCAGCGTGCTCTCGCCGGCCGTCGCCTCCCGGCTCGTCACCCGCGTCCGCGCGCCCGCCGCCCCGCGGCCCGTCGACACGACCCTGTCCGCCCGCGAGGCCGAGGTGCTGGCGCTGGTCGCCCGGGGCACCTCCAACAAGGCCATCGCGGCGGAGCTGTTCATCAGCGAGGCCACCGTGAAGACCCACCTCACGCACATCTTCGCGAAACTCGACGCCAAGGACCGCGCCGCCGCGGTCGCCGCCGGCTACGACCGCGGCATCCTCGGCCAAGGCCCCCGGCCGTAGGGCCCGTCCGTCGGACACCCCTAACCCGCCACCCGCAGCAGCACCACCGACCGTTCCGCCACCGTGAACCGCTGTCCGCCCCGGTGCACCGTCCCCGGGGCGCGGGACTGGTCCTCGCGGGCGGTGTCCACGACCAGTTCGTACGACTCCGCCCACGGCGGGCCCGGCAGCGTGAACTCCACCGGCCGGGGCGCGGCGTGCAGCACCGCCAGGAAGCTGTCGTCGGTGACCTGCGCGCCGCGCGCGTCCCGGCCCGGTATGTCGCGGCCCGACAGGTACAGGCCGAGCGTCGCCGTCGGCGCGTACCAGTCCCGTTCGGTCATCTCCGAGCCCTCCGAGGTGAACCAGGCCAGGTCCCGCAGCCCGTCCGCGCCCTGCGGGCGGCCGTCGAAGAACGCCCGCCGGCGCAGCACCGGATGGCGGTGCCGCAGCGCGAGCAGCCGCCGGGTCAGTGCCAGCAGCCCGCGCAGGTCCTCCTGTTCCGGCAGCGACCAGTCCACCCAGCCCAGTTCGTTGTCCTGGCAGTACGCGTTGTTGTTGCCGCCCTGCGTACGGCCCATCTCGTCGCCCGCGACCAGCATCGGCACCCCGGTCGACAGCAGCAGCGTGGTCAGCAGGTTGCGGATCTGCCGGCGGCGCAGCGCGTTGACCGCGGGGTCGTCGGTCTCGCCCTCCACCCCGCAGTTCCAGGCCCGGTTGTCGTTCGTGCCGTCCCGGTTGCCCTCCCCGTTGGCCTCGTTGTGCTTGCGCTCGTACGTCACCAGGTCCCGCAGCGTGAACCCGTCGTGCGCGGTGACGAAGTTGACCGAGGCGTACGGCCGCCGGCCGCCCCAGGCGTACAGGTCGCTGGAGCCGGACAGCCGGTAGCCGAGGTCGCGCACGTCGGGCAGCGCACCGCGCCAGAAGTCCCGTACCGCGTCCCGGTAGCGGTCGTTCCACTCGGTCCACAGCGGTGGGAACGCGCCCACCTGGTAGCCACCGTTGCCCACGTCCCACGGCTCGGCGATCAGCTTCACCCGGCGCAGCACCGGGTCCTGCGCGATGACGGCGAGGAACGGGGAGAGCATGTCGACGTCGTGCATGGAGCGGGCCAGCGCCGCCGCCAGGTCGAAGCGGAAGCCGTCCACGCCCATCTCGGTCACCCAGTACCGCAGGCTGTCGGTGATCAGCCGCAGCACCTGCGGCTGCACCACGTGCAGGGTGTTGCCGCAGCCGGTGTAGTCGGCGTACCGGCGGGCGTCGGACTGGAGCCGGTAGTAGCCCCGGTTGTCGATGCCCTTCAGGGACAGCGTCGGCCCGAGCTCGCCCGCCTCGGCGGTGTGGTTGTAGACCACGTCGAGGATCACCTCGATGCCCGCCGCGTGCAGCGCCCGCACCATCCGCTTGAACTCGCCGACCTGCTGCCCGGCCGTGCCCGACGCGCTGTACCCGGCGTGCGGGGCGAAGTACCCGATCGAGTTGTAGCCCCAGTGGTTTCGCAGTCCGCGCCGCAGCAGATGGTCCTCGTGCGCGAACTGGTGCACCGGCAGCAGCTCCACCGCCGTCACCCCGAGGTTCACCAGGTGCTCGATCGCCGCCGGATGCGCCAGGCCCGCGTACGTGCCCCGCAGGTGCTCGGGGATCCCCGGGTGGCGCTGCGTGAACCCCTTCACGTGCAGCTCGTAGATGACGGAGTCCGGCCACGGGGTCTTCGGCCGCCGGTCGTCCGCCCAGTCGTCGTCGTCCTGGACCACGACGCCCTTGGGGACGTACGGCGCCGAGTCCCGCTCGTCGCGGACCGTGTCGGCGACGTGCTGCTGCGGCCAGTCCCGGACGTGCCCGTACACCTCGGCCGGCAGCGTGAAGTCTCCGTCGACCGCCCGCGCGTACGGGTCGAGCAGCAGCTTGGCCGGATTCCAGCGGGCCCCGGTCCACGGGTCCCAGCGGCCGTGCACCCGGTAGCCGTACCGCTGCCCCTCCGTGACGCCCGGCACGAAGCCGTGCCAGATCTCGTGGGTCAGCTCGGTCAGCGGCAGCCGCGTCTCCGTCCCGTCCGGCGCGAACAGGCACAGCTCCACCGCCTCCGCACCGCCCGCCCAGAGCGCGAAGTTCGTGCCCGCCACCCCGTCCGGGCCGACCCGGCAGCGCGCCCCCAGCGGCGTCGGCGCGCCCGGCCACACCACCGGGTCCGGCGGCCCGTGGGGCTGTTCCACGGCAGGGGAGGGCGCCACTCCCTCCCGCACCGCCTCCTGTTCGGCTGCGCTCGACACCCCTCGGCCTCCCGCGGCTCGCCGGGCCCCGTGCCGTCAGGGAGCGGGCGGCGTCCCGGCCGCCGCCCCCCGCACGGGGTCCTCCCACCTGTTCTGCCCGGACCGCCGTGCTCCCAACATGACCCGCGCCCACGTTTCCCCTGGAGGGGGGCAGTCGTTGGGCCGGGCGTGAGACATGCACTGAAGCGGGCCAGGACCTGCCTGGGCCTCGCGCTGGCGGCGGCCGGCCTTCTGACCGGGACGACGGGCTGCACCGGCGACGGCGGATCCGGCGGCGGATCAGGCGGGGAGAAGGGCGGCGGCCTCGCGCTCCCGCTGCCGGGCCGGGCCAAGGCCCCCGGCGACGTCATCCGGATCAGCCCGGTGGACGGCGCGAAGGGCGTTCCGGCGGACGGGCCGGTCGAGATCGCCATCGACGGCGGACGGCTCGAACGGGTGTCCGTGGTCCAGATCGAGGACGCCCGGCCGGCCCGGCTGGAGGGCACGATCAGCGAGGACGGACTGCGCTGGCGCCCGGCCGCCGGAGCCCGTCTGGCGCTGGCCGCCAAGTACAGCGTGGACGTGGTCGCGCTGGACGAGGACGGCCGGCGCTCCGCCCGGCACACCACCTTCGCCACCGTCGTCCCCGAGAAACGCTTCATCGGCTATTTCAAGCCGGAGAACCGCTCCACGGTCGGTACCGGCATGATCGTCTCCTTCGGCTTCAACCGGCCGATCGAGGACCGCGCCGCCGTCGAACGGGCCATCCGCATCACCTCGGATCCGCCGGTCGAGGTCGTCGGCCACTGGTTCGGCAAGGAACGGCTCGACTTCCGGCCGCGGGAGTACTGGCAGCCCGGAACCGAGGTCAGCGTCGAACTGGCCCTGCGGGACGTCGAGGGCGCGCCCGGCGTCTACGGCATCCAGCGCAAGACCGTCGGCTTCACCGTCGGCCGCTCCCAGGTCTCGCTGGTGGACGCGGCCGAGCACACCATGGAGGTGCGCCGGGACGGCGAGGTCCTGGCCACGCTGCCGATCACCGCGGGGGCCCCGAAGACCACCACGTACAACGGGAAGATGGTGGTCACGGAGATGTACGACGTGACCCGGATGGACGGCCGGACGGTCGGCTTCGGCGGCGAGTACGACATCAAGGACGTGCCGCACGCCGTCCGGCTCACCAACTCCGGCACCTTCCTGCACGGCAACTACTGGGCCTCCGAGGACACCTTCGGCAACGCCAACGTCAGTCACGGCTGCGTCGGTCTGGAGGACGAGAAGGGCGGCAGCTCCGACAGCCCGGCCGGCTGGTTCTTCGACCGGACCCTCATCGGCGACGTCGTCGAGGTCGTGAACTCGCGTGACCGAAAGGTCGCTCCCGACAACGGCCTGGGAGGGTGGAACATGGACTGGAACAGCTGGAAGACCGGCTCCGCCCTTCGCTGAACCGGCGTCATGCCCCCGTCCGCACCCGCCCCGCGGCACCCGCCGACGTCCCGGAGCAGTTGGGACTGAACGGTGACATTCCGAGTGAACTTTCCATGGCTGCGGTGTGATTATCTAGCGCCGTGCGCGCGAGTGGAGTGCGCCGGGGGTGCGGACCGTGGCGGGGCCAGGCCGCGAGGGGAGTGAACCAGAGTGAACGGGCAGCCGATATCGGGGGCATCGGCCGTGGCCGGCCGTAGGGGCGTGCGGCTGAAGGCACTGGCGGCGGGGGCGCTGCTGCTCCTCGTGACCGCATGCGGCGGCGGGGACACCGACGTACCGAACAAGGACCAGGGCAAGAGCGGCGGTCAGGTCGAGAACACGGCCTCGCAGGCCGTGGTGACGATCCTGCCGAAGGACGGCGCGAACGACGTCGCCACCAGCGGTGCGCTGAAGGTCACCGCCGAGAAGGGCAAGCTGACCACCGTCACGGTGGCCGACTCCAAGGGCACCCCGGTCGAGGGCAAGCTGGCCGCCGACGGCGCCAGCTGGGAGCCCGCGCGGCACCTCGCCGCCGGGACGCAGTACAAGGTCCACGCGATTGCCAAGGACGCCGAGGGCCGCGAGTCGGCGAAGGACACCACCTTCACCACCCTGGTCCCGAAGAACACCTTCGTCGGCCACTACACGCCCGAGGACGGCTCGACCGTCGGCGTCGGCATGCCGGTCTCGATCAACTTCACCCGGGGCATCACCAACCCCGAGGCCGTCGAGAAGGGCATCAAGGTCACCGCGGTCCCGAACGTCGAGATCGAGGGCCACTGGTTCGGCAACGACCGCCTCGACTTCCGGCCGAAGGAGTACTGGGCCGCGGGCACCAAGGTGACCGTCGAGCTCAACCTGGACGGCGTCGAGGGCCGGCCCGGCGTGTACGGCAAGCAGAAGAAGACGGTGAACTTCACCATCGGCCGCAGCCAGGTCTCCACCGTCGACGCCAAGTCGAAGACCATGAAGGTCGTCCGCGACGGCAAGCTCATCCGCACCGTCCCGATCACCGCGGGCGCGCCGTCCACGACCACGTACAACGGCGAGATGGTCATCAGCGAGAAGTACAAGGTGACCCGCATGAACGGGGCCACGGTCGGCTTCGGCGGCGAGTACGACATCAAGGACGTGCCGCACGCGATGCGCCTGTCCACCTCCGGCACCTTCGTGCACGGCAACTACTGGGCCTCCGCCGGTACCTTCGGCAACTCGAACGTCAGCCACGGCTGCGTCGGCCTGCGGGACGCGCGCGGCGCCGGCGACGGCTCCACCCCGGCGGCCTGGTTCTACAACAACTCGATCATCGGCGACGTGGTGGTCGTGAAGAACTCCAAGGACAAGCAGATCCGCCCGGACAACGGCCTCAACGGCTGGAACATGTCGTGGGAGGAGTGGATCAAGTAGATCCCTCCGCACGGACCGCCGCGGACCCGGTGCTGTCGCTCGCTCCTGTGAGCAACGGCACCGGGTCCGTCCGCGTTAACGAGGGCTAACCTGCCTGTCATGACTGTGAACCTCGAAGTCGCCGAAGGCGTCGGCACGATCCGCCTCGACCGCCCCCCGATGAACGCGCTGGACATCGCCACCCAGGACCGGCTGCGCGAGCTGGCCCAGGAGGCGACCGACCGCGACGACGTGCGCGCGGTGATCCTCTACGGCGGGGAGAAGGTGTTCGCGGCCGGCGCGGACATCAAGGAGATGCAGGTCATGGACCACGCGGCCATGGTCAAGCGGTCCCGCGCCCTGCAGGACGCGTTCACCGCCGTCGCCCGCATCCCCAAGCCGGTCGTGGCCGCGGTGACCGGGTACGCCCTGGGCGGCGGCTGCGAGCTGGCGCTCTGCGCGGACTACCGGATCGCCGGCGACAACGCCAAGCTCGGCCAGCCGGAGATCCTGCTCGGCCTGATCCCGGGCGCCGGCGGCACCCAGCGGCTGTCCCGGCTCGTCGGCCCCTCGAAGGCCAAGGACCTGATCTTCACCGGCCGCATGGTCAAGGCCGACGAGGCGCTCGCGCTCGGCCTGGTCGACCGGGTCGTCCCGGCCGCCGAGGTGTACGAGCAGGCGCACGCCTGGGCCGCGAAGCTCGCCCAGGGCCCGGCGCTGGCGCTGCGCGCCGCGAAGGAGTCGATCGACGCGGGCCTGGAGACGGACATCGACACCGGTCTCGCCATCGAGCGGAACTGGTTCGCCGGACTGTTCGCGACCGAGGACCGCGAGCGCGGCATGCGCAGCTTCGTGGAGGAGGGCCCGGGCAAGGCCAAGTTCCTCTGACGGGAGCGCGGTGGGCGGCGTCAACCGGCTGTTCCGTGCGACGCCGCCACAAGGGAGGTTTCTTCCCTGGCCGATAGTCGACCCTTCCGTGATCATGTGAACACGGTGCGTCGCCGCAGGTCAGCCTTGGTTTCCAGGGCTGTTTACTGCCTCCGGCATATGCCTAATGGTCTCGGAAGGGTCCTGATCTCTCCGGTACCTATTCCTCCGGAACGGCCCCGCGGGCGCTTGTGGGCGGCCATCATGGAGGGCATGGCGGGCCTGGAGGGTGTTGAGCAACCACGGCAGCGCGGCGGCTCGGCCGCCGCGCGGTGGGTACCGGGCACGGAGGACGAACGGGCCGTCAAGGCCGAGGAGTTGTACGGCAATCCGGCGGACGGCGAGGTGTGTCTGCCGTCCCTGCCGGAGTCGGCCGCGACGGCCCGCCGGCTCACCCAGTCCGTCGTCCTGCGCCACTGGGGGCTCTCCCCGCAGATCGCCGAACACGCCGTCCTGCTCGTCTCCGAATTGGTCGGCAACGCCGTCCGGCACACCGGTGCCCGGATCTTCGGGCTGCGGATGCTGCGCCGCCGTGGCTGGATCCGGATCGAGGTGCGCGACCCGTCCCGGGGGCTGCCCTGTCTGATGCCGGTCCACGAGCTCGACACCAGCGGGCGCGGCCTCTTCCTCGTCGACAAGCTCTCCGACCGCTGGGGCGTCGACCTGTTACCGCGCGGCAAGACCACCTGGTTCGAGATGCGCGTCGCCGACCGCCCCTGAACGCACAGAAGCCCCCGGTGGGGGGCTTCATGTGGGGCGCCGTGGATGAAGGGGGTGTATCCACGGCGTGCAAGACGACCTGGCCCGGGTCAATGGGGGTCGTGGCTCCGACTATGGCAGACCCGGGGCCATGTCGCCAAAAGTTCCTATGGGTACAGATTCGGTCAAAACAGGACAATCGCCTGGTGAATCATTGGTGACGTAGGGCACCCACCTTATAAAGGGTGAATAAGTATGGTGTTCATCGATTGTTTCATCGGTGAACCCCCGCGTGAGCCTCCGTGTCGCGGCGACGTCAAACGTCCTTAATTGGCTCAATCATTACCTTTCGGGCATACCACCCCTTAAATGGTCGCGTGACACCGACCGACCGCCGCGGCGCACTGCGGGCGGGCGCGGCCGCCGCCCTCACCGGCGCGCTCACCCCCGCCTGCGGCACGGACCGGCCCGCCCGGACCCCGCCCCCCGCCACGCCGTCCCCGGCGCACCCCGTGGCGTCCGGACCCCGCCGCTTCCCCGGCACTCCCGCCGAGATCACCCACGGCCCCCGCGACCGCGCCCGGGTCGCCCTCACCTTCCACGGCCAGGGCGATCCGGCCCTCGCCGGCGCCCTGCTCACCGAGGCCGAACGGGCCGGCGCCCGGGTCACCGTCCTCGCCGTCGGCGGCTGGCTCGACCAGTACCCCCGGCTCGCCCGGCGGATCCTGGACGGCGGCCACGAACTCGGCAACCACACCCAGCGCCACCTCGACGTCAACGCCCTCACCGAGGCGCAGGCGTACGCGGAGATCGACGCCTGCGCACGCCGGCTGCGCCGGCTCACCGGCTCCATCGGCGCCTGGTTCCGCCCCTCCCGCGCCCCGCACGCGAGCCCGCACGTGCGGCGGGCCGCCGCCCGGGCCGGCTACCCGCACGTCCTCTCGTACGAGGTCGACTCCCTCGACTTCACCTCGCCCGGCGCATCGGCCGTCGTCCGCAACGTCACCGGGACGGTCCGCAACGGATCCGTGGTGAGCCTGCACTTCGGCTACGCGGACACGGTCGCCGCGCTGCCCGCCCTCCTGGCCGACCTCGACCGCCGCGGACTGCGCGCGGTGACCACGACGGAGCTGCTGACCTGATGCCACCTCACACCCTGTCCCTCACCCGCCGCGCCGGCGCGCTGCTCGCCGGCTGCCTGCTCGCCGCCCTCGCCGGCTGCGGCTCCGACGACGGCCGGCCCCCGAGCGGCCGCGGCGCCAAGGCCGCCCCGCGGCCGGCGGAGCCCAAGCCGGCCGTCCCCGCCGGGCTGCCCGGCATGCCGCCGGTCCTCGACCCGAAGGACGTCTACGCGGCCGACCGGCCCAATCAACTCTCCCCGGTCGTCAAGGGCTTCCCGTCCCGGGTGTACGTGCCCAACACCAACTCCAACACCGTCTCGGTCATCGACCCGGCCACCTACAAGGTCATCGAGACCATCCCGGTCGGCATCCAGCCCCAGCACGTCGTCCCCTCCTGGGACCTGAAGACGCTCTGGGTCAACAACAACCGCGGCCACACGCTCACCCCGATCGACCCGGCCACCGGCGTCGCGGGCAAGCCGGTCGAGGTGCACGACCCGTACAACCTCTACTTCACGCCGAACGGCAAGTACGCCGTCGTCATGGCCTCCATGGACCGCGAGTTGGTCTTCCGCGACCCGCACACCATGGAGCGCAAGAAGACCGTCCCGGTCTCCTGCTACGGCGTCAACCACGCCGACTTCTCCGCCGACGGCCGCTACTTCGTCGTGTCCTGCGAGTTCTCCGGCGAACTGCTCAAGGTCGACACCGAGAAGCTGGAGGTGATCGGCCAGCAGAAGCTGCCCTTCGAGGGCGCGATGCCGCAGGACGTGAAGATCTCCCCGGACGGCAAGACCTTCTACATCGCCGACATGATGGCCCACGGCATGTGGGTCCTCGACGGCGAGAAGTTCACCACGCCGACCCTGCTGCCCACCGGCAAGGGCGCGCACGGCCTCTACATCTCCCGCGACTCGAAGGAGATGTACATCCCCAACCGGGGCGAGGGCAGCATCTCGGTCTTCGACTTCGCCCAGAACAAGCTCACCAAGAAGTGGCACCTGCCGGACGGCGGCTCCCCGGACATGGGCGGCGTCTCGGCCGACGGCAAGGTCCTGTGGCTGTCCGGGCGGTACGACTCCGAGGTGTACGCGATCGACACCGCCACCGGGAAGCAGCTCGCCCGGATCCCGGTGGGCGGCGGCCCGCACGGCCTCGCGGTCTACCCGCAGCCCGGCCGCTACTCGCTCGGCCACACCGGCGTCTTCCGCTGACGCCCGGCGCGTCCGTTCCGGCCCCGGCCCGTCACGACGGGACCGGGGCCGTGCGCATGCCGTCAGCCCGCCACGAACAGCGCCTCGGAGGCCACCGGCCGGTACCCCGCAGCCTGGAACGTCCGCACGCTGCGCGCGTTGCCCGGCGACTGCTGGGCCCACACCACGGGCCCCGGCGTCAGGTGCCGGGCGGCCCGGGCCAGCGCCCGGCCGAGCCCCTGGTGCCGGACGTGCTCGTCCACCTCGATCGCGGCCTCCCAGCGGCCCGCCACGCCCCGGCCGAGGATCAGCACGCCGCCGTCCACCGTCCAGACCCGGACGTCGTCCCGGTACTTCAGGGCCCGCGCCACCCGCGGATGCGACGCGTCCTGGATCTCCCGCAGCTCAAGGCCGGGTTCGCCGGGCAGCCGGTCCGCGACGGTCAGCAGGTCGACGGTGTTCATCCGGCGGCCGGTCTTCGCGAGGAGACCGGTCAGGAACACCGGGTTCATCGAGGCGGCCAGCGGATCGGCGTCCGTCGCCGCCAGCGCCGCGTGCACCCACGCGGGGTCCTCGTCGGTGAAGATCACCGAGTGCGCCGTGAAGGCCAGCACGCCTGCGTCCCGGCGGCTCGGCTGCGGCACGACCACCGCCGAGCCGTCCGGCGGCGGGAAGTCGCCGCGCGCCGCCGCTGCCAGGATCCGTGCCACGTCGTCGCTGCTCATGACTCCATGATCGCCCATGGCCCCGCAGCCGGGCGGTCCGCCCGGACCGATAACCTGACCCCCGGCAAAACGCACCGAGAAGGGGTGGACCAGTGGCGGACATCGAGTCGGCACGCACGGCATTCGACAAGTACGACGTGGACGGGGACGGCTACATCACCGCCGCCGAGTACAAGAGCGTCATGGCGCAGCTCGGGGACTGGAACGTCACCGAGTCCGTCGCGGACGCGCTGATCAAGCAGCGGGACGACAACGGCGACGGCAAGCTCTCCTGGGACGAGTTCTGGGCGCACCTCAGCAAGGCCTGACGCACGGGCGCACCGCGCCGAATCGCCCCGAAGAGAAACGGCCGGCGGCCGGCATTCTCGACGGGGCGTTATTCTTTTGACGGGTCATCGGAAACACTTGACGGATAGTATTTCGCTCATTGACCGGAGTTCTCGGGCGCGGGAAACATCATTGTCATGGCGAACACCATCATCGAAAAGAACCCGTTGTTCGAGCTGCGCGCGAGCACCCGAATTTCCGCGCGCCCCGAAGAGGTCTACGCCGTCGTCAGCGACCTGCCGCGCAGCTCCGAATGGAGTCCCGAGTGCATGGGCGGCGAGTGGATCGGCGAGCCGTCGACCGTCGGCGCCGTCTTCCGCGGCGAGAACCTGCGCAGCGAGGACGTGGTGGCCTGGGCCCCGCTGGTCCGCGGCACCTGGTACACCGAGGCCCGGATCACCGCGGCGGAGCCCGGCCGGACCTTCCGCTGGGCGATGCTCACCCACACCCGCGAGAACCAGGACTCCGTCTGGGGCTTCGACATCGAGGCCGACGGCGACGGCGCGATCCTCACCCACCACTTCCGGATGAGCCGCGCCACCGAGGGAATTCACAAGATCGTCGCGGATCTCGACGAGGCCGCGCGCGAGCGTTTCGTCGTGGACTGGACGGCGAAGCTCGAGCGGGATCTCGACGAGACCCTCGCCCGTATCAAGGTCGTCATCGAGAAGCAGTACGCGGACGCCTGACCGGCCGGCACCCCGGCATGCGGCCGGAAGCAAGGTCCTGACCTGGGGATTTGCCGGTCCTAGGTCGCCTGTTGGTCACCCCGTGTGAGGCTCCGGGACGTGGGCGGCGAGGGGCACGCTCGCCCGCAACCGACACCGCACCGGCCGCACTGGGGGAACCACCATGACCGTCGCGCTGCTGAGACGTGACACGCCCACCGACCGCACCGCCCGGAACGGGCTCCGCGAGCTCCTGCTCGCGGAGCTCGGGTCCGAACTGTTCTCCTCGATGTCCCGCCGCGACCAGCGCACCAAGGGGATGGTCTACCTGAGGGGCCTGCTGGAGGCCGAGGGGCGCAAGTCCATCCGCAACATCGCCGCCCTCTTCGGCGGCGACGCCATCGAACAGAGCCTGCACCACTTCATCACCAGCTCCACCTGGGACTGGGTCCCGGTGCGCCGCGCGCTCGCCCAGTACGTCGAACGCGTCGCCCAGCCGCACGCGTACGTCGTCCACCCCATGGTGATCCCCAAGGCCGGGGACACCTCCGTGGGCGTGGAACGGCGCTTCGTCCCCGCGCTCGGGCAAGTCGTCAACGCCCAGCAGGCGGTGGGCGTCTGGGCCGCCACCCACGAGTGGAGCACCCCGCTGAACTGGCGGCTGCAGCTCTCTCCCCGCTGGCTCGCCGACCCCGACCAGGCCCGCCAGGCGTCCATACCCGAGGGCGAAGTGCCCGAGAGCCTCGCGCAGTGCTCGGTCCGGGCCTGCCAGGAGCTCCTCACCAAGAGCCGGCTTCCGGTCCGGCCGGTCGTGATGGACGCCCGCGAGGCGGACGTCGCCGCCGTGGTCGCCCGGCTGCGTGCCGCGGACACCCCGATGATGCTGCGCGTCGACGGTGCCCTGCGGCTGGCCGTCGACGAACCCGTCTTCCCCCGGCGCGGCGTCAGCGTGACGGCGCAGCAGATCATGTCCACCGTCTGGCACATGCGCCGCCCGGTGCGCCGCCCCGGCGAGGAGCCCGGCCTGCGCAGCCCGGTCGTCACCGTCCGGGTCATGCTCTCCGGCTCCTCTCCCGCCCCCGCGCCCGGGCAGCGGCCCGAGCGCCCGGCCGGCTCCCTGCTCCTGATGGGCGTCGCCGAGGGCGGGCGCTGGCCCGCCGAACTGTGGCTCACCGACCTCACCACCCACGGCATCGGCGAACTGCGGCATCTGACCCGCCTCGCCCGCCGTGTCGAGCACGACCTCGCCGACGTCGCCCAGCAGGTCGGCATCCGCGACTTCACCGGGCGCTCCTTCACCGGCTGGCACCGCCACGCCACGCTCGCCTCCGCCGCGCACGCGGTCGCGATGCTCTCCGGCCGCACCGGCCGCGCGCTGCGGCCCGCCGTCTGACACCGCGCAGCGGCCCGGCGTCCCGATCCCGCGTACCGACACCCCGCGTACCGACGCCGCGTACCGACCCCGCGTACCCACCCAGGCGCACCGCGCCCGCGTACGCCCGCTCACCGATCCCGCCGACGAACTCGTCCCGCCTTCACCCAAGGAGCAGTACTGCCATGACCACCACCAAGCTGGCCGTCATCTACTACTCGTCCCAGGGCAACGTGCACAAGCTCGCCGCCGCGGCCGCCGCCGCCGGCGAGAAGGCCGGCGCCGAGGTCCGGCTGCGCCGGACCGCCGAGCTGACCACCGAGAGCATCGTCCCCGGCAACGACACCTGGAACCAGGTCTGGGCCGACCACCTGGAGAGCGTGAAGGACATCCCGGAGGCCACCCTGGAGGACCTGGAGTGGGCCGACGCGGTGATGTGGGGCACCTCCGGCCGCTACGGGCTGCCGGCCGCCTCGCTCAAGCAGTTCATCGACCTGACCCTGCCGCTGCACATGAAGCGCGGACTGGTGAACAAGGTGATGTCCTCCTTCACCTCCACCGCGACCCTGCACGGCGGCCAGGAGAGCACCATCCTCGCCCTCAACAATGCCTTCTACCACTGGGGCGCGCTCATCGTCCCGCCCGGCGTCGCCGACGACATCCAGCTCGCGCCCACCAACGGCAACCCCTACGGCGTCAGCAGCGTCTCGCGCAACCAGGGCGGCAACGTCGACGACGACAACCTCGCGGCCATCGAGTACCAGGCCCGCCGCACCGTCGAGATCGCCGATCTCCTGAACCGCGGCCGCCAGAGCCTGCGATGACCTGCCGTGCGGCGGGCGATCGGGGCAATCGCCCGCCGCATTTCTCCGTCACCGGGTTTTCCGACGAATTCGCGGGTGCGGACATGACGGATCATCCATTCCTTGCGGTCCATATGACGGATCGCCCGGACCGGTCTTCTTCGACCGCCTCCGAATCCCGAACACTCTTTCCTGCACGGGCATTTCCATCCGCCGCCGGAAACACGACCTGAGGAGCCTGCTCATGCTTCCTGTCCGGGCCAGTGACAAGGGCCTCTACATGGGCCTGGTGGCCGAACGGGCCGCGGCCGAACACGGTGATCAGCTGATCATTCTCGACCACGACCTGGATCTGCTTCCGGACGCCGGCCGGCGGCTGACCTTCGCCGAACTCGCCGAGCACATCGACGACATGGCCGCCCGGCTGTACGCGGCGGGAATCCGCCGCAGCGACCACGTCGCCGTTCACAAGTCCAACGGCTTCGACATCAACATCCTCTCCAGCGCCGTGTCCCGCATCGGCGCGGTCCCGGTGCAGCTCTCGCCGTACCTGGACGCCGACAGCGTGCTCGCGCTGCTGCGCCGCCTCGGCGGCCCGTACCTGATCACCGACACCGCGAAGCTCGACGGCGCCTTCGCCGACGCCCCGCTGGCCGAGCTGACCAGCGCGGTGCTCGTGGCGGACGGCTCGCGCCCCGGCACGGTGTCGATCGCCGACCTGGCCGGCGCGCCCCGGCAGGAGCCGGTCGTGCCGCACCCGGACCTGCCGGCGCTGATGACCCACACCTCGGGCACCACCGGCCTGCCGAAGCTGGTCGTCCACTCCGCCCGTACCCTGCACGGCCGTTACCGGCCCCAGGCGAAGCTCTTCGACATGATCCGCGAGACCGAGACCGTGGCGCTGCACGTCTCGTACGTGCACTCGCGGATGCCGCTCGCCCTCGCCGTCCTGCTGCCCCGCGGCAACCGGATGCTCGTCATGAACGATGCCGACCCGGAGAAGGCCGCCGCGCTGTGGGCCGAGACCCGGCCCGGTTTCATCGAGTCCCACCCCAACTCCTTCATGGAGTGGGAGGTGCTGGCCGAGCACCCGCTCAAGCCGCTGGCGAACGTGAAGTACTTCAGCACCACGTTCGACGCCATCCACCCGAGCACCATGGACAAGCTGCTGCACGCCAGCGAGCGCAGCTCGCCGCTCTTCTACCAGATCTACGGCCAGAGCGAGACGGGCCCGCTGGTCGGCCGCGGCTTCACCCGCGCCACCGCGCACGGCGCCGACGGCCGCTGCCAGGGCTACGCGTTCCCGAGCGACACCAAGTTCAAGCTGGTCAGCCGGAACGGGCAGCCGGTCACCCGGGAGAACCCCGGCTACATCGACGTCCAGGCCGCCGGCCGCTGCCTCGGCTACTTCGGCGAGCGCGAGCGGTACGACACCCAGGTCCACGGCGGCTGGTGGCGGGGCATGGACCTCGGCTACCGCACCGACGAGGGCTGTCTGCACCTGCTCGACCGCGAGGTGGACGCCATCCCCGGCATCGCCTCCACCCTGGAGATCGAGGACACCGTCCTCGGCCGCCTCGACGAGCTCACCGAACTGGTCGTCGTACCCGGCCCCGCCCAGGAGCCCGTCCCGGTCCTGTGCACCCGCGACGACCAGCCGCTGGACCGGGCCCGCTGGCGCGCCGCCACCACCGAGTGGCCGACGCTGGCCGAGCCCGTCCAGATGAAGCTGGCCGAGCTGCCCCGCACGGCCACGATGAAGGTGCAGCGCATCGAGCTCGCCGCCCGGCTGCGGGCGCGCGCCGCCGAGCAGGCGAACTGACCGCGGCGGACCGGGCGACGGAGAGGAGCGGACACCCATGACCACGGCAGACACCACCCCGGGCGACGCCGACGTCCTGATCGTCGGCAGCGGGCCCACCGGGCTGCTCACCGCGTGCGAACTGCTGCGCCGCGGGGTGCGGGTGCGGATGGTCGACCGGGCGCACGAGGGGCTGGGCGTGCCCAAGGCCCTGTCGCTGTGGCCACGGGTCCGCGACATCCTCACGGACCTCGGGGCCGGCGAGGAGGTGCGCCGCGTCTCCGTGCCGGTGCACGCCTTCCGGTACTTCTCCGACCGCCGCCCGGTCGCCACGCTCACCTTCACCGAGGAGCTGGCGGCCCGTCAGCTCCCGCAGTACGAGACCGAGCGCATCCTCACCGAACGGCTGCACGCGCTCGGCGGCAAGGTCGAGCGCGGGGTGCGGCTGCTCTGCCTCGACGACGTCGACTTCTCCGACCGGATCGAGCCGGGCGGCACGGTCACCGCCGTCCTGGAGCACGACGACGGCACGGTGGAGCGCCACCGGGCGCCGTTCGTGATCGGCGCCGACGGCGCCGGCAGCGCGGTGCGCGGACAGCTCGGCATCGGCTTCGAGGGCAGCACGTACGAGATGGCGTTCGCGCTGGTCGACACCCGCATCGACGGGTATCTGCCGCCGGACGAGATCGCGTACTACCAGACCCTGAAGGGGACCCTGGTGGTCGTGCCGCAGCCCGGCGGGGTGTTCCGCTTCCTGTCCGTCATGCCGGCCGGCGGCACGATGTCCCGCGAGATCATGCAGGAGATCATCGACACCCGCGGCCCGCGCGGGGTGCGGATCACCGAGCCGGTCTGGGAGACCGTCTTCCGGGTGCACGCCCGGCGGGCCACCGACTTCCGCCGGGGCCGGGTCTTCCTCGCCGGGGACGCCGCCCATGTGCACAGCCCGGCCGGCGGCCAGGGCATGAACAACGGCCTGCAGGACGCCCACAACCTCGCCTGGAAGCTGGCCGCCGTGCTCCAGGGCCGTTCCCCGGCGACGCTCCTGGACAGCTACGGCGCCGAGCGCGCCGAGGCCACCCGCCGGATCGTCCGCGACACCGACGTCCACACCCGGGCCCTCACCGCCCGCACCCCGGGCCGGGCGGCCGTCCGCGACGCCGCCCTCACCCTGTTCGACCGCTCCGGCGCGGCCGCCCGGCTCTACGCGCCGGTGCTGGCCGGCCGCCGGCTCGCCTACACCCCCGAGCGCGCCACCCAGCGTCCGTCGGGCCGGGGCGGCTGCGGACTGCGCGGCCGGCTGTCCGCCGCGACGGGACCCGGCGCCGTCGTCCCCCGGGCCGCCGGGCTGGCCCTCGGCACCGCGGGACCGGGCGCGGAACCGGCGGTCTGGACGCTGCTGCTGCGCGCCGCGGACGCCCGCTGGCTCACCGAGACCTCCCACATCACCGCCCGCTTCCCGCAGGTGCGGGTCACGCACCTGCCGGCCGGCACCCGCGGCCTGTGCCCCCGCCCGGGCTACCACCTGGTGCGCCCGGACGGCCACATCGCGGCCCACGGCCACGCCCGGGACCTGGACCGGCTGGAGAAGGAGCTCGCCGTCGGGCTGGTCCCGGGCGCCCGCTGAGCGTCAGCGGCGGCGGGGGGTGCGCCGCGCGGTCGCCGGGCCGTCCTCGGGCAGGTCCGGCAGCGCGAGGCACAGCGCGTCGAGCGCCGCCCCGAAGGCGTGGTCCGGCGGGGTGCCGTACCCGATGACCAGACCGTCGCGGGGCGGCATCGTGCTGTCGGGGTGCCGGTAGGGGCCCAGCCCGTCCAGGGCCAGGCCGGCCCGGCGGGCGGCGCGCAGGGCCGCCTCCTCGGTGCCCGGGGGCAGTTCCAGGACGGCGTGCAGGCCCGCCGCGACGCCGCTCACCGCGATGTGCGGGGCGCGTTCGGCGAGCGTCGAGGCCAGTAGATCGCGGCGGCGCCGGTAGTGCAGCCGCATCTTGCGCAGGTGCTTGTCGTACGCGCCGCAGGCGATGAAGTCGGCCAGCGTCAGCTGGTCCATCACCCCGGACCACATCTCGCGCGGCCCCTTGGCGGCCACCACCCGGTCCACCATCCAGCCCGGCAGCACCATCCACCCCAGCCGCAGCGCGGGGGAGAGGCTCTTGCTGGTCGAGCCGATGTACACCACCCGGTCCGGGTCCAGGCCCTGTACCGCGCCGACCGGCTGGCGGTCGTAGCGGAACTCGCCGTCGTAGTCGTCCTCCACGACCAGGCCGCCGCCGGAGCGCGCCCAGTCCACCACCGCCGCCCGCCGCTCCGCATGGAGCGGACCGCCGGTGGGGAACTGGTGCGCCGGCGTCAGCAGCACCGTCCGCGCGCCGGTGCCCGGCAGCTCGTCGGTGAGCGCCCCGTGCGCGTCCACCGTCAGCGGCACGGTGGGCAGCCCGGCGTCGTGCAGCAGTTCGCGGTGGAAGTCCAGCCCGTACGACTCCACCGCCACCGCGCCCTCGAGGAACGTACCCAGCAGCTTCATCGCATGTGCGAACCCTGAACAGATCACGATCCGGTCCGGCTCCGTGCGCACCCCGCGGGCCCGCGCCAGGTACTCGGCGAGCGTCCGGCGCAGCTCCGGCCGGCCCCGCGGATCGCCCACGCCGAACGCGTCGTTGGGCGCCGCCCCGACCGCGCGCCGCGCCGACGCCGTCCAGGCGCTGCGCGGGAAGGCGGCCGCGTCCGGCGAACTGGGCATCAGATCGTGCAGGATCCGTCGTCTGGTGATGCGTTGGGGCCCGCCGGACTGCTCCGGGCGCAGCGGGGCGGCGCGCTTGGCGACCCGGGTGCCGGAGCCCTGACGGGCCGCCAGCCAGCCCTCCTCCACCAGCTCGGCGTACGCGTCGGCCACCGTGTTGCGGGCGATGCCGAGGTCCTGGGCGAGGCTGCGGTAGGGGGGAAGCCGGGTGCCGGGCACCAGCCGGCCGGACCGGATGGCCTCCCGTACGGCGTCCATGAGTTGCTCACGCAAACCTCCCTCGCCGGAGAGCGCGAGGTGGAAATCGGTGCCGGCGACGTCGTCCGGCAATCCCGCGCCGTCGTGCGACTGCTCGTGATTGACCCACTGTTCTGTCACGGGAATGAACCATAGCGTGGGCCGATTCCGGGCCTACGGTCGTTCCATGACCGCTTACGAAGTGCCTCAGCGCATGAACTTCTCGACCGTCGCCCCCAAGGTGTTCAAGGCCGTCCTGGCCCTCGACGCCGCCGCCCGCGAGGGCATCGACCCCGTCCTCCTCGAGCTGGTGCAGATCCGCGCCTCGCAGATCAACCGCTGTGCCTACTGCATCGATTACCACACCTCCGACGCCCGCAAGGCCGGCGAGACCGAGGAGCGCATCTACCAGCTCAACGGCTGGGAGGAGTCCTCCCTCTACACCCTGCAGGAGCGGGCCGCGCTCGCCCTCACCGAGGCCGTCACCAAGCTCCCCGACGGCGTGCCGGACGCGGTCTACGACGAGGCCGCCGAGTACTTCGGCGACAAGGAGCTGGCCCAGCTCATCGCGCTGATCTTCACCGTCAACGCCTGGAACCGGATGAACGTCGCCACCCGCAAGACCCCCGGCACCGAGTGACCTGCCGCACCACCCCGAGCGCGGCGGCCGCCCCCACGGGGCCGCCGCGCTCGTCCCGCCGGGGCCCGCTCGGCAGAGCGGGCCCCCACCCCCGTCCCCGCCTCACGAAGGGCTGATCCTGCCGTGACCACCCTCGAAACCCCGGCGTCCCCGCCGACGGACGACCGCTCGCCCGTCAAGGGCTGGCTCGCCGTCCTGGCCGTGACCCTGGGCATCTTCTCCCTGATGACCTCGGAGCTCCTGCCGGTCGGCCTGCTCACCCCGGTCGGCTCCGCCCTCGACGTCTCCGAGGGCACCGCGGGCCTCATGGTGACCGTCCCCGGCCTCGTGGCCGCGATCTCCGCGCCCCTGGTCACCGTCATCACCGGCCGCGTCGACCGCCGGCTCGTCCTCGTCGTACTGATCGGGATCGTCGGCCTGGCGAACCTCGCGTCCGCCTTCGCCACCAGCTTCGCCGTCGTGCTGGTGGCCCGCTTCCTCATCGGCATCAGCGTCGGCGGTTTCTGGTCCATCGCCGGCGGCATCGCGCTGCGCCTCGTCCCGGAGAAGCACGTGCCCCGGGCCACCGCCGTGATCTTCGGCGGCGTGGAGACCGCCTCCGTCCTCGGCATCCCCACCGGCACCATCATCGGCGACCTCAGCGGCTGGCGCACCGCCTTCGCCGCCGTCGGCATCCTCGGCCTGGTCTCGCTGGCCGCCATGGTCGTGCTGATGCCGAAGGTGCCCGCCGAGCAGACCATCACCTTCGGCGACCTGCCCAAGGTCTTCAAGGGCAACGCGGGCGTCCGGGCCGGCATCGCCATCACCTTCCTGGTGATCACCGGTCACTTCCTCGCGTACACCTTCGTCCGGCCGATCCTGCAGGACGACGGCATCGCCGACGGCATGATCGGCGGCCTGCTGTTGGCCTTCGGCGTCGCCGGCATCTGCGGCAACTTCATCGCCGGCGCGGTCATCGCCAAGCGGCTGCGCGAGACCGTCGTGGGCATCTCGATCGTGCTCACCGCGGCCATGGTGCTGTTCGCCCTCGTCGGCAACAGCCCGCTCACCGCGGGCGCCCTGCTCATCCTGTGGGGCCTCGGCTACGGCGCCGTGCCCGTCACCTTCCAGACCTGGATCCTCGACGCCGCACCCGACGCCACCGAGGCCGCCTCCTCGCTGTACGTCTCCACGTTCAACCTCTCCATCGCCCTCGGCGCCCTCTTCGGCGGCTTCGCCGTCGACGGCATCTCCACCACGAGCGTGCTGTGGATCGGCGCAGGCCTCGCCCTGGTCACCCTGCTGGTGCTCGGCGGCGTCCGGCGCACCGCGCCGACCGCCGCCGCCACCGCCGCGGAATGAGGCCCCGGGCCGCCCGCCCGGCGGGCGGCCCGAACCGACCAACTCCATCCGACGATTGAGGACCGGCATGACCGAGCACACCCCCGCCCCCGGCATCGTCCGCCCCGGCGACGACGCCTACCGCGGCCTGGCCACCAGGGGCCTGAACGAGCGCTTCACCGCCGAGCCCGAGGCGTTCCACGTCGCCGCCACCACCGCCCAGGTCGTCGTCGCCGTCCGCGACGCCGTCCGGGACGGCAAGCGGATCGCCGTCCGCAGCGGCGGCCACGGCTACGAGAACACCGTCGGCGACCCGGAGGTCCGGATCGTCCTCGACCTCGGCGAGATGCGCGAGATCGCCTGGGACGCCGAGCGCGGCGCCTTCGCTGTGGAGCCGGGCGTCCGGATGGCCGACCTCTACCGCACCCTGTACGAGAACTGGGGCGTCGCCCTGCCGGCTGGCGACAGCGCCACCGTCGGCCTCGGCGGCCACGTCGCCGGCGGCGGCTTCGGCTCGCTGTGCCGCAGCGCCGGCCTCGCGGCCGACCACCTGCTCGCGGTCGAGGTCGTCGTCGCCGACGCCGACGGCGAGGTCCGCGCGATCGTCGCCACCCGCGACCCCGAGGACCCGCACCACGACCTGTGGTGGGCCCACACCGGCGGTGGCGGCGGCAGCTTCGGCGTCGTCACCCGCTACTGGTTCCGCTCCTTGGACGCCGCCGGCGACGACCCGCGCACCGCCCTGCCGGTCCCGCCCGCCTCCGTGCTCACCGGCACCGTCCTGTTCAACCGGGCCGGCCTCGACCGCGCCGCCCTGCACACCCTGGCCGGCAACTTCGGCCGGTGGCACGAGGAGAACAGCGCCGCCGACTCCCCGTACGCCTCGCTCTTCTCCGGTCTGATCCTCAACGGCCGCCCCCGCACCGACGATCCGGGCATGGGCGCCGTCGTCTTCGCCCACGTCGACGCCACCCGCCCGGACGCCGACCGGCTGCTCAGCGACTACCTCGCGGCCGTCACGGAGGGCCTCGGCGACTTCCCCGTCGTCCTGCCCACCGAGGTGGTGCCGTGGCTGGAGGCGAAGAAGGCGCTCGCCCAGGCGCAGGACGCCGAGACCGGCCGCCAGAAGGTCAAGTCCAGCTTCCTGCGCCGGGCCTGGACCGCGGACCAGATCGACACCCTGTACGACTACCTCGACAGCACCGACCACGACCACGACAGCGCCCTGATCGCGCTCCAGTCGTACGGCGGCCGGATCAACACCGTGCCGGCCGGGGCCACCGCCTCCGCCCAGCGCGACTCCGTCATGCAGGCGTTCTTCATGAACACCTGGCAGGACGCGGCGCAGGACGGCGCCGCGCTCGCCTGGATGGCCCGCCTCTACCGGGACCTGTACGCCAAGACCGGCGGTGTCCCGGCGCCCGGCGACGCCGACCAGGGCTGTTACGTCAACTTCGCCGACATCGACATGGCCGACCCCGAGTGGAACGGCTCCGGCGTCCCGTGGGAGGAGCTGTACTTCCTCGGCAACGCCGGCCGGCTGCGCACGGTGAAGGCCGCCTGGGACCCGCGCGACGTCTTCCGCCACGCGCTGTCGGTGCGGCTCCCCTGACCGGTCGGGGCCGGCGCCGTGCGCGCCGGCCCCGGCGGTCCCGCCGCCCGCGCGTGGGAGCGAACCGGCGTCACCGGGGCCTGTGTACGAGTCACCGAAGTCAACCACCGGTTAGGACACCGTTGATGCTGCACTTTGCCCTGCTCGGTCCGATGGAGGTACGAGTCGACGGGGAGCTGCGGACGCCGACCGCGCCCATGGCCCGCCGGGTGCTCGCGGTACTGCTGGCGCACGGCGACCGCGTGGTCCCCACCGAGCGGTTCATCGAAGAGCTCTGGGACGACCAGCCCCCCAAATGCGCCCGCAAGACGGTCCAGACGTACATCTACCAGCTGCGCAAGGCTCTGGCCGGCCGCGACGGCGACAACCGGGGCGCCGACCCGGTGGAGACCCACCCGCACGGCTACCGCCTCCCGGTCCGGGACGGCGCGCTGGACCTGCTCGACTTCCAGCACCTGGTGCGCGAGGGCAAGGACGCCCTCGCCCGCGGCCGGGCCCGCGAGGGCGCCGAGGCGCTGCGCCGGGCGCTCGACCTGTGGCGCGGCGGCGTCCTGGAGGACGTCGACACCGGCCCGGTGCTGGCCGCGCAGACCGCCCGCGTCGAGGACCTGCGGATCCAGGCGCTGGAGCGGCGCATCGCCGCCGACCTGACGCTCGGCCACGACCGGGCCGTCCTGGAGGAGACCCGCGACCTGACCTACGAGTACCCGCTGCACGAGGAGTTCTGCGCCCAGCTGATGACCGCGGCCCGGCGCTGCGGCCAGCGCGGCGAGGCCCTCTCCGCGTACGCCCGGCTGCGCCGCGCCATGGCGCAGGAGCTCGGCCTCGAACCGTCCGCGCGGCTCCAGGAGCTCCAGCGCGCCGTGCTGGCCGGCGGGAACGAACGCCCGGCCGCCCCGGCCCGGCCCGCCGACGGCCCGGTGCCCTGCCAGCTCCCGCCCGCCATCGCCGGCTTCGTCGGCCGCGGCCCCGAGATGCGGCACATCGCCATGGGCCTCGCCCCGAGCGCGTTCCCCGAGGGCGTGGAGCCCGCCGGAGTGCGGATCGTCACCGTCACCGGCGGCCTGGGCGTCGGCAAGACCGAGGTCGCCCTGCAGGTGGCGCACCGGATGCGCCGCTCGTTCCCCGACGGGCAGCTCAAGGCGTCCCTGCACCTGGAGGACGGCACGCCGAAGCGGCCCGCCGAGGCGCTGCGGGAACTGCTCGCAGCGGCCGGCCACGACCGGGCCGACCTGCCCGAGCGCACCGACGACCTGGCCCGGCTGTTCCGCGGCTGGGCAGCCGGCCGCCGCATGGTGCTGCTCCTCGACGACGCCGCGGACGCCGAACAGCTCGGCCCGCTGCTGCCGGCCGGTCCGGGCAACGCCGTGATCGTCACCTCCCGGCGCCGACTGGAGGGGCTGCCCGGCACGGTCACCTCCGTCGGACTGGGCCCCCTGGTGGAGGCCGACGGACGGCGGCTGCTCGCCCGCGTGATCGGCGAGGAGCGGGCCGCCCCCGAGCCGGGCGCCGTGGCGGACGTGGTGGCCTGGTGCGGCGGCCTGCCGGCCGCGATCCGCGCGGTCGGCAGCCGGATCGCGGCCTGGCCGGGCCGCAGCCTCGCCGAGTTCGCGGCCCGGCTCGCCGACGACCAGGTACGGCTGGAAGAGCTGAGCAGCCCGCACCTGGACGTGCGGCGCTATCTCGTCGAGTCCGCCGACCGGCTGCCGCACAGCGCCCGCGCCGTGCTCACCGAGATCAGCCGGGCCGAGCGGGTCGACGTCACCGTCGCGTACCTCGCCCGCCGGCTGCACCGCTCGGTCCCCTCCATCGAGCGCTCCGTCGAACTGCTCGCGGCCTTCCACGTGATCCGTCCCGCGGTGTGGAACGGCGAGCATCTGCTGTGCGTCCCCCAGCTGTTCCGGCTCGCCTTCGCCAACAGCGCCCGGGGCCGGCACACCGACCCCGGACGCCGTGGTGCGGTGGGCCGGCTGGGCGTCCGCACCCTGACCGCGCGCCGGCTGGCCTGCGCGGCGGCGTCATGACGGCATGAAACGTTTCGCCGTTCAGTCGACGCCCTGCGCGAAGCGGAAGAACCCGTGCGGGTCGTGGGCCCGCTTCACCGCCCGCAGCCGCGGGTAGTTGCACCCGTAGTACGCCTCGCGCCAGCCGGTGAGCGCCGGGTCCATGTAGTTCTGGTAGGAGCGGCGCGTGGAGGCCGGGTAGAGGGTGGCGTAGCCGCCGTCGACCCAGGCCTGGGCCTGCTCGCGCTGTTCGCGCGAGGGGTCCGGGACGGGCAGGCCGACCTGGTAGCCGGCCTCGAAGAGCGCGTCGCGGTGGACGAACGCGGTCTCCGTGGGCGCGAGGTCGCCCACCCGGCCGCCGTACGCGAACAGGCCGAGGAAACGGAACTGGCCCGGCACCGGCCCGCCGACCAGCGCGGCGACCGCCGACTCGGCGGTGGCCCGGGTCCACGGGCGGGCGAAGAACACGTTGCGGTACGTGGCGTAGTTCTCCCGGGGCAGCCGGGCGTGCGGCGAGTAGCCGATCCGGTGGCAGGCTTCGACGGTGCTGTCGGCGCAGCCGAAGACCTTCATCATCGCCTGCTGGAAGGGCAGTTCGGCGACCTCGCGGCTCACCGGACGGCGCCCGAGCCCGTTCACGAGACCGTCGAGGAGCCGGTCGCAGCCGGCCTGCGGGCCGATGAACCCGCCGGAGAGCACCACGGTCGGCAGCGTGCCCGCCGGGGAGTCCTCGGGCAGCAGCAGGAACAGCTCGGCGGACAGCTCGCGCGGCGCCTGCCGGATCCACTCCTGCCAGGCCAGCACCACCTCCACCGCGTCCGCGCCGTCGAAGGTCAGGTTGTAGAGGCTGAGCGACGGGATCCGCACCGGCCGGACCTCGTACTCGGTGACCACGCCGAAGTTGCCCCCGCCGCCGCCGCGCAGCGCCCAGTACAGGTCGGGGTGCTCGCCGGCGGAGCAGCGTACGGACGTCCCGTCGGCGCGCACCACCCGCGCCGAGACCAGCCGGTCGGCGCCCATGCCGAACTTGCGCGCGGCCAGCCCGAAGCCGCCGCCCTGCAGCCAGCCGCCGATGGCGACCGTCGGACAGGTGCCGGAGGCGACCTGGAGGCCGTACGGGGACAGCGTGTTCACGATGTCGACGCCCTGCGCGCCGGCCCCGATCCGCACCGTCGCCCCCGCCGGGCGCACCCCGTTCATCCGGGAGACGTCGACGACGAGCCCGGTCGACGTCGAGTACCCGGCCTGGCTGTGCCCCCCGCTGCGCACGGCGGCGGGCAGCTCGTGGTCCTGCGCGAACCGGAGACAGGCCGCGACGTCGGCCGCGGAGGCGCAGTACGCGACGCCCCGCGGCCGCACCACGTCGTACCGCGCCATCTGCAGCTGCTTGGCGACCTCGTACCCCGGGTCGCCCGGCAGCACCAGCTCCCCGCCGAGCCGCCCCCGCAGCCTCCCCCACGGCACACTCTCCGCCACCGCCCCGGCCAGTGGCAGCACCCCGCCGGCGAAGGCCCCGGCCGCACCGGTCGCGGCGCCTGCGCGCATGAGCGTACGTCTGGACAGCATGATGATTCCCCCCTGGAAACGGCCTGCCGACGGCAGGCGGACGGCCGCAGACTGGCACGCCGAACGATCCATTCCGGCCGTGCGGACCGGAAATCAGGGGGAATCCGTCAGATATCAGGCGAGATACCGGATATCAGCAGGGCCCGGGGCTCTCAGCACTCGATCAGTACGTGCTCAGCACTCGATGATGTTCACCGCGAGACCGCCGCGCGCGGTCTCCTTGTACTTGACCGACATGTCGGCGCCGGTCTCCTTCATGGTCTTGATGACCTTGTCGAGGGAGACCAGGTGGCTGCCGTCGCCGCGCATGGCCATCTTGGCGGCGGTGACGGCCTTCACCGAGGCCATGCCGTTGCGCTCGATGCACGGGATCTGGACCAGGCCGCCGACCGGGTCGCAGGTCAGGCCCAGGTTGTGCTCCATGCCGATCTCGGCGGCGTTCTCCACCTGCTCCGGGGTGCCGCCGAGGACCTCGGCCAGCGCGCCGGCGGCCATCGAGCAGGCCGAGCCGACCTCGCCCTGGCAGCCGACCTCGGCGCCGGAGATCGAGGCGTTCTCCTTGAAGAGCATGCCGACCGCGCCGGCCGCCAGCATGAAGCGGACCACGCCGTCCTCGTCGGCGCCGGGCACGAAGTTCATGTAGTAGTGCAGGACCGCGGGGATGATGCCGGCCGCGCCGTTCGTCGGGGCGGTCACCACGCGCCCGCCGGCCGCGTTCTCCTCGTTCACGGCCATCGCGTAGAGGGTGATCCACTCCATCGCGTGCGCCTTCGGGTCGCCCTCGGAGCGCAGCTTGCGGGCCAGGGCGGAGGCGCGGCGGCGGACCTTCAGGCCGCCCGGCAGGATGCCCTCGCGGGCCATGCCGCGCGAAACGCAGGCCTGCATGACCCGCCAGATCTCGAGCAGGCCGGCCCGGATCTCGGCCTCGGTGCGCCAGGCCTTCTCGTTCTCCAGCATCATCGCGGAGATCGACAGTCCGGTGTCCTTCGCCATCCGCAGCAGCTCGTCGCCGGTGCGGAAGGGGTACTTCAGGACGGTGTCGTCGGGGATGATCGGGCTCTGGCCGTCCACGGCGTCCTCGTCGACGACGAAGCCGCCGCCGACCGAGTAGTACGTCTTCTCCAGGATCAGCGCGCCCTCCGCGTCGTACGCGAAGATCGTCATGCCGTTGGCGTGGTACGGCAGCGCCTTGCGGCGGTGCAGGATCAGGTCCTCGTCGAAGTCGAACGGGATCTCGTGCGCGCCGAGCACGTTGATGCGGCCGCTGCTCTTGATCCGCTCCACCTGCTCGTCCGCCGTCTCGACGTCGACCGTGCGCGGCGAGTTGCCCTCCAGGCCCAGCAGGACCGCCTTCGGGGTGCCGTGGCCGTGGCCGGTCGCGCCCAGCGAGCCGTACAGCTCCGCGCGTATGGACGCGGTCGGGGCCAGCAGTCCCTCGTTCTTCAGCCGGCGCGCGAACATCCGGGCCGCCCGCATGGGGCCCACCGTGTGGGAGCTGGACGGGCCGATGCCGATCGAGAACAGGTCGAAGACCGAGATGGCCACGGGAAACTCCTTGTGGGGTGGTAGACGCCGTTGTCTGCCGGGGTGGTGCAGAAACGTGGGGGTGGCATGGGCCGGGGCACCGCGCTCACTGTCCAGTGTGCGCGGTGCCCCGGATGTCCGTACCAACGCCCGCGGACGGACCGCGGAACAAAAGGGTACGAAATTACTTCAGGCCGGGGTACAGCGGGTGCTTGTCGGCCAGCGCGGTGACCCGGGCCTTGAGGGCCTCGGCGTCGAAGCCGGGCTTCAGGGTCTCCGCGATCACGTCGGCGACCTCGGCGAAGTCCTCGGCGTCGAAGCCGCGGGTGGCCAGGGCCGGGGTGCCGATCCGCAGACCGGAGGTGACCATCGGCGGACGCGGGTCGTTCGGGATCGCGTTCCGGTTGACCGTGATGCCGACCTCGTGGAGGCGGTCCTCGGCCTGCTGGCCGTCCAGCTCGCTGTTGCGCAGGTCGACCAGGACCAGGTGCACGTCCGTGCCGCCGGACAGCACCGACACGCCGTGCTCGGTGACGTCGGCCCGGGTCAGACGCTCGGCGAGGATCCGGGCGCCGTCCAGGGTGCGCTGCTGGCGCTCCTTGAAGTCCTCCGAGGCCGCGACCTTGAAGGAGACCGCCTTGGCGGCGATCACGTGCTCCAGCGGACCGCCCTGGAAGCCCGGGAAGACCGAGGAGTTCAGCTTCTTCGCGAACGCCTTCTTCGCCAGGATGATGCCGCCGCGCGGGCCGCCCAGGGTCTTGTGCGTCGTGGAGGTGACCACGTCCGCGTACTCCACCGGGTTCGGGTGCAGACCCGCGGCGACCAGGCCGGCGAAGTGGGCCATGTCGACCCACAGGAACGCCTCGACCTCGTCCGCGATCCGGCGGAACTCGGCGAAGTCCAGCTGACGCGGGTACGCCGACCAGCCGGCGATGATCACCTTCGGGCGGTGCTCCTTGGCCAGGCGTTCGACCTCGGCCATGTCGACCAGACCGGCCTCGTCCACGTGGTACGCGACCACGTCGAACTGCTTGCCGGAGAAGTTCAGCCGCATGCCGTGGGTGAGGTGACCGCCGTGGGCCAGGTCCAGGCCCAGGATCGTGTCGCCCGGCTGGGCCATGGCGAACAGCGCCGCCTGGTTGGCGGAGGCGCCGGAGTGCGGCTGGACGTTGGCGTACTCGGCGCCGAACAGGTCCTTCACCCGGTCGATGGCGATCTGCTCGGCGACGTCGACGTGCTCGCAGCCGCCGTAGTAGCGGCGGCCGGGGTAGCCCTCGGCGTACTTGTTGGTGAGGACCGAGCCCTGCGCCTCCATGACCGCGACCGGAGCGAAGTTCTCCGAGGCGATCATCTCGAGGGTGGACTGCTGACGGTGGAGCTCGGCGTCGACGGCGGCGGCGACGTCCGGGTCCAGCTCGTGGAGAGGGGTGTTCAGAAGCGACATCGGGAGGGGTCCTTAGTTGCCGGAGAACTGGGCGTACTCGTCGGCGGAGAGCAGGTCCTTCGGCTCCTCCGCGACGCGCACCTTGAAGAGCCAGCCGCCCTCGAAGGGAGCCGAGTTCACCAGGGACGGGTCGTCGATGACGTCCTGGTTCCGCTCGACGACCTCACCGGTCACCGGGGAGTACAGGTCGCTGACGGACTTGGTGGACTCCAGCTCGCCGCAGGTCTCGCCCGCGGCCACGGTGGTGCCGGCCTCGGGGAGGTCGGCGTAGACGACGTCACCGAGCGCGTTGGCCGCGAACTCCGTGATGCCGACCGTCGCGACACCGTCCTCGACGGCCGACAGCCACTCGTGCTCCTTGCTGTAACGCAGCTGCTGGGGGTTGCTCATGACCTGAATTCTCCTGTACGCGGGGGAGTGCTGGTGAACGGGGGAGTGAGTGCCGGACGAGACGTGCTCAGTGTCACTTCTGGCGCTTGTAGAACGGCAGCGCCACGACCTCGTACGGCTCGTGGGTGCCGCGGACGTCCACGCCGACGCCGGCCGTGCCGGGCTCGGCGTGCGCCGCGTCGACGTACGCCATGGCGATCGGCTTGCCGAGCGTCGGGGACGGGGCGCCGGAGGTGACCTCGCCGACGACCTCGCCGCCCACGACGACGGACATCCCGGCGCGGGGCACCCGGCGGCCCTCGGCGATCAGGCCGACCAGCTTGCGCGGCGGGGCGGTCTCGGCGCGCTCGGCGGCCTTCTCCAGCGCCTCACGGCCGATGAAGCGGCCCTCGTTGGTCGTCTTCTCGAACTTCACGACCCGGCCGAGACCGGCGTCGAACGGGGTGAGCGCGGTGGTCAGCTCGTGCCCGTACAGCGGCATGCCCGCCTCCAGGCGGAGCGTGTCGCGGCAGGAAAGCCCGCAGGGCACCAGGCCGACGGGCGCGCCGGCCTCGGTCAGCGCCTGCCACACGGCCTCGGCGTGCTCCGGCTTCAGGAACAGCTCGAAGCCGTCCTCGCCGGTGTAGCCGGTGCGGGCGATCAGCGCGGGGACGCCGGCGACGGTGCCGGGCAGGCCGGCGTAGTACTTCAGCCCGTCCAGGTCGGCGTCGGTGAGCTGCTTCAGGATGCCGGGGGACTCCGGGCCCTGGACGGCGAGCAGCGCGTACGCCTCGCGGTCGTCGCGGACCTCGGCGTCGAAGCCGGCGGCGCGCTCGGTGAGCGCGTCGAGCACGATCTGCGCGTTGGAGGCGTTGGCGACGACCATGTATTCGGTCTCGCCGAGCCGGTAGACGATCAGGTCGTCGAGGATGCCGCCGTCCTCCCGGCAGATCATCGTGTAGCGGGCGCGGCCGGCGCCGACCGTGGAGATGTTGCCGACCAGGGCGTGGTCGAGCAGCTCGACGGCCTGCGGGCCGGTGACCGTGATCTCGCCCATGTGCGAGAGGTCGAAGAGGCCGGCCTTGGTGCGGACGGCGTTGTGCTCGTCGCGCTCGCTGGCGTACCGCAGCGGCATGTCCCAGCCGGCGAAGTCGGTCATGGTCGCGCCCAGCGAACGATGCAGCGCATCGAGGGCGGTGAGGCGGGGGGCAGTGCTCATCGGGTGGCTCCCGGGTCCCAGGGGCGTGGCGTGCAGGGCACGACGTGCATGACGGGTGAGGACAATCCTCCCCATCTGTCATGGAACCTGAGAGGTTCACCGGGGGCATCCCCGGCTTGCACCTTGGGTGGGACCGCGACGACGCGGCCCGCTTTTCAGATCTGCCTCATCCACGCGGTATCGGGGCCTGAGAGATTCAAGGGAGGGTCTTGCTCCTTCGGCGCCCGGTCCGGATTGCTCCGGTCCGGGACTCTCCCGCGCGGATTCGAGCGGCCGGTATGTGGTTGTGTGCGCTTGGCGCGCACATCATTGCATGCGGGATCTCATCGGCAAATCGCTTGTGCCTCATTACCGTCTCTTTACACTTTGTGGGCAAGGGTCCTGGATGGACCCGGCAGGGGGAGTAGCGATGACCTGGCAGCGAACCGGCGCGATGGCGACAGGAACGGGAATACCGGCCCAGCAGGTGCGGGGCGCAGCCCGGCGCCGGTCGGCCCGTGTCCTGCGCGATCTGCGCGAGCGGGACGGCCGCGGCCCCCGCGTGCTCGCCTTCGCGGAGGGCGACGTGGTGGTGGTCTCCGGCCTCCCCGGCAGCGGGAAGTCGACGCTGATCCGTCGGACGGCCGAGGGCCGGGCCATCGACTCGCAGGACGTGCGTGAGCGCTGGGAGGCGAAGATGCCGGGCTTCCTGCCGTACGCCGTCTACCGCCCCCTGGTACGTCTGGCGCACTACGCGGGACTGCGCTCCGCCCTGCGCTCCGGCCGGAGCGTGGTCGTCCACGACTGCGGCACGCAGAGCTGGGTCCGCCGCTGGCTGGCCCGCGAGGCCCGCCGGCGCGGCCGCTCCCTGCACCTGATCCTGCTCGACGTCACCCCCGAGACCGCCCGCGCCGGCCAGCGCGACCGGGGCCGGGGCGTCTCCGGCTACGCCTTCACCCGGCACCGCCACGCCGTCGCCCGGCTGCTCGCCGCCGCCGAGTCGCAGCGCCCGCCGGCCGGCTGCGCCACCACCACGCTGCTCGACCGGCCCGCCGCCACCGCCCTGCGCCGGATCGCCTTCCGCCCGGCGCCGTAGCGACCCGGGCGGAACGGAGCGCAACCCTCCGCGGCCCGGCGCGGTCCTGGTGGGAGAAGTCACCGCGTCCGAATCGGGGGCAGCGTGCCCGCGCTGTCGGTCCGCGACGTTAAGGTGCCCGCAGGAAGCGCCGCCGAAAGGGAAGCACGTGGACATCGCATGGCCGGGCAACGAGCTGGAGGAGACGCTCGCCGCCGCGCTCGGCGCCCCTGACGCGGGGGCCCGGCTCGTCGAGGTCCTCGGGCGCAGCCACGTGTGGGTGCCCCTGCCCGAGGGCGGCAGCCCGCAGAGCCGCTCGCTCGACCTGCCCACCCTGGAGATAGACGGTGCCGCGTACGTCCCCGTCTTCAGCTCCGAGCAGCAGTTCCTGGCCTGCGTCGGCGCGCACATGTCGTACACCGTCGCCCCCGCCCGCGACTTCGCCCGCGGACTGCCCCCGCAGCTCGGCCTCGCCGTGAACCCCGGCGGCACCGTCGGCGTCCCGCTGCCCCCGCCCGCCGTCGCCGAGCTGTGCCGCACCGGCCGCAGCGCCCTCGACGGCCCCGCCTCCGGCGGCCGGGTCACCCTGTTCGAGCCCGACTGGCAGGACGACCCGGTCGACTTCCTCTCCGCCGCGGCCGCCGAGTTCGACGCCCTCGGCAGCGTCACCACCGCCCGCCGGGCTCTCGCCCGCGTCGAGGGCGGCGAGCCCGCGCTCTTCATCGGCGTCCAGCTCGCCGTGTACGACGGCGTCGACCGCGACGCGCCGCTCGACGCGCTCGGCCGGGCGCTCGGCCGCGTCCCGGTGAGCTGGCCGGTGAACATCGTCCTGCTCGACGTGGCGCAGGACCCCGTGGCCGACTGGATGCTGGCGAGGGTGCGCCCCTTCTACCAGCGCGTGTACGCATAATCGAAGCCGAAACGGCAGACGGAAGAGGGGCGGAACCCAGGGTGAGTGCGTCGCGCGACGCTGCGGCCGGAGGGACCGGGCAGGCCGGCGGACAGGTCGAACACCTGCTGCGCCAGGTCGCTCCCGGCCGTTACGACGCGTACGAGGCGCTCCTCGGCGCCCTCGCCGGCGAGCGGCTGTGGATGCTGCTCTGGCACGGCCGGCCCGGCGCCTCCGACGCCCAGTACGGAAACATGCAGGTCGACGGCCTCGGCTACGCGCCCTGCGTGACCTCCGCCCAGGAACTGTCCGCCTCCGGCTGGACCCGCGACCACGAGGTCGTCACCGGCCAGGACATCGCCCGTGCCCTCTACCCCGACCGCTGGGGCATCTGGCTGAATCCGCACGCCCCCGGCGGCGGCGTCGGCATCCCGTGGGCCGATCTGCGCCGTATCGCCACCGGCCTGGACCGGATGCCCGCCGGACCCCTGCGGCTGTCCGAGCCGGCCCTGGAACTCCCGCAGTTCTACGCCCTGCTCACCCAGAACGCGCACCGCACCCCCGCCGTCCGCTCGCTGCGCCGCGCCTGGGTGCAGCCGGTGCTCGGCTCGCCGTACCTGGCCATCGGCCTCGACCTGTACGACACCTCGCCGGCCTCCGTCGAGTCGGTGCGGGCGATGATGCGCCAGTCCGTGGGCGCCGTGCCCGACGGGCTGCCCGTCTCGACGGTCGCGATGTCCGACCCCCACGACCCGGTCTCGATGTGGCTGCGGGCCTCCGCCCGGCCGTTCTACGACCGCGAGGCGCACGGCGCCGGCCGGGGCGGCCCGTCTCACCAGCCGGGATACGGCTACCCGCCCGCGCCGGCGCGCTGAGCCGCCGCGGGCCGCCGTGCGCGGTCCGGGCGAAACGCCTTGCCGAGCTGAGGTTTTGGCTCCGCTTTCGGGCGTGGACGCTGCGATGTCCCGCAACCGCCCGATTTGGCAACTGTCCGGGTCTCAGCTTGATATCACCGCTATGCGGACTGTTCTCTGTGCTGTCACTCGCCAGTAGCGTTCGGCCGGTCAAGACCACGCAGTATGGCGAGCCAGGGGTGGACCCATGCGAATATTCAAGTCCCGGGCGACCCGGGCTTTGACGGCGGCCCTCACGGTCGGCCTCATAGCCACCGGGTGCGCAAGCGAGCGGGGGGACGAGGGCAAGGACGGCGCGAAGGACACGTTCGTGTTCGGCGCCCCCGGCGACCCGGCCTCTCTCGACCCGGCCCTCGCCAGCGACGGCGAGACCTTCCGGGTCACCCGACAGGCCTTCGAGGCGCTCCTCGAGCACGAGTCGGGCGGCAGCAAGCTGGTCGGCGGCCTCGCGGAGAAGTGGAGCAGCAACCCCGCGGGCACGGTCTGGACGTTCAACCTGCGCAAGGACGTGAAGTTCCACGACGGCGAGAAGTTCGACGCCACCGCGGTCTGCGCGAACTACGACCACTGGTTCAACTGGAAGGGCACCTACCAGTCGAGCGCGGTCTCCTACTACTGGCAGACCATCATGGGCGGCTTCAAGGCCAACGAGGACAAGGAAGCCCCCAAGCCGAACTACAAGTCCTGCACGGTCAAGGACGCGAACACGGCGGTCATCGAGGTCCTCGAGCCCTCCGCCAACCTGCCCGGCGGCTTCTCGCTGCAGGCCCTCGCGATCCACTCGCCGAAGGCGCTCAAGGAGTACGCGAAGCAGTCGGCGACCGCCAAGGGCGACGCCATCACGTACCCCAAGTACAGCCAGGAGGCCGGCACGGTCGCCGGCACCGGCCCGTACAAGGTCACGAAGTGGAACAAGGGCAACAAGGAAGTCAGCCTGACCCGCTTCGACGACTACTGGGGCGAGAAGGCCAAGGTGAAGAACCTGGTCTTCCGCACGATCGACACCGAGGACGGCCGCCGTCAGGCGCTGCAGGCCGGTGACATCAACGGCTACGACCTGGTCGCGCCCGCCGACATCAAGACCCTCGAGGGCGCCGGCTTCAAGGTGCCGACCCGCGACGTCTTCAACCTGCTGTACGTCGGCATGTCGCAGGAGAAGAACCCCGCGCTGAAGAAGCCCGCGGTCCGCCAGGCCATCGCGCACGCCATCGACCGGGAGAACATCGTCAAGACCCAGCTGCCCGAGGGCGGCAAGGTCGCGACCCAGTTCATGCCCGACACCATCGCCGGCCACTCCGAGAACGTGAAGAAGTACAACTTCGACACGGCCAAGGCCAAGCAGCTCCTCGCCTCCGCCGGCGAGAGCGCCCTCTCCGTCGAGTTCTGCTACCCGACCGAGGTCACCCGGCCGTACATGCCGGCCCCGCAGGACATCTTCGAGCTGATCAAGGCCGACCTGGAGAAGGCCGGCGTCAAGGTCACCCCGAAGCCGATGAAGTGGAACCCGGACTACCTGGACGCCACCGAGGCCGGCTCCTGCGCCCTGCACATGCTCGGCTGGACCGGTGACTTCAACGACGGCTACAACTTCATCGGCACCTGGTTCGCCGAGTACGACAAGCAGTGGGGCTTCAAGGACGACAAGGTCTTCGCCGCGGTGAAGGCGGGCTCGCTCCAGGGCGACCCGACCAAGCGCACCGACCTGTACAAGAAGGCCAACGAGACGATCATGGAGTACCTGCCGGGTCTCCCGCTGTCCTCCTCGCCGCCGGCCATCGCGTTCGGCAAGGACGTCAACCCGCCGAAGGTCTCCCCGCTGACGCAGGAGAACTTCGCCGAGGTCTCCTTCAAGTAACACACCCGTAAGCGGTCCGCCCGGTCACGCGTTCCTGCCGTGACCGGGCGTCCGCACATCCACCCTCCACGCAAGAAAGGGGCACGCGGGGTGTTGCGACTCGTCGTACGACGACTTCTCCAGCTGATACCCACCCTGCTCGGCCTGTCGGTTCTGCTCTTCATCTGGCTGAACCGGCTGCCCGGCGGACCCGCCTCAGCGATCCTGGGCGAGCGGGCGACCGAAGCCGATGTGGCACGCATCAACCGCGCGCTGGGACTCGACCAGCCGCTCTACGTCCAGTACGGACGCTTCCTCAAGCGGCTCTTCGAACTCGACCTGGGCACCTCGGTGCAGACGGGCACGCCCGTCTGGGACGAGTTCGTGCTGCGCTTCCCCGCCACGGTGGAGCTCAGCCTCGCCGCCATGCTGCTCGCCACCGCCGTCGGCATCCCGCTCGGCTACCTGGCGGCCCGCAAGCGCGGCGGCTGGCTCGACGTGGCGTCGGTGTCGGGCTCGCTGATCGGGATCTGCATCCCGGTCTTCTTCCTCGCCCTGCTGCTCAAGGGCGTCTTCGCCGTCGAGCTCGGCCTCTTCCCCAGCTTCGGCCGCCTGTCCACCGGCCTCGACGCCACCGAGGTGACCGGCTTCGCCGTCCTCGACGGCGTCCTCACCGGTGAGTTCGACGCGTCGTGGGACGCGCTCATGCACCTGGTGCTGCCCGCCGTCGCCCTCTCCTCCATCCCGCTCGCCGTCATCGTCCGGATGACCCGCGCCAGCGTCCTGGAGGTCCTCGGCGAGGACTACATCCGCACCGCCGAGTCCAAGGGCCTGGAGCGCCGGGTCGTCCGCGGCCGGCACATCCTGCGCAACGCGATGCTGCCCGTGGTGACGGCAGTGGGTCTGCTCACCGGCAGCCTGCTGTCCGGCGCCGTTCTCACCGAGTCGGTGTTCTCCTTCGGCGGCATCGGCTCCTTCATCCGTACCGCCATCGACGCCCGCGACTACCCGGTCCTGGTCGGCTTCATCATGTTCATCGCGATGGTGTACGTGCTGATCAACCTCCTGGTGGACCTCGCGTACAGCGTCATCGATCCGAGGGTGCGGGTGCACTGATGAGCCTGGTATCCACCAACACGTCGAAGCTCGACCGGCTCGCCGAACTCACGGCGAAGACCGAGAGCTCCAGCGGCGCCAGCCTGTGGCGCGAGGCGTTCCGCCGGCTGCGGTCCAGCAAGATGGCCGTCATCGGCGCCGTGGTCATCGCGCTGTTCGTCGTCGTCGCCGTCATCGGACCGTGGGTCGCGCCGCACGGGCCCACCGCCCAGACCTGGCGCGGCGAAGTCTTCCCCAACCAGGGCAAGTTCGTCGGACCGCGCGGCGACAACTGGTTCGGCCTCGACCACCTGGGCCGGGACATGTTCTCCCGGTTCCTCGTCGGCGCCCGCCAGACGCTGCTCGTCGGCGTCGTCTCCATGCTCATCGGCCTGATCGCGGGCGCGGTCGTCGGCGCCGTCTCCGGCGCCGCCGCCACCCTCGGCGGACGTACCGGCAGGCGGATCGACTCCGTCATCATGCGCGTCACCGACATCATGCTGGCGCTGCCCTCGCTGCTGCTCGCCGTGTCCATCGCCGCGGTGATGGGCCAGTCGCTCACCACCGTGATGATCGCCGTCGGCGTCGTGCAGGTGCCGATCTTCGCCCGGCTGCTGCGCGGCTCGATGCTCGCCCAGGGCGGCAGCGACTACGTGCTCGCCGCGCGGGCGCTCGGCATCCGCAAGCGGCGGATCGTGCTCACCCAGATCATGCCGAACTCGCTGAGCCCGGTGATCGTCCAGGCCACGCTGAGCCTGGCCACCGCCATCATCGAGGCGGCCGCGCTGTCGTACCTCGGACTCGGCAACCCCGACCCGGCCGTGCCGGAGTGGGGCGTCATGCTCTCCCAGGCACAGCGTTTCTTCGACAACGCGCCCATGATGTCCGTGTATCCGGCGGTCGGCATCATCATCACGGCCCTCGGCTTCACCCTGCTCGGCGAGGCCATGCGCGAAGCCCTCGACCCGAAGCTGCGAGGTTGATGTCATGCCACTGCTCACCGTGGACGAACTGACCGTCACCTTCGGCGGCCGCGGCCGCAAGGACGTCCGTGCGGTCAACGGCGTCTCCTTCAGCGTCGACCAGGGCCAGGTCGTGGGCCTGGTCGGCGAGTCGGGCTGCGGCAAGTCCGTCACCTCGCTCGCCCTGATGGGCCTGCTCCCGCGCAAGGGCGTCACGCTCGGCGGCCGGGCCGACTTCGACGGCACCGACCTGCTTGACCTGTCCCCGGGCAAGATGCGGGACCTGCGCGGACGCGACCTGGCGATGATCTTCCAGGACCCGCTGTCCTCGCTGAACCCGGTCGTCCCCATCGGCATCCAGGTCACCGAGATCCTCCAGCGGCACCGGGGCATGAAGGGCGAGGCCGCCCGCAAGGAGGCCGCCCAGCTGCTCGACCGGGTCGGCATCCCCGACCCGGACCGGCGCCTGAAGGAGTACCCGCACCAGCTCTCCGGCGGCATGCGGCAGCGCGCGCTCATCGCCATGGCGGTGGCCTGCGCCCCGCGCCTGCTCATCGCCGACGAGCCGACCACCGCGCTCGACGTCACCATCCAGGCCCAGATCCTCGAACTGCTCAAGGACCTGGTCGACCAGGAGGGCACCGCGCTGCTGATGATCACCCACGACCTGGGTGTCGTCGCCGGCCTGTGCGACGAGGTGAACGTGCTGTACGCGGGCAAGGTCGTCGAATCGGCCGGCCGGCGCGAGCTGTTCGCCCACCCGACGCACCCGTACACCCACGGGCTGCTCGGCTCCATCCCCCGGCTCGACGCCCCGCGCGGCGAGGCGCTGCACCCGATCCGCGGGTCCATCAACGACCAGATCGCCTGGGCCGACGGCTGCGCCTTCGCGCCCCGCTGCGACCGGTACGAACTGGAGTGCCTGACCGGCACGCCCGAACTGACCGAACCCCGCGAGGCCGGACACCGCGCCCGCTGTGCCAACCCGGTCCTGGCCACGACGGAGGTCCCGGCATGAGCCTGCTCGAACTCGAGGGAGTGAAGGTCCACTTCCCCGTCCGGAAGGGCGTCCTCTTCGACCGCACGGTCGGGCACGTCTACGCGGTCGACGGCATCTCGCTGTCCGTCGAGGCGGGCCAGACGTACGGCCTGGTCGGCGAATCGGGCTGCGGCAAGACGACGCTCGGGCGCGCGGTGCTGCGCCTGGTCGACGTCACGGACGGCTCGGTGGTGCTGGACGGCACGGACGTCGCCAAGCTGTCCGAGAAGGAGCTGCGCTCCTTCCGCCGCCGGCTCCAGATGGTCTTCCAGGACCCGCTGGGCAGCCTCAACCCGCGGCAGAACATCGAGTCGATCCTCAGCGAGGGCATGGCCGCGCACGGGATCGGCGCGGACCAGGACGAGCGGCGGGAGAAGATCAAGGAGATCCTCGCGAAGGTGGGCCTGCCCGCCAACGCCCTCTCCCGCTACCCGCACGAGTTCTCCGGCGGCCAGCGCCAGCGCATCGGCATCGCGCGCGCCCTGGTCCTGGAGCCGGACGTCATCATCTGCGACGAGCCGGTCTCCGCCCTGGACGTCTCCATCCAGGCCCAGGTCATCAACCTGCTCGAGGAGCTCCAGGAGTCGATGGGCCTGACCTATCTGGTCATCGCCCACGACCTGGCGGTGGTGCGGCACATCTCGGACGTCATCGGCGTGATGTACCTCGGCTCGCTGGTCGAGGAGGCGCCGAGCGACGCGCTGTACGCGGAGCCGATGCACCCATACACCAAGGCGCTGATGTCGGCGGTGCCGGTCCCGGACCCGGAGGTCGAGGAGCGCCGCGAGCGGATCCTGCTCCACGGCGACCTGCCGTCCCCGGCGAACCCGCCGGCGGGCTGCCGCTTCCACACGCGCTGCCCGTGGAAGCAGGACACCCTGTGCGCCACCGAGCGCCCGTCGCTGACGGACATGGGCGACGGCCACAAGGTCGCCTGCCACTTCGCCCGTGAGATCCACGAGGGCACGATCGTGCGGGAGGGCGAGTCGCCGAAGGCGACCGTCCCGGCCCAGGCGGAGCCGGTGGACGCGGTGGAGGCGGTGGACGCGGTGGCTCTCGCGAAGCCGGAGGAGCCCGCGAAGGCCGACGTGACCGTGGCGGACGAGGTCGAGGCGGAGGCTGCCGAGTCCGGCGAGTCCGGCGAAGGCGCGGAGCCGGAGGACGCGGCGCCCGAGGCTGCCGGGAAGTGACCTCGAAGACCCGCCTCCCCCGCCCATCGGGCCGGGGGAGGCGGGTCTTCGGCGTTTCCGGGCGGTGCCGTCCGCGCCGACGCCGGACGCGCCCGCCGGGCCGGCGCGCCTGCGGCACCGCTCCGGCTTCCCCCGGGCCCCGGGCCGGGCGAGGCGGGTCCCGGCGTTGCGCACCGTCACAATGGGGCGCGTGTTCCACGAATTGTTCACCCCGTCCGTCCAGCACTCGCTCGATCTCGTCGGGATCTTCGTCTTCGCCATGTCCGGGGCCCTGCTCGCCGTGCGCAAGAACTTCGACGTCTTCGGCATCGCCGTGCTCGCCGAGGTCACGGCCCTCGGCGGCGGACTCTTCCGGGACCTGGTCATCGGCGCCGTCCCGCCCGCCGCGTTCACGGACCTCGGCTACTTCCTGACCCCGCTGGCCGCGACCGCGATCGTCTTCTTCCTGCACCCGGAGGTCGAGCGCATCCAGACCGGGGTGAACGTCTTCGACGCCGCCGGGCTCGGCCTGTTCTGCGTCACCGGCACCACCAAGGCGTACGACTACGGCCTCGGTCTCACCGCCTCCGCCGTGATGGGCCTGGCCACCGCCGTCGGCGGCGGTGTGCTGCGCGACGTGCTCGCCAACGAGGTGCCCTCGCTGCTCCGCTGGGACCGCGACCTGTACGCCGTCCCGGCCATGGTCGGCGCGACGATGGTCGTACTGTTCCTCCGCTTCGACGTGCTGAACGCCCTCACCAGCGGCCTCGCCGTGCTGACCGCCTTCGCCCTGCGGCTGCTCGCCATGCGCTACCACTGGCGCGCCCCGCGTGCGTGGAACCGCCGGTCCAGCGCCCGTGAGGAGGAGGCCGCCGCCTCCAGGAAAGCTACCGCTCAGTAATTGTTTGTTGTACCGTGCACGACATGGCACAGGCAGCACCTCAGGCGACCCCCGCCCTCATCGGCGCGAGCGAATTCGACCGCGACACCGCCGTCACCCTTCGCGAGCCCGGCGTGTACGACGCCGAACTCTCCGCCGGCTGGACCATCATCCACGCCGTCAACGGCGGCTATCTGCTGGCCCTGCTGGGCCGCGCCCTCGGCGACGCCCTGCCGCACCCGGACCCGTTCTCGGTCTCCGCGCACTACCTGACCCCGTCCGTCCCCGGCCCGGCGGTCGTCCGGACGCAGGTCGTGCGCACCGGCCGCACCCTCTCCACCGGCCAGGCGTCGCTGTTCCAGTACGCCGAGGACGGCACCGAGGTCGAGCGCATCCGCGTGCTCGCCTCGTACGGAGACCTCGACGCGCTCCCGGACGAGGTCCGCACCACCGCCACGCCCCCGGCGATCCCGCCGCGCGAGCAGTGCTTCGGGCCGTCCGACGGACCGGCCCGGCCGGCGATCCCCGGCTCCTCCGAGATCACCGACCGGCTGGACATCAAGCTGGACCCGGCGACCGTCGGCTGGGCGGTCGGCGCGCCGTCCGGCAAGGGCGAGATGCGGGCCTGGTTCGGCCTCGCCGACGGCCGCGACGCCGACCCGCTGTCCCTGCTGCTGACCGTCGACGCCCTGCCGCCCACCTCGTTCGAGCTGGGCCTGAAGGGCTGGACGCCGACCGTCGAGCTCACCACGCACATCCGCTGCCGTCCGGCCCCCGGACCGCTGCGGGTCTCGATCACAACGCGCAACCTGGCCGGCGGCTTCCTGGAGGAGGACGCCGAGGTCTGGGACAGCGCGGACCGGCTCGTCGCCCAGTCCCGCCAGCTGGCCCGCGCGCCGCGGAGCTGACGGACGGCTCAGGTCGGGGTGACGGAGCTGTCGTAGACGTTGTCCGGGGTGATCACCTGCGTCACCGCCCGGGCGAGCAGCGTGGACGGCTCCTGTCCCTGGCTTCTCGTGTCGGTGTTCAGCATCAGCACCAGCGTGGCCTTCTTCGACGGCAGGTAGACCGTCACCGTCTCGTACCCCGGGATCGAGCCGTTGTGCCCGATCCAGCCGCTGGTCTCCAGGATGCCGAGGCCGTAGGTGGTGCCCGGGAAGCCCGTCGGCAGGGTCTTCAGGCGCTCGGCCTGGGTCTCGGGGCTGAGCAGCTTCCCGGTGGCGAGCACCTCGGCCCAGCGGCGCAGATCCTGCAGGTCCGAGATCATCGCGCCGGCCGCCCACGCCCAGCTGGGGTTCCAGTCCGTGACGTCCTCGACCGCACCGCTCAGCGTCTGGTCGCTGTAGCCCCGCGGGTGCGGCTCGGGGAACTCGGGCCCGCCGGGGAAGAGCGTGCGGTGCAGCCCGGCGGGCCGGAGCACCCGCTTGTGGATCACGTCGGCGAGCCGGTGGCCGGTGACCTTCTCGATCACAAGACCGAGCAGGACCAGGTTGGAGTTCGAGTACTCGAACTGCGCACCGGGATCGAAGGTGTTGTCGTGCCGGTACCCGTACGCCAGCACCTCCTTCGGCGTGAAGTACCGCTCCGGACTGCTCAGCAGCGTGTGTGAGAACTCCTCGTCGGAGGTGTACGGGAACAGGCCGCTGCGCATCTCGGCGAGCTGGCGCAGCGTGATGTTCGCGCCGCCTGGAACGCCGTCGATGTACTTGGCGATCGGGTCGTCGAGTCCGACCCGCCCCTGGTCCACGAGCTGGAGCAGCGCCGTGACGGTGAACGTCTTGGTCTCGCTGCCGATCCGCACCAGGCCGCGGGTGGACATCGGCTCGCGGGTGGCGGTGTTCGCGACGCCGGTCGCCCGTACGTAGCTGCCCTTGCCGGGCATCCACACCCCGACGACGACACCCGGGATGCCGGCCTGGACGCGTACGTCCTCGATCGCCTTGTCGAGCCGCGCGGTCAGCTCGGGCCCCAGCCCGCCCGGCGGACAGTCGGCGCTCGCGGCGGCGGGCACGGCGGACGGCAGAGCGGAGGCGGGGGCCGTCGCCAGCGGTGCGAGGACGGACGCCACGAGCACCGCGGCGGCGAACAGACGGCGGGTACGAGCACGTCGCATGACGGGACGCCTTCTTCTCGGGTGGGGGAAACGGACGCCACACCACCACCCGCGCTCCCGCCGGGCCTGCGCCCCGGCCTCCGAACCCGTCGAGTCCACTCGTTCGGAGCCCGGGGAGAAGCCCGGGTGGCCCCACCGACTCGTGCCCACCGCCTCGCGCCCGCGGCCCAGGTGCTCGCCCGGTACGGCCCGAACCGGCCAGGGGGAGCCGAGGAGCCCCCGGCGGGCTCGTAGAATCGACCCACCATGGCTTACCTCGACCACGCCGCGACCACTCCGATGCTGCCGGAGGCGATCGAGGCGATGACCGCCCAGCTCGCCGTGACCGGCAACGCCTCCTCGCTGCACGCGGCCGGCCGGCGCGCCCGGCGCGTCGTCGAGGAGGGCCGCGAGACTCTCGCCGCCGCGCTCGGCGCGCGCCCCAGCGAGGTGGTCCTCACCTCCGGCGGCACCGAGGCCGACAACCTCGCGGTGAAGGGCCTGTACTGGGCCCGCCGCGACGCCGACCCGCGCCGCACCCGCGTGCTGGCCAGCCCCGTCGAGCACCACGCCGTGCTCGACGCCGTCGACTGGCTCGGCACGCACGAGGGCGCCACCGTCGAGTACCTGCCCGTCGACCGGTACGGCCGGGTGCACGCCGACGCGCTGCGCGAGGCCATCGCCCGCGAGCCCGAGTCCGTCGCCCTCGCCACCGTGATGTGGGCGAACAACGAGATCGGCACGATCATGCCGGTCCGCGAACTCGCCGACGCCGCCGCCGAGTTCGACGTGCCGCTGCACGCCGACGCGGTGCAGGCCTTCGGGCAGGTCCCGGTCGACTTCGCCGCCTCCGGACTCGCCGCGCTGACCGTCTCCGGCCACAAGATCGGCGGCCCGTACGGCATCGGCGCGCTGCTCCTCGGCCGCGAGTACAGCCCGGTGCCCGTGCTGCACGGCGGCGGCCAGGAGCGCCATGTCCGCTCCGGCACCCTCGACGTCCCCGCCGTGGCCGCCTTCGCCGTCGCCGGCCGGCTCGCCGCCGAGGGCCGCGAGGCGTACGCCCGCGAGGTCGGCGCCCTGCGCGACGAGCTGGTCGCCGCCGTCCGCGCCGCCGTCCCCGACGCGATCCTCGGCGGCGACCCGGTCGACCGGCTCCCCGCCAACGCCCACTTCACCTTCCCCGGCTGCGAGGGCGACTCGCTGCTCCTGCTCCTGGACGCGGCCGGCATCGAATGCTCCACCGGCTCCGCCTGCACCGCCGGCGTCGCCCAGCCCAGCCATGTCCTGCTCGCCGCCGGCGTCGACCCGGAACTGGCCCGCGGCACCCTGCGCTTCACCCTCGGCCACACCTCCACCAAGGAGGACGTCGCCGCCGTCGCCGAGGCGATCGGCCCCGCGGTGGAACGCGCCCGCACCGCCGGCCTCAGCTGAGCCCGGCGGCCGGCCCGCGCCCCCGCTCAGCCCAGCTTCGCCCTCGCCGCCCGCACCATCGGTATGTACCGGTCCCAGTCCCAGTGCGGGCCCGGGTCCGTGTGGTCGGAGCCCTCGACCTCCACGTGGCCGATGATGTGCCTGCGGTCCACGGGGATGCCGTACCGCGCGCATATCCCGGCCGTCAGCGTCGCCGACGCCGCGTACATCGCGGGCGTGAAGCCCTCGGGGCGGTCCACGAAGCCCTCGTGCTCGATCCCGACGCTGCGCTCGTTCATGTCCCGGTTCCCCGCGTGGAACGCCACGTCGAGCTCCCGGATCAGCTGCGCGATCCGGCCGTCCTTGCCGACCACGTAGTGCGTGGCCGCCCCGTGCCCGGGGTTCTTGAACACCTTCAGCGCCGTCGCGTAGCTGCCCTGCACCACATGGATCACCACCCGGTCGATCACGAAGTCGTCCGGCCGGTCCGCCCGCCGCCAGTTCGCCCGGGCCGCCGACGTCCACAGCGCGCCCTTGTGATCCAGCTCGCCCTCGACCCGCTTCCGCTCCGTGCCCGGCAGCCGCCACCACGCCCGCCGCAGCTCGTCCCGCGCGAGCACCGCCGTGCCCACCAGCGCCGCCCCGCCGCCGAGCAGCACCGCGCGCCGCCCGACTCCACCCCGCTTCGTGGTCCCCATGTGATCGACAACGCTTTCTCCCGTGCCCGGGGTTCCCGCGGACCCGTACCCTGGGAGGGCTATGACTGAGACTCGCCACCAGCGCCCCCACTCCCGCCCGCTGCGCGTCCTGGCCGCCATGTCCGGCGGCGTGGACTCCGCCGTCGCCGCCGCCCGCGCCGCCGAAGCCGGGCACGACGTCACCGGCGTGCACCTGGCGCTGTCGGCGAACCCGCAGTCCTTCCGCACCGGCGCCCGCGGCTGCTGCACCATCGAGGACTCCCGCGACGCCCGCCGCGCCGCCGACGTCATCGGCATCCCGTTCTACGTCTGGGACCTCGCCGAGCGCTTCCGCGAGGACGTCGTCGACGACTTCGTCGCCGAGTACGAGGCCGGCCGCACCCCCAACCCCTGCCTGCGCTGCAACGAGAAGATCAAGTTCGCCGCGCTGCTCGACAAGGCCCTCGCGCTCGGCTTCGACGCCGTCTGCACCGGCCACTACGCCACGGTCGTGCCGACCGAGGACGGCGGCCGCGAGCTGCACCGCGCCAGCGACATGGCCAAGGACCAGTCGTACGTGCTCGGCGTGCTGGACGAGAAGCAGCTCGCCCACGCCATGTTCCCGCTCGGCGACACCCTCACCACCAAGGACGAGATCCGCGCCGAGGCGGAGCGCCGAGGCCTCGCTGTCGCCAAGAAGCCCGACAGCCACGACATCTGCTTCATCGCCGACGGCGACACCCAGGGCTTCCTCGCCTCCCGCCTCGGCCGCGCCGAGGGCGACATCGTCGACGAGTCGGGCGCCAAGGTCGGCAGCCACGAGGGCGCGTACGGCTTCACCATCGGCCAGCGCAAGGGCCTGCGGATCGGCCACCCGGCCGCGGACGGCAAGCCGCGCTATGTGCTCGACATCTCCCCGGTGAACAACACGGTCACCGTCGGCCCCGTCGAGGCGCTCGACGTCACCGCGCTGTCCGCGATCAAGCCCCGCTGGTGCGGCGCCGCCCCCGAGGGCCCCGGCACGTACACCGCCCAGCTGCGCGCGCACGGCGGCGAGACCGAGGTGACCGCCGAGCTCGTGGACGGCGAGCTGAAGGTCTCCTTCGGCGAGCCGGTCCGCGGCGTCGCCCCGGGCCAGGCCATCGTGCTCTACGACGGCACCCGCGTCGTCGGCTCCGGCACGATCGCGAGCACCGTCCGCCGCACGGCGCCGGCTCCCGCGTAACGCCCCGGCGCCGCCGCCGGAACTCATCGGCGCCCGGCGGAATTCGGCGGAGGAAGTTCCGGCGGGCCTGTCGGAGGCAGGGCCTACGGTGGGGGTCATGAACATCTGCGTCTTTCTCTCCGCCGCCGACCTCGACGAGCGCTACACCCGCCCGGCCCGCGAGTTCGCCGAACTGCTCGGCAAGGGCGGCCACACCCTGGTCTGGGGCGGCTCGGACGTCGGCCTGATGAAGGTCGTCGCGGACGGCGTGCAGGAGGCCGGCGGCCGGCTCGTCGGCGTCTCGGTGGAGTTCCTTGCGTACAAGGCCCGCAAGCAGGCCGACGAGATGATCACCGCCAAGGACCTCGCGGAGCGCAAGGCGCTGCTCCTGGAGAAGTCGGACGCGATCGTGGTCATGGTCGGCGGCACCGGCACCCTCGACGAGGCCACCGACGTGCTGGAGCTGAAGAAGCACGGCAAGCACGCCAAGCCCGTGGTCGTGCTCAACACTGCGGGGTTCTACGACGGCCTGAAGGAGCAGTTCCGGCGGATGGACGCGGAGGGCTTCCTGCCGCTGCCCCTGACCGACCTGGTGTTCTTCGCCGAGGACGGCGTCTCGGCGCTGGCGTACCTGGAGGAGAGCGTGGGCGTCCGGTAGGGCTCAGGCGGCGCCCCGGCGGCGCTCCGGTAGTGCGAGCATGGCCGCTATGGCTACTCATGTGATCACCGGGGCCGGCTCCGGAATCGGCGCGGCGGTCGCCCGCCGCCTGCACGCGCGCGGCGACGAACTGGTGCTGCACGCCCGGGACGCGGGCCGTGCCAAGGAGCTCGCGGCCCAGTTCCCGGGCTCCCGGACCCTCGTCGGAGACCTCGCCGACCCGGACCGGCTCTCCTGGGCGTTCTCCCACCAGACCCTGCCGGACCGGATCGACACGCTGCTGCACATCGCGGGCGTCGTCGAGCTCGGCGCGGTCGGCGACCTCACCCCGAAGACCTGGCACCAGCAGCTCAACGTCAACCTCGTCGCCCCCGCCGAGCTGACCCGGCACTTCCTGCCCCAGCTCCGCCTCTCCCAGGGCCACGTGGTCTTCGTCAACTCCGGCGCCGGGCTCACCGCGCACGCCGACTGGAGCGCGTACGCCGCCTCCAAGCACGGCCTGAAGGCGCTCGCCGACTCGCTGCGCCAGGAGGAGCACGCCAACGGCGTGCGCGTCACCTCCGTCTACCCGGGCCGCACCGCGAGCCCGATGCAGGCGAAGGTGCACCGGCAGGAGGGCAAGGAGTACGACGCCTCCCGCTGGATCGACCCCGAGTCGGTGGCCACCGCCATCCTCACGGCGATCGACCTGCCGCGCGACGCCGAGATCAACGACCTGACGGTCCGTCCGGGCCGGTAGGCCATGCCTGGGGCCGGGTAGGCCCCTGCCCGGCGGAACCGGTCCGCCCGCGTAGGCTTCCCGGGTGAGCGAGACGACCGACTTCACCTGGGGGCCCGCGACCGGCGTCGGGTCCATGCCCGGCGGCGACGCGCGGGAGGCCGCCAAGACCGTCACCGGGACCTTCGAGGACTTCCCGTACCTGGCCGAACTGCCGGCCCGCGGGCCCGGCGCCGACATGATCGGGCGGACGATCGGGCTGCTCGTCGAGATGTACGCCCATGTCGAGCCGAGCGGCTGGCGGATCAGCGACCGGCCCGGCCGCGACACCCGGCGCGCCCACTCCTGGCTCGGCGAGGACCTCGACGCCCTGGAGGAGTTCACACAGGGCTACGAGGGTCCGCTCAAGGTCCAGGCCGTCGGCCCGTGGACGCTCGCCGCCGCCCTGGAGCTGCGCGGCGGCGAGGCGGCGCTCGGCGACCCAGGCGCCTGCCGCGATCTCGCGGCCTCGCTGGCCGAGGGCCTGCGCGGCCACCTCGCCGAGCTGCGCAAGCGGATCCCGGGGGCCGGGATCGTGCTCCAGCTCGACGAGCCCTCGCTCACCTCCGTGCTGCGCGGACAGGTCCGCACCGCCTCCGGCTACCGCACGTACCGCGCCGTGGACCGGCAGCTCGTGGAGGGCACGCTGCGCGACGTGATCGGCGTGCACGACGGCCCGGTGGTGGTCCATTCCTGCGCTCCCGACGTGCCGTTCGCGCTGCTCCGGCGGGCCGGCGTGGCGGGCGTCTCGTTCGATTTCGGACTCCTCACCGAACGTGACGAGGAGCCGATCGGGGAGGCCGTGGAGGCCGGGACGAAGCTGTTCGCAGGCGTGGTGCCGTCCACCGACGAGGCTTTGTCAGACCCGGGCGGTAGCGTCATGGGTGTCAGGACGCTGTGGCGCAGGCTGGGGCTGAATCCGGGGACTCTGGCGGAGTCCGTCGTGGTCACGCCCTCGTGTGGGCTGGCGGGCGCTTCGCCCGCTTATGCCCGGGCGGCGCTCGCTCACTGCGTCCGGGCGGCGAGATCGCTCGCGGACAACCCTGAGTAACGGGAGGACGAAACGGTGGCTGTCGAACAGGGGGCCCTGCCCGCCGAGGCACGGGAGCAGCACGCACAGCTGGCCGAGCAGGTCGAGGAGCACCGCTTCCGGTACTACGTGAAGGACCAGCCGGTCATCAGCGACGCGGAGTTCGACAAGCTCCTGCGCGCTCTTGAGGCGCTGGAGGAGGAGTACCCGGCGCTGCGGACGCCGGACTCGCCGACGCAGAAGGTCGCGGGGGACTACGAGACCGGTCTGACGAAGGTCGACCACCGCGAGCGGATGCTCTCGCTGGACAACGCCTTCGACGACGCGGAGCTGGCCGCCTGGGCGGAGCGCGTCGCGCGCGACGTCGGCGCGTCCTCGTACCACTTCCTGTGCGAGCTCAAGGTCGACGGTCTCGCGGTCAACCTCACGTACGAGAAGGGCCGGCTGACCCGCGCCGCCACGCGTGGCAACGGCACCACCGGTGAGGACATCACGCCCAACGCCCGGACGATCCAGGGCATTCCGGAGCGCCTTCAGGGCGACCGCGTCCCGGACCTCGTGGAGATCCGCGGCGAGGTCTACTTCCCGATGGAGAAGTTCGAGGAGCTCAACGCCCGCCGGGTCGCCGCCGGCGAGCAGCCGTACGCCAACCCGCGCAACTCCGCCTCCGGCTCGCTGCGCCAGAAGGACCCCCGGGTCACCGCCACGCTGCCGCTGCGCATGGTGGTGCACGGCCTCGGCGCCCGCGACGGCCTGGAGATCTCCCGGCTCTCCGAGGCGTACGAACTGCTCCACGAGTGGGGCCTGCCCACCGCCCGGCACAACAGGGTGGTCGACTCCCTCGACGGCGTACGGGAGTTCATCCGGTACTTCGGCGAGAACCGCCACTCCGTCGAGCACGAGATCGACGGCGTGGTCGTGAAGCTGGACGAGATCCCGCTCCAGGGCCGGCTGGGCTCCACGGCGCGCGCCCCGCGCTGGGCGATCGCCTGGAAGTACCCGCCGGAGGAGGTCAACACCAAGCTGGTCGACATCAAGGTCGGCGTCGGCCGGACGGGGCGGGTCACCCCGTACGCGCAGGTCGAGCCGGTGACGGTCGCCGGGTCCGAGGTCGAGTTCGCCACCCTGCACAACCAGGACGTGGTGAAGGCCAAGGGCGTGCTCATCGGCGACACGGTGGTGCTGCGCAAGGCCGGCGACGTCATCCCGGAGATCCTCGGCCCGGTGGCCGACCTGCGGGACGGCACGGAGCGCGAGTTCGTGATGCCGGCCGAGTGCCCGGAGTGCGGCACGCCGCTGCGGCCCATGAAGGAGGGGGACATCGATCTGCGCTGCCCCAACGCGCGGACGTGTCCGGCGCAGCTGCGGGAGCGGCTGTTCTTCCTGGCCGGCCGCCAGTGCCTGGACATCGAGAACTTCGGCATGGTCGCGGCCGCCGCGCTCACCCGCCCGCTGGAGCCGGCCGAGCCGCCGCTGGTCGACGAGGGTGATCTGTTCGACCTGACGATCGAGCAGCTGCTGCCCATCCGGGCGTACGTCCTCGACCAGGACAGCGGCCTGCCCAAGCGCGACCCGAAGACGGGCGAGCCGAAGATCGTCCCGGTCTTCGCCAACCAGAAGGGCGAGCCGAAGAAGAACGCGCTGGCCATGCTGGAGCACATCGCGGCGGCGAAGACCCGCCCGCTGGCCCGGTTCATCAACGGCCTCTCGATCCGCCATGTCGGCCCCGTCGCGGCCCAGGCGCTGGCCCGCGAGTTCCGCTCCCTGGAGCGCATCGAGCAGGCCACCGAGGAGGAGCTGGCGGCGGTCGACGGCGTCGGCGGGATCATCGCCACCGCGGTGAAGCAGTGGTTCGAGGAGGACTGGCACCGCGAGATCGTGGCCAAGTGGCGGGCCGCCGGGGTGAGCTTCGAGGACGAGGGCGCCGGCGAGGACGCGGGCCCGCGGCCGCTGGAGGGCCTGACCGTCGTCGTCACCGGCACCCTGGAGAACCACACCAGGGATGGCGCAAAAGAGGCGCTGCAGAGCCGCGGAGCGAAGGTGACCGGTTCCGTTTCCAAGAAGACCGACTTCGTCGTCGTCGGTGACAACCCGGGTTCCAAGTACGACAAGGCGATGCAGCTGAAGGTTCCGGTTCTGGACGAGGCAGGCTTCGCGGTCCTGCTGGAACAGGGCGCGGACGCCGCTCGCGAGGCCGCGGTGCCGGTGCCCGAGGCCGGCTGACAGGGTCCACGTCCGGCGGCCCGGTTCACCCGTTCGGCGCATACCAGATCGTTACGGGTGGCCGGGTCGCATTCGGGCAAGACCTGTAGAGCGCTGCCCGTGGAAGCCCTCCGCGTCCTACTGTTGAGACGTGCGCGTGGTCGTGCACGGCTGCGTGGTGGGATGTCAGCCGTGAGGGCACGACCGACGGGCCATCGCGATGCATCGGCACCGCCGGCTGTGAGAGGGACGGGAATGAAACCGACCGAGAGTGCCGCCCCGGTCCCGCAGCCGCAGGCGCGCGCGGGATACGCGGGCTTCGGCTCCGCGCCGGCCGCCGCACTGGCGGGCGTCGCGGCCGTCGTCCTCGCCGTTGGCAGCTACCGCGCCCTCACCACCGGCCACGGACTCTTCCCCGACGGCACCGCCGGCTGGTCCTTCGCCGTGCTCACCGCACTCGTCGTCGGCCATCTGGTCGTCCTCGGCCGGGACCGCTGGTGGGGCGGCACCGGCTCCGGCGCCGCGCTCACCCTCGCCGTCCTGCTGCTGTACGGCTGGGTGCCCGCCGGCCTGGTCTCCCTCGCCGTCGTCCTCCTGGTCGGCGCGGCCCGCCGGCACCGCTGGCGCCAGGGCCTGCTGCACGGCGCCGCGGACGTGGTCGGCATCGGCGCGGCCGCCCTGATCCTCGCCGCCTTCGGCGACGTGCCGACCGTCCAGGAACCCTGGCAGCCCCTCGACTGGGGGATCGCGGCCATCCCGGAGGTGGCGCTCGCCGCGGGCGCGTACCTCGTGGTGACCCGGCTGCTTCTGTGGTACACGCTGGCGCCCCAGGGCGGCGGGCTGCCCACCATCGCCCGCACCGCCCTGGTCCGGCAGGGCCTGGTCGCCGTCGCCCTGCTCGGCATCGCCCCGCTGATCTGCGTGGTCGCCGCCTCCCTGCCCATCCTGCTGCCGCTCTTCGCCGTCCCGCTGATCGCGCTCGACTCCACCCTGTGGATCGCCCGCGCCCGCGCCGAGGAGCAGTTGAAGGACCCCCTCACCGGACTGCCCAACCGCCAGTGGCTCCTGGAGCGCACCTGGACGGCGCTGGAGGCCGCAGAGGGCGAGGGCGCGCGCACCGCCCTCGTCCTGATCGACCTCGACCGCTTCCGCTCGGTCAACGACACGCTCGGCCATCTCGCCGGCGACCGGCTGCTGCTGCAGATAGCGGACCGGCTCAAGCTGGCGCTGCCGCGCGGCGCCGAGGCCGCCCGGCTCGGCGGCGACGAGTTCGCCGTCCTGCTGCCCGTCGCCGACTCCACCACCAGCGCCCAGCGCGTCGCCCGGCACCTCGTCGCCGAACTCTCCTCGCCGCTCGACCTGGACGGGCTCACCCTCGTCCTGGAGGCCAGTGCCGGCGTCGCGGTCTTCCCCGACCACGCGCTCGACGCGGAGGGCCTGCTGCGCCGCGCGGACGTCGCCATGTACCAGGCCAAGCGGGACCGCACCGGCGTCGAGGTCTACGAGTCCAAGCGCGACTCCAACACCCCCGACCGGCTCGGCCTGCTCGGCGACCTGCGCCGCGCCCTGGACGCCGGCGAGGTCGAGCTGCACTACCAGCCCAAGGTCCGCTTCGACGGCCAGGTCGCCGGCCTGGAGGCCCTGGTCCGCTGGGTGCACCCGGAGCGCGGCAAGGTCCCGCCGGACGAGTTCATCGCCATCGCCGAGTCCTCCGGCCTGATGCCGCACCTCACCGAGTACGTCCTGGAGACCGCCCTGGCCCAGGTCGCCCGCTGGCGCGCCCAGGGCCTGAAGGTCCCCGTCGCCGTCAACGTCTCGCCCCGCGACGTGCACACCCCCGGCTTCGCCGGCGCCGTCGCCGCCCGGCTCGCCCGGCACGGCGTGCCGGCCGGCGCGCTCCAGCTGGAGATAACGGAACACGTGCTCCTGGAGGACCCGCAGCGGGCCGCCGACACGCTGGCCGGGCTCACCGGCCACGGCGTGAAGATGTCCCTCGACGACTTCGGCACCGGCTACTCCTCGCTGGTCCATCTGCGCCGGCTGCCGGTCAGCGAGCTGAAGATCGACCGCTCCTTCGTGGCCCGGCTCGCCGTGGACACCGAGGACGCCGAGATCGTCCGCTGCACCGTCGACCTCGCCCACTCGCTCGGCCTGCTGGTCGTCGCCGAGGGCGTCGAGGACGACGAGACCTGGGAGCGTCTGCGCGACCTCGGCTGCGACGCCGTCCAGGGCTGGCTGGTCGCCGCCGCGATGCCGCCCGGCGAGACCACGGCCTGGCTGCGGGCCCGCGGGGAGCACGGCTGGCACCGCTCCGTCGAGCCCCCGGCCGCGGCCGACCGGCCCTCCGGGCAGGCCGTGAAGTAACGTCCCGCCCGCCGATCCGCCGCCCGCCCCGAGGGCCTGCGGCGGATCGGTTTCGTATGCCGAAGGGTCCGCCCCCTAGGATTGGGTCCAAACGACACACACTCACCCCTGAGGATCGCTGCATGCCTGGCATCACGCGCGAGGAGGTCGCCCACCTCGCCCGGCTGGCGCGTCTGGAGCTTCGCGACGAAGAGCTCGATCACTTCGCCGGTCAGCTGGACGACATCATCGGCGCGGTCGCCCGCGTCGCCGAGGTCGCCGACCAAGACGTACCGCCGACCTCCCACCCGCTGCCGCTGACCAACGTCATGCGCGCGGACGAGGTCCGTCCGTCGCTCACCCCCGAGCAGGCGCTCTCCGGCGCCCCGGCCCAGGAGCAGCAGCGTTTCAAGGTGCCGCAGATCCTGGGGGAGGACTAAGACCATGACGGACAACATCATCAAGCTCACCGCCGCGGAGATCGCCGCGAAGATCGCCGCCGGCGAGCTGACGGCCGTCGAGGTCACCGAGGCCCACCTGGCCCGGATCGAGGCCGTCGACGAGAAGGTGCACGCCTTCCTGCACGTCGACCGCGAGGGCGCGCTGGCCCAGGCCCGCGCGGTCGACGCCAAGCGCGCCGCCGGCGAGAAGCTCGGCCCGCTGGCCGGCGTCCCGCTCGCCCTGAAGGACATCTTCACCACGAAGGGCGTTCCCACGACCGTGGGTTCGAAGATCCTCGAGGGCTGGATCCCGCCGTACGACGCCACCCTGACGCGCCGCCTCAAGGAGGCCGACGTCGTCATCCTCGGCAAGACCAACATGGACGAGTTCGCCATGGGGTCCTCCACCGAGAACAGCGCCTACGGCCCGACCGGCAACCCCTGGGACCTCACCCGGATCCCCGGCGGCTCCGGCGGCGGCTCCTCCGCGGCCCTCGCCGCGTACGAGGCCCCGCTCGCCATCGGCACGGACACCGGCGGCTCCATCCGCCAGCCCGCGGCCGTCACCGGCACCGTCGGCGTCAAGCCGACGTACGGCGGCGTCTCCCGCTACGGCATGGTGGCCTTCTCGTCCTCCCTCGACCAGGGCGGCCCCTGTGCCCGCACGGTCCTGGACGCGGCCCTGCTGCACGAGGTCATCGCCGGCCACGACCCGCTCGACTCGACGTCCATCGACGCCCCGGTCCCGCCGGTCGTCGAGGCCGCTCGCAACGGTTCGGTGGCCGGCATGCGCGTCGGCGTCGTCAAGCAGTTCCGCGGCGAGGGCTACCAGGCCGGCGTGATGCAGCGCTTCGACGAGTCCGTCGCCCTGCTCAAGGAGCTGGGCGCCGAGGTCGTCGAGCTGGACTGCCCGTCGTTCGACCTGGCGCTGGCCGCGTACTACCTGATCGCGCCGTCGGAGTGCTCCTCCAACCTGGCCCGCTTCGACGCCATGCGCTACGGCCTGCGCGTCGGCGACGACGGCAGCAAGTCGGCCGAGGACGTCACGGCCCTGACCCGCGAGGCCGGCTTCGGCCCCGAGGTGAAGCGCCGCATCATGCTCGGCACGTACGCGCTCAGCTCCGGCTACTACGACGCGTACTACGGTTCCGCGCAGAAGGTCCGCACGCTCATCACGAAGGACTTCGAGAAGGCCTTCGAGCAGGTGGACGTGATCGTCTCCCCGACGACCCCCACCACCGCCTTCCCGATCGGCGAGCGCGCCGACGACCCGATGGCGATGTACCTCGCGGACCTGTGCACCATCCCGACCAACCTGGCCGGCAACGCGGCCATGTCGCTGCCCTGCGGCCTCGCGCCGGAGGACGGCCTGCCGGTCGGTCTGCAGATCATCGCCCCGGCGATGAAGGACGACCGCCTGTACAAGGTGGGTGCCGCAGTCGAGGCCGCCTTCGTCGAGCGCTGGGGTCACCCGCTGCTTGAGGAGGCACCGTCGCTGTGAGCAACGCACTCGCCAAGGCCAAGGGCTTCAAGAAGTCCAAGACCGGCACGTACCTGTCCATCGGCACCACCGCCTTCGGCGCCCTCAGCGTGTACAAGCAGGCCAAGAAGGCCCGCTCCGAGCACGACATGCTGAAGCTCGCCGACGCCGTCGTGTCCGCCGCCGCCATCGTCACCGGCCTCGCGATCCTCTACCGCGAGCTGAAGCGCCTGGGCGACGACGACGTCCTGCTGGGCTGAGAGGGAAAGTCTCACCGTGACCGTCACCGAACTGCTGTCGTACGACGCGGCCCTCGCGACGTACGACCCCGTCATGGGCCTGGAGGTCCATGTCGAACTGGGCACCCGCACCAAGATGTTCTGCGGCTGCTCGACGGAGCTGGGCGCCGAGCCCAACTCCCAGACCTGCCCGACCTGTCTGGGTCTGCCCGGCGCGCTCCCGGTCGTCAACGCGATCGGCGTCGAGTCCGCCGTCAAGATCGGCCTCGCGCTGAACTGCGAGATCGCCGAATGGTGCCGCTTCGCCCGGAAGAACTACTTCTATCCGGACATGCCGAAGAACTTCCAGACCTCCCAGTACGACGAGCCGATCGCCTTCAACGGCTATCTGGACGTCCAGCTGGAGGACGGCGAGGTCTTCCGCGTGGAGATCGAGCGCGCCCACATGGAGGAGGACACCGGCAAGTCGACGCACGTCGGCGGCGCCACCGGCCGTATCCACGGCGCGTCCCACTCCCTGCTCGACTACAACCGCGCCGGCATCCCGCTGATCGAGATCGTCACCAAGCCGATCGTCGGCGCCGGAGAGCGCGCCCCTGAGGTCGCCAAGGCGTACGTCGCCGAGCTGCGCGAGCTCATCCGGGCCCTCGGCGTGTCCGAGGCCCGCATGGAGATGGGCCAGATGCGCTGCGACGTGAACCTCTCCCTGATGCCGAAGGGCGCGGAGAAGTTCGGCACCCGCTCGGAGACCAAGAACGTCAACTCGCTCCGCTCGGTCGAGCGGGCCGCCCGGTACGAGATCATGCGCCACGCGGCCGTGCTCCAGTCCGGCGGCTCGATCATCCAGGAGACCCGTCACTTCCACGAGGACGACGGCTCCACCACCTCCGGCCGGGTCAAGGAGGAGGCGGAGGACTACCGCTACTTCCCCGAGCCCGACCTGGTCCCGGTCGCCCCGGCCCGCGCCTGGGTCGAGGAGCTGCGCGCCACGCTGCCCGAGCTGCCCCGGGTGCGCCGCAACCGGCTGCAGGAGGAGTGGGGCATCGCCGCGCTCGACATGCAGTCGATCCTGAACGCCGGCGCGGTCGACCTGATCGTCGCGACGACGGAGGCCGGCGCGCCGGCCGACCAGGCTCGCAAGTGGTGGATGGGCGAACTGTCGCGCAGCGCCAACGAGTCGGGCGTATCGCTCGACGAGCTGGCGATCACCCCGGCGGACGTGGCCCGGGTCTCGGCGCTGGTCGCCGAGGGCTCCCTCAACGACAAGCTGGCCCGCCAGGTCATCGAGGGCGTCCTCGCGGGCGAGGGCACGCCGGACGAGGTCGTCGAGAAGCGCGGCCTGAAGGTCGTCTCCGACGAGGGCGCGCTGACGACGGCCGTCGAGGAGGCCATCGCGGGCAACGCGGCCATCGCCGACAAGATCCGCGGCGGCAAGGTCGCGGCGGTCGGCGCCCTGGTCGGCGCGGTCATGAAGGCCACCCGAGGCCAGGCCGACGCGGCCCGCGTGAAGGAACTGATCCTGGAGAAGCTGGGCGTCACCGAGGGCTGACCCCAGGGCCACAGGAACGAGGGGCGGTACGGCTGTCACCCGACGGCCGTACCGCCCCTCGGGCGTTCGGTCACGTCAGCGGACGGGTGCCGCCACGTGGGCCAGCAGTGCGGCCGACTCCTTCGGGGTGAGGGTGCGCTCGTACGCGAGTTCGCCGGTCATGCCGGGGAAGAAGCGCCCGGCGGGCCAGCTGCGCTCGTACGGCGGCGGGTCGAGGACCACGAGCCGGACTCCGTTTACGACGGGGATGTCGGCCGGGTTGCCCTCGTTCCAGATCCACTCGCCGTCGGCTCCGACGAGGTTGAAGGAGCCGGTGGTGGACACCATCCCGGGCTGGTCGCGGCAGCAGGCCACGGCCTCGGCCGACGGCGCCTCGCCCGCGACGAGACCCCGGCCGATCAGGGCGTCGGCGAGGAGCGTGTGCAGCTGGAAGTTGTCGCCGATGCCGGAGGCCCGCAATGCGAAGCCCGCGCCGGTGGCGCGGTCGAGCGCGACGACCGGCTCGTCGTCGAGGACGACGAGGGCGTACGTGAGGCACTTGAAGGGATCGTCGGCCAGTTCAGCGACCCGGGCGACGGCGGTCCGCAGCTCGTCGCGGCAGGTCATCTCGCGCCGGATTCGAGGGGAGTTGAGCATCGCCACGCAGGCCATCTCGAACTGCGGCAGCGCCTGCCAGGCCATGACGGGCTCGAAGCCGAACCGTTCGAAGTCGGGGTCCGTGAGGCCCTCGCCCTCGTGGTCGGGCAGTTCGCCGCGGCCCGCCGCGGTCCACGCCTCGCAGAAGGCGGCGGACTGCTCGAAGGCGTCCAGGGCGTTCGCGAACAGGGCCGGCGCGCAGGCCGAGGGGTCGGCGCCGCGTTCGACGCACGCCCCGACCAGTACGGCGACGATCGCGCGCGGTCCGGGCGGTACGTCCCCGAGCAGGGCGGCGAGCCGAGGCCCCGCCGCGTGCAGCTCGTCGTCCGTCGCCTTGCCGAAGCCGCGCGTCAGCCGCGCGAACTCCCGCTCCGCCGCGTCGGCGTCCTGGGCCCGTATGGCCGTTTCGAAGTCCTCGACGACGGCCGAAAACCGCCTGCGTCCGAATATCATCCGCGCACGATAGCGGGTTGCTCGTCGGATGGGTGATCCGCCGCCGTTCGCAGGCCACGTAGGCTGCGGCTGTCCGGGGGCGGGCCCCGGGGAGGGCAGAGGCGGTAGGTCATGGCGACGGGGATACGGTGGCAACGGCCCGCGCGCGTACTCGGGATCGTGGCGGCGGTGCTCGCTCTCGTCGCCGGCGTCGGCTGGGCGGTCAAGCCGGTGTGGCAACCCTGGTGGTACGCCTCGACGCTGTGCGGGGGCCATCTGTCCGGCGACGATCTGGCCGAACTGCTTCCGGACGACGAGCGCCTGCAGGCCGGCAGGGACACCTTCGGGTCCGGGAACGACCTGCTCCGCTGCGGGGTCAACGAGAGCGACGGCCGGCACTTCGTCCTGAAGGTCGAGGCGCAGACCGACACGGGCGGGCGTTTCGGTCCGCTCGCCATGGAGTTCACCATCCCGAGAGACCCCGACTACGTCTACTCCAAGGCCGTCCCCGGTTTCTACGGGAAGTTCGGTCCCGTGATCATCCAGGAGTGCCCGAAGCTCGGCCGCGACTCCGAGGGCCGCAAGCAACGGCTCATCACCAACGTGTATGCCAACGGGGTGGAGACCGACCCCTCGCCCCAGACCCTGCGCACGGCCGTGCGCATCGCCAACGGCGCCAACGCCGAGCTGGGCTGCGGGGCCGCCCCGCTTCCGCTTCCGGAGCGGGTCGAAGCCGTCCGGAAGCTGTCCCTGCGGCAGGCCGAGGGCACGATGTGCGGCTGGCTGTCCCGGGTCACGCTGCCCAAGAGCCCGTCCGGCAGGCAGTGGCAGGTGGTCGCGCCCACGGACGAGCGGGCGCCGATCACCAGCTGCTCGCTGATCGACACGGGCATGGGCGGGTCCGCGGTGAAGTTCACCGGCTGGTACGGGGAGTGGACGGAAGAACCCTTCGAGGCGCTGCTCGAGGGCAACATGCAGATCCCGGACGGACGCAGTTCCCGCGAAGCGCTCCTCGGCGAGCGCTTCGGCCGCGCCAAGGCCCGATGCGGCGGGGAGCCCGCCAACTTCCTCGCCAACACCTACTCCCCGGACGGCACCCCACCGGTCATGCCGATGAGCGAGGTGCGCCGGCTCCTCAACGCGTTCACCGCGGACCAGGCCGAGCAACGTGCCTGCACCGCCCTGCAGCTCCCCGGCCCGACCGTCCACCCGGACCCCCGCTGACAGCGGGGTGACAGCGGGGTGACAGCGGGGGCCGGTGGCGCTGTCAGCCGAGGCAGCCGAGGACGCTGCCGGGCGGGGCGCAGTTGTCGGGGTGGTTCTCGCGGACGTGGGAATCGTTCAGGGTCACCGTGGCGCCCACGTTGAGGATGCCGCCGCCGCTGCCGGGGCCGTCGCTGGCGCGGTTGCCCTCGACCTCGGAGCGGATCAGGACCAGCGTGCTGCCGCCGAGCATGTTGAGGCCGCCGCCGTTCATCGACACCGAGTTGTCGCGCACCGCGGAGTCGCTCAGCGTCACCCGGCCGCCCAGGTCGGCGAGGATGCCGCCGCCGTGCTGGGCCGTGTTGTCGCGCAGCAGCGAGTGGATCGCGGAGAACGTGCCCTGCTGGCCGACGAAGACCGCGCCGCCGGAGACGCTCGCGGTGTTGTCGCGCAGAACGGAGTGGTCCAGCGTCACCGCGCCGCCGGCGACGGAGAGGTTGGCGATGCCGCCGCCGAACTGGGCGGCGTTGTTGCGCAGCTCGGTGCCCGTCACCTCCACCGTGGAGCCGGCGTTGTTGAGGATGCCGCCGCCGAGGTTCTGGTTGTTCACCACGTTGCCGGTGCCGTTGATGATGGTCAGGTCGTGCAGCCGTACGCGGACGCCCGCTCCGCCGACCGAGACGGTGGATCCGGCGAAGTTGCCGTCGAGGACGGCCTTGTCGGCGCCGATCAGGTTCAGGTTGCGGGTGATGACGAAGGGCCCGGTGCAGGTCCCCGACACCTTGAGGGTCTCGCCCGCGGTGGCGCTGTCGATCGCGAGCCGCAGGGCCGCGGGGTTCTTCCAGCAGTCCACCCATGCGGCCTGCCCGGCCGTCGCCGGAGCGGTGCCGGCCAGGCCGAGCGTCGCCGCGGTCACCGCCGAGACCGCTGCCGCGAGCGCGCGACGGCGCTGCATCAGCGGGGTCGTCTTCCTGAGCATCGAGCCTCTCCCGTCCTTCGTACGGGCGGCCTGTCCGCCCACGTCCAGGGGGACGGGTGCCCCGGGCGGGCGGAGGCCGCGCCGGAGGCGGGTCCGCTTTCCCTCGAACGGCTCGGGAGGAGGACCGGTGTGGCCCACAAGCCCGGCGGCCCTCTGGACGTTCACCACCAGGCCCTTCTCGGGTCGTCTCGCGGTCATCCCCTCTCACTACCGTCCCGGCGGAACCACCCCGCGGCCCGAAGGCGAGTCGTGGGTCGTCGAGTGGAGGTCGGTCGTGGCTGCGGAGATTTCGCGCAGGAAGCTGTTCGCGTGGGGCGGGGGCGCAGTCGGCGTCGCCGCGGCGGGGTCGTTGCTGCCGCCGTCCCTGCAGGCCGCGATGGCCGCCGAGCCGCCGGCCGGGGCGCTCTCCGCGGTGAAGCACGTCGTGGTCCTGATGCAGGAGAACCGGTCCTTCGACCACTACTTCGGGACGCTGCGCGGCGTTCGGGGGTTCTCCGACCGCAATGCCGTCGAGCTGCCCTCCGGCAGGCCCGTCTTCGAGCAGCCCGCCCCGCTCGGCCGCACCGTGCTGCCGTTCCCGATCCGCGGCGCCGCCGAGACGCAGCGCAAGGACCTCCAGTACATAGGCGACCTCGACCACTCCTGGAGCGGCGGCGCCAAGGCCTGGCACGACGGCTGGATGGACGGCTGGGTCAGCGCCAAGACCGCCGCCACCATGGCGTACTACGACCGCCAGGACCTCCCGCTGCACTACGAGCTCGCCGACGCGTTCACCGTCTGCGACGCCTACCACTCGTCCATCCACACCTCCACCAGCCCCAACCGCAACCACCTGTGGTCCGGCTGGACCGGGTACGAGGCCGACGGCAGCCGCGCCGTCACCAACGCCGCGTACGCCGAGGGCACCCACCCCGGCTACGCCTGGCCCACCTACGCCGAGCGTCTGGAGGCCGCGGGGCGGAGCTGGAAGACGTACACCGAGTGGGAGAACTTCACCGACAACAACATCGAGTTCTTCACCTCCTTCAAGAAGCTCGCCCGCAAGGCGCTGGCCCATACCGGCGGCCACACCTTCATGGAGTCCTTCTACGCCGCCGTGCGCGAGACCGGCGATCCCGCCGAGCGGGACCGGCTGCTCGCGTCGCTGGAGCGCGGGGTCGCCGGGCTCACCGATGCCGAGCGGTCGCTCTTCGAGCGCGGGCTGCGCCGGGTCCCGACCGGCGGCCTCGCCGACGCCTTCCGCGCCGACGTCGCCGCCGGCACGCTGCCCGAGGTCTCGTACCTCGTGCCGTCCGCGGTCGACTCCGAGCACCCCGGCTCCTCCTCGCCGGTCGCCTCCGCCGGCCTCGTCTACAAGGTGCTCGACGCCCTCGGCTCGCACCCCGACGTCTGGCGGCACACGGTCCTGCTGATCAACTACGACGAGAACGACGGATTCTTCGACCACGTCCCGCCGCCCGTCCCGCCGGCCGGCGACGCCGACGAGCGGTACAAGGGGCTGCCCACCGGCCTCGGCATCCGCGTCCCGCTGCTCGTCGTCTCGCCGTGGTCCGTCGGCGGCTATGTCTGTTCCGAGGTGTTCGACCACAGCTCCGTCGTCCGCTTCCTGGAGCGCTGGACCGGCGTACGGGAGCCCAACATCACCCCCTGGCGCCGCCGCGTCACCGGCGATCTCACCTCCGCGTTCGACTTCCGCCGCTCCCACCGCCGGCCGCCCGTGGAGCAGCCCGGCCCGGTCCCGCCGTTCAGCGGCCGCTGGCGGCCCCAGCCGCCGCTGGTGCAGAAGATGCCCGTCCAGGAGCCCGGCAGCCGGCCCGCCCGGCCGCTGCCGTACCAGCCGGACGCGGACGCCGCCGTCGACGGCGCGACCGCGACCGTGACCGTCCGGCTCCGCAACAGCGGCAGGTCCGCGGCGCCCCTGGCCCTCTACCCGTACGCGGGGGAGTTCGCCGTCCCGCAGCACACCGACGTCCGCGGCGCCGCCGAGTGGTCCGTCCCGCTCGCCGGCGAGCGCTACCGCTTCACGATCACCGGCCCCAACGGCTTCCGCCGCGAGTTCGCGGGGCCGGCGTCGAGCCCCGCCGAGGTGGCCTCCCGCGTCGACCACGAGGACCGCGATCTGCATCTCACGCTCCGCAACACCTCCGGCACGCCGGTCACCTACACCGTGCGGCCGCTCGGCTACGTCGACGACGCCGACCTCGCCGACTGGACCCGTACGGTCACGGTCAAGCCGGGCCGGGCCCGTACGGTCGTGCACTCCGCGGCCGACGCGCACGGCTGGTACGACGTCGAGGTCACCGGCCCCGACGGCTTCCGCCGCCGGCTGATGGGGCACATCGAGAACGGGCGGGCGAGCGTCTCGGGCTGACCCCCACCGCAGGGGCCAATGGGGTGCGAAGTTCCTCTTCGCACCCCATTGTGAGGATCGACACGAAACGGACAAAGGATCATTAACGGCTGCCAGAGTGTTCGCAGGCAGGCCGGCGCCCGGCCTCCCCGAACCCCAGGGAGCATCGTCCTTTGGCCGCCATCGCCCGGTGGTGCATCAAGCACCGTCTCGTCACCGTCCTGCTCTGGCTCGCCGCCCTGGCCGGCGTCACCGCCGCGGCCGCGGTCGCGGGCAGCGCGTACTCGAACGACTACGACGTTCCGGGCACCGAATCGGGCCGCGCCACCGCCCTGCTCGAAAAGGGCTTCCCCGGCTCCGGCGGCGACACCGACACCATCGTCTGGCACACCGACAAGGGCTCCGTCCGGGCCACGGCGGTCGAGCAGCGGGTCACCGGCATGCTCGACGAGGTCGCCGGGCTCCCCGGCATCTCCTCCGTCGCCGGCCCGTACGACGGCCCCGCCGGCCAGGCGCAGATCAGCGAGGACGGCCGTACGGCGTACGCCACCGTCACCTTCCGCGAGCCGGCCAGCGACATCCCGAAGGCCCAGGCGCAGGCGCTCGTCGACACCGCCGAGGAGGCCGCGGGCGACGGCCTGAAGGTGGAGCTCGGCGGCGAGGCCGTGAAGCAGACCGAGAAGTCCGGCGGGCACATGGCCGAGGCGGTCGGCGTCGCCGTCGCCGCCGTCGTGCTGTTCCTGGCCTTCGGCTCGCTCGCCGCCAGCGCGCTGCCGATCGCGACCGCCCTGGTCAGCGTCGGCATCGCGTACTCCGGGATCGTGCTCCTCGGGCATGTGATGACCGTCGCCGACTTCGCCCCCATGCTCGGCATGCTCATCGGCCTCGGCGTCGGCATCGACTATGCGCTGTTCATCGTCACCCGCCACCGCAAGGGCCTCAAACGCGGGCTGAGCGTCCCCGAAGCGGCCCGGAACGCCGTCGCCACCACCGGACGCGCCGTGGTCTTCGCCGGTGCGACCGTCTGCATCGCCCTGCTCGGCATGCTCATCCTGCGGCTCGGCTTCCTCAACGGCGTCGCCATCGCCGCCTCGCTGACGGTCGTCCTCACCGTCGCCGCGTCCGTGACGCTGCTGCCCGCGCTGCTCTCCTTCATCGGCATGCGCGCGCTCAGCCGCCGCGAACGCCGCCGGCTCGCCGAGCACGGCCCTGAGCCCGAGCTGCCCACCGGCTTCGCAGCCCGCTGGTCCGCCTTCGTCGAGCGCCACCCCAGGCTGCTCGGCGGGATCGCCGCCGTGGTCATGGCGGTGCTGACACTGCCGGCCTTCACGCTCCACCTCGGCAGCTCCGACCAGGGCAACGGTCCGGCCACCTCCACCACCCGGCAGGCGTACGACCTGCTCGCCGACGGCTTCGGGCCGGGCGTCAACGGCCCGCTCACCCTCGTCGCCGGCGTCGACGGCGCCGACGACCGGCTGGCCCTCGGTGAGCTGCCCGGGAAGCTGGCGGAAGCCAAGGGCGTGGCGTCCGTCTCCCCGGTCACGTACAACAGCAGCGGCGACACCGCTGTCGTCACCGTCGTACCGGACTCCTCCCCGCAGTCCGAGGCCACCAGCGAGCTGGTCGACCGGCTCCGTACCGACGTGCTCCCCGAGACCGTGCACGGCACCTCGCTGGAGGTCCACGTCGGCGGCATCACCGCCTCCATGGACGACTTCGCCGAGATCATCATCGGCAAGCTGCCGCTGTTCGTGGGCGTCGTCGTGGCGCTCGGCTGTCTGCTGCTCCTGCTCGCCTTCCGCTCCGTCGTGATCGCGCTGAAGGCCGCGCTGATGAACGTGATGGCCGTGGCCGCGGCGTTCGGCGTGGTCGTGGCGATCTTCCAGTGGGGCTGGGGGAGCGAGCTGCTGGGCCTCGGCGGCGGTGGGCCGATCGAGCCCTTCCTGCCGGTGATCATGGTGTCGGTGCTCTTCGGGCTCTCCATGGACTACCAGGTCTTCCTGATGAGCCGGATGTACGAGGAGTGGCTGGAGACCGGCGACAACCGGCGCGCGGTCCGTGTCGGCCTGGCCGAGACCAGCCGGGTGATCAACTCCGCGGCGGTCATCATGATCTCCGTCTTCCTCGCCTTCGTGCTCTCCGGCGACCGGGTCATCTCGATGTTCGGCATCGCGCTCGCCGCAGCCGTCGCCCTGGACGCCTTCGTCCTGCGCACCCTGCTCGTCCCCGCCCTCATGCACATGCTCGGCGGCGCGAACTGGTGGCTGCCGCGCTGGCTGGACCGCCGGATGCCGCGCATCAGCATCGAGCCGCCGGAGTCCCGCGTCGCCGCCGACGACCGTGCGAAGATCGCAGCGCAGATACCTGCACAGCGGGTGACGGCAGCGACCGAGGAGACGTACGAGGATGTTCGCGATACGACTGGGTGACGACGCCCAGCTCCGGCCCCTGGAGCCCTGGCAGGCGGAGGAGTTCCTGGCCCACATGGACCGCGGCCGCGAACACATCGGCCGGTTCATCGCGCTGGCCGACGTCAACACCGACCTCGACTCGGCCCGCGCCTTCCTGCGCGCCTACGCCGAGAAGGCCGCGAGCGACACCGGCCGGATCTACGGCATCTGGGCCGACGGCACCCTCGTCGGCGGCGTCCTGTTCCGCACCATGGACGTGAACCTGGGCACCGCCGAGGCCGGCTGCTGGCTGGAGCCCGCCGGCGTCGGCCGGGGGCTCGTCACCCGCGCGGCGCGCGTGATCATCGACTGGGCGGTCGGCGAGCGCGGCATCCACCGCGTCGAGTGGCTCGTCGCCGCCGGCAACGAGGCCAGCATCAACGTCGCCCGCCGGCTCGGCATGACCCGGGACGGCGTGCTGCGGGAGAGCTACCCGTACCGCGGGAAGCGCCACGACATGGAGGTCTGGTCGGTGCTCGCGCCCGAGTGGCAGGCCGCCCGCAAGGCCGACTGAGTACCCGCCCAAGGACCAGGCTCAGGACCAGGACCCAGGCCTCCTAAGGCCCCCGCGCGGACGCCTAAGGCCCCCCGTACGCCGAACATCCGGCACTCTCCCGATGCGGCCCGCCCTTCTGGGCGACGAAGGTGGAGTCATCGCAAGGAGCGATGACGAACCCACCGGGGAGAACACGATGTTCGCTTACGAACTGCACCGCATCCAGCACGCCGACCTCGTCCGCGAGGCCGCCGCCCAGCGCCTGGCCCACGAGGCCGCCCGCACCCGCCGGAACCGCAACGAGAGCCAGGAAACCGAAGGGCGGGTGAGCGCCGGCCGGCACCGCTTCGCGCGGGCCGCGTGATCACCCGTACGAGCGCGGCGCCGGGCGTCTGTGCGATGCTCGGCGGCGTGGAGACCAGGTCAGTCAGTCCCGTGTTCGTCGGCAGGGCCGGCGAACTGACCGCCCTCACCGAGGCGTTCGCCGCGGCCGAGGCCGGTGATCCCCAGGCCGTGATCGTCGGCGGCGAGGCGGGTGTCGGAAAGACCCGCCTCGTCGAGGAGTTCACCGCCGCGGCCCGCGCCGCCGGCGCGGTCGTCGCCGTCGGCGGCTGCGTCGAGATCGGCGCGGACGGCCTGCCCTTCGCGCCCTTCTCCACCGCGCTGCGCGCCCTGCGCCGGGCCCTGCCCGCCGAGCTCGCCGCCGCGGCCGCCGGCCAGGAGCAGGAACTCGCCCGGCTGCTGCCCGAACTCGGCGACGTCGGCCACGACCCGTCCCACGAGGACAGCACCGCCCGGCTGTTCGAGCTGACCGTACGGCTCCTGGAACGGCTGGCCGCCGAACGGACCGTCGTCCTCGTCCTGGAGGACCTGCACTGGGCCGACGCCTCCACCCGGCACCTGCTGTCGTACCTCTACCGCACCCTGAGCCGCGGCCGCATCGCCGTCGTCGCCACCTACCGCTCCGACGACATCCACCGCCGCCACCCGCTGCGCCCGCTGCTCGCCGAACTTGACCGGCTGCGCACCGTCCGCCGCGTCGAACTCGCCCGGTTCACCCGCGCCGAGGTGCACCGCCAGCTCACCGGCATCCTCGCCGCCGAGCCCGACCCGGCCACCGTCGACGCGGTCTACGCCCGCTCCGACGGCAACGCGTTCTTCGTCGAGGAGCTCATCACCGCGAACGCCTGCGGCTGCGAGCTCAGCGAGTCCCTGCGCGACGTGCTGCTCGTCCGCGTCGAGACGCTGCCCGAGACCGCCCAGCGGGTCGCCCGGCTCGTCGCCGAGGGCGGCTCCACCGTCGAGTACGCGCTGCTCGCCGCGGTCGCGCAGCTCCCCGAGGACGACCTGATCGAGGCGCTGCGCGCGGCCGTCGGCGCGAACATCCTGCTGGCCACCCCGGACGGCGACGGCTACCGCTTCCGGCACTCCCTGGTGCGCGAGGCCGTCAGCGACGACCTGCTGCCCGGCGAGCGCTCCCGGCTCAACCGCCGGTACGCGGAGGCCCTGGAGGCCGAGCCGGGTCTCGTCCGCGCCGACGAGCGGGCCACCCGGCTCGCCTCGTACTGGTACCACGCGCACGACGCCGTGAAGGCGCTGCCCGCGGTGCTCCTGGCCTCCGTCGAGACCCGCAAGCGGTACGCGTACGCCGAGCAGCTCCAGCTCCTCGAACGCGCCATGGAGCTCTGGGACGAGGTCCCCGACGAGGTGCGGGACACGCTGCGGCCCGTCGACCACGCGGAGTCGTTCCCGTCCTGCGCCTGCGAGCCGGGCACCTCGCCGCTGCGCCACCTCGACCTCCTCGCCGAGGCCGCCGTCGCCGCGCGGCTCGGCGGCGAGCGCGAACGCGCCCTGAAGATCGGCAAGATGGCGCTGCGGATCCTGGAGGAGGAGAACGACCCCCTGCGCTCAGCCTGGTTCTGGTCGGAGCGTTCCCGGATCGTCTCCGCGCTGGGCCGCGGCGACGGCTGGGCGGAGATCGCGACGGCGCAGGAGCTGGTCCGGGGGCTGCCGCCGTCGTCGGTGCACGCGTTCGTGCTCGCGATCGCCGCGGGCTGGGGCATGGTGCGCAGGCCCGGGCCGGAGAGCCTGGCGGCGGCCGAGCGGGCCGTGGAGTACGCGCGGCTGGTCGGCGACGAGCCGGTCGCGCTCAAGGCCCGGCTGACCCGCGGCTCGCTGCTGGTCGCGGCGGGGGACGTGGAGGCCGGGCTCGCGGAGATGCGGGAGGTCCTCGAACGGTCCGCCGCCGTCGGCCTGATGGCCGAGGCCATGCGGGCCCGTGTGAACCTCGGGTCCTGTCTGGAGGACCTCGGCCGGCCCCGCGCCTCGGTGGAGGTCTGCGAGGCCGGGATCGCCGTGGCCGTCGCGCACGGCCTGCGCGACAGCGAGGGCTGGATCCGGTCCAACCTCGTCGACTCGCTGGTCACGCTCGGCGAGTGGAAGGCGGCCCGGGAGCACGCCGAGGCGGTGCTGCAGACCACGCCCAGCGCCAAACCGCGCGGCGCCGCGGTGCTGCGGCTCGCCCAGACGGCGGTGCTGCGCGGCGAACCCGCCGCCGGCCGCGACCACCTCGCGCAGGCCCGCGAATGGCTCGGCCGCAAGGACCCGATGGCGCAGTACACGCTGCCGATGGCCGAGGTCGAGCTCCTCGTGGCCGTGGCCGAGGGCCGGCCGGCCGAAGCCCGCGCGGTCCTGGACGCCGCGGCGGACGACGCACTGGTCACCGGCAAGCACCGCTACGTCTGGCCGCTGCTGCTCGCCGCGGCGACGGCCGAGGCGGACGCCCTCGGACTGCCGGCCGCGGAGGAGGGCCGCGCGCGGACCCTCGCCCGGATCTCGCTGCTGGTCCGCCGGGTCGCCGCCCCGGCCCCGCTGTGGCAGGCGTACGCGCTGCACGTCTCCGCCGAGCTGGCCCGGGCCGAGAAGCGGGACGACGCCGAGCGGTGGACGGAGGTGGTGGCCGCGTACGAATCCCTGGAAGCCCCGTACCCGGCCGCCCAGGCCCGGCACCGCCTCGCCGACGCGCTGCTCGCCGAGGGCGGCCGCCGCGAGGAGGCCGCCGAGCTCCTGCGCTCGGCCCACGCCACGGCGCTGCGTCTCGGGGCCCGCCCGCTGCGCGAGGACCTCGAACTCCTGGCCGCCCGCGCGCGTCTCCCGCTCACCGCCCCGACGCCGGCCGGACCGGAGCCGGACGACGACGCCTTCGGCCTGACCCCGCGCGAGCAGGACGTCCTGACCCTGGTGGCCGCCGGCCGCACCAACCGTCAGATCGCCGAGGAGCTCTTCATCTCGCCGAAGACGGCCAGCGTCCATGTCTCCAACATCCTCGCCAAACTGGGCGTCGCGACGCGCGGCGAGGCGGCCGCGATGGCCCACCGGCTGCGACTGCTGGAGCCGACGCCGTAGGAACTCCCTCGCTCAGCCGGTGTCGGGCCGGGGTTTGCGTAAGGCGTCGTGGGCGGCCAGTGCGGCGCGCAGCGTCAGCACGTCGGCGCCGCGGGCGGCGTCCAGGCCGGTGAGCTCCGTCGCCTTGCGCAGGCGGTAGTCCACCGTGTTCGGATGCACCTGGAGCCGGGCGGCGGCCTTGCGCCGGTCGAGGCTGCACATGAGGAAGGCCCGCAGCGTGTCGAGCAGCTCGGGGCGCCCGTCCAGCGGGCCGAGCAGCGCGGCGAGCCCGTCCCGGGCCGGACCCGGGCGGCTGAGCTGGTACTCGAGCAGCACGTCGTCGAGCAGGTACAGACCGGGCCCCCGGCCGGACGCCTCCGCCGCCTCGCGCACCTCGCCGGCCAGCCGCGCGGCCTCCGCGACGCCCTCCGGAGCCGCGGGCACCGCCGCGGCCAGCAGGTCGGCGCCGCACATCCGGCCGAGCTGTTCGACCAGCCAGGCGAGCCGGTCCCGGTCCGCGCGGGCGAAGTCGCCGGGCGGCGTCTCGTACGGGACGAGCACCAGCCCGCCGCCGCCGGACAGCACGGACAGCGGAACTCCCGTCGTCTGGCGGTGCAGTTCGTTGCGCAGCCGGCGGAGTTTGCGGCGCGCGGCGACCGAGTGGTTCACCCCGGGCGCCAGTTCGTCCGGGTGCGGTCCCACGGCGATGCTCAGCACCAGATAGCAGGGCGGCAGCCGGATGCCGGCGCGGTCGGCCGCGATCTGCGGGCTGCCGCCCTGCAGCAGCCGGGACAGCAGCGACTGCAGCGCGACCTGTTCGTCGCTCAGGGCCATCTGCCGCTCCTGCACGTATCCGGAGGCGACCGCGCAGCTCACCAGCCGCAGATACGCGAACAGCTGCCGCTGGACCAGCAGCACGTCGGGCAGGTCGCCCGGTTCGGCCGTCGAGAAGACCCGGGTGGCGCACTCCTCCGCGCCCAGGTGGTACGCGCCGACCACGGCCTCCAGCGGCACCCCCTCGTCGGCCCGGCGGGCTGACGACTCGCGGATCGCGGCCTGTTCGGCCGGCCCCGGCAGTTCGCCGGTGCGCAGGACCTCGGCGACGCTCCGGATGCCGAGCATCACCTGCTTGGCGATGTCGCTGCCCAGGTGCTCCGACGGCAGCGTCCCGTAGACGGGCAGCTGCTCGACGAGCCGGACCATCACCGCGCGCTCCAGCGTCGCGGCGGCGTCCCGGAGCCGCTGGTGGACCGGAACGCCGCCGAACCGGGGCGCCGAGTGGCCTTGAGCGGCATTGGATGCGGTCACAACCCACCTCGTCAATCTCTGTACTCCGCCCCGGAGACGAGGCCGCACAGCGCCTCCATGATGTTCTCCGGGACATCCCCTACTCGGTGGTAACACGTCCGGCCGACACCTGACCAGGGTCATTCACCGGACTTCCCCGTGCCACCTGCTCCCGCACGCCCCCACGAAACGAGGAACCCATGTCCAAGGCTGCATTCCGCCTGACCGCCGTAGCCGTCGCCACCGCGGCGGCCATGACCGCCGCGCCGAGCGCCGGCGCCACCACCGAAGCCGCCGCCCCGTCCGCGCCGGCGACGACGGTCACGGCGACGGCGAGCGACCCCTTCTACACCTACGACGGCAGCAAACCCCTGGCCTCGTTCGCGCCGGGTGACGTGCTGAAGACCCGGACGCTGCAGTACCACCTCATCGGCATTCCCACGCCGCTGCAGGCGGTCCAGCTGCTCTACCGCACCACCGACGCGCAGGGCCGGCCGGCCGCCAACGTGACCACGGTGGTGCGCAGCCTGACGGGCGACGGCAGCAAGGCCGTGTCCTACCAGTCGTTCTACGACTCGCTCGACCCCGAGGACGGGCCGTCCCGGGCGATCGCGGGCGACCTCACGCTGGGCGGTCTCATCCCGAACGCCGAGGCGATCTTCATCGCGCCGCTGCTGGCGCAGGGCTACAACGTCGTCATCCCGGACACCGAGGGCCAGCGGGCGAACTTCGCCGCCGGACCGGAGTACGGCACCAACACGCTCGACTCGATCCGCGCCGCGAGCAAGTCGGCGCAGACCGGCCTGAGTTCCGCCACCGCGTTCGGCCTGATCGGCTACTCCGGCGGCGCCATCGCGACCAACTGGGCCGCCGCGCTCGCACCGAGCTACGCGCCCGACGTCAACCGCAGGCTGGTCGGCTACGCCGAGGGCGGCCTGCTCGTGGCCCCGGCGCACAACCTGAAGTACGTGGACGGCTCGCTGGCGTGGTCGGGCGTCATACCCATGGCGGTCATCGGGGTCTCCCGCTCGTACGACATCGACCTCAAGTCCTACCTCAGCGACTACGGCCGGAAGGTGTACGACGAGCTGCAGCAGGGCTCGATCATCGACGCCATCGGTCACTACCCCGGGCTGACCTGGAAGAAGATGGCGAAGCCGGAGTACGCCGACCCCAACTCGATCCCCGAGTTCCGCACCGCGGTGAACAAGCTCAACCTCGGCTCCGCCGCCACCCCGACCGTCCCCGGGTTCATCGCCCAGGGCGACGCGGGCGTCCTGGAGGGGACGTTCAGCAACCACCCGGGCATCGGCACGGGCGACGGCGTCATGGTCGCCGGAGACGTACGGGCGCTCGCCCGGCAGTACTGCGCCACCGGCAGTGCTGCCGTCAAGTACACCCAGCACGAGCTGCTCAGCCACGTGGGCACGCCCGTCGTCTGGGCGCCCGTCGCGCTGGGCTGGCTCGGCGACCGTTTCGCCGGCCGGACGGCCCCGTCCGACTGCGGTCGCATCCCCGCGGGCAACTCGCTGGCGCCGGAGTAGGCCGTCCCGCCGTCCTGACCGCTCAGCCGTCCCCCGGCCCGTCCCCCGCTCCGTCCCCCGGTCCGTCCGCCGCTCCGGCGGGCGGACCGGGGACCCGTATCGTGACCCGCCCGGAGCCGAGGTCTATCGGCCCCCGGGAGGGATCGCTGTCACCGGCGTCCTCACGGGTGAGCGCCAGTCGCCGGCGCTCCTCCTCCTGGTGACGGCGGCCGGGGGCGAAGAGTTCGTCGAGGGAGCTGAACATCGGCTAGCGCACCTCCAGGCGCAGGATCCTGTCGTCGCCGGACTCCGGGCTGCCTCTGCCGTCGGTCTCGCTGGTCACCAGGAGCAGGCCCCCGCCGCCGGTCGCCAGGACGGTGCGCAGTCGGCCGTGGTCGCCCGTCAGGAACGCCTGCGGCGCCGCCGAGGCCGTCCCGCCGGCCAGCGGGATCCGCCACAGCCGCTCGCCCCGCAGGCCCGCCATCCAGATCGAGCCCTGCGCGTACGCGATACCGCTCGGCGAGGCCTCCTCCGTGCGCCACTGGGCCACCGGGTCGACGAAGCCGGCCCGGCCGCCCTTGCCCTCGACGTCCGGCCAGCCGTAGTTCTTGCCGGCCTGCACCAGGTTCAGCTCGTCCCATGTGTTCTGGCCGAACTCCGCCGCCCACAGCCGCTTCGCCGAGTCCCAGGCGAGCCCCTGCACATTGCGGTGGCCCCACGAGTACACCACCGAGTCCGGCGAAGGATTGCCCGGCGCCGGCTTCCCGTCCGGCGTCATTCTCAGGATCTTGCCGCCCAGCGACCCGCGGTCCTGGGCCAGCCCGGTGTTCCCCGTCTCGCCGGTCCCCGCGTACAGCATCCCGTCGGGGCCGAACGCGATCCGCCCGCCGTTGTGCACCACGCCCTTCGGGATGTCCCGCAGCACCGTGTCCGGCGCCCCGAGCTGCTGTCCGGCCGGCTTCGTCGCGTCGTACCGCAGCCGGGCGATCCGGTTGTCCGACTCGGTGGTGAAGTACGCGTACACCTGTCGGTCCTGGGCGAAGTCCGGGGAGACCGCCAGCCCCAGCAGCCCGCCCTCGCCGCCCGGCGCGACCCCCGGCACCGAGCCGACCTGCGTCTTCCGCCCGGTCTGCGCGTCGACCCGGGTGAGCGTGCCCTCGTCCCGCGAGGCGACCAGGAGGTCCCCGTCCGGCAGCGCCACGAGCCCCCACGGCGACTTCAGGTCCTCGGTGACCGTCCCCGTCACCCGCACCGAGCCCTTCGCCGGCGGCGCGGAGCCGGTCGGCGGCGCGGCGGCGGGCGTCGTCGCACCCGTCCCCGTACTCGCCGGCGCGGCCCCGCCGCCCTCCGACGAGCAGGCCGTCACCAGCACCATCAGCAGCCCGGCCGCCACGGCCGTCCCCGTACGTCGTCGCATGGTCCCGACCCCTTCCTCGACGGACGCCCTTCGTACGGAAAACACCGCTCGGCCCGCCCAGGGTTCCCGGTCCATTCGAATTCGCCCGAACGGGATCGTCCGCCTGTCCGTCGGTCCGCCTCTGCGTCGGACCGCCTGCCCGTCGATCCGCCTCTCCATCGGACCGCGGACCGACGCGCTCAGTCCCAGGAGCCCCGCGCCCCCGGCAGCGACCCGATCTCGCGCAGGTCCCTCTCCGTCAGCGTCAGCTCCGCTGCGCCGGCGTTCTCCCGCGCCCACCGCTCCCGCTTCGTCCCCGGCACCGGCACCACGTGCCGTCCCGCCGTCAGGGTCCACGCCAGCGCCACCTGCGCCGGGGTGACCCCGTCGCCGTGCCGTCCCGCCACCCGGCGCAGGCCCGCGACCAGGGGCTGGTTCGCGGCCATCATCTCCGCCGTGAAGCGGGGGTGCCGGGCCCGCAGGTCGTCCGGCTCGAAGCCGCCGCCCGGCGTCAGCGTCCCGGTCAGGAAGCCGTTCCCGAGCGGCATCCCCGCCAGGAAGCCCACGCCCCGCGAGGCGCACCACGGCAGCAGCCGGTCCAGCGCCTCCGGCGACCACACGGACAGCTCCGCCTGCACCGCGCTCACCGGGAACACCTGCTGCACGCGTTCGAGCTGACGGATCGTTCCCTCGTACGGATCGGGCCGCGCGCCGGCGCTCCCGCGCCGCCTCGCCCGCGCGCCCATCGCGGACACCCCGAGCGCGCGCACCTTTCCCGCGGCGACCAGTTCCGCCATCGCGCCCCAGGTCTCCTCGACCGGCACCTCGGGGTCGGGGCGGTGCAGCTGGTACAGGTCGATCACATCGGTCTGCAGCCGCCGCAGCGAGGCGTCGCACGCCCTGCGCACGTACCCGGGACGGCCGTTGGCCACCACGTGGCCGTCGCCGACCAGCAGTCCGACCTTCGTCGAGACGAACGCGTCCGCCCGACGCTCCTTCAGAACCCGTCCGATCAGCAGTTCGTTGGTGAACGGGCCGTACATGTCGGCCGTGTCGAGCAGGTTCGCCCCGGCGTCCAGCGCCGTGTGCACCGTCCGCAGCGAACGGTCGCCGCGCTGCGACGAGCTGCTGTACGCCCAGCTCATCGGCATGCAGCCGAGGCCGATCGCACCCACTTCGAGCGCCGCCGCCCCGATTGTCCTGCGCTCCACGTGCCGGTACCCCTCCCTGTGCCGCTCCCCAAAGTAACCAATGACCTGCCGGATTCTTCGCATAGCCTCCCGGGCATGAGAGTTGACGACACAACCGCTGACGTGTGGCTTCCGATCCCGGCGGCCGAGATCGACGGACTGCCCGACCCGGGCGCGTCGGGTCTGCGCTATGTGCACTGGGACGGCGGCCCCGAGTTCCCCGCCGACCCGGCGCGCTGCGCCTTCTACGTGGTGCCGTACATGAAGGGCAGCGAGATCGCCGTGCGCCCGCTCGCCGGCATGACGTCGGTACGGGTGGTGCAGACCCTCTCCGCCGGCATCGACCACGTCACTCCGGGCCTCGGCGACCTGCGCTCCGGCGTGCGCCTGTGCAATGCCAAGGGCGTCCACGAGGCCAGCACCGCCGAGCTGACGCTCGCCCTGATCCTCGCCTCGCTCCGTGACGTCCCGGGCTTCGTGCGCGGCCAGGACGCCGAGGAGTGGCGGGCCGGCTTCTATCCGGCGCTCGCCGACAGGTCGGTGCTGATCGTCGGTTACGGCTCCATCGGCGCGGCCATCGAGGACCGGCTCGCGCCCTTCGAGTGCGCGCGGGTGGCGCGCGTCGCGCGCTCCGCCCGTGCCACGGAGCGCGGGCCTGTGCACGCGCTCGCGGATCTGCCGGCCCTGCTGCCCGAGGCCGACGTGGTGATCCTCTCCACCCCGCTCACCGCGCAGACCAGGCATCTCGCCGACGCCGGCTTCCTCGCCCGGATGAAGGACGGCGCACTGCTGGTGAACGTCGCGCGCGGCCCGGTGGTGGACACGAAGGCGCTGCTCGCGGAGCTGGAGAGCGGCCGCATCACCGCGGCACTCGATGTCACCGACCCGGAACCGCTGCCGCCCGGCCACCCCTTGTGGCACGCTCCCGGTGTTCTGGTCACCCCGCATGTGGGGGGCTCCACGTCGGCGTTCATGCCGCGTGCCAAGCGGCTGATCGCCGGTCAGCTGACCCGGTTCGCGGCCGGTGAGGAGCTCGCCAACGTCGTGCTGACGACCTGACCGCCCGGCAGTCGCTCACGGCACACGGCGGACACGCTCCGGATGCGGGCGGGTGCGTACAGTGCCGACGATCAGTTGATCGTCACGGAGCGTAGAGAACCCCTGTCCCTGAGTGACGATCCTGGTGTATCGTCCCGAGCGGGGGACTGCGTCGAGTACGGACATGACGCCGGGGAGTGACGTGACGGGTCAGCAGATTCCGAGGGGGGCGACGGGTGATGTACGGCCGAAGGACCGACGTTCCGACGCGGCGGGGCCGCCGGCGGCGACCCTCCCGCGCCCCGAAGCGGCGCACGAAGCCGCCCGAGCGCACGAAGCCGCCCGCCCGGGACCTCCGATGAGCACCCCGGGGGCGCTCATCGGCCGCCGCCCGGTCCGCGGCGGCGGAGCCGCGGGCGGCGGAAGCGGGCCCGCGGGCCGGCCGGGCGCCCCGCCCGGCCCGGGCCGCACCCTCGCCGGCCAGCTCGCCCTCGCCCTGATCTGCGCCGGGTACGCGGCGGGCGCCGCCCTCGGCTGGGGCTCCCCGCGACTGGCCCTGGTCATGGGGGACTTCGGGCTCAGCGCCGCCGCCCTCGCGGCCGCCGTCTCCTGCTTCCTCTACGGCCGGCTGCGCGACATCCGCTTCCGGCCCGCCTGGCTCCTCTTCGCCTTCTCGTCCGCGATGGCCGCCTGCGGCAACGCGGTCTGGGGCTGGTACGAGGTCGTCCTCGACCAGGACGTGCCCGACAGGTCCGTCGCCGACCTGTTCTTCCTGCTCTTCGCGCCGCCCGCGATCGTCGGGCTCCTCGTCCTCGCCAAGAAGCCGGTCACCAGGGCCGGCTGGGTCTGCCTCGTGCTCGACGCCTGGCTCATCGGCGGCTCCCTGCTGACGCTCTCCTGGAGCCTCGCCCTCGCCCACACCACGCACTTCCAGGGCGAGAGCGTCGCCCAGGCCGCCCTCTCGCTCGCCTATCCGCTGCTCGACATCGTGCTCGTCAGCATGGTCCTGGCCCTGCACTTCCGCCGCTCCAACGCCAACCGCTCGGCCACCAACACCGCGATCGCCGCCCTGGCCCTCACCGTGCTGTGCGACGCCCTGTTCACCTCCCCGCTGCTGCGCGAGAGCTACCGCTCCGGCCAGCTGCTCGACGCCGGCTGGTTCGCCGGCTCGCTGCTTCTCGCGTACGCGCCCTGGGGCGTGCGCCGGATCGCCGAGCCCGCCGCGCCGGCCCGCCCGCCGCGCGACCGGAGCCGCCCCGTCGCCGGCTCGCTCGCCGCCCTCACGCCCTATCTGGCGGCGGCCGTGTGCACCCTGGGCATCCTGTACAACGTCACCGAGGGACGCAGAGTGGACCGCGTGGTCGTCTTCACCGGCTGCACCGTCGTGCTCGCCCTCGTCGTCCGGCAGGGCATCATGCTGCTCGACAACATCGCCCTGACCCATGAACTGGCCCAGAAGGAGAACCACTTCAGGTCCCTCGTCCAGGGCTCCAGCGATGTCATCATGATCGCCGCCCCGAGCGGCATACTCCGGTACGTCAGCCCCGCCGCCTCCGGCGTCTACGGACGCGAGGCCGACGAGCTGATCGGCTCCGAACTCGCCTCCCTGATCCATCCCGAGGACCTCGGGGCGGTCGTCCACGAGGTACGGCGCTTCCTCGCCGCCTCGCCCGCCGACGAGCCCACCACCCGCATCGAGTGCCGGTTCCGTTCCGGCCATGGGGGCACCTCCCGCTCTGGGGGCACCTCCCGGCCGGAGACTGGGGGTGAAGCCGGGGGTGGGGGAGAGTGGCTCAACGTCGAGTCCACCGTCAACCGGCACCAGGGCGGCCTGATCTTCAACAGCCGTGACGTCACCGAACGCGTCCGCCTCCAGGCCCAGCTGCGGCACAACGCGGAGCACGACCCGCTCACCGACCTGCCCAACCGGGCCCTGTTCACCGAACGGGTCCGCCTGGCGCTCACCGGCCGCCGGGCCGGCGACGCCGGGGCCGCCGTGCTCTTCATCGACCTCGACGGCTTCAAGGGCGTCAACGACCGCCTCGGCCACCAGGCCGGCGACGAACTGCTCATCCAGGCCGCCCGCCGCCTCCAGGACTCCGTGCGCGCCGGGGACACAGCCGCCCGGCTCGGCGGCGACGAGTTCGCCGCGCTGATCCTCGGCGACGGCGGCCGCGACCAGTCCGCCCGCGAGTGCCAGATCCACGAGATCGCCGACCGGCTCCGGCTCACGCTCTCCCAGCCGTACCGCGTGGAAGGCGCCGAGGTGCGGGTCGCCGCCTCCATCGGGGTCGCCTTCGCCGAGCCCGGCATCAGCGCCGGCGACCTGCTGCGCAACGCCGACCTCGCCATGTACCGCGCCAAGGCCGCCGGCAAGGACCGGGTGGAGCTCTACGCCCCCCAGATGCAGGCCGAGGTCGTCCGCCGCACCGAGCTCGCCGCCCGGCTGCGCAGCGCCCTGCTCGACGGGGAGTTCGCCCTGCTGCACCAGCCGGTGGTGGATCTCACCACCGGCCGGATCGGCGCCGTCGCGGCGCAGGCCCGCTGGCGCTCCGCCCAGGGCGTGCTGTTCACCCCGGCCGAGTTCACGCGGGTCGCCGACGACACCGACCGCACGGCCGAGCTGGGCCGCTGGCTCCTGAAGGAGGCGGTGGCCCAGGCAGCCGAGCGCGCCTGCCTCGGCCACCGCACCCCCGTCTCGATCCGGCTGCCCGCCCGCCGGCTGCTCGACAAGTCGCTCCCGCTCGGCTCCGTCGAAGCCCTGCTCACCCGGCACGAACTGCCCTCCGGCGCGCTGATCATCGAGCTCGCCGACAGCGATCCGCGGATCTCGTTCGACGAGCTGGAGCAGCGGCTGCTCGCCCTGCGCCGGCTCGGCGTGCGGATCTCCCTGGACGGCTTCGGCAGCGGCTACGCGGCGATCAACGCGCTGCGCCGGCTCCCCGTCGACGTGCTGAAACTGGACCGGGGGCTGGTCGAGGGCGTCGTCGAGTCCGCCCGGCTCCGCAAGATCACCGCCGGGCTGCTCCGGATCGCCTGCGACCTCGGCATGCAGTCGGTCGCCGACGGCGTGGACGTCCCCGAGCAGGTGCTCGCGCTGCGTTCCATGGGCTGCACCCACGGCCAGGGCATGGCCTTCTCCGGCCCGCTGGACGAATACCGCTTGCGCCGCGCCCTGGTCCGGGACGACTATCCGGTTCCCGGCAGCGTGCCCGCCCTGAGCGGCCGGATCCGTACCACCGGGCGTCCCCCGATCCGCTCACATACTGAGACGCGCGTCCCACCCACTTGACAGTGACTGTGCGTCGGGGGGAGGGTCAGTGCCATGCGCACCCGAATTCTCGTACTTGGAAAGCGCGTCGGCTGAAGCAGGGCCTCGACGGTCCCGCTCGTGACACACCCGACGCGCTCCCCTCGCTTGCCTCCCGGCACGAGGGGTTTTTTGTTGCACTGGCACTCGTCAAAACCCGCTAAAACCTCGCGAAACCCCCCAGCGAAACCCCAGCGAAAACCCTCAGCTTCGAGAAGAGAATGCCGATGACCGAGCAGGCCACCGGGGCCCACCATCCGCAGCCGCGGGCCCGTAACGGCGGACAGTCCACCGCCACCGTTGAGCACGTCACGGGCGCGCAGTCCCTCATCCGTTCTCTCGAGGAAGTGGGGGCCGACACCGTCTTCGGCATCCCCGGCGGCGCCATCCTCCCCGCGTACGACCCGATGATGGACTCCACCAAGGTCCGTCACGTCCTCGTCCGGCACGAGCAGGGCGCCGGCCACGCCGCGACCGGTTACGCGCAGGCCACCGGCAAGGTCGGCGTCTGCATGGCCACCTCCGGCCCGGGCGCGACCAACCTGGTCACCCCGATCGCCGACGCGCACATGGACTCCGTCCCGCTGGTCGCGATCACCGGCCAGGTCGCCTCCAAGGCGATCGGCACGGACGCCTTCCAGGAGGCGGACATCTGCGGCATCACGATGCCGATCACCAAGCACAACTTCCTGGTCACCAAGGCCGAGGACATCCCGCGGACCATCGCCGAGGCGTTCCACATCGCCTCCACCGGCCGCCCCGGTCCGGTCCTGGTCGACATCGCCAAGGACGCCCTGCAGGCCAAGACCGTCTTCAGCTGGCCGCCGCAGACCGACCTGCCCGGCTACCGCCCGGTCACCAAGCCGCACGCCAAGCAGATCCGCGAGGCCGCGAAGCTGATCACCGCGGCCAAGCGCCCCGTCCTGTACGTCGGCGGCGGCGTCCTCAAGGCCGGCGCGACCACCGAGCTGAAGGTCCTCGCCGAGCTGACCGGGGCCCCGGTCACCACCACCCTGATGGCGCTGGGCGCGTTCCCCGACAGCCACCCGCAGCACGTCGGCATGCCCGGCATGCACGGCGCGGTCACCGCCGTCACCGCGCTGCAGAAGGCCGACCTGATCGTCGCCCTCGGCGCCCGCTTCGACGACCGCGTCACCGGCAAGCTGGACAGCTTCGCCCCGTTCGCCAAGATCGTCCACGCGGACATCGACCCGGCCGAGATCGGCAAGAACCGCGCCGCCGACGTCCCGATCGTCGGCGACGCCCGCGAGGTCATCGCCGACCTTGTCCAGGCCGTCCAGGCCGAGCACAGCGAGGGCAACAAGGGCGACTACAGCGCCTGGTGGAGCGACCTGAACCGCTGGCGCGAGACCTACCCGCTCGGCTACGACCTGCCGGAGGACGGCAGCCTCTCGCCGCAGCAGGTCATCCAGCGCATCGGCCAGCTCGCCCCGGCCGACACCATCTACGCGGCCGGCGTCGGCCAGCACCAGATGTGGGCCGCCCACTTCATCGACTACGAGAAGCCCGCCACCTGGCTGAACTCCGGCGGCGCCGGAACGATGGGCTACGCGGTCCCGGCCGCCATGGGCGCCAAGGCCGGTATGCCGGACCGCCCGGTCTGGGCGATCGACGGCGACGGCTGCTTCCAGATGACCAATCAGGAACTGGTCACCTGCGCCCTGAACAACATCCCGATCAAGGTCGCCATCATCAACAACGGCGCCCTGGGCATGGTCCGCCAGTGGCAGACGCTGTTCTACAACCAGCGCTACTCGAACACGGTCCTGCACTCCGGCCCGGACGACGTCAACCCGGAGGCCCGCGGCACCCGCATCCCGGACTTCGTCAAGCTGTCCGAGGCCATGGGCTGCGTCGCCCTGCGCTGCGAGGACCCGGCCGACCTCGACAAGGTCATCGAGCAGGCCAACGCCATCAACGACCGCCCGGTCGTCGTCGACTTCATCGTCCACGAGGACGCCCAGGTCTGGCCGATGGTCGCCGCCGGCACCTCCAACGACGAGGTCATGGCCGCCCGTGGAGTCCGCCCGGACTTCGGCGACGGCGAAGACGACTGAGAGCCCGAGAGAGATAGCGAGAACACCATGTCCAAGCACACCCTCTCGGTCCTGGTCGAGAACACCCCCGGCATCCTGGCCCGCATCGCCGCGCTCTTCTCCCGCCGCGGCTTCAACATCGACTCGCTCGCGGTCGGTGTCACCGAGCACCCCGACATCTCCCGCATCACCATCGTGGTCAATGTCGAGGACCTGCCGCTGGAGCAGGTGACCAAGCAGCTCAACAAGCTGGTCAACGTCCTGAAGATCGTCGAACTCGAGCCCAGCGCCGCGATCCAGCGCGAGCTCGTCCTGGTGAAGGTCCGCGCCGACAACGAGACCCGCTCCCAGATCGTCGAGATCGTCCAGCTGTTCCGCGCCAAGACCGTGGACGTCTCGCCCGAGGCGGTCACCATCGAGGCCACCGGTTCGAGTGACAAGCTCGACGCGATGCTCAAGATGCTGGAGCAGTTCGGCATCAAGGAACTCGTCCAGTCGGGCACGATCGCCATAGGGCGTGGTGCCCGGTCCATCACGGACCGGTCCCTGCGGGCTCTCGACCGCAGCGCCTGACCGTTCCGCCTGACGAGACCAGAAGACTTCCCTTCCCCCTCCCGCCGTACGGTGGGAAGCAACACCAGCACTCCAAGGAGAATCCCAGTGGCCGAGCTGTTCTACGACGACGACGCCGACCTGTCCATCATCCAGGGCCGCAAGGTCGCGGTGATCGGCTACGGCAGCCAGGGCCACGCCCACGCGCTGTCGCTCCGCGACTCGGGTGTCGACGTCCGCGTCGGTCTGCACGAGGGCTCCAAGTCCAAGGCCAAGGCCGAGGAGCAGGGTCTGCGCGTGGTCACGCCCGCCGAGGCGGCTGCCGAGGCCGACGTCATCATGATCCTCATCCCGGACCCGATCCAGGCGAAGGTGTACGAGGAGTCGATCGCGCCGAACCTGAAGGACGGCAAGGCGCTGTTCTTCGCCCACGGCTTCAACGTCCGCTTCGGCTTCATCAAGCCCCCGGCCGGCGTCGACGTCGCCCTGGTCGCCCCGAAGGGCCCGGGCCACCTGGTCCGCCGCCAGTACGAGGAGGGCCGCGGCGTCCCCGCGATCGCCGCCGTCGAGCAGGACGCGACGGGCAACGCCTTCGCCCTGGCGCTCTCCTACGCCAAGGCCATCGGCGGCACCCGCGCCGGCGTCATCAAGACCACCTTCACCGAGGAGACCGAGACCGACCTGTTCGGTGAGCAGGCGGTCCTCTGCGGTGGCGCGTCCGCGCTGGTCAAGGCGGGCTTCGAGACCCTGGTCGAGGCCGGCTACCAGCCGGAGATCGCGTACTTCGAGTGCCTCCACGAGCTGAAGCTGATCGTGGACCTCATGTACGAGGGCGGCCTGGAGAAGATGCGCTGGTCCGTCTCCGAGACCGCCGAGTGGGGCGACTACGTCACCGGCCCGCGGATCATCACCGACGCCACCAAGGCCGAGATGAAGCAGGTCCTCGCCGAGATCCAGGACGGCACCTTCGCCAAGAACTGGATGGACGAGTACCACGGCGGCCTGAAGAAGTACAACGAGTACAAGACCCAGGACGAGAAGCACCTCCTGGAGACCACCGGCAAGGAGCTGCGCAAGCTCATGAGCTGGGTGAACGACGAGGAGGCGTAAGCCTCGGCCGAAGGGCCGGACACCATGTCCGGCCCTTCGGCACATCATTGGACAGTCAGTCCAACCACGGACGGGTGATCCTTCCGCCACGGCGGATTCGACGCACCCGTCCGGCACTACACTCTTGAACAACATCGCGTCAGGCCCACAGCGTCGTGCGTCTTCCACGCGGCTAGCCCCTCCACCGCCTGCGGCCGTCGGGACGGCCGTCCGCACTGCCACTGTGAGGATTCACGTGAGCTCGAAACCTGTCGTACTCATCGCTGAAGAGCTGTCGCCCGCCACCGTCGACGCGCTCGGCCCGGACTTCGAGATCCGGAGCTGCAACGGCGCGGACCGCGCCGAGCTGCTGCCCGCCATCGCCGACGTGGACGCGATCCTGATCCGCTCCGCCACCAAGGTGGACGCCGAGGCCATCGCCGCCGCCAAGAAGCTGCGCGTCGTCGCCCGCGCCGGCGTGGGCCTGGACAACGTGGACGTCTCCGCCGCCACCAAGGCCGGCGTGATGGTCGTGAACGCCCCGACCTCCAACATCGTCACCGCCGCCGAGCTCGCCTGCGGTCTGCTCGTCGCCACCGCGCGCAACATCCCGCAGGCCAACACCGCGCTGAAGAACGGCGAGTGGAAGCGCTCCAAGTACACCGGCGTCGAGCTCAGCGAGAAGGTCCTCGGCGTCGTCGGCCTCGGCCGCATCGGCGTCCTGGTCGCCCAGCGCATGTCCGCGTTCGGCATGAAGATCGTCGCGTACGACCCCTACGTGCAGCCGGCCCGCGCCGCCCAGATGGGCGTGAAGCTGCTCTCCCTGGACGAGCTGCTCGAGGTCGCCGACTTCATCACCGTCCACCTGCCGAAGACCCCGGAGACCCTCGGTCTCATCGGCGACGAGGCGCTGCACAAGGTCAAGCCGACCGTCCGGATCGTGAACGCGGCCCGCGGCGGCATCGTCGACGAGGCCGCGCTGTACTCCGCCCTCAAGGAGGGCCGGGTCGCCGGCGCCGGTCTCGACGTGTACGCGAAGGAGCCCACCACGGACTCCCCGCTCTTCGAGCTCGACCAGGTCGTCTGCACCCCGCACCTCGGCGCGTCCACGGACGAGGCCCAGGAGAAGGCCGGCATCGCGGTCGCCAGGTCGGTGCGCCTCGCGCTCGCCGGCGAGCTGGTCCCGGACGCGGTCAACGTCCAGGGCGGCGTCATCGCCGAGGACGTGAAGCCGGGTCTGCCGCTGGCCGAGCGACTCGGCCGGATCTTCACCGCGCTGGCCGGCGAGGTCGCGGTCCGGCTCGACGTCGAGGTGTACGGCGAGATCACCCAGCACGACGTGAAGGTGCTCGAACTCTCCGCGCTGAAGGGCGTGTTCGAGGACGTCGTCGACGAGACCGTCAGCTACGTCAACGCCCCGCTGTTCGCGCAGGAGCGCGGTGTCGAGGTGCGCCTGACCACCAGCAGCGAGTCCCCGGACCACCGCAACCTGGTGACCGTGCGCGGCACGCTCTCCGGCGGCGAGGAGGTCGCGGTCTCCGGCACGCTGGCCGGCCCCAAGCACTTCCAGAAGATCGTCGGGATCGGCGCGTACGACGTGGACCTGGCGATGGCCGACCACATGGTCGTGCTGCGCTACGAGGACCGCCCGGGTGTCGTCGGCACCGTCGGCCGGATCCTCGGTGAGGCGGGCCTGAACATCGCGGGCATGCAGGTGGCCCGCGCCGAGGAGGGCGGCGAGGCGCTGGCCGTGCTGACCGTGGACGACACGGTCCCGGCGAACGTGCTGGCCGACCTGGCGGCGGAGATCGGCGCGGCCTCGGCCCGCTCGGTGAACCTGGTCTGATCCGCACGACCCCGTACCCGGGACCTTAGACGTACGTCTTACACGGATGTCTAAATCCCGGGTACAGTGCTGTCATGGGACACAAGGAAGACCTGCTCGACGGTGCCAAGCGCTGCCTCCTGGAGAAGGGCTACGCCCGCACCACGGCCCGCGACATCGTCGCCGCCTCCGGCACCAACCTGGCCTCCATCGGCTACCACTACGGCTCCAAGGACGCCCTGCTCCAGCAGGCCTTCCTCGCGCTGACGGAGGACTGGGGCAACAGCGTCGGCTCGGTCGAGGGTCCCGTGACGGACCGGCCGGCCGACCCGTACCGGCGGTTCCACGACCTGTGGGCGACGCTCATCGCCGGCGCCGAGGCGGCCCGCCCGGTCTGGAAGCTCCAGACCGAGGTCGTCACCCGCCTCGACGACGACGAGAAGCTGCGCGAGGCCATCAAGGAGCCGCAGCGCGAGGGCCGGCTGGGCATGGCGGAGGGCTTCCTCGGCATCGACCCGGCGGCCGACCCGGAGAAGGCCCGGGTCGCCGGGCTGTTCGTCCAGGCGCTGGCCACCGGCGTGATGATCCAGTGGATGGTCGACCCGGAGACCGCCCCGTCCGCCGACGACCTCACCGAGGGCCTCAGGATCCTGATGGGGGAGCGGGACTGACAGGGAGCGCGACCGGCTCAGCGCCAGGGGATGTTCCGCCACGGGCTGCCAGGGTGCTCCATGAGGACGCGGTGGGCGGCCACGTTCCCCTCGTGGTACGGCCCGTACTCCTCCCCGTCGAAGCGCAGCACCCGGCCCAGCGCGTAGCCCGCCGAGTACTCCTGCCACGACGTGTACGCGGACCTGCTCAGCGCCCCCGCGTGCACAATGGCCTGCTCGGCCTCCGGCGGCGTGCAGAACCGGGCCGAGAGACCCCAGCGGGCCATGTTCACCGCGCGGCTGTAGTCGTACGCGACCGTCGTCCGCACCCGTCCGTCCGGTGGCAGCAGCCCGTCCGCACGGAACCGGGCCTCGTACCGCAGGATGCGGCGCACCAGCTCCTCGATGTGCCGGACCGCCCCGGGGCCCGCGCCGAGGTCCTGGGCGTGCCCGGCGGCGGTCTCCCGCCACAGGTCCGGTGACGGCGGCTCGCCGCCGCGGATCCGCAGCTGCTCGCGGACCCGCAGCGCGAAGTCCGGCTCCGGCGGGCTGTTGCGCGCGTCGAGCAGCGCGTCCAGCTCCTTCTGCCAGCCCGCGCGGTCGGTGACGTCCCACGAGTCGCGGAGCGACGCGAGCTCGTCGGTGTACCCGTGATAGACGGAGCCGACGTCGTTCCACGGCACGCCGTTCCCGAACGCCAGATGGGCCCCGCAGGCCAGCCCGTAGGCGAGCGGACCGTGCAGCACTCCGTGCCGCAGGGCGACGAAGCGGCGCCCGGCGGTGTGCTCCCGCTCGGCGTAGTACCGCAGCCACAGCGCCCGGTGCTCGGGCTGGGCGGGCAGCAGCAGCTGCCCGGGAGTGCCCCCGTTCACCGCGAGCAGCATCCGTGGGTTGCGCCACTGGAACTCGGCGCAGTACCGGAGCGTGACCTGGTGGAACACCCACTCCGGATGCCACGGCGGCAGCATGCCGCGGGTGAGCACCGGCCGGACGACGACTCCGTTCCCGATCTCCTGGGAGCGCCAGTAGACCGTGTCCGGCTCCGCGTCGACCTCGGCCTTCGGGGCGCCGATGAACAGCTCCGCCCCGGCCAGCGCGCGGAGTTGGGCATCGCCGTCGCCGCTCGTCCCGGCGTCGTGCAGCAGCTGTTCGACCTCGGTCGGCGGGGTCCAGAGTTGGGGGGTCATGACCATGGGATGTTCCGGTAGGGGCTCGTGGGGTCCTGGGTGAGCGTGCGGTGGACGGCCAGGCACTCCTGGTACATCGGCTCGGGGTCGCCCTCGTCGAAGTGGATCAGCCGGGCGAGCAGATAGCCGAGCGAGAAGTCCGCCCAGGAGCCGTACGCCTGCCGGGCCGGCCCGACGACCCGCAGCACCGACTGCTCGGCCTCCTGCGGATCGCAGTAGCGCGCGCCGAGCGCCAGCCGTACGACGTTCACGGCGCGGCCGAAGTCGAAGGCGGCGATCGTGTCGATCCGGCCGTCGGGCGCGAGGACGCCGTCGGCGCGGAACCGGTCCTCGTAGTGCGCGATCCGGCGCTGGAACCAGGCGGCCTCCGCCCGGGTCTCGCGGTTGCTGCCGTCCGGGTCGAGGGCGGCGGTGACCGCCGTCGACCACTCGTCGGCCGTGGGCGTCACGCCCAGCCGTACGGCCAGCCGGCGGCGCACCGCAAGCACGGACTCCGGCACCCGGCCGGCCAGCCGAGTGGCGAGCAGGGTCTCCAGCGTCTCCCGGAAGCCCGCCCGGTGGTACACGCCCCAGGGCCGGCGCAGCCGGGAGACGTCGGTGGCGTAGTCCTCGTACTGGGCCCCGAGCTGGTTCCACACCAGCCCGTTGAGCACCGCGAGATGGGCGCCGAGCGCCAGGCCCTGCGCGACCGGCCCGTGCAGATGGCCGCCGGCGTGGGTGAGCAGCCGCAGCCGCGCGGGCCCGCCGCCCCGTTCCGCGGCCTCCTCCCAGGCCCGCCGGTCGGCGCTCCGGGCCGGCAGCGCGGCCGCGTACGGGGTGTCCGGATTGACGGCGAGCCACCACTTGTCGTGCGGCCAGCTCTGAGCCAGCTCGCCGAGCGTGATCTGCTGGAACACCCAGTCCGGATGCCAGGGCGGCAGCATTCCCTCGGTCAGTACGGGGACGACGGTGCGCCGCGCGGCCTCGTCACGCCGGGTGGGAAGCGGGGCGACGAACCCGGGCGCGTCGGCGTGCAGCCGGGCCGTGAGCACGTAGAGCCGCGTCCGCCCGAGGGCGTCGAGCACGCCGGCCGTGTCCCCGCGCGCCCCCGCCTCGTACAGCTGCCGCTCGGCGTGCGTCGGCGCCGCCCAACTCCCCGTTGTCATACGCCGATCCTAGACTTCAGAGCTTCGCGGCCTTCAGCGCCATGTGGAGCAGCAGGCGGTCCTCGCCGTCGTCGAGGTCGAGCCCCGTGAGGGCCTCGACGCGGGAGAGGCGGTAGTACAGCGTCTGGCGGTGGATGCCCAGGGCCGCCGCCGTGCGGCCGGCCTGCCCCGCATGGTCGAGGAACACCTCGGCGGTGCGGGCGAGTTCGGCGTGCGCGGGGGTCAACAGGGGGCCTGCGGACGGGTCGTGGGGCGACGGGGGGAGCGAGGTCAGGAGGCGGTACGGGCCGATGGCCGACCACTGGGCGACCGGCCCCAGCCGGGGCTCGGCCAGGGCCGCCCGGGTGGCCGCGCCGGCCTCCCGCCAGGAGGCGTCCAGCTCCGCGAGGCCGCGCCGGGGCGTCGCGATCCCGGCGACCGCGCCCGGGCCGGCCGCGTCGCGCAGCCGCTCCGCCGCGGTGAGCGCGGGCGCGAGGGAGTCGGCGGCCCGCAGGCGCACGAGGACGGCCAGCGCGCGCGACGGCTCGGCCGTCTCACCGCTCCCCGCGTCGCCCGGCCCGGCGGACGGTGCGGCCGCCGTGGGCCCGGGGCCGCCGCCCGGCGCGTGCCAGGGGAGTGCGCTCAGGGCCGCCGCGGCCGGCACCGTACGCGCCGAGGGGCCGCCCGCGGTGGGCCAGGGAGCCACGCACACCAGCGCGTGCGGCCCGTCCGCCGACGGGCCCAGCGCGGAGCGCAGCGCCGTCAGCGCCATGTCGTACTGCCAGCCGCGCTCGGCGCCCAGCGCCGCCCGCAGTTCCCGGGACAGGTCCGCGCCCGCCCGTTCCTCGTCCGCGAGCAGCGCGCCGATCCGGCCGGCCACCTCCATCGCCGCCGTGAGCTGCTCGTGCGTCGGGCCGGGTTCGGCGTCGAGCAGCCACACGTAGCCGAGGGCCACACCCCGATGGCGTACCGGCAGGCAGATCCGGTCCCGGAAGACGCCCGCGTCCGGGGCGGCGGGGATGCGGACCGGGCCGGTCGCCCGGGCGATGCCGAAGCCCTCGAACCAGGCGCGGACGGCCGGGGTGGACTTCCTGGTGAGGATCGAGCGGGTGCGGACCGGGTCCATCGCGCTGTCGTCGTCGCTGTCGTGGGCCCCGAAGGCGATCAGGCCGAAGTCCCGGTTCTCCAGGGTCGCCGGCTCGCCGAGCAGCTCGGAGATCTCGTCGACCAGCTCCTGGTAATCGCCCTTCACGCGGCCATTCTCGCACCGGCCGCCGGAACCTTCAGACAAATGTCTGAGGTGGTGGACACGGATGCGTGACAGCTGTCGATGGCCGAGGATCGGAGCGATCCTTAGGTTTCACGGTGGTTCTTCGTGCTGTTCCCGAATCGTTCCGTACGGTCGGTTACGGCACCCGTTTCTCCGCATTGTCCTCTGGAGGTGCCCCCGTGCTGGGTCCCCTGATCCTCGCCGCGTCGCGCAGCGACAAGATGCGCCGCTTCGTGTCGGCCGCGCCGGGCACCAAGCAGGTCGTCGCCCGGTTCATCGCCGGCGAGACCGTCGACCAGGTCGTCCCGATCGTCCGGGAGCTCGCCGGCAAGGGGCTCGAGCTCACCCTCGACGTCGTCGGCGAGGACATCACCACCGTCGAGCAGTCGTACGCCGCCCGGGACGCCTACCTGGAGCTGATCGAGCGCCTGAAGGAGCTCGAGCTCGGTGAGCGCGCCGAGATGTCGGTGAAGCTGTCGATGTTCGGCCAGTCGCTCGAGAACGGGCATGAGCTGGCGCTGGCGAACGTCCGCCCGGTCGTCGAGGCCGCCGCCGCGATCGGCACCACGGTCACCCTGGACGCCGAGGACCACACCACCCTCGACTCGATGTTCGCCATCCACGAGGAGCTGCGGAAGGACTTCCCGCAGACCGGCTGCGTCATCCAGGCGTACCTCTACCGCACCGAGGACGACGCCCGCCGGCTCGCCGCGAACGGCTCCCGGGTCCGCATCGTCAAGGGCGCCTACAAGGAGCCCGCCGAGGTCGCGATCCAGGACAAGGCGGAGATCGACAAGGCGTACGTCCGCATCCTGAGGATCCTCATGGAGGGCGAGGGCTACCCGATGATCGGGTCCCACGACCCGCGCCTGATCGCCGTCGGCCAGGAGCTCGCCCGCCGCGCCGGGCGCAAGCAGGACGAGTACGAGTTCCAGATGCTGTACGGCATCCGCGGCGAGGAGCACCTCCGCCTCGCCGCCGAGGGCCACCGGATGCGTGTCTACACCGCCTACGGCACCGACTGGTACGGCTACTTCATGCGGCGTCTGGCCGAGAAGCCGGCCAACCTCCTGTTCTTCGCCCGGTCCATCCTCACCAAGGGCTGAGCCCACCACCCCTCATAAGGAGTTACGAGACTCATGGACGCTGTGACCCAGGTCCCCACTCCCGTCAACGAGCCGGTGCACGGCTACGCCCCCGGCTCGCCCGAGCGCGCCCGCCTGGAGGTCAAGCTCAAGGAGCTGGCCGACAACCCGCGCGAGCTGCCGATGACCATCGGCGGCGTGAAGCGCATGGGCGGCGGCGAGCGTGTCGACGTCGTGCAGCCGCACAACCACAAGGCCGTCATCGGCACCTTCGCGGGCGCCACCCAGCAGGACGCCCAGGACGCCATCGACGCCGCCCTGGCCGCCGCCCCGGCGTGGCGCGCGATGTCCTTCGACGACCGCGCGGCGATCATCCTGCGCGCCGCCGAGCTGCTGGCCGGCCCGTGGCGCGAGACCCTGGCCGCCTCCACCATGCTCGGCCAGTCGAAGACCGCCCAGCAGGCCGAGATCGACACCCCCTGCGAGCTCGTCGACTTCTGGCGTTTCAACGTCGCGTACGCCCGCCAGATCCTGGCCGAGCAGCCGCCGGCGAACTCCCCGGGCGTCTGGAACCGTCTGGACCACCGCCCGCTGGAGGGCTTCGTCTACGCGATCACGCCGTTCAACTTCACGGCCATCGCGGGCAACCTGCCCACCGCCCCCGCCCTCATGGGCAACGTGGTGGTCTGGAAGCCGTCCCCGACCCAGACCCACTCCGCCGTGCTCCTGATGGAGCTCCTGGAGGAGGCCGGTCTGCCGAAGGGCGTCATCAACCTGGTGACCGGCGACGGCATCGCCGTCTCCGAGGTGGCCCTGAACCACCGCGACCTCGCCGGCATCCACTTCACCGGTTCGACCAGGACCTTCCAGCACCTGTGGAAGACGGTCGGCAACAACATCGAGACGTACCGCTCGTACCCGCGGATCGTCGGCGAGACCGGCGGCAAGGACTTCGTCGTCGCCCACCCGAGCGCCGACCGCGCGATCCTGAAGACCGCCCTGACCCGCGGCTCCTTCGAGTTCCAGGGCCAGAAGTGCTCCGCGTCCTCGCGTGCCTACGTCCCGGCCTCGATCTGGAACGACGGCTTCAAGGAGCAGTTCGCGGCCGAGGTCGACGGCATCACCATGGGTGACGTCACCGACCTGTCGAACTTCATCGGCGCCGTCATCGACGACCGCGCGTTCGCCAAGAACAAGGCCGCGATCGACCGCGCCAAGGCCGACGAGACCTGCACGATCGTCGCCGGCGGCACGTACGACGACTCCGAGGGCTACTTCGTCCGTCCGACGGTCATCGAGTGCACCGACCCCGAGAACGAGGTCTTCACGACCGAGTACTTCGGCCCGATCCTCGCCGTGTACGTCTACGACGACGCGAAGTACGACGAGATGCTGACCCAGATGGAGTCCGCCTCCGACTACGCCCTCACCGGCGCGGTCATCTCGGGCGACCGCGCGGCCGCCGCGTACACGATGGAGAAGCTCCGCTTCGCCGCGGGCAACTTCTACATCAACGACAAGTCGACCGGCGCCGTCGTCGGCCAGCAGCCCTTCGGCGGCGGCCGTGCCTCCGGCACCAACGACAAGGCGGGCGCCCCGCAGAACCTGATGCGCTGGACGCTGACCCGCGCCATCAAGGAGACGCTGGTCCCGCCGACCGAGTACGGCTACCCCCACATGGGCTGACGCCCTCCGCCTCACCGAGGCTCCCCGACACCGCCCCCCTCCTTGGTCCCCCAACCGAGGACGGGGGCGGTTCTCATGGGGCGGGCTTACGCTGCTTGGAGGGGGTGACTCGGCGAGGAGGTGCGGTATGCCTGGTTCGACGTCCCTCGGCCCCGGGCACGGGGTGGACGCGATCGACCACCTGGACGCGCAGCGGATGACGTCCGTGCTGACGGAGCTGCACCGACTGCTGGCCGAGCCGGGACCGGACGCACTCACGGACGCCCAGGTCACAGCCCTGTGCGGGGGTGAGGAACACCACCGCGAGGAGTTCGCCGACTGGGTCGGGCGCGTGGCCCGGCAGCTTAGGGAGGCTACGGCCTGACGCCGACCCGCCGGGCGAGGAAGTCGTCCGTCAGCGCCGCGATCTGCGGGGCGTGGGTCTCCAGGGCGAAGTGGCCGGTGGGCAGCAGGTGGATCTCCGCGTCCGGCAGATCGCGGCGGAACGCCTCCGCGCCCGAGGGCACGAACACCTCGTCGCCCTCGCCCCAGACGGCGAGCAGCGGCACCCGGCTGGTGCGGAAGTACTCCTGGAAGGCCGGGTAGAGCGCGAAGTTCGCGCCGTAGTCGGCGATCAGGCCGAGCTGGATGCCGTCCTGGCCCTCGCGGGCCATCAGTGCGGCGTCGTGGTGCCAGGCGTCCGGGTTCAGCAGGGAGCGGTACGCGGCCGGGACGCCGGTCTCGTACTGCCAGCGGATTCCGTCCAGTGAGCGGATGGCGCGGACCGGGGCCTCGGTCTTCGGGTTCCGGTCCGCGATCAGCGCGAGGACCGGCGCCCAGGCGTCGGCGCCGAGGCCCTCGTCGTACGCGTTGCCGTTCTGGGTGACGATCGCGGTGATCCGCTCGGGGTGGGCCAGGGCGAGCCGCAGGCCGATCGGCGCGCCGTAGTCCTGGATGTAGAGCGCGAACCGGTCGAGGCCGAGCGCCTCGGTGAACTCGGCCGTCAGGGCGGCGAGTGAGGCGAAGGTGTACGTGAACTCCTGCGCCGAGGGCGCCGCGGAGTGGCCGAACCCGAGGTGGTCGGGGGCGATGACCCGGTAGCGCCGGGCCAGCCGCGGGATCAGGTCGCGGAACATGTACGAGCTGGTCGGGAAGCCGTGCAGCAGGAGCAGGACGGGCGCGTGGGCCGGCCCGGCCTCCCGGTAGAAGATCGCGTGGCCGCGGACGTTCACGGTGCGGTGGTGGACCTGCTGCTCGCTCATCGCCTAACCCCTCATCTGCGTTTCAGTGGTTGCGAGAGGAGTCGATCACGCATTTCTCTAACCTGTCAATGGATTGAGAGGGGTTAGGGCTCGGGGAGTGCCGTCTCAGATAGTAGGAAGTCCGAGTAACTGTGGAGACAGACAGCCGGACCTGTCCTAGCTTTGTAGGAGCCGAACGTCCCGCTCCATCGAGCGAATGGCGGTCGAGAGCGCGATGCCCCTGCGCAGGCAACCCCTGCGGGCCCGCTCCCCGCCCCTTCCGGCGCCTTCGATCACGCTGATCTCAAGGAGTCGATCCCTCATGGCCGCTCAGACCGCCCGCCGCGTCCGCCACTCCGCCAGCCGTCCCAGCGACGACGCCCGCAAGAACGCCGCCGCCGCCCTCCAGCGCGCCCTCGACCGCCGCGACAACGGCGGCGAGACCGGCCACTGACCCACGCGTCCGACACGGACGTCCGGCACGGAAGTCCGACACGGACGTCCGCATCGTGGACGTGACCGTGTCAGACGATGGGACGAAGAGTAGGGTGCCGACATGTCTCACAGCATCAATCTCGCAGTGATCCCCGGCGACGGCATCGGCCAGGAGGTCGTGACCCAGGGCCTCAAGGTGCTCTCGGCCGTCCTTCCGCAGGATGTGAAGCTGGAGACCAAGGAGTACGACTTCGGCGCCCGGCGCTACCACGCCACCGGTGAGACCCTCACCGACGCCGATCTCGACGCCCTCAAGCAGCACGACGCCATCCTGCTCGGCGCCATCGGCGACCCCTCGGTCCCGTCCGGCGTGCTGGAGCGCGGCTTCCTGCTGAGGCTCCGCTTCGCCTTCGACCACCACGTCAACCTGCGTCCGTCCCGGCTGCTGCCCGGCGTGGCGACCCCGCTCGCCGGCCAGCCGGAGATCGACTTCGTCGTGGTCCGCGAGGGCACCGAGGGCCCGTACACCGGTAACGGCGGCACCATCCGCAAGGGCACCGAGCACGAGGTCGCGACCGAGGTCTCGGTCAACACCGCCTTCGGCGTCGAGCGCGTGGTCCGGGACGCCTTCGCCCGCGCCCAGGCCCGCCCGCGCAAGAAGCTGACCCTCGTCCACAAGAACAACGTGCTCACCTTCGCGGGGCACCTGTGGACGAACATCTTCAACAAGGTGGCCGCGGAGTTCCCCGAGGTCACCACGGACTACCTGCACGTCGACGCGGCGACGATCTTCCTCGTCACCGACCCGGCGCGGTTCGACGTGATCGTCACCGACAACCTCTTCGGCGACATCATCACCGACCTCGCCGCCGCCGTCTCCGGCGGCATCGGCGTCGCGGCCTCCGGCAACATCAACCCGAGCGGCGAGTACCCCTCCATGTTCGAGCCGGTCCACGGCTCCGCGCCCGACATCGCCGGCCAGGGCAAGGCCGACCCCACGGCCACCGTCCTGTCCGTCGCGCTGCTCCTGCGCCACCTCGGCCTCGAGTCCGAGGCGGCCCGGATCGAGGAGGCCGTCGCGGCCGACCTCGCCGAGCGCGGCACCGCCCCCCGTACGACGGACGAGATCGGCGACGCGCTCGCGGTACGCGTAGCGAGCTGACCCGCCGACTCTACGAAGCCGCCGGGTCGCCCACCGCGCCCGGCGGCTTCACCTGTGCGGCCTCCGGGTGCCACCATCGAACCCTGGGCCGCACTCACCCCCGCTTCCTGCCCCGGCCCCCACGCGCGATAATCGAACGTGGGGCCGCGGCATGCGGAGAAGCTCGGACGTCCTAGCAGTGGCGAGGACGTGCGTGAGCGCGGTCCGACACACACAAACCGGTGAAGGACACGCACTCATGACGACGCCCACGATCGAGCTCAAGCCCTCCTCCAACCCGCTGTCCGCCGCGCAGCGCGAGGCGATCCTGGCGGACCCCGGATTCGGCCGCCACTTCACCGACCACATGGTGACCATCCGCTGGACCGAGGGCCGTGGCTGGCACGACGGCCAGCTCGTGCCGTACGGCCCGCTCGCCCTCGACCCGGCGACCACCGTCTTGCACTACGCCCAGGAGATCTTCGAGGGCCTGAAGGCCTACCGCCGCCCCGACGACTCGGTCGCCACCTTCCGCCCGGACGCCAACGCCCGCCGCTTCCAGGCCTCCGCCCGCCGTCTGGCCATGCCCGAGCTGCCCGTCGAGACCTTCATCGAGGCCTGCGACCTGCTCGTCCAGCAGGACAAGGCGTGGGTCCCGGCGCACGGCGGCGAGGCCTCGCTCTACCTGCGGCCCTTCATGATCGGGACCGAGGTCGGCCTGGGCGTCCGCCCGGCCAACGAGTACCTCTTCGTGGTCATCGCCTCCCCGGCCGGCCCGTACTTCCCCGGCGGCGTCAAGCCGGTCTCCATCTGGGCCTCCGAGGACCGCGTCCGCGCCGTCCCCGGCGGCATGGGCGACGCCAAGACCGGCGGCAACTACGCGGCCTCCCTGCTCGCGCAGGCCGAGGCGGCGGCGCAGGGCTGCGACCAGGTCTGCTATCTCGACGCGGTCGAGCACAAGTGGGTCGAGGAACTCGGCGGCATGAACCTGTACTTCGTGTACGGCGGCACCGGCAAGATCGTCACCCCGACCCTCACCGGCTCCATCCTGGAGGGCATCACCCGCGACTCGCTGCTCACCCTCGCCGCCGACCTCGGCTACGAGGTCGAGGAGCGCCGGGTCTCCATCGACGACTGGCAGGGCCACACCGCGGACGGCAGCCTCACCGAGGTCTTCGCCTGCGGCACCGCCGCCGTCATCACGCCGGTCGGCACGGTCAAGTCCGGCCGCGGCGAGTGGCAGCAGTCGGGCGGCGAGCCCGGCGAGGTCACGATGAAGCTGCGCGAGTCGCTCCTGGCCATCCAGACCGGCAAGGCCGAGGACGTCCACGGCTGGACGCACGAGCTGGGCAAGTAGGGCTCAGACCTCCGCGGAGACGCCCGGGACGGTCACCGTCCCGGGCGTCTGCGTCTTCCGGGCGCCCGGCGTCAGCGCCGTGTACAGCGCGCCGCCCACCACGCCCGACAGTACGAAGCTGCAGTCGATCCCGCCGGTCAGCGCCAGCAGCGGGCCCTCGTACACCGGGGTCGACACCGCCGCCAGACCGACGGCAGCGCCCACCGCCCAGCTGAACGTGGCGCGCGGATGCCAGCCGGCACGGAACCAGTAGATCCCGCCCCGGGTACCGCGGTTGTACACCTGCAGCGCCTCCGCGTCGTACGCGCCTCGGCAGCGGGCGTGCCCGATCAGCGTGATCACGGCCCACGGTGTGCCCACCGCGGTGAGCAGCAGCACGAACGAGGTCATCACCGACTGGGCGTCCCAGACGAAGTGGCCGAGGAAGACGAAACCGGTGGCCACCGCCGCGACCACCAGCGTGGCCGTGGTCCGGGAGGCGCGCGGCAGGATCGCGTCGAGGTCGAGGCCCATCGAGTACAGCATCAGACCCGCGTTGCCGATCGAGCCCGCGGTGGCCGCGGTCAGCAGCGGCACCAGGTACCAGGCGGGGGAGGCCGCGACCAGCGGCCCGGCGTAGTCGAGCGCGCCGCGTGCGGCCAGCGCGGTGTACGTGCCGAAGAGCTGAGGGAGCAGCAGCCCGACCAGCAGGCCCGCGCAGGTGGCCCGCCACACGGTCGTCGAGCGGTGCCGCAGGGGGGAGATGTAGCGGGTGTAGTCGCCGAGCAGGGTGATGAAGGCGATCGGGCCGCTCAGTCCGGCGGCGACCGCGGAAAGCACCCAGGTCGGCCAGAACGAGCCGAGCAGATACGGGGTCTCGGGCACGGCGGCGGTGCTGAAGTCGCCCGCGTACGCGGCGACTCCGAGCGCGAGCAGCAGCGTCATGCCGACCGCGAGACCCTTGCTGAGGCGCAGCAGCAGCCGGTAGCCGTACACCGCCGCGACCACCGTGCAGGCGGCGAGCACCGTGTACACGGCGGTGTGCGCGGCGCCGCCGGTGGGCAGTCCGGTGAGCCGGGTCAGGACGCCGACCATCACGTCGCCGCCGATCCACAGCGTCAGCGCCGTGTACCCCAGCGCGAGCAGCAGGCCGACGACGGAGCCGACGAGCCGGCCGCGCACGCCGAAGAACGCGCCGCTGGAGGTGGACAGGTTGGTCGCGGTGCGCAGCGAGACCAGCGCCAGCGGCGCGGTCACGGCCACGCCGACGAGCGTGCCGGTGACCACGGACGTCACCGAGGCCCACCAGCCGAGGCCGAAGGAGACCGGGAGCCAGCCGAAGACGATCACGCCCAGGCAGAGGTTGGAGCCCAGCAGGATCGCCACGAGATCGCGCGGCCCGCTGGTGCGTTCCGCCTCGGGGATCGTGTCGACTCCGCGCTGTTCGATCGGCATGAGGTGACTCCGCTCGCCGGGAAATTAGAGTGGCGCTCAATGTGAGCCATTTCGCCGTAGCTGTCAACGGCTGTCCACGCTCTGTTCACGGCCGCCAAACGGCCTGTCGATGCTTGGCTGACACGCGGGAAGGGTTTAGAGTGACGCTCAAACAGGAGGTGTGGAGACGTGCGACTGACCCCCACGGAGCGCGACCGGCTGCTGCTCTTCGGCGCCGCGGAACTGGCCAGGGCCCGCAAGGCCCGGGGCCTCAGGCTCAATGTCCCCGAGGCGACCGCGCTCATCGCGGACACGGTCTGCGAGGCGGCCCGCGACGGCAAGCGACTCGCCGAGGCGATCGAGGCGGCCCGGTCCGTGCTCGGCCCCGACGACGTGCTGCCCGGCGTCGCCGACGTCGTGACCGAGGTGCATGTCGAGGCCGTCTTCGACGACGGCTCCCGGCTCGCCGTCGTCTCCGCTCCCATCGGCGGCGGCAACCTCGGCGACAAGGCCCCCGGCGCGCTGCTGCCGGCCCCGGCGCACGCCGAGCCGGCCGCGGTGGTGCGGGTCCGGGTGCACAACACCGCGGCCGTCCCGGTCAGCGTCACCTCGCACTTCCACTTCTTCGAGGCGAACCCGCGCCTCGACTTCGACCGCGCCGCGGCGTACGGGATGCGCCTGTGCATCCCCGCCGGCGCCTCGTTCCGCTTCGACCCGGGCGGCGAGGCCGAGGTCGGCCTGGTGCCGATCGGCGGCGAGCGGATCGCGATCGGCTTCGCCGGCCTGGTCGACGGCCCGCTGGACGCCCCCGGAGCGAAGGACGAGGCCCTGCGGCGCGCGGCGGCCTGCGGCTACCTGGGCGTGCAGGCCACAGAGGGCGCGTCCCCGAAGGAGGAGAGCTGATGGACCCGTACGAGTACGCCTCCGTGCACGGCCCCCGCGAGGGCGACCGCGTCGTCCTGGGAGACTCCGGACTCGTCGTCCGGGTCGAGTCGGACTCCCAGAAGCCGGGTGACGAGTTCCTCGCCGGTTTCGGCAAGACCGCCCGCGACGGACTGCACCTGAAGGCCGCCGCCGTCCGCGAGACCTGCGACGTGGTGATCAGCAACGTCCTGGTGATCGATGCCGTCCTGGGCATCCGCAAGACGTCCATCGGCATCCGCGAGGGCCGGATCCACGCCATCGGGCGGGCCGGAAACCCGGACACCCTCGACGGCGTCGACGTGGTCGTCGGCACCGGCACGTCCATCGTCTCCGGCGAGGGCCTGATCGCCACCGCCGGCGCCATCGACACCCATGTCCATCTGCTCTCGCCGCGGATCATGGAGGCCTCGCTGGCCTCCGGCGTCACCACCGTCATCGGCCAGGAGTTCGGCCCGGTCTGGGGCGTCGGCGTGAACTCGCCCTGGGCGCTCAAGCACGCCTTCAACGCCTTCGACGCCTGGCCGGTCAACATCGGCTTCCTCGGCCGTGGTTCGTCCTCCGACCCGGCGCCGCTGGTGGAGGCGTTGGCGGAGGGCGGTGCGTCGGGTTTCAAGGTGCACGAGGACATGGGTGCGCACACCCGTGCGCTGGACACGGCGCTGCGGGTGGCCGAGGAGCACGACGTTCAGGTCGCGCTGCACAGCGACGGCCTGAACGAGTGCCTGTCGGTGGAGGACACACTGGCGGTCCTGGAAGGGCGGACGATCCACGCCTTCCACATCGAGGGCTGCGGCGGCGGTCACGTGCCGAACGTGCTGAAGATGGCCGGCGTGCCGAACGTCATCGGCTCGTCCACCAACCCCACGCTGCCGTTCGGGCGGGATGCGGTCGCCGAGCACTACGGGATGATCGTCTCCGTCCACGACCTGAAGACCGACCTGCCGGGCGACGCGGCGATGGCGCGCGACCGGATCCGGGCCGGGACGATGGGCGCGGAGGACGTCCTGCACGACCTGGGCGCGATCGGGATCACCTCGTCCGACGCGCAGGGGATGGGAAGGGCCGGCGAGACCGTACGCCGGACCTTCGCCATGGCCGGGAAGATGAAGGCCGAGCTGGGCCCGTTGGACGGCGACGGCGCGCACGACGACAACGCGCGGGTGTTGCGGTACATGGCCAAGCTCACGATCAACCCGGCGATCGCGCACGGCCTCGCGCACGAGGTCGGCTCGATCGAGGTCGGCAAGATGGCCGACCTCGTGCTGTGGCGGCCGGAGTACTTCGGCGCCAAGCCGCAGCTGGTGCTGAAGTCCGGCTTCCCGGCCTGGGGCGTCACCGGCGACCCGAACGCGGCCACCGACACCTGCCAGCCGCTCGTCCTCGGGCCGCTGTTCGGCGGGCACGGCGCGACCCCCGCCGAGATCTCCGTGGCGTTCGTCGCCCGGGCCGCCGTCGACCTCGGCTCCGACCGGCTGCCGACCCGGCGCCGGCGCGTGCCGGTCCGCGGCACCCGCGGCATCGGCCCGGCGGACCTGCTCCTCAACTCCCGCGTCGGCGACGTCCAGGTCGACGGCCGCACCGGCCTGGTCTCCCTGGACGGCGACCCGATCCGCTCCGAGCCGGCCGAGTCGATCTCCCTCAACCGCCTCTACTTCCTCTGATCCCTAGGACCTCTCCATGACCTACCGCATGCCCGCCGAGTGGACCCCGCACGAGCGCACCTGGATGGCCTGGCCCGGCCCCAACCCGACCTTCACCGACGACGAGGAGCTGGCCGCGGCCCGCGCCGCCTGGGCGTCCGTGGCCCGCGCGGTGCGCCGCTACGAACCGGTGACGATGGTGCACGGCCCCGGCCAGGGCGACTCCGCCCGCGCGCTGCTCGGCGACGACGTCGAGCTGGTCGAGCGCGAGCTCGACGACGCCTGGATGCGCGACATCGGCCCCACCTTCGTCAAGGACGAGCAGGGCCGACTGGCCGCCGTGGACTGGGTGTTCAACGGCTGGGGCGCGCAGGACTGGGCCCGCTGGGAGCACGACTCGAAGATCGCCCGCCATGTGGCGGACACGGCGGACGTCCCCATCCTGAGCAGCACCCTGGTCAACGAGGGCGGCGCGATCCACGTCGACGGCGAGGGCACGGTCCTGCTGACCGACACCGTCCAGCTCGGCGCCGGCCGCAACCCGGAGTGGACCCGCGAGCAGGTCGAGGCGGAGATCCACGCCAAGCTCGGCACGACGAAGGCGATCTGGCTCCCGCACGGCCTGAGCGGCGACTACGGCATGTACGGCACCCAGGGCCACGTCGACATCGTCGCGGCCTTCGCCCGCCCCGGCACCGTCCTGGTCCACAGCCAGCAGGACCCGGCGCACCCGGACTTCGTCCGCTCCAAGACGTACGTGGAGCTCCTGCGCGCCCAGACGGACGCCAAGGGCCGCCCGCTGGAGGTCATAGAGGTGCCGGCCCCGACCGTGCTGAAGGACGAGGAGGGCGACTGGGTCGACTACTCGTACATCAACCACTACCTCTGCAACGGAGGCGTGGTCCTGTGCGCCTTCGACGACCCGAACGACGAGGTCGCCGCGGAGATCTTCCGCCGCCTGTTCCCCGAGCGTACGGTGACCCTGGTCGACGCCCGCCCGATCTTCGCGGGCGGCGGCGGCATCCACTGCATCACCCAGCAGCAGCCGGCTGCGTAGCCGCGTATGGAGAGGGGCGGGCGGAGGCATGGAGCGGTACGTGAGCGTGGTCGCGGGCATGTTCCGGCACCTTGCCGTGCGCATGGTCCTGGGCTTTGTCGTCGCGATGCTGTTCGTCCTCGGCGTCCACGGCCGGTGACGGCCGTACGGGGCCGTGGCCCGAGGATCCTGTAGAACAGACGAGTGAGTCAGAGCAGCAACCCCGCCCCTCCGTCCCGCCGCCGCCACCAGGCCGCCCCGCCGCGCGAGGACGTGCTCGCGGCCGCCATGGACACCATCGCCGAGCGGGGACTCGACGGCCTGACCATGGCCGGGCTCGGGCGCGAGGTCGGGATGAGCAGCGGGCACCTGCTCTACTACTTCCGCACCAAGGACGAGCTGCTGCTGCAGACCCTGGAGTGGAGCGAGGGGCGCCTCGGCGCGGAGCGGGGAGCGCTGCTGTCCCGGGCCGGCACCGCCCGCGAGCGGCTCGACGGCTATGTCGACGTGTATGTGCCCGACGGGCCCCGCGATCCGCACTGGACCCTCTGGCTCGAGGTCTGGAACCGCTCGCAGAACGCCGACGACGACGCCCGCGCCCGCCAGGCCGCCATCGAGGGCGCCTGGCACCGCGACCTCGTCGCCCTGCTCGCCGAGGGCGTCTCGCGCGGCGAGTTCCGCGCCGTCGACCCGGACCGCTTCGCCACCCGGATGCGCGCGCTCCTGGACGGGTTCAGCGTGCACGTGGCGGTCGGGATCCCCGGTACCGGTCGCGAGCAAGTCCTGGAGCACGTACGGGAGTTCATCGCCGACGAACTGCTCCCGGAAGTGTCGTCGCGACCGTAACGCACGCAAGTACTCCCGATCGTTGCGCGCTACACCCTTGTTGCCCCGCCGTCGTCTCCGGCACGGTTCCGGTCCATGGGACGAGAGCACTGGAAGAAGATCTGGGTCGGCTCGGCCGGCAACATGGTCGAATGGTTCGACTGGTTCGTGTACGCGAGCTTCGCCACGTACTTCGCGGGGGCCTTCTTCCCCGAGGGCAATGACACCGCCAAGCTCATGAACACCGCCGGCATCTTCGCCGTCGGCTTCTTCATGCGCCCCGTCGGAGGCTGGCTGCTCGGCCGGGTCGGCGACCGCAAGGGCCGCAAGGCGGCGCTCACCCTCACGGTCACCCTGATGTCGGCCTCCGCCGTGCTGATCGCGATCGCGCCCACCTACGCCGTCGCCGGCTACGGCGGCGCGGCCGTCCTGCTGATCGCCCGCCTGCTGCAGGGCCTTTCGGTCGGCGGCGAGTACGCCGCCAGCGCCACGTACCTCACCGAGGCCTCCGCCCCGCGGCACCGCGGCTTCGCCTCCAGCTTCCAGTACGTGTCGATGACCGCCGGCCAGATCGTCGGCCTCGGCCTGCAGATCGTGCTCCAGCGCACCATGTCCGCCGAGGCGCTGCACAGTTGGGGCTGGCGCATCCCGTTCGTCATCGGCGCGCTCGGCGCGGCCGTCGTCTTCTACCTGCGCCGCAACATGCTGGAGACCGAGGTCTACGAGGAGACCGCCGAGGACGGCGTCGGGCAGGGCGAGAAGGGCACGATGAAGGCCCTGTGGGCGCACAGGCGGGAGGCGTTCCTCGTCATCGCCCTGACCATGGGCGGCACCGTCGCGTACTACACGTACACCACGTACCTCACGAAGTACCTGTCCAACTCCGCCGGGCTGCCCAAGCAGACCGCCACCCTGGTCTCGTTCTGCGCGCTGATCGTCTTCGCCTGCCTCCAGCCGCTCGCCGGCCGGCTGTCGGACCGCATCGGCCGCCGCCCGCTGCTGATCACCTTCGCGCTCGGCTCGACTTTCCTCACCGTGCCGATCATGACGATGCTCAAGCACGCCGGCTCCTTCTGGCCGGCCCTGGGCCTGTCCCTGCTCGCCCTGGTCGTCGTCACCGGCTACACCTCGATCAACGCCTGCGTGAAGGCCGAACTGTTCCCGACCGGCATCCGGGCGCTGGGCGTGGCCCTGCCGTACGCCATCGCCAACGCGCTGTTCGGCGGCACCGCCGAGTACGTGGCCCTGTGGTTCAAGGACGCCGGCGTCGAATCCGGCTACTACTGGTACGTCGCCGGCTGCGCCGCCGTCTCGCTGGTCGTCTACCTGACGATGCGCGAGACCCGCGACATCGACCTCGCGCGGGTGGGCACGACCGCCTCCGTGCCGCCGGCCCCGAAGCCGGCCGCGGTCGATTCCGCATCGTGAGATCGCGGTCCCGAGGGCCGCGGGGGTGTGGCAGACTGCCGGCGTGCTTGCTACCACCATGATTATGGGCAGCAGCGCGCCGGTCCGCAGTGACCGCTGAGCCGCGACTCCACCCCCGCGGCCGGTGGACACCGTGCCCCAGACCCGCGCGCAGACCTCTCGCACCCGCGAGGGGTTTTTTCGTTTTCCGGCCCCACCACCGCCGGAAACGGACGACGCGTGAGAATGGGGGCAAGTGGATCCAGACGTTCCGGAGCCACATCCGACAGGAGCCAACACAGTCATGAGCACGGAGACCGACGAGACCTCACGCGTCGACGACAGCTTCCACGTCTTCGACACCACGCTGCGCGACGGCGCGCAGCGCGAAGGCATCAACCTCACCGTCGCCGACAAGCTGACCATCGCCCGGCACCTGGACGACTTCGGCGTGGGCTTCATCGAGGGCGGCTGGCCCGGCGCCAACCCGCGGGACACCGAGTTCTTCGCCCGCGCCCGGCAGGAGATCGACTTCCGGCACGCCCAGCTCGTGGCCTTCGGCGCCACCCGCCGCGCCGGCGGCAGCGCCGCCGAGGACCCGCAGGTCCGCGCCCTCCTGGAGTCCGGCGCCCCGGTGATCACCCTGGTCGCCAAGTCGCACGACAAGCACGTCGAGCTGGCGCTGCGCACCACGCTGGACGAGAACCTGGAGATGGTCCGCGACACCGTCGCCCACCTGCGCGCCCAGGGCCGCCGGGTCTTCGTCGACTGCGAGCACTTCTTCGACGGCTACAAGGCCAACCCCGAGTACGCCAAGGCCGTCGTCCGCGCCGCGCACGAGGCCGGGGCCGACGTCGTCGTCCTGTGCGACACCAACGGCGGCATGCTGCCCGCCCAGATCCAGGCCGTCGTCGCCACCGTGCTCGCCGACACCGGCGCCCGGCTCGGCATCCACGCCCAGGACGACACCGGCTGCGCCGTCGCCAACACCCTCGCCGCCGTCGACGCCGGCGCGACGCACGTCCAGTGCACCGCCAACGGCTACGGCGAGCGGGTCGGCAACGCCAACCTGTTCCCGGTGGTCGCCGCGCTGGAGCTCAAGTACGGCAAGAAGGTGCTGCCCGCGGGCGCGCTCGCCGAGATGACCCGGATCTCGCACGCCATCGCCGAGGTCGTCAACCTGACCCCCTCCACCCACCAGCCGTACGTGGGCGTCTCCGCCTTCGCCCACAAGGCCGGGCTGCACGCCTCCGCGATCAAGGTCGACCCGGACCTGTACCAGCACATCGACCCCGAACTCGTCGGCAACACCATGCGGATGCTGGTCTCCGACATGGCCGGCCGGGCCTCCATCGAGCTCAAGGGCAAGGAGCTCGGCGTGGACCTCGGCGGCGACCGCGAACTGGTCGCCCGGGTCGTCGAGCGGGTCAAGGAGCGCGAGCTCAAGGGCTACACGTACGAGGCCGCCGACGCGTCCTTCGAGCTGCTGATGCGCGCCGAGGCCGAGGGCCGGGCCCGCCGCTACTTCCGCACCGAGTCCTGGCGGGCCATCGTCGAGGACCGCCCCGACGGCACCCACGCCAACGAGGCCACCGTGAAGCTGTGGGCCAAGGGCGAGCGGATCGTCGCCACCGCCGAGGGCAACGGCCCGGTCAACGCCCTGGACCGGGCGATGCGGGTCGCCCTGGAGCGGATCTACCCGCAGCTCGCCAAGTTCGAGCTGATCGACTACAAGGTCCGCATCCTGGAAGGCCGGCACGGCACCGAGTCGACCACCCGCGTGCTCGTCACCACCAGCGACGGCAACGCCGAATGGGCCACGGTCGGCGTCGGCGAGAACGTGATCGCCGCGTCCTGGCAGGCGCTCGAGGACGCGTTCACCTACGGCCTCCTCCGGGCCGGAGTCGAGCCCGCCGAGTAGGCCGGCCGCGGCCCGCAGCGCGTCGTACCGGCCCTCCGGGGCCGGTACACCGCAGCATGTGCGGTATGGGTAGTAGTCATACGTTCCGCGCGGTATCGCCCGATCCACGAACCCCCCTCGCGGGGCGGGCGCGCACCGTGGCCGCCGGCGCGACCGTCGCCGCCGTCCTCACCGGCTGTCTGACCGCCACGACCACCACGACGGCCGCCACGACCGGGGCCCGCGCCGCCGCCTCCCCGGTACGGGTCACCGCGCCCGCCGTCACCACGGTCGCCGAGGGCGGCACCGCGCAGGTCCGCCTCGTCCTGAAGACCGCCGGGCGGCTGAAGCGCCCGGTGACGGTGCGCTGGCGCACCGCCGCCCCGGTCCGGCACACGGTCGCCGCCGCCGCGGCGGTCTCCGGCCGGGACTACCGGGCGGGCTCCGGCAGCGTCACCTTCCCGGCGGGCAGCGCCCCCGGCGCCGTACGGACCGTGCCCGTCCGCACCCTCCGCGACGGCGCCGCCGAGACGGCCGAGACGGTACGCCTCGCGCTGGCCGTCACCGGCGCGGCCCGGCCCGCCGCCGAGCCCGAGGTCGTGGTGAACGCCCACGGGCTGCCGTACCTGAACCGGAGCCTGCCGGTGAAGCAGCGGGTCGCCGACCTGCTGGGCCGGATGACCCTCGCCGAGAAGGCCGGCCAGATGACCCAGGCCGGCCGGAACACCCTCGCCGCCCCGCAGGACATCGCCGACCGGGCCCTCGGCTCCGTCATCTACGAGGGCGAGCCCGACGACAGGCCCGCGCAGACCCCGGCCGGCTGGCGCGCGGTCACCGACGGCTACCAGAAGTACTCCCGCGCCACCCGGCTGCAGATCCCGCTGATGCTCGCCGCCGACGCCGTGCACGGCCACGCCTTCGTCAAGGGCGCCACCGTCATGCCGCACAACATCGGCCTCGGCGCGACCCGCGACGCCGCCCTCGTCGAACGGCTCGCCGCGATCACCGCGAAGGAGGCCCGGGCCACCGGCATCTCCTGGAACTTCGCGCCCTGCGTCTGCGTGGTGCGCGACGTGCGCTGGGGCCGCGTCTACGAGTCCTTCGGCGAGAGCCCCGACCTCGTCTCGGAGCTGTCGGTCGCCGTCCGCGGCCTCCAGGGCGCGGCGGACGGCCGGGACCTCGCCCGCAACGACAAGGTCCTCGCCACCGCCAAGCACTTCGTCGGCGACGGCGGTGCCGCGTACGGCTCCGGCCGTCCGCCGTACGTCATCGACCAGGGCGTCACCCGCATCGACCGCGGCGAGCTGGAGAACCTCCACCTCGCCCCGTTCCGCGAGGCGATCGCCCACGGCGCGGGCTCGGTCATGGTCTCCTTCTCCTCCCTGGAACTCACCGGCGAGCGCAGCGGGCCGGTGAAGATGCACGCGCACCAGGAGATGATCGGCGGCCTGCTCAAGCGGGACCTCGGCTTCCGCGGGATCGTCGTCAGCGACTGGGAGGCCGTCGACCAGATGGACGGCGACGCGGTCACCGACGTGCGGAACGCGGTCAACGCCGACATCGACATGAACACCGCGCCGCTGACGTACAAGGAGTTCGGCCGGATCGTCCGCGACGAGGTCGCCAAGGGCCGGATCGCGCAGTCGCGGATCGACGACGCGGTGAGCCGGATCCTGGAGCAGAAGTTCCGGCTCGGCCTCTTCGAGAAGCCGTACGCGGACACCGCGCACCTCTCCTCCGTCGGCTCCGCCGCGCACCGCGCCGCGGCCCGCGAGGCGGTCGCGAAGTCGCAGGTGCTGCTGAAGAACGACGGGAACGTGCTGCCGCTGCGCACCGGGCAGCAGGTGTACGTCGCCGGCTCCAACGCGGACAACCTGTCCCACCAGGTGGGCGGCTGGACCGTCGGCTGGCAGGGCACCAGGGGCCGGGCGATCCCGGGCACCACGATCCTGCAGGGCATGCGCAGGGCGGCCCCCAGCGCCCGGATCACGTACTCGGAGAAGGCCGCGGCGCCGACCGCCGGCCACGACGTGGGCGTGGTCGTCGTCGGCGAGACGCCGTACGCGGAGGGCCGCGGCGACGTCGGCGTGGGCGGGCACGACCTGGAGCTGTCGGCGGCGGACAAGAAGGCCGTGGACAAGGTCTGCGCGGCGATGAAGTGCGCCGTCCTGGTCGTCTCGGGCCGCCCGCAGTTCGTCGACGACCGGCTGGCGGGGATCGACGCGCTGGTCGCCTCCTGGCTGCCGGGCAGCGAGGGCGACGGCGTCGCGGACGTGCTGTACGGCCGCCGCGCCTTCACCGGCCGGCTCCCGCTGAGCTGGCCGAAGTCGACCAGCGCGCTGCCGCTGACCGCCGACCGCCATCCGTACGAGCCGCAGTTCCCGTACGACTGGGGCCTGACGACGCGGGCGACGGCGAGCTGAGCCCTCCGATCCCCGCCCGGAATGTCTGAACAGCTCCATTTGGGGTAACTCGGGGGTATGAGGACGAGCCGCATACCCGTACTGGCGGCCCTCGCCGGGCTGGCCCTGCTGCTGCTCGTGCTCCTGGCGCCCTCCGCGGGCGCCAGGGCCACGGGCATCCAGGACGCGGCCGCGGCCCTGAAACAGGGCCCGGTCTACGTCCACCCGGACGCGTCCGACCAGCTCACCGAGGCCCAGGCGGACGCGCTCGCGCAGAAGATCGAGAACGCCGACAAGCCGGTCTTCGTGGCCGTGCTGCCCGACACCTCCGAGTTCCCCGAGCAGAACCTGCTGCGCGATCTGCGCACCCAGACCGGCGTGACCGGGCTGTACGGGATTCGGCTCGGCGACGCGTTCGACGCGGGCGCGGACCGCTCCGTGATGTCACGGGACGCGGTGCAGAACCTGGTGAGTTCCGTCTCCGGCCCCGGTGTGGACGCGAACACCCAGCTGAACAACTTCGTCGACCAGGCCCTGCCGGTGGTCGGCGGCTCCGCGCCCGCCTCCTGGAGCGGGGGCTCCTCCGCCGGCACCGACGGCGTGCCGGTCGGCGGCCTGATCACCCTCGGAGCGGTCGTGGTGGCCGGCGGCGCGGGCGCGTACGCGGTCGTGCGGCGCAACCGGAAGCGCAAGGAGGAAGAGGAGCAGGAGGCCCTGGAGAAGCTCCGGGTCGTGGTCGACGAGGACATCACCGCCTTCGGCGAGGAGCTCGAACGGCTGGACTTCCACCCCTCCGAGAAGGGCGCGGACGACGCGATGCGCGCCGACTACGAGCGCTCCCTCGACGCCTACGACAAGGCGAAGTCCCTGATGGGCTCGGCGCGGCACCCGCACGACGTGCGGCCGGTGACCGAGCAGGTGGCGGACGGTCGCTTCGCGCTGGCCGTGCTCGCGGCCCGGCGGGAGCGCCGGCCGCTGCCGGAACGCCGGCCGCCCTGCTTCTTCGACCCGCGGCACGGCCCCTCCACCGAGGACCGCACCTGGTCCCCGGCAGGCGGCTCGTCCCGGGAGGTCCCGGTCTGCTCCGCCGACGCGGCCCGTCTCGACGCGGGCCAGGACCCCGAGGCCCGTACGGTCGAGACCGCCACCGGCCGCCGCCCGTACTGGGAGGCGGGCCCCGCCTACGGCCCCTGGGCCGGCGGCTACTTCGGCGGCGGCCTGCTGCCCGGCCTGCTGATGGGCACCCTGCTCGGCTCGATGCTCGCCACCCCCGCGTACGCCGGCGAGTACGGCGGCAACGAGTTCGAGGGCGGTGACTTCTCCGGCGCCGACTTCAGCTCCGGCGACTTCGGCGGCGGGGGAGGCTTCGACGGCGGCGGCTTCGGCGGCGGCTTCGGCGGCGGCGACTTCGGCGGGGGCGGCGGCTTCTAGCCGGCGGCTTCGAGCTGGACGAGCTAGACGAGCGGCGGCTTCACGGACATCAGCAGATGGCGGTGGGCCGTGCCCGTCGGGTCGGTGAGCAGCGCGCGCTGACCGGGCCCGAGGAGATGGAACCTGATCTCGGGCACGTCGAAGGAGCCCAGGGCGTCGAGGAGATACCCGGGGTTGAACGCCACGGTCACCGGCTCCCCGGACGAGAGGACGGCCGGCAGCCGCTGGAAGGCGACGTCGTCCTCGTACCCCGCGCGCAGCCGGACGGCGTCGCCCGTGAACTCCAGCTGGAGCGGGCTGCCGCCGTCGGCCACCACCGCGACCCGCTTCACGGCCTCCAGGAGCGCGCCGCGGTCCGTCACGGCCGTCACCGGCTCGCCGAGGTCGAACAGCTTGTCGTGCCGGGGGAGCCGCCCGTCGAGCAGCCGGGTGGACGTCCGCATCGAACCGCTCTCGAACCCCGCCGAACCCGCGTCCAGCGAGAGCCGGACGGCTCCGGCGCCGGCGAGGGACCGGGCGATCTCGGTGAGCCGCCGGGCGGGCGCGACGACGTCCGCCGTGGCCGGGGACTCGGCCTTCCACTCCAGGGTCCGCAGCGCGTAGCGGTACCGGTCGGTGGCGGCCAGGGTCATGGTGTCGCCGTCCAGCGCCAGCCGTATCCCCGTCAGCACCGGCAGCGACTCGTCCCGTCCGGCGGCCACCGCCACCTGCGCCACGGCGTCGGCGAACGCGTCCGCGTCCACGACACCGCGCTGCTCCGGCAGCGCGGGCTGCGCCGGGTAGTCGTCCAGGGGCAGCAGCGAGAGCCCGAACCGGACGTCGCCACCGGTCACGGAGAGCCGGCTGCCCTCCACGGCCAGCTCCACCGGGCCCTTGGGCAGCACGTTGCAGATGTCGAGCAGCCGCCGCCCGAGCACCAGCGCCCGCCCCGGCACGGCGACGTCGGCAGCGGCCCCGATCCGCGCGGCCGCCTCGTGGTCGAGCCCCGAGACGACCACTGCGTCCCCCTGGGCCTCCAGCAGCAGCCCCCCGAGCACGGGAACGGCCGGACGCACGGGCAGCACGCGCGCGGCCCAGGCGACGACATCGGTCAACACACTGCTGTCGATACGGAGTTCCATGCCCCCGATGCTGGCAGGCGCCACTGACAGCGGCCGCTGACCTGCGAAGAGATCGAATGTGGCAGGGAGGTGAATCCTTTTCGGGCCGGCCCGGCTCTTATCCCTGCAACCGGCCGACCGGGCCGGGGACTTCAGGAGGACAGCACCATGATGGTCGTCGGTATCGCCGTGCTCGGCACCCTGCTCGTGGGGGCGTGCGTCTGGCACCTCACCAAGCGCTACAAGAGCCGGGGCTAGCAGGATTCACTCATGAACCGACGCTTCGCGTGGCCGGACGAGCGGCTGATCAAGGCCGCCCAGGACGGCGACGTCACCTCGCTCACCACCGTGGTCCTCGAATCGCAGCCGCATGTGCGGAAGTTCGCCAGGTCGCTGTGCGCCTCACCGCAGGACGCGGAGGACGCGGCGCAGGAGGCGCTGATCGTGCTCTACCGGAAGATCGGCACCCTGCGGGCCACCGGGGCGCTCGCCTCGTGGATGTTCCGCATCGTCCGCAACGAATGCCTGCGGCAGATACGGCTGGTCGTCGCCCGCGGCGACGAGGCACGGGCGGAAGAGTCCGCCGAGGACGCGGTGCTGCACCGCCTGGAGGTGGAGCGGATCGCGGCCGCGGTCGGCGCCCTGCCCCGCGACCTTCGGCAGGTCCTGGTCATGCGGGACATCCAGGGCCTGCCGGGCAAGACCGTCGCCCGCGCGCTCGGACTGAGCACCGCCGCGATGAAGTCACGCCTGCACCGCGCCCGGGCGGCCCTGCGCCGCACCTTGGAGACCGACCCAGCACCCGAAGGAGAGTGCCCGCCGTGAGCACCACCACGACACCCGAACCGAACTACGCGAGCAAGTCCGTCTCCCGCCATCTGGCGCGCGGCGTCCTGGGCTTCGGTCTGATCGTCGGCTCGCTCGCCCTGATCCCCGTCGTCGGCCCGATCGCCCTGCTGGTCGCCCCGCTGAGCCTGATCGCCTTCCGCGGCTGCCCCACCTGCTGGATGGTCGGCCTTATCCAGACCGTCTCCCGCAACCGCCTGCAGCGCACCTGCGAGGGCGGCGTCTGCTCCCTCACCGCCAGGCCCCATTCCGACTAGGCGCAAGAGCTCCCGTCGGGCCTCCGGCCGAACGCCTCCGCCAGGACGGCCGGCAGGTCCGGCTCGGGCACCCTGGCGCGCAGTTCGGCGAGCACCGCGGGGAAGTGCTCGTCGTCGATCGTGCCGAGGTGCTCCTCGCGCAGCTCGCGGATCACCGCGACGAGCTCGGGGCGCAGCCGCATCCAGGCCCGGGACGTCTCGATCTCGCGGTCCACGTGGTCGATGAACCAGCGCATGACGTCGTACGGGATGTCGTAGTGGTCGTCGCCTGGTGTGAGGGAGATCGTGGGCTCGCGGTCCGGGTCCTCGTCGGGGACGATCGCGATGACCAGGGTGTGCCCCGTGTCGACGCGGTCGAGTTCCAGGTACCAGGCGTCGTCGGGGACGGAGTACAGGGTGGTGATCGCGTAGTCACCGGCGGGGTGCGGAATCGGCATGACCGCAGGCTGACACGGCGTCCGCGGCCGTGACCAGGGGTTTTCGCGGTACACCGAGCGCCCGCCCTTCCGCGGAGGGGGTGCGGAGAGGCGGGCGCGCTCGGGTGGTGCCGGGTGCCCGGGTCGAGCCGGGTGACCCCGTGGCCGGGTGGGTGGCCGAGGCGGCCGGGGTGGGTCAGGCGGCCTTCTTGACGGCGGAGATGTCGAAGTTCAGCTTGACCTTGTCGCTGACCATCACGCCGCCGGTCTCCAGGGCCGCGTTCCAGGTCAGGCCCCACTCGGAGCGGAGGATCTCGGCCGAGCCCTCGAAGCCGACGCGCTCGTTGCCGTAGACGTCCGTCGCGGTGCCGTTGAACTCCAGGTCGATGGCGAGCGGCTTGGTGACGTCCTTGATCGTGAGGTCGCCGGTGACGCGGTACTTGTCGCCGCCGAGCTGCTGCGCCTCGGTGGAGCGGAAGCTCATCAGGGGGAACTGCTCCGCGGCGAAGAAGTCGTCGCTGCGCAGGTGATTGTCGCGGTCGCCGATGCCGGTGTCGATCGAGGCGATCTTGACGTCGATCTCGGCGGTGGACTTGGCCGGGTCGGAGCCGTCCAGCTTCAGCGCGCCCTCGTGCTCGCCGAAGGTGCCGCGGACGTTGGTGACCATGGCGTGGCGGACGGTGAAGCCGATGCTGCTGTGGGCCGGGTCGATGGTGTACTCGCCGGTCAGGGCGGCCAGCGCGGGGTCGACGGGGAGGTCGGCGACGGCGACGGCGGTGTCGGTGCTCTTGCGGTTGAACAGACCCATGACGTGCTCCTTGGGGACGGTGCGCGGGGGCGCTTTTCCGGTTCGGTTGAACCTTCAACGACATCGACCATAGACCTATTCCGTTCAAGTTTCAACATCTTGGGTCGAGGGATCCCAGGGGTTCACCCCGGCGGCGCGCAAGCGACATCCGCCCGGCCCCCGCGCCCTCTGGCGGACGCGCGTAGAACTGCGGCACCATCTCCCTGCGCGTCCCGCACCACCTGCACAGCCGTCCCGTCCGTCACGGTCCACCGCAGGAGGCACCCCCGATGAAGCTCCGCTCCGTCCTGACCGCGTTCGCGCTCGTCCTCGGCGCCCTGTTCGCCCCCGGCGTCGGCGTCCTGACCGGCGCCGGCGACGCCCACGCCGCCACCAAGATCAGCCACGCCACCGCGACCTCGATGTTCCGCCAGGTCGGCATCACCTGGTCGTCGTCCGGCAACTGCTCCAACCGCAACAACCCGACCTGCACGTCCTTCGACCAGCTCAACCTCGCCACCGCCCAGGGCGCGCAGACCCTCAAGCGCGCCAGCGGCTGCGCCCTCAACATCACCGGCGGCACCGAGACCGGCCACGCCGGCGGCACGTACTCGCACTGGAACGGCTACAAACTCGACTACAGCAAGTACACGTGCGTCGGGAACTACATCAAGAACACGTTCACCTACATCGGCGTCCGCGGTGACGGCGCCCCGCAGTGGCGCTCCGGCTCCGGCAACGTCTACGCCGACGAGGGCAACCACTGGGACGTGACCTACTACAACTGCGGCGGGTGCTGACGGCCCCGCGGTAGTCCGACGCGCCCCCTCCGGTGGTCACTTGGACTTACCGGAGGGGGTTCTTGGACTGGCGGGGCCGCCGGGGCGCGATCTCGTTGACGGTGCCCCGCCGGGCGGGCCAACTGGTCCCCATGTCCCTCCCCAACTCGCGAAGACTCCGTACGGCCTGCGCGCTCGCCACCGCCGCTGCCGCCGTGTTCGCCCTCGCCGGACCCGCGCTGGCCGGGCCCGCGCCCGGCGGACCCGCCGCCCCCGGGGCCACGCCCGCCGGGGCCGCCGCCGAGGCCGTCATCGCCTCCGACCGGCTCACCGTCTCCGTCGCCGAGGACTTCCCCCGGGTCCTCTCGTACACCGACCGCGGCACCGGCGCCCGCCTCCTCGGGAGCACGAACCCCGTCGCCCAGGTCGTCCTCAACGGCACGGCGTACGCCGTACGGGCCCAGGGCGCCCCCGTCGTCACCGCGTCCTCCGCCGCGTACACCCTCGTCTTCCCGGACCTGCCCGGCGTCGAGCTCGACGCGCGGCTGAGCGTCTCCGGCCGGGCGGTGACCTTCCGGGTGACCGCCGTCCGCGACACCAACGCCTTCCGCGTCGGCACGATCGACATCCCCGGCCACGACCTGGTCTCCGTCGGCTCCGCCGACCCCGGCGCGGCGACCGCCTTCACCCGCCTCGACCCCGACTCCACCCGCACCGCCGACGTGTTCGCGAAGATCACCGACGCCACCGCGGCCGAGCCCGCCCCCGTCGGCGCCAGCTACGCGCTCGTCAACACCGCCGGCCTCGCCGCCGCCGTCGAGTCCAACTCGACCTACGACAAGCCCTCCGGCGCGAGCGCCCGCGACGGCGCCCGCTTCTGGCACCAGGCCCGCAAGACCGGGGCCGAGACCCGCGTCGGCGTCTGGTCAGGCCAGTGGACCTACCGGGGCGCCGGCGCGGAGCGGCCCGAGACCGGCGACGACCTGCCCTGGGCCAAGGTCGTCGTCACCCCCGACGCCAACGCCGACGGGAAGACGGACTGGCAGGACGGCGCGCTCGCCTTCCCCGCCATCGGGATCAAGGCCCCCGGCGGCGACCAGACCCCGGACCGGGTGATCGCCCACATCCCGTTCAACTTCGCCTCCAACGCCACCCACCCCTTCCTGCGCACCCTCGACGACGTCAAGCGGATCTCCCTCGCCACCGACGGGCTCGGCCAGTTCGCCCTGCTCAAGGGGTACGGCTCCGAGGGCCACGACTCGGCCCACCCCGACTACGGCGGCAACTACAACAAGCGGGCCGGCGGCCTCGCCGACCTCAACACCCTCCTGAAGGAGGGCAAGAAGTGGGGCGCCGGCTTCGGCGTCCACGTCAACGCCACCGAGTCGTACCCCGAGGCGAAGAACTTCAGCGAGACCCTGGTCGACAAGTCCAAGCCCGGCTGGAACTGGCTCAACCAGAGCTACTACATCGACCAGCGCCGCGACATCAACAGCGGTGACCTGGCCCGCCGCTTCCAGCAGCTGCGCGACGAGACCGACCCCAACCTCTCCACCCTCTACGTCGACGTCTACTCCACGCACGGCTGGATCGCCGACAAGACCCTGCAGGCCGTCCAGGCCCAGGGCTGGAACGTCGCCACGGAATGGTCCGAGAAGTTCGAGCGGGCCTCTCTCTGGTCGCACTGGGCCAACGACCTGAACTACGGCGGCGCGACCAACAAGGGCCTCAACTCGCAGATCATCCGCTTCATCCGCAACGGCGAGAAGGACGTCTGGAACAACCACCCGGTCCTCGGCCAGACCGCCCTGGAGGACTTCGAGGGCTGGACCGGCGAGACCGACTGGAACCGCTTCTACGACAACATCTGGCAGAAGAACCTGCCGGCCAAGTACCTCCAGCAGCAGCGCATCACCCGCTGGGAGGGCAACGAACTCTCCTTCACCGGCGGCGTCCGCGGCACGGTCGAGAACGGCCGCCGCACCTTCCACGAGAACGGCCGGAAGGTCCTCGACGGCGAGACCTACCTGCTCCCGTGGGACGGCGGCACGAAGCTGTACCACTACAACAAGGCCGGCGGGAAGACGAGTTGGGACGTCCCCGGCACCGGCACGTACACGGTGTACAAGCTCACCGACAACGGCAGGGTCAAGACCGGGACGGTCAGGCCCAGCCGCGGCAAGGTGACGCTGACCGCCGCCGCCGGACAGCCGTACGTCCTCTACCCCGCCGCCGCCCCCGAGGCCCGCGACCCGCGCTGGGGCCAGGGCACCCCGGTCCGGGACCCCGGCTTCAACGACGCGGCCCTCGCCTCCTGGTCGAAGTCGGGCGCCGTCGCCCGTGACACCGACGACCAGGGCCGCAACAGCGCGAAGCTGACCGGCTCCGCCGCCGCCTCGGTCCGTCAGCAGCTCACCGGCCTGACCCCCGGCGCCCGCTACACCGCCTCCGCGCTGATCGAGGTCGAGCCCGGCAAGACGCGTGCGACGACACTCTCGATCGGCGGGAAGTCCGTCACCGTCCAGCGCTCCGCCCTGGAGGACCGCGTCGCCGCCTCCGACTGGAACGGCACCCGCATGCAGCGCGCCAAGGTCACCTTCACCGCGCCGGCCAACGGGACCACCGCGCTCAGGATCGAGACGTCCGCAGGCAGCGCCGCAGCTGTCCGGATCGACGACGTCCGCGTCGTCGCCAACGACCCGGCGACGAAGGCCGGAGCGGCCGTGTACGAGGACTTCGAGGCCGTCGACCAGGGCTGGGGCCCCTTCCTCAAGGGCGACTCCGGCGGCACCACCGACCCGCGCACCCACATCGCCCAGCTGCACGCCCCGTACACCCGGGCCGGCTGGAACGGGAAGCTGATCGACGACGTCCTCGGCGGCGCGGAGTCCCTGAAGTCGCACGACGAGAACAGCGGCCTGGTCTACCGGACCGCGCCCTGGACCGTCCCGATGCAGGACGGACACCGCTACCGCGTCGCGTACGACTACCAGTCCAGCCACGCGGGCGCGTACGAGTGGATCACCGGCTACGACCGCGCCAACGGAAACGGCAGCGTGGAGACCCGGCGGACGCCCATCGGGCAGCAGCACAGCACCGGCCACTTCTCCGACACGGTGACCGCCGGCTGCGGCGACACCTGGACCGGTCTGCGCAAGCGCGCCGACGCCCCCGACGGCGCGGACTTCGTCCTCGACGCCTTCACCGTGACCGACCTCGGTCCGGCCCCCGAGAAGGCCGCCTGCGGCACCCTCGGCATCACCGCCCCGGAGACCCTGGAGCCGGGCCGGGCCAATGAGATCAGCGCCGTCTTCGCCAACGACGAGGCCGGCGCGGTCGCCGGGGCCACCGCCGCCCTCGCCCTGCCCGAGGGCTGGACCGCCGAGCCCGCCGCCCCGGTCGCGCTCGGCTCCGTCCCGGCCGGCGGGAAGGCCACCGCCACCTGGAAGGTCACCCCGCCGGTCGACGCGCCGTACCGCGCGTACCCGCTCGGCGCGACGGTCACGTACACCGTCGGGGGAGAGGAGCGGAAGCTCACCGCCGCCTCCTCGGTCCGCACCCTGCCCCCGCCGCCCACCGCGGACGCCTGGGCGAGCGACCTGGATTGGACCTCCGCCACCAACGGCTGGGGACCCGTCGAACGGGACGTCTCCAACGGCGAGACCGGCACCGGGGACGGCGGCCCGCTGCGGATCGGGGGAGTGACGTACGCCAAGGGCCTGGGCACCCACGCCCCGGCCAAGGTCCGCTACTACCTGGGCGGGAAGTGCACCTCCGTCACCGCCGAGGTGGGCGTGGACGACGTCCAGACCAGCCGCGGCACCGTGCAGTTCAGCGTGCTCGCCGACGGGACGCAGAAGGTCGCGTCCCCGGTGCTCAGGGCGACCGACGCCGCCTGGGCGCTGACCGCCGACGTCACCGGAGCGTCGTACGTCGACCTGGTCGTCGGCGACGGCGGCGACGGGAACGGCAACGACCACGCCGACTGGGGCAATGCCCGCTTCCGGTGCGGGGGTTGATGCAGTAAGCGCTTGCCGTGCTTATTGATTGCGTCGGAGGACGGGCGCTAGAACCGGGCGCCAAGCGGTCTCCCCCCGTCCCCTCCAGGAGGCTCCCGTGTCCGTCTGGTCCCGCCGCACCTTCCTGACCACGGCAACAGCCGCCGCAGCCGCCCTCGCACTCGTCCCCGACGCCTCCCGCGCCCACGCGGCCGACGGCCAGGGCGAGTTCGAGGCGCTGCGGCGGCGCTGGCTCGACATCCAGCTCGGCGCCGGCTTCGACGCCGGCGCCGAACCGTACGCCTCCCGGCTCCGTGAGACCGGCGAGCTCGCCCGTACCTTCCGCGCCACCATGGCCCCGACCGCCACGTCCCTCTGGTCCGGCCTCGCCTTCGACCCGCCCTCCGGCATCACGGCGAGCTACAGCCGGCTGTGGACCATGGCCCAGGCGTACGTCCAGCCCGGCACCGGGCTCACCGGCGACCCCGGCCTGCTCGCCGACACCATCGGCGGCCTCGACCACCTCTCCGCGCGGATCTACCACCCCGCCACCACCCGCTACGGCAACTGGTGGGAGTGGCAGATCGGCAGCCCGCGCCTGCTCATGGACATCGTCGCCGCCCTGTACGAGCACCTCGGCGCGGACCGGATCGCCGCCGCCTGCGCCGCCGTCGACCACTTCGTCCCCGACTCGATGCTCACGAACTACAGCGGCACCTCCACCGGCGCCAACCGCGTCGACCTGTGCCGTTCGGTCGTGCTGCGCGGCATCCTCGGCGCGAACCCCGCCAAGACCGCCCTCGCCCGCGACGCCCTCGGTCCGGTCTTCCCGTACGTGACCAAGGGCGACGGCCTCTACGCCGACGGCTCGTTCGTCCAGCACACCTGGGTCGCCTACTCGGGCACCTACGGCCAGGTCATGCTGGACGGCCTCGGCCGGCTCTTCGCCCTGCTCGCCGGCTCCACCTGGGCCGTCACCGACCCGAACCGGCAGATCGTGCTCGACAGCGTCGAGCGCGCGTACGCGCCGCTGATCTTCGACGGCCTGATGATGGACAGCGTCAACGGCCGCGCCATCAGCCGCGGGATGCCCCGCAACGACCCCCGCAACGTGATGCGCTCCGACCACTTCCACGGCCAGGGCGTGATCGCCGCGATCGCGCTGCTCGCCGGCGGCGCGAGCCCCGCCGAGCGCGCCCGCTGGCACGCCCGCGTGAAGGGCTGGATCGAACGGGACACGGTCGCCCCGATCCTCACCGCGCCCCAGTTCGGCGTCGCCGACCTGGCCCGGCTGCACGCCGTCGCCGCCGACCCCGTCCCCGCCGCGCCGGAGCCCGTCGGCCACCGGCTCTTCGCCTCCATGGACCGGGCCGTCCACCGCGGCCCCGGCTGGGCCGCCAACGTCTCCATGGCCTCCGAGCGGATCTCGCACTACGAGTGCGGCAACGGCGAGAACCCGCGCGGCTGGCACACCGGCTCCGGCATGCTCTCCTGGTGGGCCCCCGGGGGCGGCCGGGCCGGCGCCCAGTACACCGACTGGTACTGGCCCACCGTCGACCCCTACCGGCTGCCCGGCACCACCGTCTCCACCAAGCGGCTCGCCGACAAGGCGGGCGGAGAGTGGGGCGCGCCCAAGCCGGCCGTGCAGTGGGTCGGCGGCACCACCGACGGCGAGTACGCCGCGATCGGCCAGCACCTCAAGGGCCTCGGCTCCACCCTGGAGGCCCGCAAGTCCTGGTTCTGCGTCGCCGACGCGATCATCTGCCTCGGGGCCGGCATCACCGCAGCCGACGGCGTGCCCGTCGAGACGATCGTCGACAACCGCTGCCTCGGCGATGGGGGGACGGACCGGCTCACCGTCGGCGACCGCTGGGCCCATCTGGAAGGCCACGGCGGCTGGATCCTGCCCGGCGGCACGGCCGCCCTGCGCACCCTGCGCGAGGACCGCACCGGGGCGTGGAGCGACATCAACACCACCAGTTCCACCGAGCGCCGCACCCGCCGCTATCAGACCCTGTGGCTCGACCACGGCGTCGACCCCACCCGAGCGGAGTACGCCTATCTGGTGATGCCGGGGGCCTCCGCGCGCACCCTCGCGCGCCGTGCCGCCGACCCGCGGTGGCTGGAGATCCTCGACAACACCGCCGACCGGCAGGCGGTCGCCGTGCCCTCGCTGGGGCTGAGCGCCGCGAACTTCTGGCGGGCCGGTACGGTGGGACGCCTCGGCGCGAGCGCCCCCGCGAGCGTGCTGCTCCGCCGGCACCGCGCCGAAGCCGTACTGAAGATCGCCGAGCCGCCCCGGACCGGGCAGCCGCTGGAGCTGGTCTGGGACCGCCCGGTCGCCCGGGTGCTCGCCCACGACCCCTCCGTGGAGGTGCTCGGCACCGGCCGCTCGCTGCGGCTGCGGATCACTCCGGGCACCGCGGGCGCCACCCACCACTGCCGGGTGTCCCTGAGCTGACTTCTGGAGGAACCCCACAAGGCCGGGGGGTACCCGACTGTCGTATCGGGTCCCCCCGTCGCTGGTTCTGTCCAGCTCCACCAGGATTCGACGCGCGAGACTGTACGGAGTCGACGGCGGGATTTTCTTGTGCCTGTTCGTAGGGTCGGTACATGACCGTTGTGGACCAGATCCCGAGCGAGCCGACCGACGCCCGAGGCCGAGTGGCCGAGCTGCACGCCCTGCGCGAGCAGGCGCGGCGCGGGCCGAGCGACCGAGCGACCGAGGCGCAGCACGCCAAGGGCAAGCTGACCGCGCGGGAGCGGATCGAGCTGCTGCTCGACCCGGGTTCGTTCAACGAGGTCGAGCAGCTGCGCCGGCACCGCGCGCAGGGCTTCGGCCTGGAGGCCCGCAAGCCGTACACCGACGGTGTCATCACCGGCTGGGGCACGGTCGAGGGCCGCACGGTCTTCGTCTACGCGCACGACTTCCGGATCTTCGGCGGCGCGCTGGGCGAGGCCCACGCCACCAAGATCCACAAGATCATGGACATGGCCATCGCGGCCGGTGCGCCGCTGGTCTCCCTGAACGACGGCGCCGGCGCCCGTATCCAGGAGGGCGTCTCCGCGCTCGCCGGCTACGGCGGCATCTTCCAGCGCAACACCCGGGCGAGCGGCGTGATCCCCCAGATCAGCGTCATGCTCGGCCCGTGCGCCGGAGGCGCGGCCTACAGCCCCGCGCTGACCGACTTCGTGTTCATGGTCCGCGAGACCTCGCAGATGTTCATCACCGGCCCGGACGTCGTCAAGGCGGTCACCGGCGAGGAGATCACCCAGAACGGCCTCGGCGGCGCCGACGTCCACGCGGAGACCTCGGGCGTCGCCCACTTCGCGTACGACGACGAGGAGACCTGCATCGCGGAGGTCCGCTACCTCCTGTCGATGCTGCCGCAGAACAACCGCGAGAACCCGCCGACCGTCGCCTCCGAGGACCCGGCCGACCGGCGCTCGGACGTGCTGCTCGACCTGGTGCCCGCCGACGGCAACCGCCCGTACGACATGCACAAGGTCATCGAGGAGCTCGTCGACGAGGGCGACTACCTGGAGATCCACGAGCGCTGGGCCCGCAACATCGTCTGCGCCCTGGCCCGGCTCGACGGCCAGGTCGTCGGCATCGTCGCCAACCAGCCCCAGACGCTGGCCGGCGTCCTGGACATCGAGGCCTCCGAGAAGGCCGCGCGCTTCGTCCAGATGTGCGACGCCTTCAACATCCCGATCATCACTCTTCTGGACGTACCCGGCTTCCTGCCCGGCGTCGACCAGGAGCACGGTGGAATCATCCGGCACGGCGCGAAGCTGCTGTACGCGTACTGCAACGCGACCGTGCCGCGGATCTCGCTGATCCTGCGCAAGGCCTACGGCGGCGCGTACATCGTGATGGACTCCCAGTCCATCGGCGCCGACCTGACGTACGCGTGGCCCACCAACGAGATCGCCGTGATGGGCGCCGAAGGCGCCGCCAACGTCATCTTCCGCAAGCAGATCGCGGAGGCCGAGGACCCCGAGGCCATGCGGACGCGCATGGTCAAGGAGTACAAGGCCGAGCTCATGCACCCGTACTACGCGGCGGAGCGCGGCCTCGTCGACGACGTGATCGACCCCGCCGAGACGCGCGAGGTCCTCGTCAGGTCCCTCGCCATGCTCCGCACCAAGCACGCCGACCTGCCGTCCCGCAAGCACGGCAACCCGCCTCAGTAAGAGGAGCCCACTCACGTGACCACGCCTGCCGCAGACAACCTTCTCCGGGTGGAGAAGGGCCAAGCCGACCCGGAGGAGCTCGCCGCGATCACCGCGGTCCTGCTCGCCCGCGCCGCCGCCCAGCCGTCCGAGACCGCCCACCGCGGCCGCTCCACGGCCGGCTGGCGCCGCCTGGAGCGCGAGAACGGCTTCCGCGCCCCGCACAGCTGGCGCTGACGCCTTACAACACCCGCAGGGCCCCGCTCCTCCCCAGGAGCGGGGCCCTGCGGCGTTCAGCCCCAGGTCCGGCCGGCAGGCTCCTTGACGGTGCGGTTGATCCGGTTGAAGAAGTTGGTCAGCGCGATCTCCAGGTTGAGCGCGCCGATCTCCTCCTCGGTGAAGTGGCCGTTGACCTCTTCCCAGATCGCGTCGGTGACTCCCTCCGCACCGTCCTGCAGCCGGGTGGCGGCCTCGGCCAGCGCCAGCGCCGCACGCTCCGCGTCGGTGAAGAACGGCGCCTCACGCCACGCCGCCACGTTGTGCAGCCGCTCGTCGGTGTCACCGGCTTTCTTCCCCCCGGCGACACCGGCGTAGACGCACGCCGAGCAGCTGTTGATCTGGCTGACGCGCAGGTGGACCAGCGCGAGCAGCTTCGGGTCGACGCCCCCGGCGGCGATCGCCTTCTGGAGGTGCTGGATCGCGGTCCACACATCGGCGCTGTTCGCCTGCTTGTTCTTCAGTCGGTTCTGCATCGGGAGTGCTCTCCTTCATCGGTTACGTCGCACGGCCGTCGACCGTCACCCCTATGACGGAGCACTCCTGAGGAAGGTAACAACATGCCCGGCACTGATCCCACGGATCCGATCGTCGAAGCCTTCGAGTCCCACCGCGACCGGCTCCGGGCCGTCGCCCACCGCGTGCTCGGGTCACAGGCCGACGCGGAGGACGTGGTCCAGGAGGCGTGGCTGCGACTCTCCCGCCAGGACGCCGGCACCATCGACAACCTCGGCGGCTGGCTGACCACCGTGGTCGGCCGCATCAGCCTCGACGTCCTGCGGTCGGGCCGGACCCGCCCCGAAGTCGCCCTCGACGACCGGCTTTCCGAGAGCACCGTGACGCTCGACGACGCCGACGCTCCGGAACACCTCGTGGCGCTCGGGGACTCCGTCGGCCTCGCGCTGCTCACGGTGCTCGACTCGCTGCGTCCGGACGAACGACTGGCGTTCGTGCTGCACGACGTGTTCGCCGTGCCCCACGCGGAGATAGGCACGATCCTCGGCAAGTCCGCCGACGCGACCAAGATGCTCACCAGCCGTGCCCGCAGGAAGGTACAGGGCGCCCGGCAGCCGGCGAGCGCCGGACGGCAGCAACGCGAGGTGGCCCGGGCCTTCCTGGCCGCGGCTCGCGACGGCCGGTTCGAGGACCTGCTGCAGGTCCTCCATCCCGAGGTGAAGTTCACCGTCCACACCCCGGGGGGCAGGTTCGTCACCATCGGAGCCACCGAGGTCGCCACCCGTGCGCGCCTGGCCGGTGGCGCGGCACGCGGACAGGCGGTGACCGTCGACGGTCACCCCGGCGTCCTCGCCTGGAGCGAGGACGGCACCCCGTCCGCCCTGCTCGCCTTCACGGTCGCCGACGGCCGCATCACCGAGATCACCGCAGTCGTCGATCCGGCCGAGCTCGCCCGCATGGACCTGCCGCACCGGGTCTGACCGGGACGGCCGAAGGCCCCCGCACCGGGATCGGTGCGGGGGCCTTCGTACGGACGACCGTCCGGGGACTACCGCAGGCGGGCCATGAGGGCGTGCTCGACGAGGGTGATGAGCGCGCTCTTGGCGTCCGCGCGGTGGCGGGCGTCGGTGGTGATGATCGGGGTGTCCGGCCCGATCTGGAGGGCCTCGCGGACCTCCTCCGGCTGATACGGCTGGTGTCCGTCGAAGCCGTTGAGGGCGATGACGAACGGCAGGCCGCTGTTCTCGAAGTAGTCGACGGCGGGGAAGCAGTCGGCGAGGCGGCGGGTGTCGACGAGGACGACGGCGCCGATGGCACCGCGCACCAGGTCGTCCCACATGAACCAGAAGCGGTCCTGGCCCGGGGTACCGAAGAGGTACAGGATCAGGTCCTGGTCCAGGGTGATGCGGCCGAAGTCCATGGCGACAGTCGTCGTCGTCTTGTCGCCGGTGTGCGTGAGGTCGTCGATGCCCGCGGACGCAGACGTCATGACGGCCTCGGTGCGCAGCGGGTTGATCTCGGAGACGGCGCCGACGAACGTGGTCTTGCCCACGCCGAAGCCGCCCGCCACCACGATCTTCGCGCTGGTGGTAGAACGGGCCGCGCCGCCGCTAGAGCTTGCGAAGTCCACTGAGCACCCTTTCGAGCAGTGTCACGTCTGGCTGGCCGCCGGCGGCCTCGTCGCCGCCGGGCTGGTGAATCGCGACGAGTCCGGCCTCCGCCAGGTCGGCGACGAGAATCCGGGCCACGCCAAGAGGAATGGAGAGTAGCGCCGAGATCTCCGCAACGGACTTGATCTCGAAGCACAGCCGGCAGATCCGCTGGTGCTCGGGCAACTGCCCCTGCAGCCGGGACGGATCGGCCGTGGTGGACACCAGCGCCTCGATGGCGAGCTGGTAGCGCGGCCGGGTCCGGCCGCCGGTCATCGCGTAGGGACGCACCAGCGGGTTGTTGGTGCTGCCCTTCGCCGGCGCGGCAGGCTCCGCGCGGCGGTGCGGCACCGACTGGGCGTACGGCTGGGCCTGCGGCGGCTGCTGATAGGGCTGGCCGCCCTGTCTGCTGGGCGTGGAGGGAAAGTTGAACCGGTTCTGCGCGGTGTCTCCCAGCGGCTGATGTGCATCAAAACCGTCATAGGGGCGTCCGCCCGGGGGTGTTCCCACGTCTCCTCCTCCGACTGCCGTCGCGGTCCAAGTCCCTGTGGAACCGCGCCACCGCACCCTATGGTGCGGTGGCGTGAAACGCACAGTCTGTCTGCTTGTTGAGAACAGTTCTAATTGAGCAGGCTGCCCTGGAGCTCCGCGCGGAGGTCCGGGGTGAGGACGGTGCCGGCCCGGTCGACCAGCAGTGCCATCTCGTAGCCCACCAGGCCGATGTCGGCCTCCGGGTGGGAGAGCACGGCCAGCGACGAGCCGTCCGAGATCGACATGATGAAGAGGAAGCCGCGCTCCATCTCCACGACGGTCTGGTTGACCGCGCCGCCCTCGAAGATGCGGGACGCGCCCGCGGTCAGCGAGGTCAGACCGGAGGCGACCGCCGCCAGCTGGTCGGCGCGGTCCCGGGGGAAGCCCTCGGACATCGCCAGCAGGAGTCCGTCGGCGGAGACCACCACCGTGTGGGACACCCCGGGGGTGTTGTCCACGAAGTTGGTGATCAACCAGTTCAGATTCTGCGCCGCCTGGCTCATCGGGCTCACACTAACGCTCCTGGTTGTAGGTATTACCCGGGCCGAGGCCCGATCCGTTCGTGTCCGTTCCCGCGCTGCGCCCCTGCTGGACGCCGCGGCGCAGGTTGCTCAACCTGCCCCGTACGTCCTCCGGCGCGCGGGAGACCTGGGGGCCGCCCTGCGGGGTCTGCTCCGCGGTGCCCTCGACCAGATTGGCCTTGGGAACCCGCCGGGGGAGACCGGACGAGGTGACTCCGCCCGCCTTCGGCTTGCGGAGCTTCTCGGCCCGCTCCCAGCGCTCGTCGTTCGTCGAGCGCCAGTCCTCGGTACCGTCGGCTTCGTTCTGCACCGGCTGCGACTGGTGCACCGGCGAGGCCTGCGGCTGCTGCTGCGGCTGTGGGGTCCGCGGCGCGGTGCTGCCGCGGCGCGGCAGCCCGGCGTCGGTCAGCTGGTGACCGGCGCTCGGGGTGGGACCCGGACGGTCGAAGCCTACGCGTTCGTGGGCCTGTTCGGGAGCGCCCTGGGAAGATTCCGGTTCCGTTCCGTAAGGCTGCTCGTAGCTGCCCTGGTATGTACCCTGGTCGGCCCACTCGCCCTGGTGAGGCTGGGGGTCGAACGAGTTCCCGTACTGCGGGGCGGAGGGCTCACGGCTGTCGTAACCGGATTCCGCATAGGCCTGCTCGGGGTAACCGCCGGTCGGCTGGTCATAGCCCTCGTAGCCGTCCTGCGGGTACGCGTAGCCGTCCTGCTGCGGGGCCTGCTGCCCGTAGTCCTGACCGTAGTCCGGGGCGTAGCCCTGACCGCCCTGCTCCTGCGGCGCGTAGCCCTGCTGAGCGGGGTCCACCTCGTCGCGGAACAGCGGGCGCTCGCCGCCGTGCGCCTGCGCCTCGAGGGCGGCGCGCCGCTCCCCGCGCATCAGCGAGCGGTTGACCGGGTCCAGCTGGCGCTCCTCGCCCGGCTGGTCGTAGCGCGAGTCGTCGAAGCCGAGCTCGGCCGCGGTCCGCATCGGGGTGGCCTCGAAGGAGGACTGCTGCGGGATGATCTGCGAGACCGTGAAGTCGTCCTGCGGGAGCTCCGCGCCACCGCCACCGTGGGTGATGGCGTCCGGGAGCATGACCAGCGAGGTCGTGCCGGCCTGCTCGCCCGAGGGCCGCAGCTGGACGCGGACGCCGTGCCGGTCGGCCAGCCGGCCGACCACGAACAGGCCCATGCGCTGCGAGACGGCGGCGTCCACGGTCGGCGGGTTGGCCAGCTTGTGGTTGATGTCCGCGAAGTCCTCGGCGGTCAGGCCGATGCCCTTGTCGTGGATCTCGACCATCACGCGGCCGTCGGGCAGACGGGTCGCGGTCACCCGGACCTTGGTCTGCGGCGAGGAGAACGTGGTGGCGTTCTCCAGGAGCTCGGCGAGCAGGTGCACGAGGTCGGTCACGGCCTGGCCGTGGATCTCGGCGTCCGGGACGCCCGCCAGCTCGATGCGCTCGTACTGCTCCACCTCGGAGGCGGCGGCGCGCATGACGTCCACCAGCGGCACCGGCTGGTCCCAGCGGCGGCCGGGCTCCTGGCCGGCGAGGACGAGGAGGTTCTCGCCGTTGCGGCGCATACGGGTCGCCAGGTGGTCCAGCTTGAAGAGGTTCTCCAGCTGGTCCGGGTCCGCCTCGTTGTTCTCCAGGTCGGTGATCAGGGTCAGCTGGCCCTCGATCAGCGACTGGTTGCGGCGGGAGAGGTTGGTGAAGATCGCGTTGACGTTGCCCCGGAGCAGAGCCTGCTCGGCGGCGAGCCGGACGGCTTCGCGGTGGACCTGGTCGAAGGCCCGGGCGACCTCGCCGATCTCGTCCTGCGTGTCGATCGGGATCGGCTGGACACGGGTGTCCACACGGCCCGGCTCGGTACGGGAGAGCTGGTCGACCAGCATCGGCAGGCGCTGCTCGGCGACGGCGAACGCGGCGGTGCGCAGCTCGCGCATCGAGCGGCTCATCTGGCGGGCCATGAGACCGGCGATGATGAAGGCGGCGAGCAGCGCGACGACGGTGACGCCACCGATGACGTAGGCGTCGGTCGCGGCCTCGTCGGCGATGTCGGAGGCCTCGTTCACGGCCTTGTCGACGAGCTCGGTCTCGATCGTCCTGTAGGCCTCGAACTTGGCGGTCGAGGCGCCCATCCAGGTCTGGACGGTGATGTCCTGCTTCTTCAGGTCCTTGATCTCGTCCGGGTCGGCCGCCCGGCCGATCGCGGTGGCCATGCCGGTGTAGACGGAGCCGTCCGCCTGGCCCCGCGGCGGGTTGAGACCGGCGGCCTGCAGCCTCGCGCCACCGTCCTTCGCCGCCTTGGTCATGAGCTCCCGCAGGCGCTGCACGTCCGCCTCGGTGCCGCCGGACTGGAACTCGCCGAGGGCGATCTGCTCCAGGTAGTTGTACGACTTGAAGGCCACCGACTGCTCGGCGAACTTGGCCTTGTCCTTGCTGGGACGGACCAGGAGGTGGGTGCCGATGGAGCGCTGCAGCGACGAGGCGGCCTTGCCCAGCGAGACGGCGTAGACGGTACGGCCGTAGCTGGTGACGTTGCCGGTGCCCAGGCCGAGCTCGTTGGAGAACTCCATGAGGTAGTGCTGGACGCCGACGTACGCGAGCTCGGTCTGCACCGGGTCGAGGGCCTTCGCGTAGGCCTTCTGACGCAGCTCCTGGAGCTTGGGCTCCTCGCGCTGGAACAGGTCCAGGCGGCGCTCCAGGCCCTGGCCGGAGGGGAGGTCCTTGATGGCCTCGTCGAACTTGACCTTGGCCGCGTCGGTCGCCGCGTGGGCTTCCTTGACCTGCGGGTGCTCCGCGCCGGCCTCGGGGGAGGCGGCGGCGAGCATCGGGCCGGCAGTCAGGTCGCGCTCGTTGAGGAGCGCGTTGCCGTACTCGGTGGCGGCGCGCACGATGAGCGCCGTCTTCTCGGCGTCCTGGGCTTCCTGCCAGGTGTCGATCGCACCCTTGACCTGGAAGCCGCCCATGACGAGGCCGACCAGCACGGGTATGAGCAGGATCGCGTTCAGGCGGGTGGGCACCCGCCAGTTGCGCGGGGACAGCTTGCTGGAGCTGCCGGCCCTGCCGGTGCCGGACTGGGGAGTTCCGGGCTCGTCCGCAGGCGATGCCGCAGCGCGCGGCGGCGGGGTGAAGTTGCCCCGCGCCTGCAGCTCTGCGGAGCTTTCGTTGCTTCGCCTCACTCGACCAACAACCTCTCGGCGTCGGCACCTACGTTGTGCCGTGTTTCGTTCAGGGCCGTACTACTCGGGAGTTCATGAATTGCAGCACGTGATGGGTGTCCGTTCCAAACAGCCTGAGCGGCCGCTTTTTCGTGGTCGGGACCGTTGATAAAACGGGCATAAAGAGCGAGCCCCGTCAAAAGGCGGGGCTCATGTGAGCGCAGCGACACCGGGCGGATGCGTCGGGTGTCCGAAGGGCCCCGATTCTCTGTCGAAATGTTATGAACACGGGGGCGGACCGTGTCAAAGGACACAGGCCGCCCCCAAGATCTCTACGACAACTGCCGTAGGCGCATTTCTACTTGAGTCGTGCCATGAGTGCGTGCTCGACGAGCGTGATGAGCGCACTCTTGGCGTCCGCGCGGTGGCGGGCATCAGTCGTGATGATCGGGGTGTCCGGCCCGATCTGGAGAGCCTCGCGGACCTCCTCCGGCTGATACGGCTGATCTCCGTCGAAGCCGTTGAGGGCGATGACGAACGGCAGGCCGCTGTTCTCGAAGTAGTCGACGGCGGGGAAGCAGTCGGCGAGGCGGCGGGTGTCGACGAGGACGACGGCGCCGATGGCACCGCGCACCAGGTCGTCCCACATGAACCAGAAGCGGTCCTGGCCCGGGGTACCGAAGAGGTACAGGATCAGGTCCTGGTCCAGGGTGATGCGGCCGAAGTCCATCGCCACCGTGGTGGTGGTCTTGCCCCCGGTGTGGGTCAGGTCGTCGATGCCCGCCGAGGCGGACGTCATGACGGCCTCGGTGCGCAGCGGGTTGATCTCGGAGACGGCGCCGACGAACGTGGTCTTGCCCACGCCGAAGCCGCCCGCCACCACGATCTTCGCGCTGGTGGTGGAACGACCGGAGGCGCCGGCCCCTCCGTTAGAGCTTGCGAAGTCCACTGAGCACCCTTTCGAGCAGAGTCACGTCCGGCGTGCCGCCGGCCTCGCCGTTGCCCGGCTGGTGGATGGCCACCATGCCGGCCTCGGCCAGGTCGGCGACGAGGATCCGGGCCACGCCCAGAGGCATCGACAGCAGGGCCGAGACCTCCGCCACCGACTTCACCTCACGGCAGAGGTGGCAGATGCGCTGGTGCTCCGGGAGCAGACTGGCGAAGTTCGCCGGGTCCGCCGTGGTGCTGACCAGCGCCTCTATGGCGAGCTGGTAGCGCGGCCGGGTCCGGCCGCCGGTCATCGCGTAGGGACGCACCAGCGGCTGGTCGCCCTCATGTCCGTACGGCTCGTCGAGGGAGGCGCCGTACGGATCGTGAGAGGCGGTGGGCGGGGTCATGAATCCTCCGGGCGGGACAGCAAGCGGTCGACTGCCGTCTGGTGGGGCCGGTGGGGGGGCCGTGGAGCGGCCGGACGGTAGGTGGGACTAAGCGGTGCGGAGGGGCGCACCGCTCGGCGTGCTGGGCGGATCAGTGGAGCAGGCTGCCCTGGAGCTCCGCGCGGAGGTCCGGGGTGAGAACGGTGCCGGCCCGGTCGACCAACAGCGCCATCTCGTAGCCGACGAGGCCGATGTCGCATTCGGGGTGTGCGAGCACGGCCATCGAGGAGCCGTCCGAGACCGACATGATGAAGAGGAAGCCGCGCTCCATCTCCACCACCGTCTGGGCGACCGGACCGCCCTCGAAGATCCGGGACGCGCCCGCGGTCAGCGAGGTCAGTCCGGACGCGACCGCCGCCAGCTGGTCGGCGCGGTCGCGGGGGAATCCTTCGGACATCGCCAGCAGGAGTCCGTCGGCGGAGACCACCACGGTGTGGGACACCCCGGGGGTGTTGTCCACGAAATTGGTGATCAGCCAGTTGAGATTCTGTGCAGCCTGGCTCATGGCGCTCAAAACTCACGCTCCTGCTGGTGAGTGGGGCCTATGTTGAAGCTACCCGTGTTCGAGTTGCCCGCCTGTCGGCCCTGCTGGATGCCGCGGCGCAGGTTGGTGAGTCGGCCGCGGACGTCGTCGGGTGCACGGGAGACCTGCGGGCCGGCCGTCTGGGCCTGCTCCTGCGCGGTCCCGGGCACGAGGTTGGCGCGCGGTACCCGTCGCGGCAGCCCGGAGGTGGTGACGCCGCCGGCCGAGGGCTTGCGGGCCCGCTCGGCCTGACGCACCAGGTCGTCGTTGGGCGAGGTACGCCACTGCGCCTGCTGCTGCGGGGTGCCCTGAGGCGCCTGCTGCTGCGGGGCGGACTGCGGCGCCTGCTGCTGCGGCGCGGCCGGGCGGCGCGGGGCCGCGGGGGCCTGGCGCTGCTGCTGGGGCTGCTGCGGCACCACCGGCGTCGGCATCGTCTGCTCGACCTCGGGGACGCGCTGCGCCTCGGCCTGCTGGCCGCGGAACCAGTTCGTCTCCAGGGTGTCGTACAGCGGCGTACGGCCGTCACCGCCGCCGCTCGCCGGAGGCAGCGCCTCGGGCTGCGGCGCGGCGGGCAGACCGGCGGCCGGACGCGGTGCGCCGAAGTCCGCCTCCTGCGCGCGCTGACGCGGCGCGGGCGGCTGCGGGGCGTTGAAGTCCGGGCGCTGGAACGCGGCGGTGGCCGCCGGGTCCTGCCGGCCGGTCTGGTAGCCCTGCGGCTGCGGGAGCTCGGGACGGGCGAACTGCCCGGTGGCGTGCGGGCCCTGAGGGGCCGCGGAGCGGGTGTACGGACCCGTGGTCTCCGGCTCCTCGTGACCGCGCGGGGCGTCCAGCGGGGTCGACTGCCGCTGCGGCGGCTGCGTCCGGTCGTTGCCCCAGCTCGGGGTCTGCGGACGCTGCGGCTGCCCGGCGCCCGGGAGTTCGGCGCGCGGGCCGCCCGGGAGGCCGGGACGGCGACCGCCGTCGGCGGGACCGCCCTGGCCCTGCTGCGGCCGGCCCTGGTCGGGGCGGGCCGGCGCGGGGGCCTGGAAACCGTTGTGCGCGGGCTGCGGAGCCTGGGGCGCCTGCGGGTTCGGCGCGGCCGGGGCGTTCTGGCCCGGGCCGGAGTTCTGCCAGACGTCCGTACGGGACGGGATGGCGCTCTTCGCGCCGCCGCCGAAGCCGGCGCCCTGACGCTGCGGGGCCTGGGGCGCCTGCGGCGACTGGCCCTGCGGGTTCTGCGGGTTCTGCGGACCGTTCGGACGCGCGCCGTCCCGGCCGGGCAGCGCGGCGCGCGGGCCGGAGCCGGCACCGAGCCGGCCCGCCCCGCCGAGGCCCGCGGCGGCGCCGGGACCGGCGGCCAGCCGGCCGCCCGGGGCGCCCTGGCCCTGCGGGACCTGGCCCTGGCCGCCGGCGCCCTGCTTGGGCGCGGGCTTCCGGCCGCCCTGGGCGACGTCCACGGGCAGCATGACGAGCGCGGTGGTGCCGCCGGAGTCGGACGGGCGCAGCTGGATGCGGATGCCGTGTCGCAGGGACAGACGGCCGACCACGAACAGACCCATGCGGCGGGAGACCGAGACGTCCACGGTGGGCGGCGAGGCGAGCCGCTCGTTGATCGCGGCGAGGTCCTCGGGGGAGAGGCCGATGCCGGTGTCGTGGATCTCGACGAGCACCCGGCCGTCGGGCAGCGCGTGACCGGTGACGCGGACCTTGGTCTGCGGCGAGGAGAACGAGGTGGCGTTCTCGAGCAGCTCGGCGAGGAGGTGCACGAGGTCGTTGACGACACGGCCGGCGACCTCGGTCGCCGGGACCGCGGCCAGTTCGATGCGCTCGTACTGCTCCACCTCGGACGCGGCGGCGCGGAGCACGTCGACCAGCGGGACCGGGCGGGTCCAGCGGCGGCCGGGCTCCTCGCCCGCGAGGACGAGGAGGTTCTCGCCGTTCCGGCGCATACGGGTGGCGAGGTGGTCGAGCTTGAACAGCGAGGACAGCTGGTCCGGGTCGGCCTCGCGGGACTCCAGCTCGGAGATGAGCGAGAGCTGACGCTGGATGAGACCCTGCGAGCGGCGCGAGAGGTTGGTGAACATCGCGTTGACGTTGCCCCGCAGCATGGCCTGCTCGGCGGCGAGGCGGACCGCCTCGCGGTGCACCTCGTCGAAGGCCTCGGCCACCTGGCCGATCTCGTCGCGGGAGTGGACGCCGACGGACTCGACGGAGGTGTCGACGTCCTGCGGGTCGGCCTCGGAGAGCTGCTTGACGAGCTCGGGCAGGCGTTCCTGGGCGACCTTGGTCGCGGTGTCCTGGAGCCGGCGCAGCGAGCGGATCATGGACCGGGCCACGACGAACGCGCCGACGAGGGAGACGCCGAGGACGAGCAGGATCAGCGCACCGTTGATGAGCGCGTCGCGCTGCGACTCCTGCTTCAGCTCACGGGCCTCGGTCTCCATCTTGCCGAGCAGGTCGCCCTCGATGCGGCTCATGGCCTGCATCTTGGTGCCGTACTCGTCGGTGAAGTCGAGGTAACCGCGCTTGGCGGAGGTCGACAGGCCGGAGTCGGTGCTGAGCACGCGCTCGGCGTAGGCGTTCGCGGCCTCGACCGACGAGTTGCCGGACTCCAGCGACTCGGTGAGCTCCTGCGCGTTGCCGCCGGTGGACTCGTAGATGGTCTCGAAGCGGGTGCGGGCCGTCTTCTCCGCCCTGCGCGCGGCCTCCGCGTACAGCCGGTCCTGCCGGTCCAGCTTGCCCAGCTGCTGGTCGGTCGGCGGCAGCGAGGCGGCGATGATCGCCTGCTGGATGGAGGCGTACTCCTTGGCCTGCGAGAACGCGGCGAGGGCACGCGTCCGCTTGATCATCTCGGGGTTGCTGGTCGCCTGCGCCATGTCCTGGGAGAGGCTCAGCAGCGAGTTGATGATGCGGCTGTACTGCTCGACCGTCTGCGAGGTCGGCTCGTTGCCCTTGTACGCCGTCTGGCGCAGGGTGTCGAGCGTGACGACCTGCTGGGCGATCTGGTTGGCGTTGGTGCGGATGCTCTCCAGGGCGTCGTCGCCCATGGTGTCGCCGATGGCACCGGTCGCGTCCAGGAAGGCCGTGCGGGCACGGTCGGTCTTCTTGCGGGGGTCGGCGACCTTGAACTCGCTGGGCGAGGCGCCGTTCGACAGGGGGCCGGCGGAGAGGTCGCGCTCGGCCTGGAGGGCCTCGGCGAGGTCCGTGGCCTCCTTGGTGAGCTTGGTCAGCAGCTGCATGTGCTCCAGCTGCTCCATGTCCTGGAGGGACTCGTTGATACGAATCCCGCCCAGGGTGGTGGCCGCGACCACGGGCAGGGCGAGCAGCGAGACCAGACGCGTCGAGATGCGCCAGTTCCGCAGGGCTATTCGCGGCCCGGCATCGTTGGGTGACTTGGCCTTCGGTGCGGCGGCGGGCTCGGGCGCCGGGCCGCCGGCGGACGTGCTGCGCACCGCGGAGTCACCGCCCTCACCGGCCGCACCCTGAGCCGGGTTCGGAGTGTGCTGGGGCGAGGAGCCACGGTCGTTCCCGCCGCGCGGCTCCTGTTCCGCCGCGCTGCTGCCATCCCTCTTGAATCGTCCCTGCACTAGCGTCGCAACCTCTGGACCAGGCGTCCCCCGCGCGAACGGACGGACGGTGTCGGGCGTCGTGAGATGCAGATGCACCCCATGGTGGTCGTCTTCGACCGGCGCAGTTCCCCCTTCCCCGCCGCTCGCTCGGCGCGGTGATGCGCCACCCTGCGCGCCGGTCCTGCGAACCCGCGGCGGTGCGTGGAATTCCAGCACAGTGCCGGATCTCCAACAAGAGCCGCGTCTCGCGTGCCGGAGCGCATGACAACGTGTGCACGATACGTCACCGGCCGTAGAAGATGATCAGGGGCGAACCGGACTTTTCCCTATCAAGTGGCGACGGTGGGCGAGTGTCCCAGTCGCCATGATCAGGAGCGGAATAACGCATTCACGTACGAGATGTCCGTTTCATGGGCCCTGGATAGTGGTCCGCAATGCCGGAATCATCCCTTGAGTGGTGAGCAAACTCACACCTTGATCGGTGTCTCTTCCATGTATTCGAAGGGAAGCGAGTGTTTAGCCTGACGCTTTACAAGTGACGCGACTCTGTAGAGGGCCTGACACCCGCGATGAAGACCACCACGCTGCTGCGCAAGATCGCCAACCCCCGCCGCACCACGCTGGCGCACCTGGAGGACGCCGAGCAGCTGGAGCGGGGCGCACAGTCCGAGTACGCCGCGGAGCTGCCGACCCAGACCGCCAACCCGCGCCGCACCGTCCTGATGGTCGCGCCCGTGCCCGCCGTCGCGGAGTAGTCCGCAGCGCCGTATTTCAGCAGGCCGCCCCTCTCGCCGCGTTAGCCTGGAGCGTCAGACTCCAGCCAGCATCAGTGAGGGGCGACAGCACTCGTGCGCATCGCCAGATTCTCCATCGACGGCAATGTCGCCTTCGGCGCCGTCGAGGGCGAGGGCCCGGACGGCCTCGTTCTCGACATCATCAAGGGCATCCCGTACACCGACTTCGAGCTCAGCGGGACCAAGGTCCCCCTCGACAAGGTACGGCTTCTGCCTCCCGTGCTCCCCAACAAGGTCGTGGCCATCGGCCGCAACTACGCGGAGCACGCCGCCGAACTCGGCAACGAGGTCCCCGAGGCGCCGATCACCTTTTTCAAGCCCACCACCTCGGTGATCGGCTCCGGTGACGCCATCGAGTACCCCTCCTTCTCCGACGAGCTGCACCACGAGGCCGAACTGGCCGTGGTCATCGGCCGCATGTGCCGCGAGGTGCCCCGCGAGCGGGTCAAGGACGTCGTCTTCGGCTACACCTGTGCCAACGACGTCACCGCCCGCGACGTCCAGAAGCGCGAGAAGCAGTGGGCCCGCGCCAAGGGCTTCGACACCTCCTGCCCCCTCGGGCCCTGGGTGGAGACCGACCTCGACCCCGCCGACGTCACCATCCAGTGCACCGTCAACGGCGAGCAACGCCAGCTGGGTCGTACGAGCGACATGATCCGCTCCATCGAGGACCTGGTCGTCCACATCACCGAGGCCATGACGCTGCTCCCGGGCGACGTCATCCTCACCGGCACCCCCGCCGGGGTCGGCCCCCTCAACGTCGGCGACGAGGTCGCCGTCACCATCGAAGGCATCGGCACTCTCACCAACAAGGTGATCAAGCGTGGCTAACGCGATCCGCGTCCGTTTCTGTCCGTCCCCGACCGGCAACCCCCACGTGGGCCTGGTCCGCACCGCCCTGTTCAACTGGGCCTTCGCCCGGCACAACCAGGGCACCATGGTCTTCCGCATCGAGGACACCGACGCGGCCCGCGACTCCGAGGAGTCGTACGGCCAGCTGCTCGACTCGCTGCGCTGGCTGGGCCTCGACTGGGACGAGGGCCCGGAGATCGGCGGCCCGCACGCCCCGTACCGCCAGTCCCAGCGGATGGACATCTACCGGGACGTCGCCGAGAAGCTGCTCGCCGGCGGCCACGCGTACCACTGCTTCTGCACCGCGGTCGAGCTGGAGGCCCGCCGCGACGCGGCCCGCCTGGCCGGCAAGCCCTCCGGCTACGACGGCACCTGCCGCAACCTGAGCGCCGAGCGCATCGAGCGCTACCGCGCCGAGGGTCGCGAGTCGATCGTCCGCTTCCGGATGCCCGACGAGCCGATCACCTTCACCGACCTCGTCCGCGGCGAGCTGACCTTCACCCCGGACAACGTCCCGGACTACGGCATCGTGCGCGCCAACGGCGCCCCGCTGTACACGCTGGTCAACCCGGTCGACGACGCCCTGATGGAGATCACCCACGTCCTGCGCGGCGAGGACCTGCTCTCCTCCACCCCGCGCCAGATCGCGCTCTACAAGGCGCTGATCGAGCTGGGCGTCGCCAAGGAGATCCCGCAGTTCGGCCACCTGCCGTACGTGATGGGCGAGGGCAACAAGAAGCTCTCCAAGCGCGACCCGCAGGCCTCTCTCAACCTCTACCGGGAGCGCGGCTTCCTGCCCGAGGGCCTGCTGAACTACCTCTCCCTCCTGGGCTGGTCGTTCTCCGCGGACCAGGACATCTTCACCATCCCCGAGATGATCGAGAAGTTCGACATCGCGGACGTCAACGCCAACCCGGCCCGCTTCGACCTCAAGAAGGCCGAGTCCATCAACGCGGACCACATCCGCATGCTGGACGTGAAGACCTTCGCCGAGGCCTGCGAGCCCTGGCTGCAGGCCCCGCACGCGAACTGGGCGCCCGAGGACTTCGACCGCGCCGCCTGGGAGCGGATCGCCCCGTACGCCCAGACCCGCCTCACCGTCCTCTCGGACATCACGGCCAACGTCGACTTCCTCTTCCTGAAGGAGCCGGTCGCGGACGAGGCCTCCTGGCAGAAGGCGATGAAGGAGGGCTCCGACGCCCTGCTGCGCACCGCCCGCGCCACCCTGGAGGCCGCGGACTGGAACGACCCGGAGTCCCTCAAGAACGCGGTCCTGGCCGCCGGCGAGGAGCACGGCCTGAAGCTCGGCAAGGCCCAGGCCCCGGTCCGCGTCGCCGTCACCGGCCGCACGGTGGGCCTGCCGCTCTTCGAGTCCCTGGAGATCCTGGGCAAGGAGAAGACGCTTTCCCGCATTGACGCCACCCTGGAGAAGCTGGCGGCGTAGGGTCGGCCCCATGACGATCAGGGCCGTGGTCTGGGATGTGGACGACACGATCTTCGATTACGCCACGGCCGATCTGGCCGGCATGCGGGACCATCTCACGGTCGAGGGCCTGGTGGACGGATTCGACTCCGTCGACCAGGCCCTTCGCCGTTGGCAGGAGCTCACCACGCTGCACTGGCGGCGGTTCGAGGCCCAGGGCGGGGACTACGAGGAGCACCGGCGCGAGCGGGTGCGGGACTTCCTCGGGCAACCGGAACTCGGCCGGGCCGCGGTCGACGGCTGGCTGCAGCGGTACGTGGCCCACTACGAGGCCGCCTGGGAGCTGTTCCCGGACGCCCTGCCGGTGCTCGACCTGCTCGCGGGGGAGTACCGGCACGCCGTGCTGTCCAACGCGAGCAGCCGCGTCCAGGAGCCCAAGCTGCGGGCGCTCGGCGTACGGGACCGCTTCGAGGCCGTCCTGTGCTGCGTGGAGCTTGGCGTCGCCAAGCCCGCCCCCGAGGCCTTCCACGCCGCCTGTGCTGCCCTGGGCCTGCCCCCGGCCGAGGTCGCGTACGTCGGCGACCACCCGGACATCGACGCCCGCGGGGCCGACGAGGCGGGGCTCGCCGGCATCTGGCTGGACCGCTCCGAGGTGGGCGGACGGCCGGAGCTGACCCGCATCACCGACCTCCACCAGCTCCCCGCGTTGCTGCGCGGGGATACCCGTTTTGGAGCGCCGGACACCTTCGGGTAATGTTCTTCCTGCGCCGAGGGGAGCAAGCCGAAAGGCCGAGACCCACCGGAGCACAACCCGAACAAGATCCCCTCGACGGGGATCGAGTTTTGGTGGCCTATGGTGTAATTGGCAGCACGACTGATTCTGGTTCAGTTAGTCTTGGTTCGAGTCCAGGTAGGCCAGCTCGCAGAGCTCATCTGCAACTCGCGGATCTGATCCGCAAAGCCCCCGTTGTGTAGCGGCCTAGCACGCTGCCCTCTCAAGGCAGTAGCGCCGGTTCGAATCCGGTCGGGGGTACAGATCCTTCCCGCGGGATCACCAGGGTCGCACCCGGTGAACTCGATGCAGGATCGCTAGGGCCCCCGTTGTGTAGCGGCCTAGCACGCCGCCCTCTCAAGGCGGTAGCGCCGGTTCGAATCCGGTCGGGGGTACCAACTGGTCTATACCACCAGTGGCCTATGGTGTAATTGGCAGCACGACTGATTCTGGTTCAGTTAGTCTTGGTTCGAGTCCAGGTAGGCCAGCGACTGTGAGACATGCGACTACCGTCGCGTGGCTTTTGATCTTGCCCCCGTTGTGTAGCGGCCTAGCACGCCGCCCTCTCAAGGCGGTAGCGCCGGTTCGAATCCGGTCGGGGGTACCAAACGAAGAAGCCCTTCCCTTCGGGGGAGGGCTTCTTCGCTGTTCGTCCCGTGCTCCCGTGTCCGGACACAACTCCGGCCCACCGCTGCGGCGTTGGAGCGGTGGGCCGGGATGAACGGATGGAGAGAACTGAACAGCGTCAGCCGTTGCGGCGCAGGGCCTCGGTGAGGCGGCCGGCCGCGTCGATCACCGCCTGGGCGTGCATGCGCCCCGGGTGGCGGGTGAGGCGCTCGATCGGTCCGGAGACCGAGACGGCGGCCACCACGCGGTTCGACGGGCCCCGTACGGGCGCCGAGACGGACGCCACGCCCGGCTCGCGCTCGCCGATCGACTGGGCCCAGCCGCGGCGTCGTACGCCCGACAGGGCCGTCGCCGTGAAGCGGGCGCCCTGGAGGCCGCGGTGCAGCCGCTCGGGCTCCTCCCAGGCCATCAGGATCTGCGCCGAGGAGCCGGCCTTCATGGTCAGCGTGGAGCCGACCGGGACGGTGTCCCGAAGGCCGGACAGCCGCTCGGCGGCCGCCACGCAGATGCGCATGTCGCCCTGGCGCCGGTAGAGCTGCGCGCTCTCGCCGGTGACGTCGCGCAGATGCGTCAGCACCGGCCCGGCGGTCGCGAGCAGACGGTCCTCGCCGGCCGCGGCGGCGAGCTCCGACAGCCGCGGTCCGAGGATGAACCGGCCCTGCATGTCGCGGGCCACCATCCGGTGGTGTTCCAGTGCCACGGCCAGTCGGTGTGCCGTGGGTCGTGCGAGTCCCGTCGCCGCGACCAGACCTGCGAGGGTGGCCGGACCGGACTCCAGGGCGCTCAGGACAAGGGCTGCCTTGTCGAGAACGCCCACGCCGCTAGAGTTGTCCATGCAACGATATTCGCGTCTCACTCTGTGAAACGCAAGTTCAATTTTCCGAGGAACTTGCCACTCTGGTGGAGCGGCCGCACAACGGCCCGCGAAACGGGTCTCTAGCAGTGCCGGTGCAGCTCGCCGGCCGGAGGGAAAGCGATGGGTAGGACACTCGCGGAGAAGGTCTGGGACGACCACGTCGTCCGGCGCGCCGAGGGCGAGCCCGACCTCCTCTTCATCGATCTGCACCTGCTGCACGAGGTGACCAGCCCGCAGGCCTTCGACGGTCTGCGCCAGAACGGCCGCCAGGTCCGCCGCCTCGACCTCACCATCGCCACCGAGGACCACAACACCCCGACCCTCGACATCGACAAGCCGATCGCCGACCCGGTCTCCCGCGCCCAGTTGGAGACCCTGCGGAAGAACTGCGCCGAGTTCGGCGTCCGGCTGCACCCGCTGGGCGACGTCGAGCAGGGCGTCGTCCACGTCGTGGGACCGCAGCTGGGCCTGACCCAGCCCGGCACCACCGTGGTCTGCGGCGACTCGCACACCTCCACGCACGGCGCGTTCGGCGCGCTGGCCTTCGGCATCGGCACCAGCCAGGTCGAGCACGTGCTGGCCACCCAGACGCTGCCGCTGGCCCGCCCGAAGACCATGGCGATCACCGTCGACGGCGAGCTGCCCGAGGACGTCACCGCCAAGGACCTGATCCTGGCGATCATCGCGAAGATCGGCACCGGCGGCGGCCAGGGCTACATCCTGGAGTACCGCGGCTCCGCCATCGAGAAGCTCTCGATGGAGGCCCGGATGACCATCTGCAACATGTCCATCGAGGCCGGCGCCCGCGCGGGCATGATCGCCCCCGACGAGACCACCTTCGCGTACCTGAAGGGCCGCGCCCACGCCCCCGAGGGCGAGGACTGGGACGCCGCCGTCGCGTACTGGAAGACCCTGAAGTCCGACGAGGACGCCGTCTTCGACGCCGAGGTCGTCGTCGACGCCGCCGCGCTGGCGCCGTTCGTCACCTGGGGCACCAACCCCGGCCAGGGCGCGCCGCTTTCGGCGAACGTCCCCGACCCGGCTTCGTACGAAGACGCTTCGGAGCGCCTGGCCGCCGAAAAGGCCCTGGAGTACATGGGGTTGACCGCCGGCCAGCCGCTGCGCGACATCAAGGTCGACACCGTCTTCGTAGGCTCCTGCACCAACGGCCGCATCGAGGACCTGCGCAACGCCGCGGCGCTGCTGGACGGCCGCCAGGTCGCCGACGGCGTCCGCATGCTGGTCGTCCCGGGCTCCGTCCGGGTCGCCCTGCAGGCGGTCGAGGAGGGCCTGGACAAGGTCTTCAAGGAGGCCGGCGCCGAATGGCGGCACGCGGGCTGCTCGATGTGTCTGGGCATGAACCCCGACCAACTGGCTCCCGGTGAGCGCTCCGCGTCCACCTCCAACCGCAACTTCGAGGGCCGGCAGGGCAAGGGCGGCCGCACCCACCTGGTCTCCCCGCAGGTCGCCGCCGCCACCGCCGTACTGGGCCACCTGGCCTCCCCGGCCGATCTGTCCGACGTCGCCACCACCGCGGGGGTCTGAGGAACCATGGAAGCTTTCACCACGCACACCGGCCGTGCCGTCCCGCTGCGCCGCAGCAACGTCGACACCGACCAGATCATCCCGGCCCACTGGCTGAAGAAGGTCACCCGCGACGGCTTCGAGGACGGGCTCTTCGAGGCCTGGCGCAAGGACTCCGAGTTCGTCCTCAACCGCCCCGAGCGGCAGGGCGCCTCGGTCCTGGTGGCCGGCCCCGACTTCGGCACCGGCTCCTCCCGCGAGCACGCCGTCTGGGCGCTGCAGAACTACGGCTTCAAGGCCGTGATCTCCTCCCGCTTCGCCGACATCTTCCGCGGCAACTCGCTGAAGAACGGCCTGCTGACGGTCGTCCTGCCGCAGCAGACGGTGGACGCCCTGTGGGAGCTGACCGAGGCCGACCCGACCGCCGAGGTCACCGTCGACCTGGAGGCCCGCAAGGTCCTCGCGGCCGGGATCGACGCCGACTTCGAGCTGGACGAGAACGCCCGCTGGCGGCTCCTGAACGGCCTGGACGACATCAGCCTCACCCTTCAGAACGAAGCCGACATCGCGGCCTACGAGGCCGCCCGGCCGTCCTTCAAGCCCCGCACAATTACGGCCTGAGCAGCGGTTTTCCAGCACTGCGCCCTCCACCTCCGGGTGGGGGGCGCAGTGCCATGTTGAGCCCCCGTCGGGCGACAACTCGCCCTAGATGGCACAATCGGTGCATGGAACGCGACAGCCAACTCGAGCTCTACGAGGCAGTCGCCGACCGATTGAAGGAAGCGCACACGAAAGTGCGCGAACTGCAAGTCCCGGAGGGCGTAAGGATGGCGCTGTCCCGGAAGCTGTTGGTCGTCACGGCCGCGGCGAAGCACGATCTCGCGGACGCGGCAGCGCGTCTCGACCGGTTGATGAAGGACCTCGACGAGGGCCGATTCCCTGAAGGCGACTGACCACCGGAACTCCGCAACATCTGCACAGCGTTGCGGCACTAGGGTGATTAGACCGTTTCGTGTTTGATTTGCGGTATATATCTGCCTAACGTGCGAAAACGCTTGAACACTTTCGTTCTGGCAATGTCTCCGAAGGGGAAGACGTGAACAAGGCGCAGCTCGTAGAAGCGATCGCTGACAAGGTGGGCGGTCGCCAGCAGGCCGCCGAGGCCGTCGACCACGTGCTCGACGCCATCGTGCGTGCCGTGGTGGGCGGCGACCGGGTCTCGGTCACCGGCTTCGGGTCGTTCGAGAAGGTCGACCGCCCGGCCCGCTACGCCCGCAACCCGCAGACGGGTGAGCGGGTGCGGGTCAAGAAGACCTCCGTGCCCCGCTTCCGGGCCGGTCAGGGCTTCAAGGACCTGGTCAGCGGCTCGAAGAAGCTCCCCAAGGGCGGCGAGGTCTCCGTCAAGAAGGCCCCCAAGGGCAGCCTGACCGGCGGCGCTTCCGCCACCGTGAAGAAGGCCGCGGCCAAGAAGACGACCGCCGCCAAGAAGGCCGCCGCCAAGAAGACGGTCGCCAAGAAGGCGGCGGTGAAGAAGACCACCGCCGCCAAGAAGACGACCGCCGCCAAGACCGCGGCCGCCAAGAAGACCACGGCCAAGAAGGCCGCCCCGGCGAAGAAGACCACCGCCGCGGCCAAGAAGGCCACCGCCAAGAAGACCGCGCCGGCCAAGAAGGTCGCCGCGAAGAAGGCGCCCGCCAAGAAGGCGACGGCGCGCAAGACCGCCGCCAAGAAGACCGCCGCCAGGAAGTAAGCGGCACAGCGGCACCAGGCCACTCACGCGCCGGGCCGGGCTCCCTCTGGGAGCCCGGCCCGCGGCGCGTCCGAAGACTCGCAGGTCAGGACGGGTGGACGCGTCAGAACGTCAGCAGCGTCACCAGCGTGATCCGCAGCCCCGCGCCCTTGCCCTCGGTCTCGATCCGGACCCGCTGCCCCGGACGCAGCAGCCGCAGGCCGCCCGCCTCGAAGGCCGCGGCGCCGAACTCCACCGGGGTGCCGTCGTCCAGCAGCACACTGCCGCTGTGGGTCTCGGGGTCGTACGTGTACGCGGTCGCCTGCATGGGCCGCAGCCTAACCGTTCGTCGGCGCCCAGCGGGCCGCCGTCCGCGGGCCGACGCCCAGTGCGAGCGCCGCCGCCAGATCCTCGCCGGTGTCCACGTCCCGGCGCACCGAATCCACCCCCGCGAGCCGGATTTCCACCGCCCCCGACGACAAATGCCGGCGGCGCGACGCACCCCCGAAAGCGGGCCGCAATTCGAACCCGGAATCGGCCGAAAGGAAAGTCGTACCGATATCCGCGGCGTCCGCGAGAAATGCCCGGGGGAATTGTTCGGCCGCCGCCAGGACCCGGTCCAGCTCGGCCGGCCGCAGCGCCGGCAGATCCGCGTTGAGGGTCGCCACCCGCGCACCCGGCCGCCCCCGCCGCACCTCGCGCGCCCCGTGCGCCAGCGCCGCGTTGAGCCCGGCCCCGGGGAAGTCCGGCACGATCCGCGCGCCCAGCGCCGCCAGCGCCACCGAGGCCACCGGGTCGTCCGTGACGAGCACCACATCCCGCACCCGCGGGCAGGTCAGCGCCGCCGCCACCGTGTCCTGCGCGAACGCCAGCGCCAGCCGCGGCCGCAGCCGCTCCCCGGACACCGCGGCGAGCCTGCTCTTCGCCAGCGCAAGGGGCTTCAACGGCACGACCAGGGACCAGCCCCCGTCCGGATCGGTGTTCATCGCCGTCCATTCTGTCGCGACGGCCGCGTGACCCGGAGGGCCGGGCTCCGAACCGGGGCGTACGGTGTTCTCGACAGACCAGGAGCATGGGGCGACACTTGACCCCCTGCACGCCCAGTCCCAGAGGAAGGTGTTCGAGTGTCCCGCCGCAGAATCGGCTTCTGGTACCGCCTGGCGGCGGCCATCGCAAAACCGCCGCTGGTGGTTCTGTTCAAGCGGGACTGGCGCGGAACGGAACACATCCCCGCCGACGGCGGCTTCATCACCGCGGTGAACCACAACTCGTATCTGGACCCGCTCTCCTACGCGCACTACCAGTACAACACCGGCCGGGTCCCGCGCTTCCTCGCCAAAGCCGCCCTCTTCAAGGGCTCGTTCGTCGGCATGATGCTGCGCAACACCGGCCAGATCCCCGTCTACCGGGAGACCACCAACGCCCTCGACGCCTTCCGCGCCGCCGTCGACGCCATCGAGCGCGGCGAATGCGTCGCCTTCTACCCCGAGGGCACCCTCACCCGCGACCCCGACATGTGGCCCATGGCCGGCAAGACCGGCGCCGCCCGCGTCGCGCTGATGACCAAGGCCCCGGTGATCCCGGTCGCCCAGTGGGGCGCCAACCTGGCGATGCCGCCGTACGCCAGGGAGGACAAGTTCAACTTCTTCCCGCGCAAGACGCTGATCGTGCAGGCCGGACCCCCGGTCGACCTCTCCCGGTTCTACGGCGAGGAGCCCACGCCGGAGGTCCTGCGGGAGGCGACCGAGGTCATCATGGCCGCGATCACCGCGCTCCTGGAGGAGGTCCGCGGCGAGCAGGCGCCCGAGAGCCCGTACGACCACCGCCAGGCCAGGCTGGAGCAGCGGCGCAAGGCCGCAGGAGAGGGAAGCAAGTGAGTCGTCCCGTCAAGGCGGCGGTCTTCGGCACGGGCTCGTGGGGCACCGCGTTCGGCATGGTCCTCGCCGACGCCGGCTGCGAGGTGGTCCTCTGGGGCCGCCGCGCCGAGCCCGTCGACGCGATCAACACCACCCGCATGAACCCGGACTATCTGCCCGGCATCGCCCTCCCGGCCAACCTGCGGGCCACCACCGACCCCGCCGAGGCCGCCCGCGACGCCGACTTCACCGTCCTCGTCGTGCCCTCGCAGACCCTGCGCGCCAACCTCGCCGACTGGGCGCCGAAGCTGGCCCCGCACACCGTGCTCGTCTCCCTGATGAAGGGCATCGAACTCGGCACCGCCAAGCGGATGAGCGAGGTCATCACGGAGGTCGCGGAGGTGCCCGCCGAGCGCGTCGCCGTGCTCACCGGCCCCAACCTGGCCAAGGAGATCGCCGCCCGGCAGCCCGCCGCCTCGGTCGTCGCCTGCGCCGACGAGACGGTCGCCCAGCGGCTCCAGAGCGCCTGCATGACCCCGTACTTCCGCCCGTACACCAACACCGACGTCGTCGGCTGCGAACTCGGCGGCGCGGTCAAGAACGTCATCGGCCTCGCCGTCGGCATCGCGGACGGCATGGGCCTCGGTGACAACTCCAAGGCCACGCTCATCACCCGCGGCCTCGCCGAGACCACCCGGCTCGGCCTCGCCATGGGCGCCGACCCGCTGACCTTCTCCGGACTGGCCGGCCTCGGCGACCTCGTCGCCACCTGCTCCTCGCCGCTCTCCCGCAACCACACCTTCGGCACCAACCTGGGGCGCGGGATGAGCCTGGAGGAGACCATCGCGGTCACCAAGCAGACCGCCGAGGGCGTCAAGTCCTGCCAGTCCGTGCTCGATCTGGCCCGCCGCCACGGCGTCGACATGCCGATCACCGAGACGGTCGTCTCCATCGTCCACGAGGGCAAGCCGCCGGTGGTCGGCCTCAAGGAGCTCATGTCCCGCAGCGCCAAGGCCGAAAGGCGCTGACCGGGGGAGGGGTCGTGGAGGCTCGCACGGCCTTCTCGGCCGGGGGAGGACCGTCAAGGTACGCTCATCGCGTTATGAGCGAGAACATCCAGAGCCCCCGCAAGCCGCGCGTGGCCGTCGTCTTCGGCGGCCGCAGCTCGGAGCACGCCATCTCCGTCGTCACCGCCGGCGCCGTCCTGAGCGCCATCGACCGGGACAAGTACGACGTGCTGCCCATCGGCATCACCACGGAGGGGCGCTGGGCCCTGACGGCCGACGCCCCCGAGCGGATGGCCATCGCCGACCGCAAGCTGCCGAGCGTCGGCGAACTCGCCGAGTCCGAGACCGGCGGCGTGGTCCTGCCCGTCGACCCGGCCGACCGCGAGGTCGTGCTCACCGAGCCCGGCACCGTGCCGAAGGCGCTCGGCGAGGTCGACGTCGTCTTCCCGATGCTGCACGGCCCGTACGGCGAGGACGGCACCCTGCAGGGCCTGCTTGAGCTCTCCGGCGTCCCGTACGTCGGCGCGGGCGTGCTCGCCTCCGCCGTCGGCCAGGACAAGGAGTACATGAAGCGGGTCTTCGTCTCCTTCGGCCTGCCGGTCGGCCCGTACGTCGTGGTGCGGCCGCGCGAATGGGAGCAGAACCCGGCCGCGGCGCGGAAGAAGATCGTGGAGTTCGCCGCCGACCACGGCTGGCCGCTCTTCGTGAAGCCGGCCCGCGGCGGTTCGTCCGTGGGCATCACCAAGGTCGACGACCTGGGCGGCCTGGACGAGGCGATCGAGGAGGCCCGCCGCTACGACCCGAAGGTCGTCGTCGAGTCGCTGATCCGCGGCCGTGAGATCGAGTGCGGCGTCCTGGAGTTCGAGGACGGCCCGCGCGCCAGTGTGCCCGCCGAGATCCCGCCGGTCACCGACCACGACTTCTACGACTTCGAGGCCAAGTACATCGATTCGGCCTCCGGCATCGTCCCCGCGCCGATCGGCGACGACGCCACCGCCGAGATCCAGCGTCTCGCCGTCGCCGCGTACGAGGCCGTGTCCTGCGAGGGCCTGGTCCGTGCGGACTTCTTCCTCACCGAGGACGGCGAGTTCGTCATCAACGAGATCAACACGATGCCGGGCTTCACGCCGATCTCCATGTACCCGCGGATGTGGCAGGAGAGCGGGGTCTCGTACCCGGAGCTCGTCGACCGCCTCATCCAGGCGGCGCTGACGCGGTCCACCGGACTGCGCTAGAGCCGCGAGAAGGCCCGCGGGGGGAGTTACAGGCTCTTCGGAACCGTCTTCGCGACCGGTTCCGCGAGACCGATCAGCGGGCCCGAGTCATGGGTGAAGCGCTCGTCCAGCGTCACCTCGACGTACGTCTTCCGGTACGTCGAGGTGAAACGGGGAGCACCGGACCGCTGCACCTCCAGCAGCCAGCCGACCCCGTTCACGTCGAGACCCGACGCCTGGGGATCGCTCATCTTTTCGGGCCGCGGAACCCCGCAGCGCAGTACGATCGCCCCGTCCCCCCAGGCCGCGGTCAGGTCCGACTCCGGTTCCGCTTCGCTCCGGTCGAAACCCGACAGGGTCTGCGGAAGCGCGTCGTGCAGCGCACGGCAGTAGCCGGCCTCCTCGGCCGGCGGGCTGGGAACCGGGACCGACGCCGCCGCGTCCGTCGGGGAGCAGCCCGCGACGGCCGGCAGCAGCACGGCGGCGGCCAGCGCGGCGACGGGCAGAGCGAAGGGCCGGTGGGAAGTCATCACCGGCCAAGGGTAGACGGGGGCTACAGATGCACGATCGGACAGGTCAGGGTACGGGTGATCCCCTCCACCTGCTGGACCTTGGCCACCACCATCCGGCCGAGCTCGTCGACGGTGTCGGCCTGCGCGCGGACGATCACGTCGTACGGGCCCGTCACGTCCTCTGCCTGGATCACCCCCGGGATCTCGGAGATGGCTGCGGCGACGAGCGACGCCTTGCCCACCTCGGTCTGGATGAGGATGTACGCCTGTACCACGGAACCTCCAGGGCGGCCGCGAAAATGATGACGAGGCTCGTTGCGGGGAGCAGAACCCGATGTAAAGGTTCGCCACGTTACCGCGTCCCCGAGCGCAGCGGGGAGACCCGCGCGGCCGTGGGGGCGCGCGGTGTGGCGTACGCACGACAGAAGTTGACGGTCTACTCGACCGTACCCATGGCAGTGACGGCTCGCGACCCCAATTTCGGCCCCGGTACGGGCGCGGGGGACACGAGCACGACGACACGAGGTGAGGCGCGGTGAAGGGCACAGTCGGCGAGCTGGGGGAGTTCGGGCTCATCAAGGAGCTCACCTCGCGGCTCACCGCCACCCCGGCGGTACGGATCGGACCCGGCGACGACGCGGCCGTCGTCTCCGCGCCCGACCGGCGCGTGGTGGCCAGCACGGACATCCTGCTCGAAGGACGGCACTTCCGCCGCGACTGGTCGACGGCCTACGACGTCGGCCGCAAGGCCGCCGCGCAGAACCTCGCGGACATCGCGGCCATGGGCGCCGTGCCGACGGCGCTGCTGCTCGGGCTCGTCGTCCCGGCCGAACTGCCGGTGACCTGGCCGGTCGAGCTCATGGACGGGCTGCGGGACGAGTGCCAGGTCGCGGGCGCGGCCGTGGTGGGCGGCGACGTCGTCCGGGGCGACACGATCACCGTGTCGATCACCGCGCTCGGCGACCTGCGCAACCACGAGCCCGTCACCCGCGGCGGCGCCCAGCCCGGCGACGTCGTCGCGTACACCGGATGGCTCGGCTGGTCCGCCGCCGGCTACGCGGTGCTCTCCCGGGGCTTCCGTTCGCCGCGGGCCTTCGTCGAGGCCCACCGGCGGCCCGAGCCGCCGTACCACGCGGGCCCCGCCGCGGCCGGGCTCGGCGCGACCGCCATGTGCGACGTCAGCGACGGGCTCATCGCCGACCTCGGGCACATCGCCGAGGCCAGCAAGGTCCGGATCGACCTGCGGTCCGGGCTCATCGACATCCCGAGCCAGATGAACGACATCGGCCAGGCCGTCGGCGTCGACCCGCTGCAGTGGGTGCTCACCGGCGGCGAGGACCACGCCATCGTGGCCACCTTCCCGCCGGACGTGAAGCTGCCGGCGCGGTGGAAGGTGATCGGCGAGGTCCTCAACCCGTCCGCGCTGCCGCAGGTGACGGTGGACGGCGCGCCGTGGCACACGAAGGGCGGCTGGGACCACTTCGGGGGAACGGAGTGACCTCGCGTCCCCCCGGCGCGGGCCCGCTGCCGCTCGTGCTGACCGTCGCCGGGTCCGACTCCGGCGGCGGGGCCGGGATCCAGGCCGACCTCAAGACCATGCTCGCGCTGGGAACGCACGGCATGAGCGTGATCACCGCCGTCACCGCGCAGAACTCGCTGGGCGTCCAGGGCGCGTGGGAGCTGCCCGAGGAGGCCGTACGGGCCCAGTACCGTGCCGTCGTCGACGACATCGGCGTCCAGGCCGTGAAGACCGGCATGCTGGCGTCGGCGGTGCTGGTCGAGACGGTGGCCGAGCTGCTCGCGGCCGGCTCCGCCCCGGTGGTCGTCGATCCCGTGGGCGTCTCCAAGCACGGGGACGCCCTGCTGGCCGCGTCCGCGCTGGAGTCGGTGCGGACGAAGCTGCTGCCGCTCGCCACCGTCGCCACGCCCAACCTCGACGAGGTGACACAGCTCACCGGGGTGCGGGTGCGGGACGAGGGCGACATGCGGGCCGCGGCCGACGCCGTGCTGGCGTACGGGGCGCGGTGGGCGCTGATCAAGGGCGGGCATCTGCCCGGCGCCGCCGAGGCCGTCGACCTGCTGACGGACGGGGCCGAGGAGCACTGGCTGCGGGCGCCCCGGTACGACAACCGGCACACCCACGGGACCGGGTGCACGCTCGCCTCCGCGGTGGCGGCGGGGCTGGCCAAGGGCCTGACCGTGCCGGAGGCCGTACGAGAGGCCAAGGAGTACGTGACGGGCGCGATCGCGGCCGGCTTCGCACTGGGCGGCGGGATCGGCCCCGTGGACCACGGGTGGGAACTGCGCCGCTGAACCGCGCCGCCGAACCCGTCCCGGACATGGCGAAAGGCCGGTTCACCGAGGTGAACCGGCCTTCAAGGCAACCGCAGGGGCTGCGCTACGACGAAACGTCGGCGTTAGCGCGAGACCTTGCCGGCCTTGATGCACGAGGTGCAGACGTTGAGCCGCTTCGGCGTCCGACCGACCACGGCACGCACGCGCTGGATGTTCGGGTTCCAGCGACGGGACGTGCGGCGGTGCGAGTGCGAAATGTTGTTGCCGAAGCCCGGCCCCTTGCCGCAGACGTCGCAGTTGGCAGCCACGGGTCACTCCAAAGACTTCAGATTTACAGTGAAATCCGGCGCACCGGAATCGGATCAGTGATCTGAAGTGGCTTGCCGGGGGAATGGCCCGGACGGTGCCGGGCAACCGAAGCAGCATACAACGGCTGCTCCCGTGGAACGAAACTACCATGTCGTCCCCGGGCCCCGCCCCCGGTCTCCTCGGCGGCCGGGTCTAACCTGCGGTGCAGCCCCGCCGCCGCCCCAGGCCACCCAGCAGGAGGATCACCAGGTGCCGCAGACCGCGCAGAACCTCGACGCCGCAGCGGTCCGGACCTGGTGCTCCCTGTCACTGGCGGCGCTCGGGCGCGAGCGCGAGGCGATCGACGCGATCAACGTCTATCCCGTGGCGGACGGGGACACCGGGACCAATCTCTATCTGACGGTGGAGTCCGCCGCCCGTGCGCTGGACGCTGCGTTCGAGGACGGCGACGTGCCCGATGCGCCCGAGGCCGTGAAGGCCATGGCGCACGGGGCGCTGATCGGGGCGCGGGGGAATTCCGGGACCATCCTGTCGCAGCTGCTGCGTGGCATGGCCTCCGTGCTGGCGGGCGGGCGTGACGGACGTCACCTCGCGCAGGCGCTGACGAGCGCCGCGGACGCGGCCCGGCAGGCCGTGGCGCATCCCGTCGAGGGCACGATCCTGAGCGTGGCCACGGCCGCGTCGGCCGCCGCCTCGCACGCGGCCGAGGGGGGCGGGGACCTCGTGGCGGTGGCCAGGAGGGCGTACGAGGGGGCGCGGACGGCCTTGGAGGCGACGCCCGGACAACTGGCCGTGCTGGAGCGTGCCGGGGTCGTGGACGCCGGTGGACGCGGTCTGGTCATGGTGCTCGGCGCGCTGGTCGAGGCGCTGTCGGGCGAGGCGCAGAGCCCGCTCGCGGCGCTGCACCGGCCGGTCGCGGCCGCCGACGACGACGCCTGCACCGAGGAGGGCGGGCCCGCGTTCGAGGTGATCTACCTCCTGGAGGCCGAGGATGCTGCGGTCGCGCGGCTGCGGGAGCGGCTGGACGGGCTCGGCGAGTCCCTGGTCGTGGTGGGCGGGGACGGGCTCTGGAACGTCCACGTGCACGTCGACGACGCGGGCGCCGCGGTCGAGGCGGGCGTGGAGGCGGGCCGGCCGTACCGGATCCGGATCACGCACTTCGCGGCCGGGGACGCGGGTCGGGTGGAGCAGGTCCAGCGGGCGGTCGTGGCCGTCCTGCCCGGCGAGGGACTGGCCGAGCTGTGCCGGGAGGCCGGGGCGACGACCGTCCTGGCGAAGGCCGGGCGGCCGCCGGCGAGCGGCGAACTGGTGGACGCGATCCTGCGGGCGCACGCGCGCGAGGTCGTGCTGCTGCCCAACGACGCCGACCTGCGGCCCACCGCGGCCGCGGCCGCCGAGCGGGCGCGGGCGGAGGGCGTGCGGGTCGCGCTGATCCCGACAAGGGCCGCCGTGCAGGGCATCGCGGCGCTGGCCGTCCACGAGGCGGACCGGCGGTTCGACGAGGACGTGGTCGCGATGACGGCGGCCGCGGGCGCGACGCGGTACGCCGAACTCGCCGTGGCGGAACGGCAGTCGTTCACCTCGGCGGGGGTGTGCCAGGCCGGGGACGTGCTTGGGCTCATCGAGGGCGACGTGGCCGTCATCGGGCAGGAGCTGGGCGCCACGGCGGTGACGGTCCTCGACCGGATGCTGTCGGCGGGTGGCGAGCTGGTGACGCTGATCGTCGGGGAGAACGCGCCCGAGGAGTTGGCCGCGTCCCTGGAGGCCCATGTGCGGCGCCGCTACCTGGCCGTCGACACGGCCGTGTACGACGCCGGGGCCGGCGGGGCGCCGCTGCTGATCGGGGTCGAGTAGCCGGGCAGGGGCGGGAGCAGTCCGCCGTCGGCCGCGCCGCCGTACGCCCTTGTCGGTGCCGTGGTGTGCAATGGATCCGTGCCTGCGCTCGACGAACCCCTGAAGAAGGTCCTCGGCCCGCCTACCGCCAAGGTCATGGCCGAGGCTCTCGATCTGCACACGGTCGGCGATCTGCTGCACCACTATCCGCGGCGGTACGCGGAGCGCGGTGAGCTGACCGCCCTGTCCGAGCTGCCGCTGGACGAGCACGTGACCGTGGTCGCCCAGGTCGCCGACGCCCGGGTCCACACCTTCAACTCGGCCAAGGGGCGCGGGCAGCGGCTCGAGGTCACCATCACCGACGGCAGCGGGCGGCTGCAGCTCGTCTTCTTCGGCAAGGGCGTCCACAAACCGCACAAGGACCTGCTGCCCGGGACGCGGGCCATGTTCGCCGGCAAGGTGTCGCTGTTCAACCGCAAGCTCCAGCTCGCCCATCCCGCGTACGAACTGCTCCGGGGCGACGGGGACGACGCCGTGGACGCCTGGGCCGGGGCCCTCATTCCGATCTATCCCGCCACCACCAAGCTGGAGTCGTGGAAGATCGCCAAGGCCGTGGACGCCGCCCTGCCCAGCGCCGTCGAGGCCGTCGACCCGCTGCCCGAGGCGCTGCGGGACGGGCGGGGTCTTGTGGGGCTGAGCGAGGCGCTGCAGAAGGTCCACCGGCCGCGGACCAAGGCCGACATCGAGGACGCCCGGCAGCGGCTGAAGTGGGACGAGGCCTTCGTGCTCCAGGTCGCGCTGGCGCGACGTCGGCATGCCGACGGGCAGTTGCCCGCCGTGGCCCGTCGCCCGGTCGAGGGCGGACTGCTCGACGCCTTCGACGCCAAGCTGCCGTTCACCCTCACCGAGGGACAGCAGAGGGTTTCCCGGGAGATCTTCGACGAAATCGCCGCCGAGCACCCGATGCACCGGCTGCTCCAGGGAGAAGTCGGCTCCGGCAAGACCCTGGTTGCGCTGCGGGCCATGCTCGCCGTGGTGGACGCCGGGGGGCAGGCCGCGATGCTGGCGCCCACCGAGGTGCTCGCGCAGCAACACCACCGGTCCGTCACCGAGATGATGGGGGAGCTCGCCGAGGGCGGGATGCTGGGGGGCGCGGAGCAGGCGACCAAGGTCGTACTGCTGACCGGGTCCATGGGAGCCGCCGCGCGGCGGCAGGCGCTGCTCGATCTGGTCACCGGTGAGGCCGGGATCGTCATCGGCACCCATGCGCTCATCGAGGACAAGGTGCAGTTCCACGACCTGGGGCTGGTCGTCGTCGACGAGCAGCACCGGTTCGGTGTGGAGCAGCGGGACGCGCTGCGGGGCAAGGGGAAGCAGCCGCCGCATCTGCTGGTGATGACGGCGACGCCCATTCCGCGGACGGTGGCCATGACCGTCTTCGGCGATCTCGAGACCTCCGTGCTCGACCAGTTGCCGGCCGGCCGGTCGCCCATCGCCAGTCATGTGGTCCCGGCCGCCGACAAGCCCCACTTCCTCGCCCGCGCCTGGGAGCGGGTGCGGGAGGAGGTCGAGGGCGGGCATCAGGCGTACGTGGTGTGCCCGCGGATCGGCGACGAGGAGGAGCCGAAGAAGAAGTCCGCCGAGGACGAGGCCGAGAAGCGGCCCGCGCTGGCCGTCCTGGAGGTCGCGGAGAAGCTCTCCGCAGGCCCGCTGGCCGGGCTGCGGGTCGAGGTGCTGCACGGGCGGATGCATCCCGACGACAAGGACGCGGTGATGCGGCGCTTCGCCGCGGGGGACGTCGACGTGCTGGTCGCCACCACCGTCATCGAGGTGGGCGTGAACGTGCCCAACGCCACCGCCGTGGTGATCATGGACGCGGACCGGTTCGGCGTCTCCCAGCTGCACCAGCTGCGGGGGCGGGTCGGCCGTGGATCCGCGCCCGGGCTGTGTCTGCTGGTCAGCGAGATGCCCGAGGCCACCCCCGCCCGGCAGCGGTTGAGCGCGGTCGCCGCCACTCTGGACGGGTTCGAGCTGTCGCGGATCGACCTGGAGCAGCGGCGGGAGGGCGATGTGCTGGGGCAGGCCCAGTCCGGGGTGCGGTCCAGTCTGCGGATGCTGGCCGTGATCGACGACGAGGAGGTCATCGCCGCCGCCCGCGAGGAGGCGACGGCGGTCGTCGAGGCGGACCCGGAGCTCGACCGGCACCCCGAACTACGGGTCGCGCTGGACGCGCTGCTGGACAAGGAGCGGGAGGAGTACCTGGACAAGGGGTGACCTCGTCCTATCGTTGAGGCACAGACCGCCGCGAAGGACAGGACCCCCAGATGACCCGCGTGATCGCCGGCGCCGCCGGCGGACGCCGCCTCGCCGTGCCCCCGGGCAACGGCACCCGGCCCACCTCCGACCGTGCGCGTGAGGGCCTGTTCTCCACCTGGGAGTCGTTCCTGGGGAGCCTCGCCGGGACGCGGATCGCCGATCTGTACGCCGGGTCCGGTGCGGTGGGCCTCGAGGCCCTCTCGCGGGGCGCGTCGCACGCCTTGCTGGTGGAGGCCGACCAGCGGGCCGTGCGGACCGTGCGGGAGAACGTGCGGGCGCTCGGGCTTCCGGGGGCCGACGTACGGGCCGGGAAGGCCGAGCAGGTCGTGGCCGGGGCCCCGGGAGAGCCGTACGACGTCGTGTTCCTCGACCCGCCGTACGCCGTCTCGGACGACGATCTTCGAGAGATTCTGCTCACACTGCGCTCGGGGGGCTGGCTCACGGAAGATGCTCTCGTCACCGTGGAGCGCAGCACCAGGGGCGGTGAGTTCGTCTGGCCGGCCGGCTTCGAGCCGCTGCGGTCCCGTCGCTACGGCGAGGGAACGTTTTGGTACGGTCGCGCCGCCGCCACGTGCGAAGACGCGCCATGACCGGACCGGAGAGCGAGGGACCCAAGTTGCGCCGCGCCGTCTGTCCGGGGTCATTCGACCCCATCACCAACGGACATCTCGACATCATCGCCCGCGCCTCCAAGCTGTACGACGAGGTGTACGTGGCCGTGATGATCAACCAGTCCAAGAAGGGCCTGTTCACGGTCGACGAACGGATCGAGCTGATCCGTGAGGTCACCGCCGGCTTCGGCAACGTCCGGGTGGAGGCCTTCCACGGACTGCTCGTCGACTTCTGCAAGCAGCGCGACATCCCCGCCATCGTCAAGGGACTGCGGGCCGTCAGCGACTTCGACTACGAGCTGCAGATGGCGCAGATGAACAACGGGCTCACGGGCGTCGAGACCCTGTTCGTGCCGACCAACCCGACGTACAGCTTCCTGTCGTCGTCGCTGGTCAAGGAGGTCGCGGCCTGGGGCGGCGACGTCGCCCACCTGGTCCCGCCGGCCGTGCTCTCGCGGCTCACCGCGCGGCTCGCCGAGCGGCGCTCGCAGGAGTGACCTTGCGCCACGGACGCTGACAGTCCGTCACTCGGTGTCGGAGCGGCGGCGACTGCGCTTACAGTCGTCCCGTCCGTCTCCAACCGGCTGTAGAGAATGGCGAGCACCAGGTGGACGTGCAGAAGAAGCTCGACGAGATCGTCTCGGCGGTACAGAGCGCCCGCTCCATGCCCATGTCGGCGTCCTGCGTGGTCAACCGCGCCGAACTGCTCGCCATGCTCGAAGAGGTGCGGGAGGCCCTGCCGAACTCCCTGGCGCAGGCCCAGGAGGTCATCGGCGACAGCGCGCTGATGGTCGAGCGGGCCCGTCACGAGGCCGAGCGGATCATCGAGGCGGCGCACGCCGAGCGCGGCTCGCTCGTCTCCGACACCCACATCGCCCGGGAGTCCCAGGGCGAGGCCGACCGGATCCTCACCGAGGCCCGCCGGGAGGCCGAGGAGATCCGCACCGAGGCCGACGACTACGTCGACTCCAAGCTGGCCAACTTCGAGGTCGTGCTCAACAAGACCATCGGCTCCGTCGACCGCGGCCGCGAGAAGCTGCTCGGCCGCGGCCCGGGCCTCGACGAGCACGGGTACGCCGACGAGGACGCCCCCGAGTACAGCTCCGACCCGCAGACGCTGATCCAGCGCGCGGACGACTACGTGGACGCCAAGCTGGCCGCGTTCGAGGCGGTGCTCAGCAAGACCCTGGAGGCGGTCGGCCGGGGCCGGCAGAAGCTGCACGGGCGGATCGCCACGGACGCGCTCGGCGAGCACATCGCCCTGCAGGACGCGGCCGGGAACCCGGTGCACACGAGCGACGCGGACTATCTGTCGCAGCTCGCCCAGCTGGCCGACCCGGAGCCGCAGTCGCAGCCGCAGCCTCAGTCACAGCAGCAGCCTCAGCCCGTGGCGCAGATCCCCGTGCAGGCCGATCCGTACGGCTACCAGCAGCAGCCCCAGTACGGGTACCAGCAGGACCCCTATGCGTACCAGCAGCAGACCGCGGACCCGTACGCGTACCAGCAGCAGCCGGAGCAGTACTACCAGCAGCCCCAGCAGCAGCCCGCCGCGCTCGACGAGACCAGCTTCTTCGACACGAGCATGATCGACTTGGAGCAGCTGCGCCGTTACGAACAGGGGCACTGAGCCCGGATTGGGCCCTGAGCGAAGCGTCCAGTATCCTGGCTGTTCGGTCGCGCGTATGCCCGCGATCCGCGCTGCCCGCTTCGTCCCCGGATTCGAACGCGGCAGTCTCCTCACGAACCGAAAGCAGGAAGAGCCCTGAGCACGCGCCTCGACCACCGCAACCCCCTCGTGTTCGACACACACGAGCTGGGGCGGCGTCCTGGTGCCCTGCAGCGGCTCTCGCGGACGGTCGAGGCCCCTCGCGACCTCGGTGTCGAAGGAGTCGTCGGGGTGCCGCAGGGCACGCCCGTCGAGCTGGAACTCCGCCTGGAGTCGGTCATGGAAGGGGTGCTCGTCACAGGCACCGCCCGTGCATCGGCCGAGGGGGAGTGCGTAAGGTGTCTGGAGCCCGTCGAGCTCGACCTCGACGTGGACTTCCAGGAGATGTTCTCGTACCCGGACTCCGACGACCGGGGCCGCTCCAGGGCGGCCGCGGACGAGGAGACCGAGGACGACGAGAGCATGATCCCCCTCGAGGACGGCATGTTCGACCTCGAACCCGTGCTGCGCGATGCGGTGGTGCTCGCACTGCCGATGCAGCCGGTGTGCCGGGAGGACTGTGAAGGTCTGTGTTCCGAATGCGGAATCAACCTGAACGACAACCCGGACCACCACCACGACGCCGTCGACATCCGTTGGGCGGCACTGCAGGGACTCGCCGGTTCGCTGGGAACCGATGAGAAGGACAACATGAGCGGCAAAGCCTCTGACGGGGACGTCCGAAGCGCCGCCGAGAAGCAGGAGAAGTAGCCGTGGCTGTTCCGAAGCGGAAGATGTCGCGCAGCAACACGCGCCACCGCCGGTCGCAGTGGAAGGCTGCGGTCCCCACCCTGGTTTCGTGTGAGCGTTGCCAGGAGCCGAAGCAGCAGCACATCGCGTGCCCGAGCTGCGGCACCTACAACAAGCGCCAGGTCCTCTCGGTCTGAGTGGCTGGTGAGAGGCACGATGTCTGAGTCCGACAAGACGGACCACGCCTCGTCCCACACGCTTCTGGAAGGGCGGCTCGGGTATCAGCTCGAGTCCGCCCTTCTGGTGCGTGCGCTGACGCACCGCTCCTACGCGTACGAGAACGGCGGTCTGCCCACCAACGAGCGTCTCGAGTTCCTCGGGGACTCCGTGCTCGGCCTGGTGGTCACGGACACGCTGTACCAGACCCACCCCGACCTGCCCGAGGGCCAGCTGGCCAAGCTGCGGGCCGCGGTGGTCAACTCGCGTGCGCTGGCGGAGGTCGGCCGCGGCCTCGATCTCGGTTCCTTCATCCGGCTCGGCCGGGGCGAAGAGGGCACCGGGGGCCGGGACAAGGCGTCCATCCTCGCCGACACCCTCGAAGCGGTGATCGGCGCGGTCTATCTCGACCGGGGCCTCGACGCGGCGTCCGAGCTGGTCCACCGGCTCTTCGACCCGCTGATCGAGAAGTCCTCGAACCTCGGTGCCGGCCTGGACTGGAAGACCAGCCTCCAGGAGCTCACCGCCGCGGAGGGTCTCGGCGTTCCCGAGTACCTCGTCAGCGAGGAGGGTCCGGACCACGAGAAGACCTTCACTGCTGCCGCCCGCGTCGGTGGTGTCTCGTACGGCACCGGCACCGGCCGCAGCAAGAAGGAAGCGGAGCAGCAGGCCGCAGAGTCGGCCTGGACGGCCATCAAGGCCGCCGCGACCGAGCGGGAGGCGGCGGCCAAGGCCGCGGCCGAGTCCGCCGGGCCGGAGCAGGACGGCGGGGCGCCGAAGCCCGCCGACCTTCCCTCGGCCTGATCCTTCGAACCATCCGCCCGCCCCTTCCGAGGGGCGGGCGGACTCGTTTCCGGGGGCTCGCGGGGCGGCGGTAGGCTGCGGACATCCGTTCCCCGGTGAGGAGAGTGTGTCGTGCCCGAGCTGCCCGAGGTCGAGGTCGTCCGCCGGGGGCTCGAACGCTGGGTCGCCGCACGGACCGTCGCCGAGGTCGAGGTCCTGCACCCGCGCGCGGTGCGCCGGCATCCGGCGGGCGGCGTGGACTTCGCGGCCCGGCTGACCGGCCACCGGCTCGGGACGGCGATGCGCCGGGGCAAGTACCTGTGGATCCCGCTGGCGGACACGGACGCCTCCGTGCTGGGACATCTGGGCATGAGCGGCCAGCTGCTGGTGCAGCCGCACGACGCGCCCGACGAGAAGCACCTGCGGATCAGGGTGCGGTTCGACGACGACCGGGGCACGGAGCTGCGCTTCGTCGACCAGCGGACGTTCGGCGGGCTCTCCCTGCACGACAACACCCCGGACGGACTGCCGGACGTCATCGCGCACATCGCCCGCGACCCGCTGGACCCGGCGTTCGACGACGGCGCGTTCCAGACCGCGCTGCGCGCGCGGCGTACGACGATCAAGCGGGCGCTGCTCGACCAGTCGCTGATCAGCGGCGTCGGCAACATCTACGCCGACGAAGCGCTGTGGCGGGCCAAGCTGCACTACGAGCGCCCCACCGCGACCCTCACCCGCCCCCGCTCCGCGGAGCTCCTCGGCCACGTGCGGGACGTGATGAACGCGGCGCTGGCCGCCGGCGGCACCAGCTTCGACAGCCTGTACGTGAACGTGAACGGCGAGTCCGGCTACTTCGACCGGTCCCTGGACGCGTACGGGCGCGAGGACGAGCCCTGCCGCAGGTGCGGCTCGCCCATGCGGCGCCGGCCCTGGATGAACCGCTCCAGCTACTTCTGCCCCCGCTGCCAGCGGCCGCCGCGCTAGCGCGTCAGGACGTGCGCGTCTCGTCGTAGCTCTGCCGGGCCGCGAGCACCTCCGGCATCCGCCCCTCGACGAGGGCGATCAGCTCCACCAGCCGCTCGGCGACGGACGCGCCGAGCGGGGTCAGCCGGTAGTCCACCCGCGGCGGGTTGACCGGCTGTGCCTCCCGGTGCACCAGTCCGTCCCGCTCCAGCGCGTGCAGCGTCTGCGCCAGCATCTTCTCGCTGACCCCGTCGACCCGGCGGCGCAGCTCGTTGAACCGGAACGAGCCCGCGTGCAGTGCGGCGAGCGTCAGCGCCCCCCACCGTCCCGTGGCGTGCTCCAGCGTCTCGCGGGAGGTGCACCCGCGGGCGAACACGTCGAAGGCGAGGCTTCTGTCCGTCATGCCTTCAGCTTACGTGCGCACAGCGCTCACCGACGGTGAGCGCTGTGCGCTGTGCTGTGCTGCGGGTCCGGTCAGACGCCGAAGTCCTGCGTCCACCAGGGGCCGCCGTCGGCGTAGTGGACGCCGACGCCGAGACGGGTGTAGTCGCAGTTCAGGATGTTGGCGCGGTGGCCGTCGCTGTTCATCCACGCGGCCATGACCGCAGCGGCGTCCGCCTGGCCGCGGGCGATGTTCTCGCCGCCGAGGCCGAGGACGCCCGCCTGCGCGGCGCGGTCCCAGGGGGTGTCGCCGTCCGGGTCGGTGTGGTCGAAGAAGGCGCGGTTCGCCATGTCGGCGCTGAACGCGCCGGCCAGCCGGCCGAGCGAAGGGCTCGCGGAGACGGCCTGGCAGCCGACCCTGGCGCGCTCGGCGTTCACCAGGCGCAGCACCTCGGACTCGGCGGCCACGTCGCGGGCGGTCTGCACCGGGACGGTGACGCGCTTCGTCGGCTTCCTGGTCTCCGTGGTCTTCCGGGGCTCCGGCGCCTTCGTGGGCTCCGAGGTCGCCGTCTTCGTCGGCTTCGGGGCCGCGGGCTTGCTCGGCTTCGCCGACGGGGTCGGCTTCGCGGTCTTCGCCGGGGTCTTGGCCGGCGTCTTCGTCGCGGTCTTCGTCGGCGTCGGCTTGGGCTTCGGCGCGGCGGTGCTCGGGGTGCGCGGCGCCGCCGATGCGGACTGCGACGGGGTCACGCTCGCGCCGCCCTGCTGGGTGAGCAGCTCCGCCAGCTTCCGCTGCTGCGCCTGCGTCGTCTTCTCCGCCCCGCCCACGTCGAACGTGTCGCCGCCGGGCAGCAGGCCCGACGCGACCGCGACCGCGCCGACGGCCACCGCGGCGGAGACGCCGAGCAGCCCGGTGCGCACGGGCCTGCTGCCGCGCTTCCGTCGATGGCGTCCCATGTGCTCCGCCTCCTGTTCCTGACCGACTCGTGATCGCTTCGTGTGCGACTGTCAATTCGACACGCCCGAACGGGTGAGTCCATTGCGTCGGGACTGTACGCGAAGACGGCCGGGGGTGGGGTGCTCCGTGGGGAATTGGACGGTTAGCGTGCAGCCATGAACGAACATGTACGGCTCACCGCCTGGGTGCGCGGCCGAGTACAGGGAGTGGGCTTCCGATGGTTCACCAGGGCAAACGCCCTGGACATCGGCGACCTCGTGGGCTTCGCCCTGAACCTCGACGACGGCCGGGTGCAGGTCGTGGCCGAGGGCCCGAGTGAGAATTGCCACCGTCTCCTCGACTGGCTGCGCTCCGGCGACACGCCCGGCCGCGTCGACGGCGTCACGGAGATCTGGGGCACACCGCGCGGCGGCTACGACGGCTTCGCGGTCCGCTGACGGCCCGCCCGCGTGTACTCCGCCCGGCCGGTCCCACGGGGCTGCCGGGCGGAATCATGCGCCGTCCGTGCGCCGGTGCCGCGCGCCCCCTGGGACGGAAACGGCCTGGTGATTGCCGAGAAGCACTTGTCAGGCCGCGCCCGGCGAGGAAGGATGATCTCCACGCCCCCCGGGCACCGAGTTGCGAGGCGCCGCCACATGCGTATGTGGCCGCGGACCCCCCGGTCGCCCGTTGATACGGGGTGTGATCGTGTTGACCGTCAAACTTTTTGGTGAGACTCTGGAAGCCCCGCGCACCTTAGCTGTTTGGCAGTAAGAACCGGCACGACAAGAAGTACTGCCGAGCACCGCGGGTGCGAATCCCTCACGACCCACACCGCATCGGTCGGTCACTCAGTGTGGAGGACCATCCATCATGGCAAAGGCGCTTCTCGGTTACGTCGGCGGCTCCGACCCGCGACTCCTCGCCGAGATGCGACGGCTCCAGCAGCGCGTCCAGGACCTCGAGTCCGAACTCGTACGGATCCAGTCCGAGAACGACGCGCTCACCGCCGCCGCCGCTCAGCTCGACCTCGACGTACCCAAGGCGGAGCCTGCGCTCACCTGACGTACCAGCTGCCCCTCAACGGGCGCAGGTGAGAAACACTCACGCTATCTGCAACGCTAGATATGCAAGGGGCGCCTCGGCGTCCCTTCTTTCTTGCCCGCAGCCGTCCGTGGCCCCCCGACATCCCCGTTCACCGGGCGTTCGCCCGGGCTTACCGACTGATCTGCCCTGCACGTTCATGGGTGAAACGCGGGCTCCCCGGTAGAGTCCGCAGGCGTGCACCTCAAGGCCCTGACCCTCCGCGGGTTCAAGTCGTTCGCCTCGGCCACCACGCTGAGGTTCGAGCCCGGGATCACGTGTGTCGTCGGGCCGAACGGCTCCGGCAAGTCCAACGTGGTGGACGCGCTGTCCTGGGTCATGGGCGAGCAGGGTGCGAAGTCGCTGCGCGGCGGGAAGATGGAGGACGTCATCTTCGCCGGCACGACCGGGCGGCCGCCGCTCGGCCGCGCCGAGGTCTCGCTGACGATCGACAACTCCGACGGCGCGCTGCCCATCGACTACGCCGAGGTCACCATCACCCGGATCATGTTCCGGGGCGGCAGCAGCGAGTACCAGATCAACGGCGACACCTGCCGGCTGCTCGACATCCAGGACCTGCTCTCCGACTCCGGCATCGGCCGCGAGATGCACGTCATCGTCGGCCAGGGCCAGCTCGACTCCGTGCTCCACGCCGACCCCACCGGGCGGCGCGCCTTCATCGAGGAGGCGGCCGGCGTCCTCAAGCACCGCAAGCGCAAGGAGAAGGCGCTGCGGAAACTGGACGCGATGCAGGCCAACCTCGCCCGCGTCCAGGACCTCACCGACGAACTGCGCCGCCAGCTCAAGCCGCTCGGCCGGCAGGCCGCGGTCGCCCGCCGCGCCGCCGTCATCCAGGCCGACCTGCGCGACGCCCGGCTGCGGCTGCTCGCCGACGACCTCGTACGGCTGCGCCAGGCGCTCAGCGCCGAGGTGGCCGACGAGGCCGCTCTGCTCGCGCGCAAGCAGAGCGTGGAGACGGAGCTGAAGGCGGCGCAGGCCCGCGAGGCCGAGCTGGAGGACGAGGTGCGGCGGCTCGCGCCGAGGCTCCAGCGCGCCCAGCAGACCTGGTACGAACTCTCCCAGCTCGCCGAGCGGGTGCGCGGCACGATCTCGCTGGCCGACGCCCGGGTCAAGAGCGCCACCGCGCAGCCCGCGGAGGAGCGGCGCGGCCGCGACCCCGAGGACATGGAGCGCGAGGCCGCCCGGATCCGCGAGCAGGAGGCGGAGCTGGAGGCCGCGCTCGAAGCGGCCGAGCGGGCCCTGGAGGACACCGTCGCCCACCGCGCCGAACTGGAGCGCGAACTCGCCGTCGAGGAACGCCGGCTCAAGGACGCCGCCCGGGCCATCGCCGACCGCCGCGAGGGCCTGGCCCGGCTGCACGGGCAGGTCAACGCCGCCCGCTCGCGCGCCGCCTCCGCCCAGGCCGAGATCGACCGGCTGGCCGCCGCCCGGGACGAGGCCGCCGAGCGCGCGGCGGCGGCCCAGGAGGAGTACGAGCAGCTCAAGGCCGAGGTCGACGGGCTGGACGCGGACGACTCCGAGCTGGGGGAGCGGCACGAGACGGCGCGGGCCGCGCTGGCCGACGCGGAGGCCGCGCTGAGCGCCGCACGCGAGGCGGCCACCGCCGCCGAACGCCGCCGGGCCGCGACCCAGGCCCGCCACGAGGCGCTCGCGCTGGGGCTGCGCCGCAAGGACGGCACGGGCGCGCTGCTCGCCGCCCGCGACACCCTGACCGGTCTGCTCGGCCCGGCCGCCGAGCTGCTCCACGTCACCCCCGGGTTCGAGGTCCCGGTCGCCGCCGCCCTCGGCGCGGCGGCCGACGCCGTCGCGGTCGCCGACCCCCGCGCCGCCGCCGAGGCGCTGCGCCTCCTGCGCAAGCAGGACGCGGGCCGTGCGGCGCTGCTGGTGACGGGGGCGGAGGAGCCGGCCGGAGCGCCGGACGCCGACGGGCTCGCCCCCGTCGCCCGGTACGTCCAAGGGCCCGCCGAACTCCTCGGCTCCGTACGGCGGTTGCTCGACGGGATGGTGGTCGTCGGGACGCTGGAGGAGGCCGAGGAGGCCGTCTACGCGTACCCCCGGCTGACCGCCGTCACCGCCGAAGGGGACCTGCTCGGGGCACACTTCGCGCACGGGGGCTCCGCGGGCGCGCCGAGCCTGCTCGAAGTGCAGGCGTCCGTGGACGAGGCCGCGGCCGAACTGGACGAGCTGGCCGTGCGCTGCGCCGAGCTTGGCGAGGCGCAGGAGGCCGCCGCCGAGAACCGCCGGGCCGCCGCGGCGCTCGTCGAGGAGCTGGGGGAGCGGCGGCGCGCCGCCGACCGGGAGAAGTCCGCGGTCGCCCAGCGGCTCGGCCGGCTCGCCGGTCAGGCCCGCGGGGCCGTCGGCGAGGCCGAGCGAGCCGCCGCCGCGGCGGCCCGCGCCCAGGACGCCCTGGACAAGGCGCTGATGGAGGCCGAGGAGCTGACCGAGCGGCTGCTCGTCGCCGAGGAGTCGCCGGCGGAGGAGGAGCCCGACACCTCCGTGCGCGACCGGCTCGCCGCCGACGGCGCCAACGCCCGCCAGACCGAGATGGAGGCCCGGCTCCAGGTCCGTACCCACGAGGAGCGGGTCAAGGGCCTGGCCGGCCGGGCCGACTCCCTCGACCGCGGTGCGCGCGCCGAGCGCGAGGCCCGCGCCCGCGCCGCCCAGCGCCGCGCCCGGCTCCGGCACGAGGCCGAGGTCGCGGCGGCCGTCGCCGCCGGCGCCCGTACGCTGCTGGCCCATGTCGAGGTCTCCGTCGTCCGCGCCGAACAGGAGCGCGCCCTCGCCGAGGCCGCCAAAGCCGCCCGCGAGCAGGGCCTGGCCCAGGCCCGTACCGGCGGCCGCGACCTGAAGGCCGAGCTGGACAAGCTCACCGACTCCGTCCACCGGGGCGAGGTCCTGGGCGCGGAGAAGCGGCTGCGGATCGAGCAGCTGGAGTCCAAGGCCCTTGAGGAGTTCGGCGTCGAACCGGCCGGCCTGGTCGCCGAGTACGGCCCCGACCAGCTCGTCCCGCCGTCCCCGCCCGCCGAGGGCGAGGAGCTCCCCGAGGACCCCGACCACCCGCGCAACCGGCCCCGCTCGTTCGACCGGGCGGAGCAGGAGAAGCGGCTCAAGGCCGCCGAACGGGCGTACCAGCAGCTCGGAAAGGTGAACCCGCTCGCCCTGGAGGAGTTCGCGGCGCTGGAGGAGCGCCACCAGTTCCTCTCCGAGCAGCTCGAGGACCTGAAGAAGACCCGGACCGACCTCCTGCAGGTGGTGAAGGAGGTCGACGAGCGCGTCGAGCAGGTCTTCACCGAGGCGTACCGGGACACCGCCCGCGAGTTCGAGGGCGTGTTCTCCCGGCTGTTCCCGGGCGGCGAGGGCCGGCTCGTCCTGACCGACCCCGACAACATGCTCACCACCGGCGTCGACGTGGAGGCCCGCCCGCCGGGCAAGAAGGTGAAGCGGCTCTCGCTGCTCTCCGGCGGCGAGCGCTCGCTGACCGCCGTCGCTCTGCTCGTCTCCATCTTCAAGGCCCGGCCCAGCCCGTTCTACGTGATGGACGAGGTCGAGGCGGCGCTCGACGACACCAACCTCCAGCGGTTGATCCGGATCATGCAGGAGCTCCAGGAGTCCTCGCAGCTGATCGTGATCACGCACCAGAAGCGGACGATGGAGGTCGCCGACGCGCTGTACGGCGTCTCCATGCAGGGCGACGGCGTCTCGAAGGTCATCAGCCAGCGGCTGCGCTGAGCAGGCCCCCTCCGGCGCTTCGTTCCGAAGTGGTGGGCGGCGTCGAGTTGTGCCCCACTGGAAGGCACGCCCCCGTCACCCGGCAACGCCGCCCGGGCCCTCAGGAGTCCATGTGACCAACACCGCGAAGGCGCCTCAGCCGCCGCCCTCCGAGGGCCGAGCGGCCCATCCGGAGCATCTCGGACACGTCATCTTCATCGCCGCCTCCGCGGCGATGGGCGGCTTCCTCTTCGGGTACGACAGCGCCGTCATCAACGGCGCCGTCGAGGCGATCCGCGACCGGTACGACATCGGCTCCGGCACGCTCGCCCAGGTCATCGCCATCGCCCTGATCGGCTGCGCCGTCGGCGCCGCGACCGCCGGCCGGATCGCCGACCGCATCGGCCGCATCCGCTGCATGCGGATCGCGGCGGTGCTGTTCAGCGTCAGCGCCGTCGGCTCCGCGCTGCCGTTCGCGCTGTGGGACCTCGCGATGTGGCGGATCATCGGCGGCTTCGCCATCGGCATGGCCTCGGTGATCGGCCCCGCGTACATCGCCGAGGTCGCCCCCGCCGCCTACCGCGGCCGGCTCGGCTCCTTCCAGCAGGCCGCCATCGTCACCGGCATCGCGATCTCCCAGCTCGTCAACTACGCCATCCTGCAGCTCGCCGACGGTGATCAGCGCGGTGAGATCGGCGGCCTGGAGGCCTGGCAGTGGATGCTCGGCGTCATGGTCGTGCCCGCCCTGCTGTACGGCCTGCTCTCCTTCGCGATCCCCGAGTCGCCGCGCTTCCTGGTGGCCGTCGGCAGGACCGACCGGGCCAAGGAGGTGCTCGCCGAGGTCGAGGGCCACGGCGTCGACCTCGACCACCGCGTCGCCGAGATCCGGCTGGCCATGCGCAGCGAGCACAAGTCCACCTTCAGGGACCTGCTGGTCGCCGGCAGCCGCCACCGGCTGCTGCCCATCGTGTGGGTCGGCATCGGCCTGTCGGTCTTCCAGCAGCTCGTCGGCATCAACGTCGCCTTCTACTACTCCGCGACGCTCTGGCAGTCCGTCGGCATCGACCCGGAGGGCTCCTTCCTCTACTCCTTCACCACGTCGATCATCAACATCATCGGCACCGTGATCGCGATGGTCCTGGTCGACCGGGTCGGCCGCCGGCCGCTCGCCCTCGTCGGCTCCGCCGGCATGGCGATCGCGCTGGCCGTCGAGGCCTGGGCCTTCTCGTACGACCTCGTCGACGGCAAGCTGCCCACCGCACAGGGCGTCACGGCCCTCGTCGCCGCCCATGTCTTCGTGCTCTTCTTCGCCCTGTCCTGGGGCGTGGTCGTCTGGGTCTTCCTCGGCGAGATGTTCCCCAACCGGATCCGCGCCGCCGCCCTCGGCGTCGCCGCCTCCGCCCAGTGGATGGCCAACTGGGCGATCACCGCCAGCTTCCCGTCCCTCGCCGACTGGAACCTCTCCGGCACCTACATCATCTACACGGTCTTCGCCGTGCTCTCGATCCCCTTCGTGCTGCTCTACGTCAAGGAGACGAAGGGCAAGGCGCTGGAGGAGATGGGCTGAACGGCTACGCGGTGAGCCGGGGCAGCGCGTTCTCGCAGAGCAGCCGCAGACTGCGCCAGCCCTCCTCGACCGGCATCCCGCCGCACAGCGGATGGAAGACGAGACTCTCCAGGCGCTGCCCCAGCTCCACGCACTCGTCCGGCGTCACGATCCGGTACACGCCCTCCGCCCGCAGCTCCGCCACGGTCGAGGCGGTCGACCGCACGGCGCTGCGGATGTCCTTCGACTGCCAGGAGGCGTACGTCCGCGCCTCGTGCAGGAAGTGCTCCCCGTACTCGGCCCAGGTCCGGTCGGGGTCCTCCGACAGATGGAGCAGCGGCGTCTCGGCGCCCGGCATCATCGTCCAGCCCTCGGTCCCGTACCGCGCGCACTGCTCCGTGTAGTACGTCTCCAGCTCCGGCAGGTGCGCGCTGGGGAAGAACGGCAGCCCGAGCCGGGCCGCCCGCCGGGCCGCGGCCTGCGAGGAGCCGCCGACGAGCAGCATCGGATGCGGCCGGGTGTACGGGCGCGGCGTCACCCGCACCGTACGGCCCCGGTAGGTGAACGGCTCGCCCGTCCAGGCCTGCAGCAGCGTCTCCAGGAGCAGGTCCTGGAGCTTGCCGCGGCGGCCCCAGTCGACGCCGTGCGCCTCGTACTCCTCCGGCCGGTAGCCGATGCCGGCGACCGTGACCAGGCGGCCCCTGCTCATCAGGTCCAGGACGGCGATCTCCTCGGCGAGCCGCAGCGGGTCGTGCAGCGGGCCGATGATCGCGGAGACGGTGACCGCGATCCGCTGCGTGGCCCCGAAGACGCCGGCGGCGAAGGCGAAGGGGGCGGGGAGCCAGTTGTTCACGGCCCCGTGGTGCTCCTCGGTCTGCACGGTGTCGACGCCGTGACCGTCCGCGTACACGGCCATGTCCAGGGCCGCGCGATAGCGCAGGGCGAGTGATTCGGGCGTGGCGTGCGGATCGACGAGATTGAACCGGACGACGGTGAACGGCATGGGTTCCCTCCCCGCTGGGCGGCCGGTACGCGCGGTGGAGGGGGACGATAGCTGACGTGGCGTCAGATGGAAACGGCTGTCGCACGCTCCGTTCGGTCGGCCGGTGGCCGATACTGGACGGGTTATGGAACTCATCCTTGCTGTAGTCATCGCTCTGGTCGTCGCGGTCGCCGTGACCAGCGGGCTCGTGATCAGCGGTCGCAAGAAGAAGCAGCTGCCGCCGGCCGAGGCTCCCCCCACCACGCCGACCATCACCGCCCCGCCCGCCGAGCCGCATGTCGGCGAGGAGGCGGAGCCGCCGCGGGAGGAACCGCGCCGCACGATCGAGGAGGTCGACCTCCCGACCGCCGAGGCGGAAGCGGAAGCCGAGGCCGAGGTCGAGGCCCCGGTCGCCGTCGAGGTGCCCGAGCCGACCGCCGGCCGCCTGGTCCGGCTCCGCGCCCGGCTCGCCCGCTCGCAGAACTCGCTGGGCAAGGGGCTGCTCACCCTGCTGTCCCGCGAGCACCTCGACGAGGACACCTGGGAGGAGATCGAGGAGACCCTCCTCACCGCCGACGTCGGCGTCGCCCCCACCCAGGAGCTGGTCGACCGGCTGCGCGAGCGCGTCAAGGTCCTCGGCACCCGCACCCCCGAGGAGCTCCGCACGCTGCTGCGCGAGGAGCTGGTCGCCCTGCTCGGCGACTTCGACCGCGTGGTGAAGACCGAGAGCCCCGAGGACGTCCCGGGCGTCGTCATGGTCGTCGGCGTCAACGGCACCGGCAAGACCACCACCACCGGCAAGCTGGCCCGCGTCCTGGTCGCCGACGGCAAGTCCGTCGTCCTCGGCGCCGCCGACACCTTCCGCGCCGCCGCCGCCGACCAGCTCCAGACCTGGGGCGAGCGCGTCGGCGCCCGCACCGTGCGCGGCCCCGAGGGCGGCGACCCGGCGTCGATCGCGTACGACGCGGTCAAGGAGGGCATCGCCGAGAAGGCCGACGTCGTCCTCATCGACACCGCCGGCCGGCTGCACACCAAGACCGGCCTGATGGACGAGCTCGGCAAGGTCAAGCGCGTCGTCGAGAAGCACGGTCCGCTCGACGAGGTGCTGCTCGTCCTCGACGCCACCACCGGTCAGAACGGTCTGATCCAGGCCCGGGTCTTCGCCGAGGTCGTGGACATCACCGGCATCGTGCTCACCAAGCTCGACGGCACCGCCAAGGGCGGCATCGTCGTCGCCGTCCAGCGCGAGCTGGGCGTCCCGGTCAAGCTGGTCGGCCTGGGCGAGGGCCCGGACGACCTGGCCCCCTTCGAGCCCGGCGCCTTCGTCGACGCCCTGATCGGCGACTGACGCGAGACGCATGACGAAGGGCCCCGCCGATCCGGCGGGGCCCTTAGTCATGCCGCGCGGACTATGCGTGGCTGCGGTGGCAGATGTACGCCAGGGTGCCGACGAGCAGCCGGGCCTGCGGCGGGGCGCCCGCTGTGTCCAGGGCCGGCGGCCGCAGCCAGCGCACCGGGCCGAGACCGCCGAGGTCCGACGGCGGGGCCGTGAGGTGCGCGCCGGGGCCCAGGCAGTGCAGGTCCAGATCCGCGTCGTCCCAGCCCATCCGGTACAGCAGCCGCGGCAGCTCCTCCGCCGCGCCTGGCGCGACGAAGAACTGCGCCCGGCCGGTCGGCGTCGCGCACACCGGCCCCAGCGGCAGCCCCATCCGTTCGAGCCGGACCAGCGCCCGCCGCCCCGCCGCCTCCGCCACCTCGATCACGTCGAAGGCCCGGCCCACCGGCAGCAGCAGCGCCGCCCCCGGGTACTCCGCCCATGCCTTGGTCGCGTCGTCCAGGCCCGCGCCCGCCGGGACCGCCGTCGCGTACGGCAGCGGATGCGCGCCCGGCGCTGCACAGGACGGATCACCGCAGGAGCACCTGCCGGACGCGGCCCGCGCCCCTGGGACGACGTCCCAGCCCCACAGTCCGGTGTACTCGGCCACCGCTGTGCCCTCAGTGGTACGGCCGCGCCGCCGCGAGCCGGACCGCAACTCACGAATGCCGCCGATCGTGAAGCCCATGCCCCCTCCAACGGGTCGAACTCGCCGGTGGTTACGAGCCGGAGCGCCCCCGTGACACTCCGTCGCGCCGGGGCCCGGACTCGTCCGGGTGAGCTGGCGCGCGGAAACGGGAGGGGTGGTGCGGAGCGTGCCGCACGCTGCCGTGCACCCCCGTGCATCGGCCCCGGATCGTCGCATGTCAAGTGAATCGCGTTCCGTGCCAGGCGAGTTCATCCGTAGGGGTGGCGAATGGTGGCGTTTCTTGAATCGCCATGGCCGAGGGGGTGATCGTAGGATTACTTTCGGTACACGAGCGGAGGGTTTTCCCGCACTCGTGGGTATGCCGGAGGCAACCCGGTTTCCTGTTCGAAGGGGCACGAACGGCACACGGGGGCCACAATTCACGGCATCCTGAGGAGAGTTCGCGTGACAAAGGCACCAAGGGCATGAGTGTGGATGGGGGCGTTCCAGTGGGCGGCAACGGCGCAGACGGTACGACTGCCGGCAAGCGCCCCAACGAGCAGCTGAGCTCGTGGTTCGTGCGCAGCGGCTGGTCGAAGGGCGAGCTGGCGCGACAGGTGAACCGCAGGGCGCGCCAGATGGGCGCGCACCACATCAGCACCGACACCTCACGGGTCCGCCGCTGGCTCGACGGCGAGCAGCCGCGCGAGCCGATCCCGCGGATCCTGTCCGAGCTGTTCTCGGAGCGCTTCGGCTCCGTCGTCGCCGTCGAGGACCTCGGGCTGCGCGCCGCGCACCAGTCGCCCTCCGTGTCCGGCGTCGACCTCCCGTGGGCCGGCCCCCAGACGGTCTCGCTGCTCTCCGAGTTCTCCCGCAGCGACCTGATGCTCGCCCGCCGCGGCTTCCTCGGCAGCTCCCTCGCCCTCGCCGCCGGCCCCAGCCTCATCGAGCCGATGCAGCGCTGGCTGGTGCCCACCCCGACAGCCGACCCCGGTCAGGCCGAACCGGCCTCGGTCGGCCGCCCCCGGCTCTCCCAGCCCGAGCTCGACCTGCTCGAGTCCACCACCGTGATGTTCCGTCAGTGGGACGCGCAGTGCGGCGGCGGACTGCGTCGCAAGGCCGTCGTCGGCCAGCTCCACGAGGTCACCGACCTCCTCCAGGAGCCCCAGCCCGACGCCACCGCCCGCCGCCTGTTCCGCTGCGCGGCCGAACTCGCCGAACTCGCCGGGTGGATGAGCTACGACGTGGGCCTCCAGCCCACCGCCCAGAAGTACTTCGTGCTCGCCCTGCACGCCGCCAAGGAGGCAGGCGACAAGCCCCTCGGCTCGTACATCCTCTCCTCGATGAGCCGCCAGATGATCCACCTCGGCCGGCCCGACGACGCCCTCGAACTCATCCACCTCGCCCAGTACGGCAGCCGCGACTGCGCCACCGCGCGCACCCAGGCCATGCTGTATGCGATGGAGGCCCGCGCCTACGCCAACATGGGCCAGCCCAGCAAGTGCAAGCGCGCCGTCCGGATGGCCGAGGACACCTTCGCCGACGTCGGCCTCGACGGCGAGCCCGAGCCCGACTGGATCCGCTTCTTCTCCGAGGCCGAGCTCAACGGCGAGAACTCGCACTCCTACCGCGACCTCGCCTACGTCGCCGGCCGCTCCCCGACGTACGCCTCCCTCGCCGAACCCGTCATGCAGAAGGCGGTCGACCTCTTCGCCGGCGACTCCGTCCACCAGCGGTCGTACGCGCTCAACCTCGTCGGCATGGCGACCGTCCACCTCCTCAAGCGCGAGCCCGAGCAGGCCGTCACGCTCGTCGAGCAGGCCCTGAACGTCGCCAAGAGCGTCCGCTCCGAACGCGTCAACACCCGGCTGCGCAAGACCGTCGACACCACCGCCCGGGACTTCGGCGACGTCGCCGAGGTCCGTGATCTCACCGACCGGCTCACCAAGCTTCTCCCCGAGACCGCCGAAGCGGTCTGACCCGCCCCGGCGGGAATCCCAGGCTCCGGCCGCGCCGCACGACCCTCACTGCCCGACTCGGCTCCCCCGCCGCCAGGTCACAGGGTCCCGGCGCGGCCGGTTTTGTGTACCGGCCCGGCCGATCACGGGCATCTGCGGGCCTCCGGACCGGGCCCGGGAGAGTACTGCCGTTACATCCCCGTGACCCGCACGTTCACAGCCGCGTAACACGGTCCGTCCCTTCGTCACTGCCGCGAAACATCGAGCGGCATCACGTGAAACGGCGCTGCGCGAATCTCTGGCGCATAACCGGCCACCCCTCATTGGCCGAGCCGCTCCCGGCCACCGCCCCGCACAGGCCGTACGACGACGAGGAGACGCCGATGGCACCAGCCATCACGACCCTGGCTGCAGACGCCCCCGAGCTCTCTGCCGCCAACACCGGGTTCATGCTCATCTGCTCCGCCCTGGTCATGTTGATGACCCCGGCGCTCGCCTTCTTCTACGGAGGCATGGTCCGCGTCAAGTCCACCCTCAACATGCTGATGATGAGCTTCATCAGCCTCGGGATCGTGACGATCCTGTGGGTGCTCTACGGCTTCAGCATCGCCTTCGGCACGGACATCGGCTCCGTCGTGGGCTGGTCCTCCGAATATGTCGGCCTCAGCGGCATCGGCATCACCGAACTCTGGGACGGCTACACCATCCCGGTGTACGTCTTCGCCGTCTTCCAGCTGATGTTCGCGATCATCACCCCGGCCCTGATCAGCGGCGCCCTGGCGGACCGCGTCAAGTTCACCGCCTGGGCCCTGTTCACCGCCCTGTGGGTCACCGTCGTCTACTTCCCCGTCGCCCACTGGGTCTGGGGCGCCGGCGGCTGGCTCTTCGAGATGGGCGTCATCGACTTCGCCGGCGGCACCGCCGTCCACATCAACGCCGGTGCCGCCGCCCTCGGCGTGATCCTCGTCATCGGCAAGCGCGTCGGCTTCAAGAAGGACCCGATGCGCCCGCACAGCCTCCCGCTGGTCATGCTCGGCGCCGGCCTGCTGTGGTTCGGCTGGTTCGGCTTCAACGCCGGCTCGTGGCTCGGCAACGACGACGGCGTCGGCGCGGTCATGTTCGTCAACACCCAGGTCGCCACCGCCGCCGCCATGCTCGCCTGGCTGTTCTACGAGAAGGTCCGGCACGGCGCCTTCACCACCCTCGGCGCCGCCTCCGGCGCGGTCGCCGGCCTCGTCGCCATCACCCCCGCCGGCGGTTCCTGCTCCCCGCTCGGCGCGATCGCCATCGGCGCCATCGCCGGTCTCCTCTGCGCCATGGCCGTCGGCCTCAAGTACAAGTTCGGCTACGACGACTCCCTCGACGTCGTCGGCGTCCACCTCGTCGGCGGTGTCGTCGGCTCCCTGCTCGTCGGCTTCTTCGCCACCGGCGGCGTCCAGTCCGACGCCAAGGGCCTCCTCTACGGCGGCGGCGTCGACCAGCTCGTCAAGCAGGCCATCGGCGTCTTCTCCGTCCTCGCCTACTCTCTGATCGCCTCCGCGATCCTCGCGTTCCTCATCGACAAGACGATGGGCATGCGGGTCAGCGAGGACGACGAGGTCTCCGGCATCGACCAGGTCGAGCACGCCGAGACCGCGTACGACTTCAGCGGAGCCGGCGGCGGCGCGTCCTCGCGCAGCACCTCCGCCGCCCCCGCCCCCGCCGCCCAGCAGACCAAGAAGGTGGATGCATGAAGCTCATCACCGCAGTCGTGAAGCCGCACCGGCTGGACGAGATCAAGGAGGCCCTGCAGGCCTTCGGCGTCCACGGTCTCACCGTCACCGAGGCCAGCGGCTACGGCCGCCAGCGCGGCCACACCGAGGTCTACCGCGGTGCCGAGTACACGGTCGACCTCGTCCCCAAGATCCGCATCGAGGTGCTGGTCGAGGACGAGGACGCCGAACAGCTCATCGAGGTCGTCGTCAAGGCCGCCCGTACCGGCAAGATCGGAGATGGAAAGGTCTGGAGCGTCCCCGTCGACACCGCCGTACGGGTCCGCACCGGCGAGCGCGGCCCCGACGCGCTGTAGGGCACGGACTTAAGGAGCCGCAGGGTGACGAGCGTCGAGACCAGCAAGGAAACGGAAGACTCGGGACCCGGCGGCTACGCGGCGGCCCGGCTGCGCCTTCTCACCGAGAAGGCGCGGTCCGGGCCGCCGCGCCGTGCCGCCCTGGCACGGCTCACCGACGACTGGCTGGCGGCGCTCTTCGCCGCCGCCGCACCGCCCCGCGGCACCGTCCTCGTCGCCGTCGGCGGCTACGGGCGCGGCGAGCTCTCCCCGCGTAGCGACCTCGACCTGCTGCTCCTGCACGACGGCAGCGCCGACCCCGCCGCCGTCGCCGCGCTCGCCGACCGGATCTGGTACCCGGTCTGGGACCTCGGGCTCGCCCTGGACCACTCCGTCCGCACCTCCGCCGAGGCCCGCAGGACCGCCGGCGAGGACCTCAAGGTCCAGCTCGGCCTCCTCGACGCCCGGCCCCTCGCAGGCGACCACGCCCTCGCCGCGGGGCTGCGGACCGCCGTCCTCGCCGACTGGCGCAACCAGGCCCCGAAACGGCTCCCCGAACTCGACGCGCTCTGCCGCGAGCGCGCCGAGCGGGCGGGCGAGCTCCAGTACCTCCTCGAACCCGACCTCAAGGAGGCCCGCGGCGGCCTGCGCGACGCCACCGCCCTGCGCGCCGTCGCCGCCTCCTGGGTCGCCGACGCCCCCCGCGAGGGGCTCGACCAGGCCCGCCGCCGGCTCCTCGACGCCCGCGACGCCCTCCACCTCGCCACCGGCCGGGCCACCGACCGGCTCGCCCTGCAGGAACAGGACGCCGTCGCCGCCGAACTCGGCCTCCTCGACGCCGACACCCTGCTCCGCGAGGTGTACGAGGCCGCGCGCGTCGTCTCGTACGCCTCCGACGTCACCTGGCGCGAGGTGGGCCGCGTCCTGCGCGCCCGCTCCGCCCGGCCCCGGCTGCGGGGCCTCCTCGGCCGCGGCGGAGGCAAGCCGCCCGTGCAGCGCACGCCGCTCGCCGAGGGCGTCGTCGAGATGGACGGCGAGGCCGTCCTCGCGCTCACCGCCAAACCCGAACGCGACCCCGTCCTGCCGCTGCGCGCGGCCGCCGCCGCGGCCCAGTCCGGGCTGCCGGTCTCGCTGCACGCCGTGCGCCGGCTCGCCGCGGCCGCCGGGCCTCTGCCCGTGCCCTGGCCCGCCGAGGCCCGCGAGGAACTCGTCACGCTGCTCGGCGCCGGCGAGGCGACCGTGCCCGTCTGGGAGGCGCTGGAGGCCGAGGGCCTGATCACCCGCATGCTGCCCGACTGGGAACGCGTCCGCTGCCGGCCGCAGCGCAACCCCGTCCACACCTGGACCGTCGACCGGCACCTCGTCGAGACCGCCGTACAGGCCTCCTCGCTCACCCGTCGCGTCGGCCGGCCCGACCTGCTGCTCGTCGCCGCCCTGCTGCACGACATCGGCAAGGGCTGGCCCGGCGACCACTCCGTCGCCGGCGAGACCATCGCCCGCGACCTCGCCGCCCGCATCGGTTTCGACCGCGCCGACGTCGCCGTCGTCGCCACCGTCGTACGCCACCACCTGCTGCTCGTCGAGACCGCCACCCGGCGCGACCTCGACGACCCGGCCACGGTCAAGTCCGTCGCCGACGCCGTCGGCACCGTGGGCACGCTGGAACTCCTGCACGCCCTCACCGAGGCCGACGCGCTCGCCACCGGGCCCGCCGCCTGGTCCTCCTGGCGCGCCTCCCTCGTCGCCGACCTGGTGAAACGCGTCGCCGGCGTGCTCGCGGGCGAACCGGCCCCCGAACCCGAACCGGCCGCGCCCAGCGCCGAGCAGGAACGCCTCGCCATCGAGGCCCTGCGCACGGGCGAGCCCGCCCTGACCCTGCACACCGAGCACGCGGAGGAGTCCGACGAGCCGGAGCCGCTCGGCGTGGAACTGCTCATCGCCGTCCCCGACCAGCCGGGCGTCCTGCCCGCGGCGGCCGGCGTCCTCGCCCTGCACCGGCTGACCGTCCGGGCCGCCGACCTGCGCGCCGTGGAGCTCCCACCGGAGCTCGGCGGCGCCGGCACGACGGTGCTGCTGCTGAGCTGGCGGGTCGCCGCCGAGTACGGCTCCCTGCCGCAGGCCGCCCGCCTGCGCGCGGACCTGATCCGCGCGCTGGACGGCTCCCTGGACATCCCCGCCCGCCTGGCGGAGCGCGAGGCGGCGTACCCGAGGCGGCGCGGCCTCCAGGCCCCGCCCCCGCGGGTCACCGTCGCCCCGGCCGCCTCCCGCCACGCCACGGTCATCGAGGTCCGCGCCCAGGACGCCCCCGGCCTCCTCCACCGCATCGGCCGAGCCCTGGAGGGCGCGGCGGTCCGCGTCCGCAGCGCCCACGTCTCGACCCTGGGCGCGAACGCGGTGGACGCCTTCTACGTCACGGACGTCTCCGGCTCCCCACTGGCCCCGGAGGACGCGAGCGAGGTGGCGATGACCCTGGAGTCCGCACTGCGCGCGTGACCCCGACCCTGGTTCCGGGCCGTACCGGATACCCTGGAGGGCAATCTGTCCGCCCGCTCCCGACACTGAGGATCCGCGACCGCCGTGTTCGATACCCTCTCCGACCGCCTTGCAGCGACGTTCCAGAATCTCCGCGGCAAGGGTCGCCTGTCCGAGGCGGACATCGACGCCACCGCGCGCGAGATCCGTATCGCCCTGCTCGAGGCCGACGTCGCCCTGCCCGTCGTCCGGGCGTTCATCAAGCAGGTCAAGGAGCGGGCGAGCGGCGCCGAGGTCTCCAAAGCGCTGAACCCGGCCCAGCAGGTCATCAAGATCGTCAACGAGGAGCTCATCGGCATCCTCGGCGGCGAGACCCGTCGGCTCCGGTTCGCCAAGTCCGGGCCGACCGTGATCATGCTCGCCGGTCTCCAGGGCGCCGGTAAGACCACCCTCGCCGGCAAGCTCGGTCTCTGGCTGAAGAGCCAGGGGCACACCCCGCTGCTCGTCGCCTGTGACCTCCAGCGTCCCAACGCCGTCACCCAGCTCGGCGTCGTCGCCGAGCGTGCGGCCGTCGGGTTCTACGGCCCGCAGCCGGGCAACGGGGTCGGCGACCCGGTCCAGGTCGCGAAGGACTCGGTCGAGTACGCGCGGACCAAGATGTTCGACGTCGTGATCGTCGACACCGCCGGCCGCCTCGGCATCGACGCCGAGATGATGCAGCAGGCCGCGGACATCCGTGACGCGACGTCCCCCGACGAGATCCTCTTCGTCGTCGACGCCATGATCGGTCAGGACGCGGTCAACACCGCCGAGGCCTTCCGGGACGGCGTCGGTTTCGACGGCGTCGTACTGTCGAAGCTCGACGGCGACGCCCGCGGCGGCGCCGCGCTCTCCATCGCGCACGTCACCGGCAAGCAGATCATGTTCGCCTCCAACGGCGAGAAGCTGGACGACTTCGACGCGTTCCACCCGGACCGCATGGCGTCCCGCATCCTCGGCATGGGCGACCTGCTGTCCCTCATCGAGAAGGCCGAGCAGACCTTCAGCCAGGAGGAGGCCGCCAAGGTCGCCTCGAAGCTGGCCTCGAAGAAGGGCCAGGACTTCACGCTGGACGACTTCCTCGCCCAGATGGAGCAGGTCCGCAAGATGGGCTCCATCAGCAAGCTCCTCGGCATGCTGCCCGGCATGGCGCAGATGAAGGAGCAGATCAACAACATCGACGAGCGCGACGTCGACCGCACCGCCGCGATCATCAAGTCCATGACCCCGGCCGAGCGCCAGGACCCGACGATCATCAACGGCTCGCGCCGCGCCCGTATCGCCCGCGGTTCGGGCGTCGAGGTCAGCGCCGTGAAGGGCCTGGTCGAGCGGTTCTTCGACGCCCGCAAGATGATGTCCCGCATGGCCCAGGGCGGCGGCATGCCGGGTATGCCGGGGATCCCGGGCATGGGCGGCGGCCCCGGCCGGCAGAAGAAGCAGGTCAAGCAGGCCAAGGGCAAGCGCAAGAGCGGCAACCCGATGAAGCGGAAGGCCGAGGAGCAGGCCGCTCAGGAGCGCCGCGAGCAGGCCCAGGCGGGCGGGGCGTTCGGGCTGCCGGCGGGTGGCCAGGGCGGTCAGGACTTCGAGCTGCCGGACGAGTTCAAGAAGTTCATGGGCTGACCGAGCCCGCAGACGGGAAGAGGCCCGGGAGCGTCGCGTACGCCCCGGGCCTCACCCGTGTCCGCGGCCGCAGCCGTCACGCTCACGCCACTCCCGTAATGCCCTGATTGTCCGGCTCTCGAATAATGAGCCCGTGGCCACTCCCGTACCCCCGCGCGACCGCACCGACCAGCCGTGGCGCTCCGAGGGAGCCCCGCCGCCCCCGCCGGCGCGGAGGAAGATGCCCGGTGGCTGGGGCGGGCTCATCCTCATGGCGCTGGTCGTGTACCTCATCGCCAATCTCGTCCTGTCGCTCTTCAACCGCGGCGACGAGCCGACGATCTCGTACACGGAGTTCAGCAAGCAGGTCGCGGCCGGCAACGTCACCAAGATCTACTCCAAGGGCGACGCGATCCAGGGCGAGCTGAAGAACAAGCAGCCGCTGCCCAACGGCGACAAGGGCGACTACACCAAGTTCGTCACCCAGCGGCCGGCCTTCGCCGACGACGAGCTGTGGAACTCGCTGACCCAGAAGGGCGTCACGGTCACCGCCGAGCCGGTCGTCCAGGAGCGCAGCTTCCTCGTCAACCTGCTGATCTCGCTCGCCCCGATGCTGCTGCTGGTCCTGCTGTGGGTGTTCATCGCCCGCCGGATGAGTTCCGGCCTCGGCGGCGCGGGCGGCATGCTCGGCCGCAAGGCCCCGCCGAAACCGGTGGAGGTGGAGGGCGGCAAACGGACCACCTTCGAGGACGTGGCCGGCATCGACGAGGTCGAGGGCGAACTCAACGATGTCGTCGACTTCCTGAAGAACCCCGCCGCGTACCGCGCCATGGGCGCGAAGATGCCGCGCGGCGTGCTGCTCGCCGGCCCGCCCGGCACCGGAAAGACGCTGCTCGCGCGGGCGGTGGCGGGGGAGGCGGGGGTGCCGTTCTTCTCCGCGTCCGCGTCCGAGTTCATCGAGATGATCGTGGGCGTCGGCGCGTCCCGGGTGCGCGAGCTGTTCGCGGAGGCGCGGAAGGTCGCCCCGGCGATCATCTTCATCGACGAGATCGACACCATCGGCCGGGCCCGCGGGGCGGGCGCGGGCATGGGCGGGCACGACGAGCGGGAGCAGACGCTCAACCAGATCCTCACCGAGATGGACGGCTTCACCGGCTCGGAGGGCGTGATCGTGCTCGCGGCCACCAACCGGGCCGACGTCCTCGACCCGGCGCTGACCCGGCCCGGCCGCTTCGACCGGGTGGTGCACGTCCACGCGCCGGACCTGGGCGGCCGCGAGGCCATCCTCAGGATCCACACCCGGGAGATCCCGCTGGCGGAGGGCGTCGACCTGGGACAGGTGGCGCGGACGACGCCCGGCATGACGGGCGCGGAGCTGGCCAACCTGGCGAACGAGGCGGCGCTGCTCGCGGTCAAGCGGCGGCAGCAGGCGGTCACCCAGTCCGACCTGTCGACCGCACTGGAGAAGGTGCAGCTCGGCGCGGAGCGGCCGCTGGTGATCCCGCCCGAGGAGCGCCGGCGCACCGCGTATCACGAGAGCGGCCACGCGCTGCTCGGCATGCTGCAGCCCGGCGCGGACCCGGTCCGCAAGGTCACCATCGTGCCGCGCGGCCGCGCGCTGGGCGTCACGCTGTCGACGCCCGAGGGCGACAAGTACGCGTACACCGAGGAGTACCTGCGCGGCCGGATCATCGGCGCGCTCGGCGGGATGGCCGCCGAGCAGGTCGTCTTCGGCGTGATCACGACAGGCGCGGAGAGCGACCTGGAGCAGGTCACCAACATCGCCCGCGGGATGGTCGGGCGCTGGGGCATGAGCGAGCGGGTGGGGCGGCTGACCGCGATCCCGGGCGACGCCCAGCAGGCGTACGGGCTGTCGGCGGCGCCGGGGACGCTGGACACCGTCGACAGCGAGATGCGGCGGATCGTCGACGAGTGCTACGAGAGCGCCTGCCGTCAGCTCCGCGAGCACCGCGACAAGCTGGACGCCCTGGCGGCGGCGCTGCTGGAGTACGAGACGCTGGAGGAGGCGGCGGCGTACCGCGCGGCGGGCGTCCCGCGCCTGGCGAAGGGGGAGGGGTAGCGGCGCTCCCCGTCACGGCACCCGGGCGATCACGTACCGGAAGACGTTCGGCATCCACACCGTGCCGTCCCGGCGCACGTACGGGTGCAGGGCCTCGGTCAGTTCCTTCTCGACGCGGGCGGGGTCCGTCGCCGCCGTGGCCGCGTCCAGGAGGCCGGTCGACAGCAGGCCGCGTACGGCGCTGTCCAGGCCCGCGTAGCCGAAGGGGCAGGCCACCCGGCCCGAGCCCTCGGGGCGCAGGCCCGCCCGGGCCGCCCGTAGGTCGAGGTCGTCGTGCGGCCACTCCGCGCCCGCCTCCGCCAGTACCGCCGCCGAGGCGCACCGTTCGCGCGGCCCCCAGCCCGCCAGCACCACGGCCGCGCCGCGTACCGCCGAACCGGGGACGTCGGCCGCCCCGCCGTGGAACGCCGTGACGACGTCGTACGGGCCCGGTGCGGCGTCGTGGCCGGCCAGTCTGCGCCGGGCGTGCGCCAGGCGGTCGGCGTCCGGGTCCGTGCCGGCCACGCGGGCGCCGCGGGCCGCCGCCATGAGCAGCGCCAGTCCGGAGCCGCAGTCCAGGCCGAGCAGCCGGGTGCCGGGACCCACGCCGAGACGCTCGTGGACCGCCTCGTACAGCGGGGCGAGCATCCGTTCCTGGATCTCGACCCAGTCCCGGACCGGGTCGTGCCGGACGAGGGTAGGTGTCATGGAAGGGGCCCCAATCCGCGAAGGTCCATGTGTCGTGGCCGAACGTGCGTGTCCCCCGTGCCCGTGCGTGTTCCTGTGTGCGCGGGGCGCACACACCCCCCGTATGCCAGGGAACTCCCCATCCTTCCCCGCGTCCAGTGGTCGCGCCGCCTTGCGTCCGGGCGGGGGCGGTGCTCCACGCCTCCGGAGGAGCCGCTAGGGTCACTCCCGACCGCCGTGTCACCCGGCGCGCACCCGCCGCCCACGCGCCGGGGCGTACGCGCCGCTACGTACCGGCTTGATGCGAGCTGGGCGGCTTCTCCGCAGATCGGCGCACCCGCCCTCGTCGCGACGCATCAATGGCAACTGACGGGTACGTGCAAAATATTTGGGATGCCCCGGAATGGAACCCGGGGGCGCTCCGGCTCGTTGTACGCGACGTGAGCACGACACCACCTGTTCTCGCCGCAGAGCTGGCACAGGCGTGGGCCGACATTCAGCGGCACCACCCCGAGCTGCCCGACCTTGCCGCGCCCGAGTCCCTGATCGGAGAGTCGTCGTCCGCCTGCGGCGCCGAACTCTCCTTCGAGCGACTGCTTCACGAGGCAGTCCACGGCATCGCCGCCGCCCGGGGTGTCCGCGACACCTCCCGCGCCGGCCGCTACCACAACCGACGCTTCCTCGCGATCGCCGAGGAGATGGGCCTGGACCATCCGGAGGAGCCGCACGCCAGCAGCGGCTTCTCCCTGGTCGCGCTCACCCCCGAGGCGAAGCGGCGCTACCGGCCGACGATCGAGAGACTCCAGCGCGCCCTCAAGGCGCACACGGTCGCGACCGCCGCCGACACCAAGCGCTCCTTCCGCGGGCCCGCCGCCCGGCACGGCTCGTCCGGCGGCGGCGTGCGGGTGAAGGCGGTCTGCGACTGCGGGCGCAACGTGCGCGTGGTGCCGTCCGTCCTCGCGCAGGCGCCGATCGTGTGCGGCGGCTGCGGCAAGCCGTTCCGCATCCCGGAGACGGTCGGCGCGGCCGGCTGAGCGGGGGGTGGGGCCCCCCGGGGGCAGGGGCGTCCCGCGGCGCGCGCGTATGGCACAATGGCAAGCTGTACTCGACAGTCGCATAGGACCCCTCTCTCCTCCGGCTGACGCGTCCATCGGGCACCCGAGTACCGCAACCCCACGTGGCATCTCATGTGCCCAACCACGTCAACACCAGGAGACACCACTCCCGTGGCAGTCAAGATCAAGCTGAAGCGTCTCGGCAAGATTCGCCAGCCCCACTACCGCATCGTCGTCGCCGACTCCCGTACCCGCCGTGACGGCCGGGCCATCGAGGAGATCGGTCTGTACCACCCGACGTACAACCCGTCGCGCATCGAGGTCGACTCGGACCGCGCCCAGTACTGGCTGTCCGTCGGCGCCCAGCCGACCGAGCCGGTTCTCGCGATCCTGAAGCTCACCGGCGACTGGCAGAAGCACAAGGGCCTGCCGGCCCCGGCGCCGCTGCTGCAGCCGGCGACGAAGGAGGACAAGCGCGCCTCCTTCGACGCGTTCGCGAAGGCCCTCGAGGGCGACGACGCCAAGGGTGAGGCCATCACCCCGAAGGCGAAGAAGGCCGACAAGAAGGCGGACGAGGCTCCGGCCGAGGCCGCCGAGTCGACCGAGGCCTGAGCATGCTCGAGGAGGCTCTCGAGCACCTCGTGAAGGGCATCGTCGACAACCCCGACGACGTGCAGGTCGCCTCGCGCAACCTGCGCCGCGGCCGCGTCCTCGAGGTCCGGGTCCACCCCGACGACCTCGGCAAGGTGATCGGCCGCAACGGCCGCACCGCGCGTGCGCTGCGTACCGTCGTGGGCGCCATCGGCGGCCGTGGCATCCGTGTCGACCTCGTCGACGTGGACCAGGTCCGCTGAAGTTTGACACCGGCACGGGCCGGGGAGGGCTGACCGCCCACCCCGGCCCGTTGCCGTACGACAGGAGAGTTCACCAGTGCAGTTGGTAGTCGCGCGGATCGGCCGCGCCCACGGCATCAAGGGCGAGGTCACCGTCGAGGTGCGCACGGACGAGCCGGAACTGCGGCTCGGACCGGGCGCCGTGCTGCTCACCGACCCGGCCTCCACCGGGCCGCTGACCATCGAGACGGGCCGGGTGCACAGCGGGCGGCTGATGCTGCGCTTCGAGGGAGTGCGGGACCGCACCGCCGCGGAGGCGCTGCGCAACACGCTGCTGATCGCCGAGATCGACCCGGACGAGCAGCCCGAGGACGACGACGAGTACTACGACCACCAGCTGATCGACCTGGACGTGGTGCTCGCCGACGGCACCGAGATCGGCCGGATCGCCGAGATCTCCCACCTGCCGTCGCAGGACCTGTTCATCGTCGAGCGGCCGGACGGCAGCGAGCTGATGATCCCGTTCGTGCAGGAGATCGTCACCGACATCGACCTGGAGGAGCAGCGGGCCGTCATCGACCCGCCGCCGGGACTGATCGACGACCGCGCGGAGATCGCGTCCGCCCGCGACGAGAAGTTCGCCGAGGGCGACAAGGACGCGTCCTGATGCGGCTCGACGTCGTCACGATCTTCCCCGAGTACCTGGAGCCGCTGAACGTCTCGCTGGTCGGCAAGGCCCGGTCCGGCGGCACGCTCGACGTCCACGTCCACGACCTGCGGAACTGGACCTACGACCGGCACCACACCGTGGACGACACCCCGTACGGCGGTGGCCCCGGCATGGTCATGAAGACCGGGCCCTGGGGCGACGCCCTGGACCAGGCCCTCGCCGACGGCTACGAGGCCGGCGCCCACGAGCCCGTCCTCGTCGTCCCCACCCCCAGCGGCAGGCCGTTCACCCAGGAACTCGCCGTCGAGCTCTCCGAGCGTCCCTGGCTGATCTTCAGCCCGGCCCGGTACGAGGGCATCGACCGCCGGGTCATGGACGAGTACGCCACCCGCATGCCGGTCTACGAGGTCTCCATCGGCGACTACGTGCTGGCCGGCGGCGAGGCCGCCGTCCTGGTGATCACCGAGGCCGTCGCCCGGCTGCTGCCCGGTGTGCTCGGCAACGCCGAGTCCCACCGCGACGACTCCTTCGCGCCGGGCGCCATGGCAAACCTCCTGGAGGGCCCCGTCTACACCAAGCCTCCCGAGTGGCGCGGCCGGGGCATCCCGGACGTGCTGCTCAGCGGTCACCACGGGAAGATCGCCCGCTGGCGGCGCGACGAGGCCTTCCGACGCACCGCTCTGAACCGGCCGGACCTGATCGAGCGCTGCGACCCCGCCGCCTTCGACAAGAAGGACCGCGAACTGCTCTCCATCCTCGGCTGGGCCCCCGAGCCCGGCGGCCGATTTTGGCGCAAGGCGCCGGCCGTGGAAGAATAGGCCGCTGTCGTACGCCCGTATCGCGCTCCTGCCACAGGGGGACCGTCGCGGTCGAGCGGTACGACTCCCGAATTCTCCTCGAATCTCCCGCCCGGCGACCTGTGGCGTCGTGCGAAGAAAGCAGACGAAGAACATGGCTTCTCTTCTCGACGGTCTGAACGCCGCCTCCCTGCGCTCGGACGTCCCGGCCTTCCGCCCGGGTGACACGATCAACGTGCACGTCCGCGTCATCGAGGGCAACCGCTCCCGTATCCAGCAGTTCAAGGGCGTCGTCATCCGCCGTCAGGGCTCGGGCGTCTCCGAGACCTTCACGGTCCGCAAGGTCTCCTTCTCCGTCGGCGTCGAGCGCACCTTCCCGGTGAACTCCCCGATCTTCGAGAAGATCGAGCTCGTCTCCCGCGGTGACGTCCGTCGCGCCAAGCTCTACTACCTGCGTGAGCTGCGCGGCAAGGCTGCCAAGATCAAGGAGAAGCGCGACAACTGAGCCCCCGGCTCACCGTCGCGCGTTCGGGTCCACAGGTCGGCCGGATAGGCTCAGGCCCCGATGGACACCGAAGCACAGCACACGGAGCGCGACCGCCCCTCCACGCCGGAGGAGCGGTCGCGCTCCGCGCGCGTTACGGGAGACGACACCGCGCGCCTCGCGGAGGATGACACCGCGCGCGTTGCGGAGGACGACTCCGCGGAAGGTCCGGCACGCGGACGGCTCTCCTGGCGGAGCGCCGGGCTGGTCGGCATCGCCTGCACGGTCTTCGTGCTGCTCCTGAGCCACTTCGTGCTGCAGCCCTTCCTGATCCCCAGCGGCTCCATGGAGCCCACGCTGCAGATCGGCGACCGAGTGCTGGTGAACAAGCTGGCGTACCGTTTCGGCGACCAGCCGCGCCGAGGCGACGTCCTCGTCTTCGACGGCGCCGACTCCTTCGTACGGGAGCCCGCCGAGGAGAACCCGGTGGCCGAGCTGCTGCACGGGGCCGGCGCCGCCCTCGGTCTCGCGGAGCCCGACGAGACCCACTTCGTGAAGCGGGTGGTGGGCGTCGGCGGCGACCGCGTCGTCTGCTGCGACAAGGAGGGCCGGATCCGCGTGAACGGCACACAGGTCGAGGAGCGGTACGTGTTTTTCGGCGACGCCCCCTCCAAGGTCCCCTTCGACATCGTCGTCCCCGACGGAACCCTGTGGGTCATGGGCGACCACCGCAGCCGCTCCAGCGACTCCCGCGACCACCTCGGCTCCCCGGGCGGCGGCATGGTGCCCGTGGACAAGGTGATCGGCCGCGTCGACTGGATCGGCTGGCCCTTCGCCCGCCGGACCGCCCTGGCCGGCACCGACGCCTTCGCGCGGGTGCCCGAGCCCGGGTCCGTACCCGCCGGGGCGGGCGGCCATGGGTAACCGCGGGCGGCGCGCGGCCGGCCACCGCTCCGACACCCGGCTGCCCACCGGCTCCCGGCCCACCGACGGCGAACGGGCGCTGCCCGGCCGCGCCGAGCGGCGCCGGCTCGCGCGGAAGGTCAAGCGGCGGCGGCAGCGCTCCGCCGCCAAGGAGATCCCGCTGCTGGTCACGGTGGCGGTCCTCATAGCCCTGGTCCTGAAGACCTTCCTGGTGCAGGCCTTCGTCATCCCGTCCGGCTCCATGGAGCAGACGATCCAGATCCAGGACCGGGTGCTCGTCGACAAGCTGACGCCCTGGTTCGGCAACAAGCCCCAGCGTGGCGACGTCGTGGTCTTCAAGGACCCCGGCGGCTGGCTGCAGCAGGAGATCGCGCCGCCCGGCGAGGACCCGGTGGGCGTCAAGCAGGTGAAGCAGTTCTTCACGTTCATCGGGCTGCTGCCGTCCGCCGACGAGCAGGACCTCATCAAGCGGGTCGTCGCCGTCGGCGGGGACACCGTGAAGTGCTGCGGCAAGGACGGCCGGATCACCGTCAACGGCGTCCCGCTGAACGAGCCGTACCTGAACCCCGGCGACGAACCCTCGAAGATCAAGTTCGAGGTGAAGGTGCCGCCGGGCCGCATCTTCGTCCTCGGCGATCACCGCTCCGACTCGGCCGACTCACGTTTCCACCTGGACGAACCGGGGCAGGGGACCGTCGCCGAGGAACAGGTGGTCGGCCGTGCGTTCTCCATCGTCTGGCCCGTGTCGCACTGGCGGACCCTGGAAGAGCGCGACACCTTCGCCGCCGTCCCGGACGCGGGGCGCGGATCTACGTCCGCACACGGCGCGTCGCATAGTGTGTCCTCGCGGAATCTGAACGGATTGCCCTGGCTCCCGACCCCTGCGGAACTCCCGCTCGTTATGGGAGTGGTGGGCCTGTCCCTGTTCTGGGACAGGCGATTGCACGGAGTGAGGAGTGGATGTGGGGGATTTGGCCGTCGGGGCACGATCCGGACACGACGAGCCCGAGAAGAGGCCTGAGCAGCTCGGCCAGTCGCCCGCGGCCATGACCGACGACGGACCGGGGAACGCCGCGGGCGAGCCCCCGGCCGACGACGGCGCCGGGCGCGACGAGACCGGGGACGACCACCCCGGCCACAAGCCGCAGCGCTCCTTCTGGAAGGAGCTGCCGCTGCTCATCGGCATCGCGCTGCTCCTCGCGCTGCTGATCAAGACCTTCCTCGTGCAGGCGTTCTCGATTCCGTCGGAGTCGATGATGGACACGCTCAAGCGCGGCGACCGGGTCCTCGTCGACAAGCTCACCCCCTGGTTCGGCTCCGAGCCGGAGCGCGGCGAGGTCGTCGTCTTCCACGACCCGGGCGGCTGGCTTGAGGGCGAGCCCACCCCCGACCCGAACGCGCTGCAGAAGTTCCTGAGCTTCATCGGCCTGATGCCGTCCGCCGAGGAGAAGGACCTGATCAAGCGGGTCATCGCGGTCGGCGGGGACACCGTGTCCTGCAAGGAGGGCGGCAAGGTCGTCCTCAACGGCAAGCCGCTCGACGAGACCTCGTACATCAAGCCCGGCTCGACGCCCTGCGGCGACAAGCCGTTCGGCCCGATCAAGGTCCCCGAGGGCCGGATCTGGGTGATGGGCGACAACCGGCAGAACTCGATGGACTCGCGCTGGCACCAGGAGCTGCCCGGCGGCGGCACGGTCTCCAACGAGGACGTCGTCGGCCGTGCGGTCGTCGTCGCCTGGCCCGTCACCCGCTGGTCCACGCTGCCCGTGCCGGACACCTTCGACCAGCCGGGCCTGAACCAGGCCCTGGCCGTCGCGCCGGGCGCGGCGGGACTGGCCGGCGCGGTGCCGCTGGTGCTGTGGCGGCGGAAGAAGCTCGCCGAGCGCTGAGCCGGTCCGAGCGGCAGGCAGCCGGGACCCCGTACCGCACGCGGTACGGGGTCCCGCTCGTGACATGGGCCCTTTCTCGTACCCCTACCGGCGAGTTAAGGTGCCGACCCCAGATGCGGCGGACCATCGGATCGGATGCGGGGCAGCGGTGAGCGAAACGGTACGGACCCAGGACGGCGGCGGGGGCCGCGTCGGCAGTGTGCTGTCCGGGCTCGCGGTGGCCCTCGGCTGCCTGCTCTTCCTCGGCGGCTTCGGCTGGGGCGCGCTGGAGTACCAGCCCTACACCGTGCCGACCGACTCCATGTCGCCGACCGTCGAGACCGGCGACCGGGTGCTCGCCCAGCGGATCGACGGCAGCCAGGTCAGGCGCGGCGACGTCGTCGTCTTCCGCGAAGCCCTCTGGGGCGACATGCCCATGGTCAAGCGGGTGGTCGGCGTCGGCGGCGACAAGGTCGCCTGCTGCGCCGCCGACGGCCGGCTGACGGTGAACGGGAAACCGGTCGACGAGCCCTATCTGCGGTCGAAGGACGCCACCGAGGGGCAGGACTTCAGTGTGACCGTGCCCGAAGGCAAGCTGTTCCTGCTCGGCGACGAGCGGCACAACTCGATGGACTCCCGCGTCCACCTCCAGGAGGCGGGCCAGGGCTCCGTGCCGCGCTCGGCCGTGACCGGCAGGGTCGACGCCATCGCCTGGCCGATGGACGGCGTGCTGGCCCGGCCGACGGGCTTCGCCGGACTGCCGGGCGGGATCTCCGAGCCCGGGCCGGTCCGGCCGATCGTCACGGCGATCGTGGCCGGCGCCGCGCTGGTCCTCGCCGGTGCCGCGTACGGGCCGCTGGCGCGCATCGCCGGAGGGCGGCGCGGGGGCGGCGCGCGCCGCGAGAAGGAGACGGTGACCGCATGACGGACGCGGAACAGCCGGAGCTGCGGCGGGTGGCGCGCGTGGTGCTGCTCGACCCGGACGACCGCATCCTGCTCATGCACGGCTTCGAGCCCGACCACCCGGAGCGGACCTGGTGGTTCACGCCCGGCGGGGGACTGGAGGGCGAGGAGACCCGCGAGCAGGCCGCGCTGCGCGAGCTCGTCGAGGAGACCGGGATCACCGACGTCGAACTCGGCCCGGTGCTCTGGGAGCGGATCTGCTCCTTCCCGTTCGACGGGCGGCGCTGGTTCCAGGACGAGTGGTACTACCTGGCGAGGACCAGCCAGACCGAATTCGCCCCCGGTGGCCTCACCGAGCTGGAGGAGCGCAGTGTCACGGGGCTGAGATGGTGGACTTCCGCCGAACTGTCGGCGGCGCGTGAGACGGTGTACCCGACAAAGCTCGCCGAGCTGCTGCGCACGCTGCTCGACGAGGGACCTCCGAGTGCGCCGGTCGTTCTCGCCCCGGAAACCGACTAGGGGCGCCCGTGACTGGCGCACAATGGGGTCACGCACGGCTGAAGGGGAACATGCCATGAGCGCCGAGGACCTCGAGAAGTACGAGACCGAGATGGAGCTGAAGCTCTACCGGGAGTACCGCGACGTCGTCGGGCTGTTCAAATACGTGATCGAGACCGAGCGGCGCTTCTACCTCACCAACGACTACGAGATGCAGGTGCACTCGGTGCAGGGCGAGGTGTTCTTCGAGGTCTCGATGGCCGACGCCTGGGTCTGGGACATGTACCGGCCGGCCCGCTTCGTCAAGCAGGTGCGCGTGCTCACGTTCAAGGACGTGAACATCGAGGAGCTCAACAAGAGCGACCTGGAGCTGCCGAGCAGCTGAGCCGGGGGCTCGCCTCACCCTGCGGGGTGACGAGGTTTTCCACAGCCGCCCGCTTGTCCACAGCCCGCCCCACCAAGATCCACATGCGCTCCCGCGATCCGTCACAGTCGGTGACGGAGGTGGTACCGATGAACAAGGCCACGGGGGCGCTCGGACGGTACGGAGAGGAGCTGGCCGCACGCCGGCTCGTCGAGACCGGAATGACGGTGCTCGCGCGCAACTGGCGCTGCGGCCGCGCCGGAGAGATCGACATCGTCGCCCGGGAGGGCGACACCATCGTCCTGTGCGAGGTGAAGACCCGCAGGGAAGGGGCGTACGAGCACCCCATGGCGGCGGTCACCGTACGCAAGGCCGCCCGGCTCAAACGGCTCGCGGACTGCTGGCTGCACCGGCACGGAGGGGCGCCGCCGGGCGGGCTCCGGATCGACCTCGTCGGCGTCGTCCTGCCGCACCGCGGAGCCCCGCAGGTCACCCACGCCAAGGGGGTGCTGTGATGGGATTCGCCCGCACCTGCTCGGTGGCGCTCGTCGGCGTCGAAGGGGTGGTCGTCGAGGTCCAGGCCGATCTGGAAGCCGGGGTCGCCGCGTTCACGCTGGTCGGACTGCCGGACAAGAGCCTCACCGAGAGCCGCGACCGGGTCCGCGCGGCCGTCGTGAACTCCGGCGGCGAGTGGCCCCAGAAGAAACTGACCGTCGGACTGAGCCCGGCCTCGGTGCCCAAGAGCGGCAGCGGCTTCGACCTCGCCGTCGCCGCGGCGGTGCTCGGCGCGGCCGAGCGCATCGACCCGAGGGCCATCGCCGACCTCGTCCTCATCGGCGAACTCGGCCTCGACGGCCGGGTGCGGCCGGTGCGCGGCGTGCTGCCCGCCGTGCTCGCCGCCGCCGAAGCCGGGTACGAGCACGTCGTCGTCCCCGAGCAGACCGCCGGCGAGGCGGCGCTCGTGCCCGGCGTCTCCGTGCTCGGCGTGCGCAGTCTGCGCCAGCTCATCGCGGTCCTCGCCGACGAACCCGTCCCCGACGAGGAACCCGCGCAGCAGGGCCGGCCCGACGCGATGCTCGCCGGGCTCCTGGTGCCGGGGGCCGGAGTCGGTACGGGACTGTCCGCCGATCCCGGGGACGGGCCCGACCTCGCGGACGTGGCGGGGCAGCGCGCCGCCCGCACCGCCATCGAGGTCTCCGCGGCCGGCGGCCACCACCTGCTGCTGTCCGGGCCGCCCGGCGCGGGCAAGACGATGCTCGCCGAACGGCTCCCGACGGTGCTGCCGCCGCTCACCCGGCAGGAATCCCTGGAGGTCACCGCGGTCCACTCGGTGGCGGGGATCCTGCCGCCGGGCGAGCCCCTGGTCCGCAGGGCGCCGTACTGCGCCCCGCACCACTCGGCGACGATGCAGTCACTGGTCGGCGGCGGCAACGGTCTGCCGCGGCCGGGCGCCGTCTCGCTCGCCCACCGCGGAGTCCTCTTTCTGGACGAGGCCCCGGAGTTCTCCGGCAAGGCACTGGACGCGCTGCGGCAGCCGCTGGAGTCGGGGCACGTGGTCGTCGCCCGGGCGGCCGGAGTGGTGCGGCTGCCCGCGCGGTTCCTGATGATCCTCGCCGCCAACCCCTGCCCCTGCGGCCGCCACAGCCAGCACGGTGCGGGCTGCGAATGCCCTTCGTCGCTGATCCGCCGCTACCAGGCCCGGCTGTCCGGTCCGCTCCTGGACCGGGTGGACCTGCGGGTCGAGGTCGAGCCGGTCACCCGGTCCGACCTGCTGGGGCAGGGCGGGCGAGGCGAGACCAGCGCCGTGGTCGCCGACCGGGTGCGCGAGGCGCGGGCCAGGGCGGCCGCCCGGCTCGACGGCACGCCCTGGCGCGTCAACTGCGAGATCCCCGGCCACGAACTGCGCACCCGCTTCCTGGCCGCGCCCGGCGCCCTGGTCGCGGCGGAACGCGACATCGAGCGCGGCCTCCTCACGGCCCGCGGCCTCGACCGCGTCCTGCGCGTGGCCTGGACCGTCGCCGACCTCTCCGGTCGCGACCGCCCCGAGGCGCAGGACGTGGCGCTCGCCCTGGAACTGCGCACCGGCATCCCCCGGGGCGCGGACCTGGTACCGGCCGGCGCGGGGACGGGGGAGCGGACGTGAACGGCGAGGAGGAGCGGCAGACGCCGGCACCGGAGGACGAACGGCTGGCCCGGGCCGCGCTGGCCCGGGCGGTGGAGCCGGGGGACGAGCAGGCGGGGAGCTGGGTGCGGCGGTACGGGGCCGCCGGGTTTCTGGCCCGGTTACGAGAGCCCGGCGACGGGGCCGAGCCGTTTCCCGGCACTGGGGAGAAACGGGTGCGGGGCTGGCGGCACCGAGCCGCGCAGGCCGCCGCCGAGACCCCGCCCGAGCAGGACCTCGACGCCGTCGCCGCGCTCGGCGGGCGGTATGTCGTACCCGGCGACGCCGAATGGCCCCGGCAGCTCGACGACCTCGGCGACGCCCGGCCCCTCGGGCTCTGGGTGCGCGGCCCCGCCGACCTGCGGGCCTGGGCGCTGCGCTCCGTCGCCGTCGTCGGGGCCCGGGCCTGCACCCCGTACGGCGCGCACACCGCGACCACCCTGGCCGGCGCCCTCGCCGAGCAGGGCTGGGTGATCGTCTCCGGCGCGGCCTTCGGCATCGACGGCGCCGCCCACCGCGGCGCCCTCGCCGCCCAGGGCGCGACCGTCGCCGTACTGGCCTGCGGCATCGACACCCCCTACCCGCGCGGCCACGCCGGGCTGATCCTGCGGATCGCCGAGCAGGGCCTCGTCCTCGGCGAACTGCCGCCGGGCAGCCATCCCACGCCCGCCCGGTTCATCCTCCGCAACCGCGTCATCGCGGCGCTCACCCGGGGGACGGTCGTGGTGGAGGCCGAGTACCGCAGCGGCTCGCTCGTCACCGCCCGGGCCGCCCAGCGGCTCGGCCGGCACACCATGGGCGTGCCCGGCCCCGTCACCTCCGGCCTCTCCGCGGGGGTCCACGAGCTCCTGCGCGGGCCCGCCACCCTCGTCACGGACGCCGCCGAGGTGATCGAACTCGTCGGCGCCATGGGCGAACTGGCCCCCGCCCGCAGAGGTCCCGTCCTTCCCAGGGACCTCCTGGACGCCGACTGCGCCAGAGTCCTCGAAGCCCTGCCCGCGCACGGCGCCACCTCGGCCCAGGAGGTCGCCCACCGTGGCGGCACACCCCCCGACGAGACCGTCGCGCGCCTGTACGAGCTGCACTCACTGGGGTTCGTGGAACGCGTGAACGGGGGCTGGAGATTGACGAACACACGCAGAAGCGCGTCGAACATGCGGCGAGGCGGTGCTTGACCTGGAGCATTCGGGTGAAAAGGTGAGGCAGATGAGCAACCGAGTTCTCTCGCCCGTGCGCGAGGGGCCCCCATGCGCCGCCGCCCGGGTTCGAAGATGCGGTCGATCCCGGCCCCCCGCCAAGGCGCGATCCGCCGGCGTTCGCGTACCGCGACTGCTCAGTCACGCTACGCTCGCAAGGATCCCCACCCAGACGGCAGAACGGCACAAGGCAACGCATGCCCCAGCACACCTCCGGGTCTGACCGCGCCGCGGTGCCCCCAGCAGCCCGGGGCGCCGTGCGACCGGCCGCACCGTCATCGCTCGACGAGCTCTGGCGCGCGTACAAGGACTCCGGCGACGAGCGACTGCGGGAGCAGCTGATCCTGCACTACTCGCCGCTGGTCAAGTACGTCGCGGGCCGGGTCAGCGTGGGGCTGCCCTCCAACGTCGAGCAGGCCGACTTCGTGTCCTCCGGGGTCTTCGGGCTCATCGACGCCATCGAGAAGTTCGACATCGAGCGGTCCATCAAGTTCGAGACCTACGCGATCACCCGCATCCGCGGCGCGATGATCGACGAGCTCCGGGCCCTGGACTGGATTCCGCGCTCCGTACGGCAGAAGGCGCGCAACGTCGAGCGCGCCTACGCCACGCTGGAGGCGCAGCTGCGCCGCACGCCCTCGGAGAGCGAGGTCGCCGCGGAGATGGGCATCGCACTGGAGGAACTGCACGCGGTTTTCAGCCAGTTGTCACTCGCGAACGTGGTCGCGCTCGAGGAGCTGCTGCACGTCGGCGGCGAGGGCGGCGACCGGCTGTCGCTGATGGACACACTGGAGGACACCGCGGCGGACAACCCCGTCGAGGTGGCCGAGGACCGCGAGCTGCGGCGGCTGCTCGCCCGCGCCATCAACACGCTCCCGGAGCGTGAGAAGACCGTCGTCACGCTGTACTACTACGAGGGCCTCACCCTGGCCGAGATCGGCCATGTCCTCGGCGTCACCGAGAGCCGGGTGAGCCAGATCCACACCAAGTCCGTGCTGCAGCTGCGCGCCAAGCTGGCCGATGTAGGACGCTGACGCCGCGGGGCCGGTCGTACAGTGGTGCCGTGCCCAGGATTCGAGCGGCCTCCGTGGCCGAGCACCGGACCATGCAGCGCGGCGCCCTGCTCGACGCCGCGCGCTCCCTGCTGTCCGAAGGCGGGACGGAGGCGCTGACCTTCCCCGCCCTCGCCGAGCGCACGGGCCTGGCCCGCTCGTCCGTGTACGAGTACTTCCGCTCGCGCGCCGCCGTCGTCGAGGAGCTGTGCGCGGTCGACTTCCCGGTCTGGGCGGCCGAGGTGGAGGCGGCGATGGCCGCCGAGGAGAGCCCCGCGGGCAAGGTCGAGGCGTATGTCCGCAAGCAGCTCGACCTCGTCGGCGACCGCCGGCACCGCGCCGTCGTCGCGATCTCGGCCGGTGAGCTGGACGACGGCGCCCGCGAGAAGATCCGCGCGGCGCACGGCGGGCTCATCGCCATGATCGTCGAGGCCCTCGCCGATCTCGGCCGGACCGAGCCCCGCCTCTCCGCCATGCTCCTGCAGGGCATGGTCGACGCCGCCGTCCGCCGCATCGAACTCGGCGCCGCCGAGGACCCTGCTGCCATCGCCGACACCGCCGTCGCGATGGCACTCAACGGCGTCACCCGCTGACACCGGTCACCCGCTGACGCCGGTCACCGGCAGCAGCCGGGCCGGCCCCCGGCGCAGCAGACGCAGCGGGTCCAGGTAGGCATCACCCCGCAGCAGGCCCCAGTGGAGGCAGGACTCGGGGCAGTGCGTGCCGGGCGCGACCCGGGCTACGAGATCACCGGGCCGGACCACGGTCCCGGTGGCGACCAGCGGCTCCACCGGGCTGTACGTCGTGCGGAGCGGCGGGTCGCCGGTGCCCGCCAGGGTGATCGTGAGGACCCCGCGGCCGCCGACCGGCCCGGCGAACGTGACCGTGCCCGCCGCGGACGCGCGCACCGGCGCCCCCGCCGGGGCCGCCAGGTCCACGCCCCGGTGCCCCGCGGCGTACGGCCCGGGCGGCGGCTCCCACCCCCGCAGGACCTCCGGCCGCGGCGGCCCGAGGGGCCACAGCAGCGCCAGCGCCAGCAGGAGCGACGTCGTCATGAGGTGCATGACGGAAGGCTGCCCCGGCTGCCCGGACCCTGACGGCCGACGCCTCGATCTGTGGACTACTGACCGGTTGTGGACAGCGCCGTCACCCGGCACGTCCGGGGTCCCGTACACTTCCTATGGCGACCCGGGTCACCGGGTCGACTTCGCACGCCCCGCCACCACCCTCACCGGTCGTGGCAGCGCCTTTCGGTCCCTCGTGGCACGGCGCGCCGGGGTGTCAGGACATAACCGAGAAAACTCAAGGAGATACGGCCATGGCCGTCGTCACGATGCGGGAGCTGCTGGAGAGCGGCGTCCACTTCGGTCACCAGACCCGTCGCTGGAACCCGAAGATGAAGCGCTTCATCTTCACCGAGCGCAACGGCATCTACATCATCGACCTGCTCCAGTCGCTGTCGTACATCGACCGCGCCTACGAGTTCGTCAAGGAGACCGTCGCCCACGGCGGCTCCATCATGTTCGTCGGCACGAAGAAGCAGGCCCAGGAGGCCATCGCCGAGCAGGCCACGCGCGTGGGCATGCCCTACGTCAACCAGCGCTGGCTCGGCGGCATGCTGACCAACTTCTCCACCGTCTACAAGCGCCTTCAGCGTCTGAAGGAGCTCGAGGCGATCGACTTCGAGGACGTGGCCGCCTCCGGCCTCACCAAGAAGGAGCTCCTGGTCCTCTCGCGCGAGAAGGCCAAGCTGGAGAAGACCCTCGGTGGTATCCGCGAGATGCAGAAGGTGCCGAGCGCCGTCTGGATCGTCGACACCAAGAAGGAGCACATCGCCGTCGGTGAGGCGCGCAAGCTCCACATCCCGGTCGTCGCGATCCTCGACACCAACTGCGACCCCGACGAGGTCGACTACAAGATCCCGGGCAACGACGACGCGATCCGCTCCGTCACCCTGCTCACCCGCGTGATCGCCGACGCCGTCGCCGAGGGCCTCATCGCCCGCTCCGGCGCCGCGACCGGCGACCAGAAGCCGGGCGAGAAGGCTGCGGGCGAGCCGCTCGCCGAGTGGGAGCGCGACCTGCTCGAGGGCGAGAAGAAGGACGCCGCCGACGAGGCGGAGAAGGCTCCGGAGGCTCCGGTCGCCGACGCTCCGGTCGCCGACGCTCCGGCCGCCGAGGCTCCGGCCGCCGACGCCGAGCAGGCCTGACCTTCACACTTCGGTTGCTGACGGCGGGGGCTCACAAGGCCCCCGCCGTCCACCCGTAGATCTTCGTAGATCTTTCAGACTTCGAGAGAGAAATACAGACTCATGGCGAACTACACCGCCGCTGACGTCAAGAAGCTCCGCGAGCTCACCGGCGCCGGCATGATGGACTGCAAGAAGGCGCTCGACGAGGCCGAGGGCAGCGTCGACAAGGCTGTCGAGGCGCTGCGCATCAAGGGCCAGAAGGGTGTCGCCAAGCGTGAGGGCCGCTCCGCCGAGAACGGCGCCGTGGTCTCCCTCATCGCCGACGACAACACCTCCGGTGTCATCCTCGAGCTGAAGTGCGAGACGGACTTCGTCGCCAAGGGCGACAAGTTCCAGGCCGCCGCGAACGCGCTCGTCGCGCACGCCGCCGCCACCTCGCCGGCCGACATCGAGGCGCTGCTCGCCTCCGAGATCGAGCCCGGCAAGACCGTCCAGGCGTACGTGGACGAGGCCAACGCCAACCTCGGCGAGAAGATCGTCCTGGACCGCTTCGCGCAGTTCTCCGGCGCGTTCGTCACCGCCTACATGCACCGCACCATGCCCGACCTGCCGCCGCAGATCGGTGTCCTGGTCGAGCTGGACAAGGCCGACGCGGCTGTCGCCAAGGGCATCGCCCAGCACATCGCCGCCTTCGCGCCGAAGTACCTCGACAAGGAGGACGTCCCGGCCGAGGTCGTGGAGTCCGAGCGTCGCATCGCCGAGGAGACCACCCGCGCCGAGGGCAAGCCCGAGGCCGCGATCGCCAAGATCGTCGAGGGTCGCGTCAACGGCTTCTTCAAGGACGCCACGCTGCTCGGCCAGCCGTACGCGCTGGACAACAAGAAGTCCGTCCAGAAGGTTCTGGACGAGGCCGGTGTCACCCTGAAGCGCTTCGCGCGCATCAAGGTCGGCATCTGAGCCGGTATCTGATCGACCAGGGAGCCCGCTAGGGTTTCCACAGCAGTCGCCGGCCGCCCAGGCGCCGACGACGGCAGATCTGACGAGGAGGCCATTGCCGCAGGGACACCAGACCCACCGGCAATGGCCTTCTTCGTATGTGCACGAGGAGATCTCCATGAACCAGGGCGCCGCACAGGGCGACGACATCCACGCCAAAAAGGCCGGCCGCTTCATGCTGAAGCTGTCCGGCGAGGCCTTCTCCGGCGGCACCGGCCTCGGCGTCGACCCCGACATCGTCCACGCCATCGCGCGCGAGATCGCCGCCGTCGTCCGCGACGGCGCGGAGATCGCGATCGTCATCGGCGGTGGCAACTTCTTCCGGGGCGCCGAGCTCCAGGTCCGCGGCATGGACCGGGCCCGCTCCGACTACATGGGCATGCTCGGCACCGTCATGAACTGCCTGGCACTCCAGGACTTCCTGGAGAAGGAGGGCATCGACTCCCGCGTCCAGACCGCCATCACCATGGGCCAGGTCGCGGAACCGTACATCCCGCTGCGTGCCGTACGGCACCTGGAGAAGGGCCGTGTGGTCATCTTCGGCGCGGGCATGGGCATGCCGTACTTCTCCACCGACACCACCGCGGCGCAGCGCGCCCTGGAGATCGACGCGGAAGCCCTGCTCATGGGCAAGAACGGCGTCGACGGCGTGTACGACTCCGACCCGAAGACCAACCCGGACGCGGTGAAGTTCGACGCGCTGGAGTACGGCGAGGTGATTTCCCGGGACCTGAAGGTCGCGGACGCCACCGCCGTCACGCTCTGCCGCGACAACAACCTCCCGATCCTCGTCTTCGAGCTTCTCGCGGAGGGCAATATCGCCCGCGCGGTGAAGGGTGAGAAGATCGGCACTCTCGTGAGCGACCAGGGCACCCGGGCCTGAAGCCGGTTACCGCCCCTCCCCCGGAGCCCCCAGGGCCCCGGGGGGACCCCCATGGGATGGACAGAGCCCTGCCGGGGGTACACCGTGCAGGACACAGACGCGACGACACGCAGGAGCAAGTGGTGATCGAAGAGACCCTCCTCGAGGCCGAGGAGAAGATGGAGAAGGCCGTCGTGGTCGCCAAGGAGGACTTCGCCGCGATCCGCACCGGCCGTGCGCACCCGGCGATGTTCAACAAGATCGTGGCGGACTACTACGGCGCCCTCACGCCCATCAACCAGCTGGCGTCCTTCTCGGTGCCCGAGCCGCGCATGGCCGTGGTGACCCCGTTCGACAAGAGCGCCCTGCGCAACATCGAGCAGGCCATCCGCGACTCCGACCTCGGCGTCAACCCGAGCAACGACGGCAACATCATCCGTGTGACGTTCCCGGAGCTCACCGAGGAGCGCCGCCGCGAGTACATCAAGGTCGCCAAGGGCAAGGCCGAGGACTCGAAGATCTCGATCCGCTCCGTGCGCCGCAAGGCCAAGGAGACCATCGACAAGGCCATCAAGGACGGCGACATCGGCGAGGACGAGGGCCGGCGCGCGGAGAAGGAGCTCGACGACCTGACCGCGAAGTACGTCGCGCAGGTCGACGAGCTGCTCAAGCACAAGGAAGCCGAGCTTCTCGAGGTCTGATGAACGACTCTTCCTGGGGAGCCCCCCCGGCCCCCGCCGGTGTCTGGGGACCCGACCAGGGACCCGCCCCGGCGGGTCCCGGGGGGCCGCTTCCGGCGGGTCCCGCATACGATCAGCATCGGGCGCAGCAGACTGCGCCCATGCCCATCGTGCCCGATGTTCCGGCCGCCGGAGACCAGGAGCCCATGTCCACGCCGCCCCCGCCCCCGCAGAAGAAGAGCGCGGGACGTGACCTGGGAGCGGCGATAGGGGTCGGCGTCGGACTCGGTGCCGTCATCATCGCCTCCCTGTTCATCTGGAAGGCCGCGTTCGTCGGCGTCATAACGGTCGCCGTCGTCGTCGGGCTCTGGGAGCTCACCACCCGCCTGCAGGAACGCAAGGCCATCAAGGCCCCGCTCGTCCCGCTCGCGGTCGGCGGCGCGGCGATGGTCGTGGCCGGGTACGTGCGCGGTGCGGAGGGCGCCTGGGTCGCGATGGCGCTGACCGCGCTCGCGGTGCTGGTGTGGCGCATGACGGAACCCCCCGAGGGGTACCTGAAGGACGTCACGGCCGGCGTCTTCGCCGCGTTCTACGTGCCGTTCCTGGCGACGTTCGTGTCCATGATGCTGACCGCGGACGACGGGCCCGAGCGGGTGCTGACGTTCCTGCTGCTGACCGTGGTCAGCGACACCGGCGCGTACGCGATCGGCTGGCGCTTCGGCAAGCACAAGCTGGCCCCGCGGATCAGCCCCGGCAAGACCCGCGAGGGCCTGCTGGGCGCGGTCACGTTCGCGATGGCGGCCGGCGCGCTGTGCATGGAGCTGCTGATCGACGACGGGACGTGGTGGCAGGGTCTGCTGCTCGGCCTGGCGGTGGCGGCGAGCGCGACGCTCGGCGACCTCGGCGAGTCGATGATCAAGCGCGACCTCGGCATCAAGGACATGGGCACCCTGCTCCCCGGTCACGGCGGCATCATGGACCGCCTGGACTCGCTGCTGCCCACGGCCCCGGTGGTGTGGCTGCTGCTGGTCGTGTTCGTCGGTTCGGGCTGAGCCGGGGCTGTCTGCGGCTCCGGCTGAGAGCTGTGGTTTCGGCCGGAGGTTTCCCGTGCCGTTACCCTGGAAGGGCGCGCTGCTCCGAGCGGCGCGCCTTTCGTCATTACGAGGAGTACCTGCCATGGCCCGCCCCGCACCGGGAGAGCTCACCTTCGTCGCGCCGCGCGGAGCCAAGAAGCCGCCGCGGCACCTCGCCGACCTCACGCCCGCGGAGCGCAAGGACGCCGTGGCCGCGATCGGCGAGAAGCCGTTCCGCGCCAAGCAGCTGTCGACGCACTACTTCTCGCGGTACGTGCACGACCCGGCCCAGTGGACCGACATCCCGGCGGCCGCCCGCGAGAAGCTCGCCGGGGAGCTGCTGCCCGACCTGATGTCGGTGGTCCGGCACATCTCGTGCGACGAGGACACCACCCGTAAGACGCTGTGGCGGCTGCACGACGGCACGCTCGTCGAGTCCGTGCTGATGCGGTACCCGGACCGGGTCACCATGTGCATCTCCTCGCAGGCCGGCTGCGGCATGAACTGCCCGTTCTGCGCCACCGGCCAGGCCGGCCTGGACCGGAACCTGTCGACCGCCGAGATCGTGCACCAGATCGTCGACGGCATGCGCGCCCTGCGCGACGGCGAGGTCCCCGGCGGCCCCGCCCGCCTGAGCAACATCGTCTTCATGGGCATGGGCGAGCCGCTCGCCAACTACAACCGGGTCGTCGGCGCGATCCGCCGGCTGACCGACCCGGAGCCGGACGGCCTCGGACTGTCGCAGCGCGGTATCACCGTCTCCACCGTCGGCCTGGTGCCGGCGATGCTGCGGTTCGCCGACGAGGGCTTCAAGTGCCGCCTCGCCGTCTCCCTGCACGCCCCCGACGACGAGCTGCGTGACACCCTCGTGCCGGTCAACACCCGCTGGAAGGTCCGCGAGGTCCTCGACGCCGCCTGGGAGTACGCGGAGAAGTCCGGCCGCCGGATCTCCATCGAGTACGCCCTGATCCGCGACATCAACGACCAGGCCTGGCGTGGTGACCTGCTCGGCCGGCTGCTGAAGGGCAAGCGGGTGCATGTCAACCTCATCCCGCTCAACCCGACGCCCGGCTCGAAGTGGACCGCCTCCCGCCCCGAGGACGAGAAGGCGTTCGTCGAGGCCATCGCCGCGCACGGCGTCCCGGTGACCGTCCGGGACACCCGCGGCCAGGAGATCGACGGAGCCTGCGGACAGCTCGCCGCGGCCGAACGGTAGTCTGGGCCTCGTACATCTGCATATTCCGACAGGGGAGCGCCACAGCGCTGAGAGTGCGGTAACACGCTGTTGAACAGGCACAGCGGCCGCAGACCCTCTGAACCTCGCCCAGGTCATTCTGGGTAGGAAGTTCGGTCGTTACTCGAGCTGTTGCGCCCTGCCCGCAGCCGGTGGATCCGCACGTCCCCGGCCGCGGGCAGGGCCGCGTCTTCTCCTGGTCATACCCAGGAGGAATCAGTGAGCACCAAGAAGGCCGCCGCCGTCGCGCTCGTCGCGGCGCTCGGCGTCACGACGCTGGCCGCGTGCGGCAGCGACAAGGCCGACACCGCCGGCGAGGGCACGAAGTCCAAGACCGTCACGCTCGTCAGCCACGACTCGTTCAACGCCTCCAAGGAGGTGCTGGCCGAGTTCACGAAGCAGACCGGTCTCACCGTCAAGGTCCTCAAGAGCGGCGACGCCGGCGAGGCCCTCAACAAGGAGATCCTCACCAAGGGCTCCCCGCAGGGCGATGTCTTCTTCGGCATCGACAACACCCTGCTCTCCCGTGGCCTGGACAACGGCCTCTTCGAGCCGTACGAGGCCAAGGGCCTGGACCGGATCCCGGCCGCGCTGCAGCTCGACAAGGCCGAGCACCGGGTCACCCCGATCGACACCGGCGACATCTGCGTCAACTACGACAAGAAGTACTTCGCCGACAAGAAGCTCGCCCCGCCGCAGACCTTCGACGACCTGGCGAAGCCCGCGTACAAGGACCTGCTCGTGGTGGAGAACCCCGAGCGCTCCTCCCCGGGCCTCGGCTTCCTGCTCGGCACCGCCGCGCAGTACGGCGACGAGGGCTGGCAGGACTACTGGACGAAGCTCAAGGCCAACGGCGTGAAGACCGTCGACAGCTGGGAGCTCGCCTACAACCAGGAGTTCTCCGGCTCCGCGGGCGGCAAGAAGGCCAAGGGCGACCGGCCGCTGGTCGTCTCGTACGCCTCCAGCCCCCCGGTCGAGGTGCTGTACTCCGAGCCGCAGCCGAAGGAGGCCCCGACGGGCGTCTCCACCGGCACCTGCTTCCGGCAGACGGAGTTCGCGGGCCTGCTGAAGGGGGCGAAGAACGCCGAGGGCGGCAAGGAGCTGATCGACTTCCTGATCTCGAAGAAGTTCCAGGACGACATGCCGCTGCAGATGTTCGTCAACCCGGTGACGAAGGACGCGGCCCTGCCGGAGCTGTTCACGAAGCACGGGGCGGTGATCGCCCAGCCGCAGACGATGGCTCCGGAGAAGATCGCCGAGAAGCGTGAGCAGTGGATCCAGTCGTGGTCGTCGCTCGTCCTGAAGTAGGCCGGGCCCCCGCCGGCCGGCCGGTGGTACGGGACCTGCGCGGGAGCGCGGTGCGGCTCGGCCTGATGGCCCTGCCCGTCGCGTTCTTCGCGGTCTTCTTCGCCTGGCCCGTCGTGTCGATCGTCGCCCGCGGCGTGAGGACCGACGGGACCTGGCAGTTCGGCCGGATCGGCGAGACGCTGAGCCGGCCGGACATCCTCGAGGTGCTGTGGTTCACGCTCTGGCAGGCCGCCGCGTCGACGGCGTTGACGCTGCTGGTCGCGCTGCCCGGCGCGTATGTCTTCGCCCGCCTGGACTTCCCCGGCAAGACGGTGCTGCGGGCCGTGGTGACCGTGCCGTTCGTGCTGCCCACGGTCATGGTCGGCACGGCGTTCCTGGCCCTTGTCGGCCGGGGCGGGCTGACGGACGAACTGTGGGGGCTGCGGCTCGACACGTCGGTGTGGGCGATCCTGCTCGCGCACGTCTTCTTCAACTACGCGGTGGTCGTCCGGACCGTGGGCGGTCTGTGGGCGCAGCTCGACCCGCGGCAGGAGGAGGCGGCGCGGGTGCTCGGCGCGTCCCGCTGGCAGGCGTGGCGGCGGGTGACGCTGCCCGCGCTGACGCCGTCGGTGGCCGCGGCGGCGCTGATGGTCTTCCTGTTCACCTTCACCTCCTTCGGCGTCGTGCAGATCCTCGGCGGGACGTCGTACTCCACGCTGGAGGCGGAGATCTACCGGCAGACCGCCCGGCTGCTCGACCTGCCGACGGCGGCGGTGCTGACGCTGGTGCAGTTCGTCGCCGTGGGCACGATCCTCGCGGTGCACGCCCGGACGGTGCGGCGCAAGGAGACCGCGCTGCAGCTGGTCCCCGCCGGGAGCACGGCGCGCCGGCCGCGCGGGGCGGGCCAGTGGGCGCTGCTCGGCGGGGTGCTGGCGTCGGTGGCGCTGCTGATCCTGCTGCCGCTGGGCACGCTGGTGGAGCGGTCCTTCGCCGGTCCCGACGGGTACGGCCTCGCCTACTACCGGGCGCTGGGCTCGCTCGACGAGGCCGGCACCTTCCTCGTACCGCCGCTGGAGGCGATCGGGAACTCGCTGGAGTACGCGGTCGTCGCCACCGGCATCGCGCTGCTGATCGGCGGGCTCGCGGCCGCCGCGCTCACCCGGCGGGCCGGGCGGCTGGTGCGCGGTTTCGACGCGCTGCTGATGCTGCCGCTGGGGGTCTCGGCGGTGACCGTCGGCTTCGGGTTCCTGATCACCCTGGACGAGCCGCCGCTGGACCTGCGGTCCTCCTGGATCCTGGTGCCGCTGGCGCAGGCGCTGGTCGGCGTGCCCTTCGTGGTACGGACGATGCTGCCGGTGCTGCGGGCGGTCGACGTGCGGCTGCGGGAGGCCGCGGCCGTGCTGGGGGCCTCGCCGCTGCGGGCCTGGCGGGAGGTGGACCTGCCGATGGTGTGGCGGGCGCTGCTGATCGCCGCCGGGTTCGCGTTCGCGGTGTCGCTGGGCGAGTTCGGGGCGACGGTGTTCATCGCCCGGCCCGACAACCCGACGCTGCCGGTGGCGGTGGCCCGTCTCCTCGGCCGGCCCGGGGAGCTCAACTACGGGCAGGCGATGGCCCTGTCGACGATTCTGATGGTGGTGTGCGCGGCGGCCCTGCTGCTGCTCGAACGGCTGCGCACCGAGCGGACCTCCGGGGAGTTCTGATGCTGAGGCTGGACGCTGCGACGGTGCGGTTCGGGGCGCGCGCCGCGCTCGACGCGGTGGACCTGGAGGTCGCCGAGCACGAGATCGTGTGCGTGCTCGGGCCGAGCGGCAGCGGCAAGTCCACGCTGCTGCGCGCCGTCGCGGGGCTGCAGGCGCTGGACGGCGGCCGGGTGCTGCTCGGGGGCGCGGACCAGAGCGGGGTGCCGGTGCACCGGCGCGGGGTGGGCCTGATGTTCCAGGACCACCAGCTGTTCCCGCAGCGGGACGTGGCCGGGAACGTCGCGTTCGGGCTGCGCATGCACGGCGCGGACCGTGCCGAACAGGCCGTACGGGTGGGGGAGTTGCTGGATCTGGTCGGGCTGCCGGGAGCGGAGCGGCGGGCGGTCGCCGAACTGTCCGGCGGTGAGCAGCAGCGGGTGGCGCTGGCCCGGGCGCTCGCGCCGCGGCCCCGGCTGCTGATGCTGGACGAGCCGCTGGGCCAGCTGGACCGCGGGCTGCGGGAGCGGCTGGTCGTCGAACTGCGGCAGCTGTTCGGGCGGTTGGGGACGACGGTGCTGGCCGTGACGCACGACCAGGGCGAGGCGTTCGCGCTGGCCGACCGGGTGGTGGTGATGCGGGACGGCCGGATCGCACAGTCGGGTACGCCTCTTGAGGTGTGGCAGCGGCCCGCCTCGGAGTTCGTGGCCCGCTTCCTCGGCTTCGACAACGTGGTCCCGGTGACGGTGTCGGGCGGGTCCGCGCAGACCCCCTGGGGTGAGGTGCCGGTCCCGCCGGGTTCCCCGCAGGGCCCGGTCCGTCTGATGATCCGCGCCACCGGCGTCCGTCTCGTGGCCCCCGGCGAGGGCCTGACGTGCACGGTCGAGGCCCGTACGTTCCGCGGCCACCACGCCGCCCTCCTCCTCCGCCCGACCGGGGACGCCCCCGCACTGGAGGCCGAGGTCACCCTCCGGGAGGCCCCGGAACCCGGTACGGAGGTGGGCGTCGCCTTTGCGCCGGACGAGGTCGTCCTGCTCGGCGAGGAGCCGAGGAGCCCTGACGAGCCCTGAGCCGTGAGCCCTGAGCCCCGAGCCCTGAGCGCCGGTCCGCGGAGCGGTCAGCCCTTCAGCGGCGCCGCGGCCAGGGTGGCGACCGTCCAGGTCAGCGGGACGAAGACGGCCAGCAGGGCCGCGACGCGCAGCAGGGCCGCGGTGCGCAGGACCGTGGGCGGGGCGCCGAGCCGCTGGAGGGCCTGAGCCGTGTGGGTGCGCGTCTGCTTGGACTCCAGGGCCGCGGTCAGCAGGGTCGCGGTCGTGCAGGCGACGACCAGCGTCGCGCCCAGGACCGTCAGGGGACCCGAGCCGCCCGGGCCGAGGCCCCCGACCGTCGCCGCGGCGAGCGCGGCCGAGGCCACGGCGGCGACGACCCCCAGAGGGCGGCCGATCCGGCCCGCCTCCGCCATCAGGACCCGGCCCGCCAGGAGCCGTGTCGCTCCGGGGCGGAACACCTGCAGCAGCCGGCCCGACACGTACGCGAGCGCCGGGCCGGCCAGCGCCAGGCCGGCGGCGGTGAGCGCCCAGCCGGCGAGGACGCCGATCGGGCCGGCCTCGAAGCGGCCGGGCAGCGTCGCCGCCTCGCCCCCGGCGCGGGCCGCGTACGTCTCCACGGCGAGCCCGGACGCGAGCAGCGCCACGCCCCAGGGCAGCCCGCCGGGCATGTCCCCGACGCGCGCCTCGTCGCCCCCGGCGGGTCGCGGCCGCAGCGCCAGCGCGGCGGCGGTCGCGGCGGCCACCGGCAGCACGGCGAGCAGGGTGAGCGCCGCGGCGAGCGGCATCGGCCGGTCGGCGGCGAGCAGCTCCGCGGCGGCCCCGTCGAACGGCAGCCCGGTGATGTCGCCGCGCAGGTGCAGATAGAACAGCAGCGCCAGGGCCGAGCCGAGGGTGCAGGCGACGGCCGTGGAGGCCGCGGCGAGCGCGGTCAGCCGGGCGGGTCCGAGCCCGACCGCGGACAGGCCTGGCCGGGGCCGGGTGCTGGGGTCCGTACGGGCCACGGCGACGGCGAACTGCACGGTCGCCGCCAGCGGGATCACGCACCACAGCAGCCGCAGCGAGGAGCCCGGCGCCTGCGCGGGGTGCCCGGCGGCGTAGCCGAGGGTGCACAGCAGGAGGAAGCCCACGCCCGCCGCCGCTGCGGCGACGAGCAGCCGCCGCAGCAGGACCAGCGGGTGGGAGCCCCGGGTCAGACGGAGAGCGAGCACGCGGCGCGGCCCTCCGAACCCGTCGGCGGGGCGGTGGCGACGCGGCGGCCGTCGACGAGCCCGACGGCCCGGTCGGCGAGCGCGGCCACCTCGGGGTCGTGGGTGGCGATGAGCACGGTGATCCGGTGCGAGCGGGCCGCGGCGGTCAGGGTGCGCAGCACCTGGGCGCCGTCGGCGCGGTGCAGGGTGGCGGTGGGCTCGTCGGCGAAGAGCACGGACGGCGTGGTGACCAGGGCGCGCGCGGTGGCGATCCGCTGCCGCTCCGACTGGGTGAGGTCCTGCGGCCGTTTCCGTGCGGCGGCGCCGATGTCGAGCCGGTCCAGCCACTCCGTGGCGGCGGACTTCGCGGTGCGGTGCGAGACGCCGCGCAGGAGCAGCGGCAGGGCGGCGTTCTCCCAGGCGGTCAGCTCGGGGACGAGGCCGGGCTCGGGGTCGATCCAGCCGAACCGGTCGCGCCGCAGCCGCTCGCGCTGGACGAGGCTCAGGGTGTGCACGGGCCCGCTGTTGAACCAGACCTCGCCCTTGTCCGCGACCAGCTGGCCGGACAGGCAGCGCAGCAGGGTCGTCTTGCCGCTGCCGCGCGGGCCGGTGACGGCGAGGATCTCGCCCTCGCGGACGCCGAGGGAGACGCCGCCGAGGGCGGGGGTGCCTCCGAGGGAGTGGTGCAGGGAGCGTGCCCAGAGCACGTCGTTGTCCGGTGGGGCCACCATCGCGTACACCTCGTTGTCGGATCTGATGTGTGTTCCCCCGTACGGGGGAACGAGGAGACGGGCCTGTGGGTCACGTGGCTCACTCGGCACCGTAAGGATTCAGATCCGCTTGTACGGACAGCACGCGGCCCGGGCCGCCGCCATCCACTCGGATGGCGGCATGCCCGGGCCGGGGTCACGCCGTGAGGGCGGCGTGGCGCGTGTCGAGGCCGGTTACAGCTTGGTCCAGGCCTCGGAGAGGGTGGCGCGCAGGATCCCCTCGATCTCGTCGAAGGTGGACTGGTCCGAGATCAGCGGCGGCGCCAGCTGGATGACCGGGTCGCCACGGTCGTCGGCACGGCAGTACAGGCCGTTCTCGAACAGCGCCTTGGAGAGGAAGCCGTACAGGACGCGCTCGGTCTCCTCGTCGTTGAAGGACTCCTTGGTGTGCTTGTCCTTCACCAGCTCGATGCCGTAGAAGAAGCCGTTGCCGCGGACGTCGCCGACGATCGGCAGGTCGTGCAGCTTCTGCAGCGTCGACAGGAAGTTGCCCTCGTTGTCGAGCACGTGCTGGTTGAGCTTCTCCTTCTCGAACAGGTCGAGGTTGGCGAGGCCCACGGCCGCGGAGACCGGGTGGCCGCCGAAGGTGTAGCCGTGCAGGAAGGTGTTGTCGCCCTTGTAGAACGGCTCGGCCAGGCGGTCCGAGACGATGCAGGCGCCGATCGGGGAGTAGCCCGAGGTCATGCCCTTCGCGCAGGTGATCATGTCCGGCACGTAGCCGAACTTGTCGCAGGCGAAGGTGGTGCCGAGGCGGCCGAAGGCGCAGATGACCTCGTCGGAGACGAGCAGAACGTCGTACTTGTCGCAGATCTCGCGGACCCGCTGGAAGTACCCGGGCGGCGGCGGGAAGCAGCCGCCGGCGTTCTGCACCGGCTCCAGGAAGACGGCCGCGACGGTGTCGGGGCCCTCGAAGAGGATCTCCTGCTCGATCTGGTCGGCGGCCCAGCGGCCGAAGGCCTCCGGGTCGTCGCCGAAGAGCGGGGCGCGGTAGATGTTGGTGTTCGGGACCTTGTGCGCGCCGGGGACCAGCGGCTCGAAGGGGGCCTTCAGGCCGGGCAGGCCGGTGATGGACAGGGCGCCCTGCGGGGTGCCGTGGTAGGCGACCGCGCGCGAGATGACCTTGTACTTGGTCGGCTTGCCGGTCAGCTTGAAGTACTGCTTGGCCAGCTTCCAGGCGGTCTCGACCGCCTCGCCGCCGCCCGTGGTGAAGAAGACCTTGTTCAGGTCGCCGGGGGCCTCGTTGGCGAGGCGCTCGGCCAGCTCGACGGCCTTCGGGTGGGCGTAGGACCACACCGGGAAGAAGGCGAGCTCCTGGGCCTGCTTCGCGGCCACCTCGGCGAGCTCGGTACGGCCGTGTCCGGCCTGGACCACGAACAGGCCGGCGAGGCCGTCGAGGTACTTCCTGCCCTTGTCGTCGTAGATGTAGGTGCCCTCACCGCGGACGATGGTGGGGACGGGGTTGTTCTCGTACGACGACATGCGGGTGAAGTGCATCCACAGGTGGTCGTAGGCGGTCTGGGAGAGGTCCTTGCTCACGACTATCGAGTTCCCCACATGTAGGTCTGCTTCTTGAGCTTCAGGTAAACGAAGCTCTCGGTGGAGCGCACGCCGGGGAGCGTGCGTATCCGCTTGTTGATGACTTCCAGAAGGTGGTCGTCGTCCTCGCAGACGATCTCCACCATCAGGTCGAACGAGCCTGCGGTCATCACCACGTACTCGCATTCGGACATGGCCGTCAGCGCGTCCGCGACCGGATCCAGGTCGCCCTCGACGTTGATGCCGACCATCGCCTGTCGCCTCAGGCCCACGGTGAGCGGGTCGGTGACGGCGACGATCTGCATGACGCCCTGGTCGAGCAGCTTCTGGACGCGCTGTCGCACGGCTGCCTCGGACAGGCCCACGGCCTTGCCGATGGCGGCGTACGGACGGCGCCCGTCCTCCTGGAGCTGTTCGATGATCGCCAGGGAGACGGCATCGACCGTCGGGGACGAGCCGCTTCCGGTTCTGGAGTGGGTGTTTTGACTGGCCACGCCTTCACTGTGCACGAGGTTCGACAGTCTGGCAACCCGAGAGCGATGAAATTCGTTGTTTGAGGTTGCTCTTCGCACTGAATCCGAAGTTGGTGGGCGTCGGGCCTGTTGAAAGCGTCGGTGAAGCGATTAGGCTTGGGTGTCTCACCCATCGGGACACGCACGACGACGTGCGACACATAACGTGACAGGAGGGGTGGCAAGTGACCACCGAGCTGCGCCGGCTGCGCAACTACATCAACGGGGAGTTCCGGGATGCGGCCGACGGCCGCACGATCGACGTGATCAACCCGGCCACCGGCGAGGTGTACGCGACCTCCCCGCTTTCCGGCCAGGCCGACGTCGACGCCGCCATGGAGGCCGCCGCGGCCGCCTTCCCCGCCTGGCGCGACGCCACGCCGTCCGAGCGCCAGAAGGTCCTGCTCAAGATCGCCGACGCCTTCGAGGAGCGCGCCGAGGACCTGATCGCCGCCGAGGTCGAGAACACCGGCAAGCCGGTGGCGCTCACCGCGAGCGAAGAGATCCCGCCGATGGTGGACCAGATCCGCTTCTTCGCGGGCGCCGCCCGGCTGCTCGAGGGCAAGTCCGCCGGCGAGTACATGGAGGGCATGACCTCGATCGTCCGCCGCGAGCCGGTCGGCGTCTGCGCCCAGGTCGCGCCGTGGAACTACCCGATGATGATGGCCGTGTGGAAGTTCGCCCCGGCCCTCGCCGCGGGCAACACGGTCGTCCTCAAGCCCTCGGACACCACCCCGGCGTCCACGGTGCTGATGGCCGAGATCATCGGCCAGATCGTCCCCAAGGGCGTCTTCAACGTCATCTGCGGCGACCGCGAGACCGGCCGCACGATGGTCGAGCACGCGACCCCGGCCATGGCCTCCATCACCGGCTCCGTGCGCGCCGGCATGCAGGTCGCCGAGTCCGCGTCCAAGGACGTCAAGCGCGTCCACCTGGAGCTCGGCGGCAAGGCCCCGGTCGTGGTCTTCGAGGACACCGACATCGCCAAGGCCGTCGAGGACATCTCGGTGGCGGGCTTCTTCAACGCGGGCCAGGACTGTACGGCCGCGACCCGTGTGCTCGTGCACGAGTCCATCCACGACGAGTTCGTCGCCGCGCTCGCCAAGGCCGCGACCG
>NZ_JBICVX010000003.1:0-568308 GCF_043199435.1 Streptomyces sp. NPDC048604
ACCGCCGCCGCGAACGGAGCGATCTTCGCCTCCGCGAGCGAACGAACCGTCTCACGGAGCATGTCGTGCTCCTCCGACGGCCGGTACAGGTCGAAATCCACGGAACCCGCCACGCTCATTCACTCCCACAGTTGCTAACTACCGTTAAGTAACTCAAATGGTAGGGCGTGGGGGAGCGCCGGGCCAGGGCCCGACTATGCTCGGGCAGGCATTCCGCCCGACGTCACTGGAGTCCCCGCATGGCCCTCAAGATCACCGTGATCGGCACCGGCTACCTCGGCGCCACCCACGCAGCGGCGATGGCGGAGCTGGGCTTCGAGGTGCTCGGGCTCGACATCGTCCCCGAGAAGGTCGAGCTGCTGTCCTCGGGCCGGGTCCCCATGTACGAGCCCGGTCTGGAGGAGCTGCTGGCGCAGCACGTCGCCGGGATCGAGGGTTCCAGCGGGCGGCTGCGCTTCACGACCTCCTGGGAGGAGATCGGCGCGTTCGGCGACGTCCACTTCGTGTGCGTGAACACTCCGCAGAAGCACGGCGAGTACGCCTGCGACATGTCGTACGTGGACGCCGCCTTCGCCGCGCTCGCCCCGGTGGTGCGCGAGGGCGCGCTGGTCGTCGGCAAGTCGACCGTGCCGGTGGGCTCCGCCGAACGGCTCTCGGCGCTGCTGCCGGAGGGCGTGGAGCTGGCCTGGAACCCGGAGTTCCTGCGCGAGGGCTTCGCCGTCGACGACACGCTGCACCCGGACCGGATCGTGGTCGGCGTGCGCAGCGAGCGCGCGGAGAAGCTGCTGCGCGAGGTGTACGCGGTGCCGGTCGCCGAGGGCACGCCGTTCGTGGTGGCCGACTACCCGACGGCGGAGCTGGTGAAGGCCGCGGCGAACTCCTTCCTCGCCACGAAGATCTCGTTCATCAACGCGATGGCGGAGCTCTGCGAGGCCGCGGGCGGCGACGTGGCGAAGCTCGCGGAGGCGATCGGCCACGACGAGCGGATCGGGTCCAAGTTCCTGCGGGCCGGGGTCGGCTTCGGCGGCGGCTGTCTGCCGAAGGACATCCGCGCGTTCATGGCGCGCGCCGGGGAGCTGGGCGCGGACCAGGCACTGACGTTCCTGCGCGAGATCGACTCGATCAACATGCGGCGCCGCGGCCAGATGGTCGAGATGGCGCGCGAGGCGGTCGGCGGCGACTCGTTCCTCGGCAAGCGGGTGGCCGTGCTCGGCGCGACGTTCAAGCCGGACTCGGACGACGTCCGCGACTCGCCGGCGCTGAACGTGGCGGGCCAGATCCAGCTGCAGGGCGGCCAGGTCACGGTGTACGACCCGAAGGGCATGGAGAACGCGCGCCGGCTGTTCCCGACGCTGGTGTACGCGGACTCGGCGCTGGACGCGGTGCGCGGCGCGGACGTGGTGCTGCACCTGACGGAGTGGCGCGAGTTCCGCGAGCTGTCGCCGGAGGAGCTTGGTGCGGTGGCTTCGGCGCGGGTTGTGCTTGATGGGCGCAATGCGCTGGACGCGGAGCGGTGGCGGGAGGCGGGCTGGACGTACCGCGCGATGGGCCGCCCGGCGGCGTGACGCAAGGGTGAGACACCAGGGCCGGGGGCCCGCCCCGCGCGGGGCGGGCCCCCGGTCTCTCAGTCCTGTGCCCCGTCCAGCTGCTCGATCGTCGCGATCGACGGGGAGCGGCGCGTCTGGGCGTCTCGGGACACCGCTTCCGCGTCGCGGAGGACGCGTACCGCGTTGCTCCAGGTCAGCTTGGCCAGGTCGGGGCGGGACCAGCCGCGTCGCAGCAGTTCGGCGATCAGGTTCGGGTAGCCGGCGACGTCGTCCAGGCCGTCCGGCGTGAACGCCGTGCCGTCGAAGTCGCCGCCGATGCCGATGTGGTCGACGCCGGCCGCCTCGCGCATGTGGTCGAGGTGGTCGGCGACCGTCGCCACGGTCGCCACGGGGCGCGGGTGCGCCTCGGCGAACGCGGCGTGGAGCTTCATCGCCTCCGGCGTGGTGTCCAGGTGGTGCAGACCGTGCGCCCGCAGGTTCTCGTCCGCGGCGGCCGTCCACTCCATCGCGGCCGGCAGCACGAACTTGGGGACGAAGGTGGCCATCGCCACTCCCCCGTTGCCGGCCAGCAGCTCCAGCACGTCGTCGGGGATGTTGCGCGGGTGGTCGCAGACCGCGCGGGCCGAGGAGTGCGAGAACAGCACCGGCGCCTCGGTGGTCGCCAGCGCGTCCCGCATGGTCGTCGCGGCCACGTGCGAGAGGTCGACCAGCATGCCGAGCCGGTTCATCTCGCGGACGACCTCGCGGCCGAAGGCCGACAGGCCGCCGACGCCCGGCTCGTCCGTCGCCGAGTCCGCCCAGGCGATGTTGTCGTTGTGGGTGAGCGTCATGTACCGCACGCCCAGCGTGTGCAGCGCCCGCAGCGTCGCGAGGGAGTCGTTGATGGAGTGGCCGCCCTCGGCGCCCTTGAGGGAGGCGATCCGGCCGGCGGCCCGCGCCGCCTCCATGTCGTCGGCGGTCAGGGCGGGGGCCAGATCGGCGGGGTAGCGGGCGAGCAGTTGGTCGACGACGTCGATCTGCTCCAGGGTCGCGCTCACCGCCGCGTCCCCCGCCAGATCCGAGCGCACGTACACGGACCAGAACTGCGCGCCGACCCCGCCGGCCCGCAGCCGGCCGAGGTCGGTGTGGAGCCGGTCGGCCTGGTCCCGGGCGATGTCCATCCGGTCCAGGTCGTAGCGGACGTGCTCGCGCAGCGCCCACGGCAGGTCGTTGTGGCCGTCGGCCACGGGGTGCGCGGCGAGCAGCTCCCGCGCCTGGTCCAGGTACGCCGCCGAGCCGTCCGCCGCCGTCACTTCGCGAAGCCGAACGACGTGGAGCCCTCGACCTTCGCGCGCAGGCGCTTGCCCTTCTCGGTCGCCTGGTCGTTGAGCTCCTGCTGGAACTCCTTCATCCGGGCGAGCAGGTCCGCGTCGTGCGCGGCGAGGATCCGGGCGGCGAGCAGGCCCGCGTTGCGCGCGCCGGCCACCGAGACGGTGGCGACGGGGACGCCGGCCGGCATCTGCACGATGGACAGCAGCGAGTCCATGCCGTCGAGGTACTTCAGCGGCACGGGGACGCCGATGACCGGGAGCGGCGTGACGGAGGCCAGCATGCCCGGCAGGTGGGCGGCGCCGCCGGCGCCCGCGATGATCGCCTTCAGGCCGCGGTCTGCGGCGTCCTCGCCGTACGAGATCATCTCGCGCGGCATCCGGTGCGCGGAGAGGACATTGACCTCGTACGGGATCTCGAACTCGTCCAGGGCCTGGGCCGCGGCCTCCATGACGGTCCAGTCGGAGTCGGACCCCATGGCGATGCCAATGAGCGGATTACTCAACGATCGTTCCTCGCAGATAGCCGGCGGCGTGACGCGCGCGCTCCAGCACGTCGTCCAGGTCGTCGCCGTAGGTGTTGACATGTCCGACCTTGCGGCCGGGCTTCACGTCCTTGCCGTACATGTGGATCTTGAGCTGCGGGTCCCGGGCCATGCAGTGCAGGTAGGCCGTGTACATGTCCGGGTAGTCGCCGCCCAGGACATTGCACATGACCGTCCACCGCGCGCGCGGACGGGGGTCGCCCAGCGGCAGGTCGAGGACGGCCCGGACGTGGTTGGCGAACTGCGAGGTGATCGCGCCGTCCTGGGTCCAGTGGCCGGAGTTGTGCGGTCGCATGGCCAGCTCGTTGACGAGGATCCGGCCGTCGGTGGTCTCGAACAGCTCCACCGCGAGGTGGCCGACGACGCCGAGCTCCTTGCCGATCCGCAGCGCCAGCTCCTGCGCCTGGCCGGACAGCTCCTCGGAGAGGCCGGGGGCAGGGGCGATGACGGTGTCGCAGACGCCGTCGACCTGCTGGGACTCGACCACGGGGTAGGCGACGGCCTGGCCGTGCGGGGAGCGGACGATGTTGGCCGCCAGCTCGCGGACGTAGTCGACCTTCTCCTCGGCGAGGACCGCGACGCCCGCCAGGAACGGGTCGCGGGCGTCCGCCTCGGAGCGGACGAACCACACGCCCTTGCCGTCGTAGCCGCCGCGCACGGTCTTCAGGATGATCGGGAAGCCTCCGACCTCGGCGGCGAACGCGGCCGCGTCGGCCGGGTCGGCCACCAGGCGGTGCCGCGGACCGGGCGCGCCGATCTCGTCGAGCTTCGCCCGCATCACCCCCTTGTCCTGGGCGTGCACCAGGGCGTCGAGCCCGGGGCGGACGACGACACCGTCCGCCTCCAGGGTCTTCAGGTGCTCGGCGGGCACGTGCTCGTGATCGAAGGTGATCACGTCGCAGCCGCGTGCGAAGTCACGCAGCGTGTCCAGGTCGCGATAGTCGCCGATGACGACCTCGCTGACCACCTGGGCCGCCGAGTCCTGGGGGGTGTCACTGAGGAGCTTGAACTTGATGCCGAGGGGGATGCCTGCCTCGTGTGTCATACGAGCGAGCTGACCGCCGCCGACCATGCCGACTACCGGGAACGTCACCCTCTTAGGGTATCCGCCGAGCCGGGGAACCCCGTCACCCTGTGGTTTGCCACAGCACTCGGGCGGGCGATCGCGGGGGTTTGAGGTGTCCCCGGGCGGTCACTCGTGCGGCTCGTTAGCATGGCTGGGTTGACGAAACCGAACGGACGGGGCTGAGCGATCACCATGAGTGAACGAAGCGCACTGCGGGTGCGGCTGGACCGGCTCACCCGTGAGTTCGCGAAGTTCGGCGCGGTGGGCGGTGTCGGGCTCCTGGTGGACCTCGGCGTCTTCAACCTCGTACGCCACTTCACGGACCTGCCGGTGGTCAGGGCGAGCATCATCGCCACCGTCGTGGCGATCGCCTTCAACTACGTCGGCTTCCGGTACTTCACCTACCGGGACCGCGACAAGAGCCGGCGGGCCCGCGAGGTCTCGCTGTTCTTCGTGTTCAGCGCCATCGGTCTGGTGATCCAGAACGGGATCCTGTTCGTGGCGACGTACGGCTTCGACTGGGACACCCCGCTGCAGAGCAACTTCTTCAAGTTCTTCGGCATCGGCGTCGCGACGCTGTTCCGCTTCTGGTCGTACCGGACGTGGGTGTTCCGGACGATGCCGGAGCACGAGGCCGTGACGGTGGCGGAATCGTTCCTGGAGAAAGCTCCGAAGCAGGCGGTGCGCCCGCAGCCCGACCGCGTGGGCTGATCCCACGCCTTTCCTCGTACGCCCGGTCCTCAGCGGACCGGGCGTTCGCGTTGCTGGCCGCGGTCGCGGACCTCGCGGCCCAGGAACAGGGCGAACACCGGCGGATGCTGCTGGAGCAGCTCCAGACGGCCGCCGTCGGCCTCGGCGAGGTCGCGGGCGACGGCCAGGCCGATGCCGGTGGAGCTGCGGCCGCTGACCGCCCGCTCGAAGATCCGCGCGCCGAGGTCGGCGGGGACGCCGGGGCCCTCGTCGGTGACCTCGATCACGGACTGGTTGCCGGTGACCCGGGTGCGCAGGGCGACGGTGCCGCCGCCGTGCATGAGCGAGTTCTCGATGAGCGCGGCGAGGACCTGGGCGACCGCGCCCGGGGTGCCGACGGCCCGCATGCCCTGCTTGCCGGAGTGCACGAGTGCGCGGCCGGCGCTGCGGTAGGCCGGCATCCACTCCTCGATCTGCTGCTTGATGACCTCGTCCAGGTCGAAGGCGACGGCGGAGCCGGTCCGGGGGTCGCGGGAGTTGGTGAGCAGCCGCTGGACGACGTCGGTGAGCCGCTCGACCTGGGTGAGCGCGATCGTCGCCTCCTCCTTGACGGTGTCGAGGTCGTCGGCGAGCGCCACCTCCTCCAGGCGCATGGACAGCGCGGTGAGCGGGGTGCGCAGCTGGTGGGAGGCGTCGGCGGCGAGCCGGCGCTCGGCGGTGAGCATCCGGGCGATCCGCTCGGCGGAGCCGTCGAGCACGTCGGCGACCCGGTCGAGCTCGGGGACGCCGTACCGCTTGTGGCGGGGGCGCGGGTCGCCGGAGCCGAGCCGCTCGGCGGTCTCGGCGAGGTCGGTGAGCGGGGTGGTGAGCCGGTTGGCCTGGCGTACGGCGAGGCCGACGGCGGCCAGCGCGGCGAGCAGGGCGACCCCGCAGATGATCAGCAGGGTGCGGCCGACCTCGGCGGTGATCGCGGACCGGGCCACCTCGACGGTGACGGTCTCGCCGCGCTCGCCCGTCGCGGTGCCGCGGATGACGCTGCCCTGGGGGCGCTCGCCGATCTCCATGGGCGGCCGGCCGGGGATCTCGATGAGCGCGTACCGCTTGGCGCCGCTCTGCTCGGTGAGGATGTCCGGGTTGACCGGCTCCCCGCCGAAGAGGCGGCTGTCGACGATGGAGACCAGCCGCACCGCCTCGACGTCCACGGACTCCTGGGCGGCGGCGGAGATGGTGCGGGCCTCGACGATGACGAGCGAGACCCCGAAGACGCCGATGACGACGAGCACCACGGCCAGGGTGGAGTTGATCAGCCTGCGGCGCACGGCTCTTCGGGTCCTAGCTCTTCTCGAAGCGGAAGCCGACGCCGCGGACGGTGGCGATGTAGCGGGGGTTGGCCGCGTCGTCGCCGAGCTTCTTGCGGAGCCAGGAGATGTGCATGTCGAGGGTCTTGGTGGAGGACCACCAGGTGGTGTCCCAGACCTCGCGCATCAGCTGGTCGCGGGTGACGACCCGGCCGGCGTCGCGGACGAGGACGCGCAGCAGGTCGAACTCCTTGGCGGTGAGCTGGAGCTCCTCGTCGCCCATCCAGGCGCGGTGCGACTCGACGTCGATGCGGACGCCGTGGGTGGCGGGCGGGGCTGCGGGCTCGGTGGCGCCGCGCCGGAGCAGGGCCCGGACGCGGGCGAGCAGCTCGGCGAGCCGGAAGGGCTTGGTGACGTAGTCGTCGGCGCCGGCGTCGAGCCCGACGACGGTGTCGACCTCGTCGGCGCGGGCGGTGAGCACCAGGATCGGGACGGTGTGGCCCTCGGAGCGGAGCCGGCGGGCGACCTCCAGGCCGTCCATGCCGGGCAGGCCCAGGTCGAGGACGACCAGGTCGACGCCGCCCTGGAGCCCGGTGTCGAGCGCGGTCGGCCCGTCCTCGCGCACCTCGACCTCGTACCCCTCTCTCCGCAGGGCGCGAGCCAGCGGTTCCGAGATGGAGGCGTCGTCCTCGGCGAGCAGTACACGGGTCATGGGGTGATGGTAGTCGGCGTGCGAGTCCCCTCGGAGGGTGATCGCGGATGCCTGCGAGTCAGGGCGTCAACCAGCAGATGACCTTCGAAACCTCTCCGTTGGTTCCTATGTCACCTGTGATCCATCTCTCAAGTCCTTCCAATTCAGACACTGTCGTGTCGTATGGTGGCGAGACGTCTGTACCACTGACGATAGGACCTTTGGCCGCGTTTCCAGCCAAGGGTCTCTTTCCTGCCCAAGACGGCACCGCCGTCGAGGAGGATCCGAACGGCCTCCCCCCACCGGGCGCCTGTGCCCACAAGGCGCGCGTCCCGACAGAGCAAGGATCGACATGGCGTCCAGCCTGACGACTTCTCCCGGAACCTCGGGTTCCGAGAAGACGTTCCTCGGCCACCCGATGGGCCTGGCCTTCCTCTTCATGACCGAGATGTGGGAGCGCTACAGCTTCTACGGCATGCGGGCCCTGCTCGTGCTCTACCTGGCCACGAACGTGGCCGACGGTGGACTCGGCATGAACGACGCGACGGCCGTCGCGATCTACTCCGTCTACAACGCGATGGTCTACCTGCTCGCCCTGCCGGGCGGCTGGCTGGGCGACCGCGTGTGGGGCGCCCGCAAGGCCGTGGCCGTCGCGGGCGTGGTCATCATGGCCGGCCACTTCCTGCTGGCCGTGCCCGCGCAGGCCTCCTTCTTCATCGGCCTGGCGCTGATCGCGGCCGGTTCGGGTGTCCTCAAGGCCAACATCTCGACGATGGTCGGCCACCTGTACACGGACAAGAACGACCCGCGGCGCGACGGCGGCTTCACGATCTTCTACATGGGCATCAACCTCGGTGCCTTCGTCGCCCCGCTGACCATCGGCTGGGTCGGCCAGCAGGTCAACTGGCACCTCGGCTTCGCCATGGCCGGTGTCGGCATGGCGCTCGGCCTGATCTTCTACTTCATCGGCTTCCGCCACCTGAACGCGGAGTCGAGCCGGGTCCCGTCGCCGCTGGACGCCGCCGAGCGCTCCGCCCTCGTCCGCAAGGCCCTGATCTGGATCGGCGTCGCCGGCGCGGCGTACGCGATCATCGGTCTGGCCGGTCTCTTCACCATCGACTGGGCGCTGTGGCCGCTGACCGTCCTCGGCCTGGTCCTGCCGGCCTGGTACCTGCTCCGCATCAAGCGGGACAAGGACCTGACGCCGGTGGAGCAGGGACGCATGTCCGGCTACATCTGGTTCTTCGTCGCCGCGGCCGTGTTCTGGGGCATCTACGACCAGACCGGCTCGACGCTGTCGCTGTTCGCCAAGAACGACACCCAGTCGACGCTCTTCGGCTTCAGCTTCCCGGAGAGCTGGTTCCAGTCGCTGAACCCGCTGTTCGTGATGGCGCTGGCGCCGCTGTTCGCCATGCTGTGGGTGGCGCTGTTCAAGCGCGACAAGGAGCCGAGCACGCTGTCGAAGTTCGCGGCGGCGCTGGTGCTCATCGGCGGTTCCTTCGGCGTCATGATGGTCGCCCAGGGCCTGGCCGCCGGCGACGCCAAGGTCTCCCCGATGTGGCTGGTCGGCGTGTACTTCATCCAGACCGTGGGTGAGCTGTGCCTGTCCCCCGTCGGCCTGTCGCTGACGACGAAGCTCGCCCCCGCGAAGTACGCCTCGCAGATGATGGGCGTCTGGTTCCTCGCCGTCACGGCGGGCGACTCGGTCATCGCCCTGCTCCAGCTCGTCGGCGCGCCGACGGACACCCAGGCGTGGTTCGCCAGCCAGGGCGTCCTGGCCGCCATCGCCGGTGTCGCGATCTTCATGTACCGCCGGAAGGTCAAGGCCCTCATGGGCGGCGTGCACTGACGTCACGCCCCCTGTGCGGCCGGAGGGCCGCCGCACCGTCTCCGGTGCGGCGGCCCTCCGCTTTCGTGTACGGGGCTGTCCGCGCGGTCACCTGCGCAGGCGGGCCCACGGGGTGAAGGTGAAGACGGCGCCGCCGAGGAGGATCACGGTGCCGGCCACCAGGGCCAGGGCGCGCAGGGCGCCCTCGTCCTCCGCGCCGGTCTCGGCCAGTCCGCCGCCGGAGTCGCCGCCGGAGGCCGCGGCGCCGCCGGCCGTGGCGTCACCGCCGCCCGCCGCGCCGCCGGGCTGCTGTGCGGTGTCCAGTTCCAGGGAGGCCTGGACCGAGCCCTTGACCTGGCAGGGGATCACGATCGGCGAGCCGCCGAGGTTCACCGTGATCGTCAGGGCGCCGGGGCTGAGTGTCGACTTGCCCGTCGCGCCGGGCTTGTACGTGCCCTTCATGTCGGGCAGGTCGACCGGCTTGCCCTGCTCCAGCGGGGCGGAGTTCGCCGGGCCCTCGACCTTCACCGAGCCGCTGTCCGCGCCGCCCAGTTTCACCGCCATCGACGGCTTCAGCGCCCCCGCCGGGAGCGGCGCGGGGCTGTTCATGACGCCCTTCGCCGTCTTGACGGTGAGGTCGTAGCCGCCGCCGTTCTTCTTGGCGTTGATCGTGACCTTGGACGAGATGCTCGCCGGGCCCGGGGACTGGCAGGCGAACTGGACCGCGACCTCCTTGCCGGGGAAGTCGGTCTGTCCGCCCCCACCGCCGCCACCGGACGTTGTGGTGGTGCCGCCGGACGTGGTGGTGTTTCCGCCGGACGTGGTGGTGGTGCCGCCGGACGTGGTCGTCGAGCTGCCGCCCGTCGACGTGGTGCCTCCGGAGTCCGCACCGCCTCCGCCGTCCGTGACCTTGATCGTCGCGCCGACCGCCGGCGTCTCCTTCGGGGCGCACTTGGTGTCCGTCGACATCGGCTTGGAGACGTTGATGTTGTACTTGTCCGGCGTCAGCGTGATCTCGCCGGCCTTCTCCAGCTTCAGCTTGCCCTTCATGTCCGGCAGGATCATGGGGCTGTTCTTCGGGATCGGCGGGTTCTGCCGCGGTCCCTCCATGTTCAGCGTTCCGCTCGCCGCGCCGCCGACCTTGATCACACCGGTCGGCTTGACGGTGTCCTTCTCGAGGTCGAGGACGTCGGGGTTCTTGGAGGCGGCCTCGACCGTCTTCCACACCACCTCGACCTCGTCGCCGACCTTGGCCTCGGCCGGTGCCGTGATCTGCACCTTCGTCGTGCCCTGCACGGGCGGCATGCCGGAGATCGCCGGCGGTATGCACTCGGTCTTGAACGAGACCTCGGCGGCCTGTGCGGGGGCGGCGGCCAGCAGGATCCCCGCGCCGCCGAGCATCAGCGCGACTCCCGCCGCGCTCACCCTCCGTTGCGTGCTCACGAATGTCCCTTCGTCGTGGGTCGGTTCTCTGACGGTGCGGAGTCCGGGGTGAACCACGGCAGGGCCGTGGGTTCGGGGTGGGGCCGTACGGGTGCGCGGTTCGGCCTCGCCCGGTGGCGGGCCGGCGTCCCTGCCGGGCGCCACCGGTCCACCACCGCCATGCCGATGCGGAACAGCGCGGTCGGGACGACCACCGCGAGCAGCACCCAGAAGACGACCACGCCCCACGGCCGGCCGACCCCCCACGGCTGCTCGACCAGCACCTGGTCGCCGAACTTCACGGTCACCCGGTAGTCGCCGTGCGCGCCGGCGGTCAGCTCGGCCGGCAGCTCGACCAGCGCCTTGCGGCCGGGTTCGACGGTGCCGCGCCACTGCCGTTCCTCGTACTGCGGCGCGAACACGCCGTGCGCCACGCCGACCTGGAAGACCGGGTCCTTGACCGGTCCGGAGCCGAGGTTGCCGACGGTGAAGACGATCCGCCGCTGGGCCGGCGCGCCGAACCAGACGAGGACGCCGCTCGACCCTTCGAGCCGTACCGAGGCGAGGACCGAGAGCCGGCCGCCGCCGGTCTGCGCGGGCAGCGGGGCGGTGGGGTGTCCGGCGACGGTGAACGCCACGTCGACGGCGGCCTGTTCGCCGCCGGTGACGACGGCGACGTGCACCACGCAGGGGCAGGGCACGGGCGGCTCGGCGACCGGCAGCTTCTGGCTGAACGCGCCCTCGGCGTCGGCGGTGGCGGCCCGTCCGTCGGTGTTGGCGCAGGAGTTGGTGCCGCCGATCAGGCCCTTCGCGGGTGTCGACCGCCCGCAGACCAGCAGCATGAGCAGCGCGCCGGGCCGCCAGCCGGTGCCGCTGACGGTGAGCTCGCCGCCCTTGCCGGCCTCCTGCTGGGAAAGAGTGACCTTCGGGGCGGGCGCCGCGGCGGCCGTAGGCGCCGCTGTGGCTGTCGCTGTCGCCGTCGGCAGGGCGCACAGGACCATCGCCGTCAGGGCCAGCAGCAGCGCGCCCAGCCTGGTCGGGCTCGTACGGGTCATCGGCTCGCTCCCGCCGCCGTGGGCGTCAACAGCTGCTCTTCGTCCGGGGGTTCGGGCGGTGTACGGCGCTGTCGGCGCAGCGCCCGCCCCGCCGCGGCGGCCGCGGCGAGCAGCGCTCCGCCGAGGACGGCCGGCGCGCCCGCCGAGGCGAACCGGGCCTCCGCGCGGGCCGTCGCCCGGGCCCCGTCGCCGGCGGTGACGGTCAGCTGGACGGTGACCGCGTCGAGGGCGGGCCGGTCGGGCCAGGGTTCGGTGAGGGCGCGCCGCTCGCCGGGGCGCAGGGTCAGCGGCAGCGCGCGGGCGGGGCGGTCCAGGACGGTGCCGAACACGCCGTCGGCGCGTACCGAGAGCCGGGGCGCGAGCGCGGTGTTGCCGCGGTTGACCAGCGTGTAGTGGACGGTTCCGGCGTCGTCGACGCGGACCCGCTCCACGGTGAGGGCGGCGAGCCGGGGGCCGCTGATCCGCAGATGGACGCGGACCGGGACCTCGCGGCCGCCTGCGCTCACCACGACCGTCCCGGTCCGCTCGCCGGGAGCGGCGTCGGCGGGGACGGTCACCGCGAAGGGGACGTCGGCGCGGGTGCGGGCCGGGACGGTGACCGCGCGGGCGGCGAGGGCGAGCGGGACGGAGGCCTTCTGCCCCGTACCACCGGCGCCCGTGAGCCGTACGCTTACCGGCCGCGCGCCGGAGTTGGTGACCGAGACCGTGTCCTGCAGGACGCTGCCCGCCGCGCCCTCCAGGTAGACGTACGGCCGTCCGGCGGCCGGCCCCGCCGTCCACGCGTCCGCCGCCGCGGCGGGGGCCGCCCCGGCGAGGCAGAGCAGCGCGGCGGCGGGTACGGCCGTGTCCCGCGCCCGCATCAGCGCGCCGTGCGCCGGGTGAGCCAGAGCACTCCGGCCGCGCCGGTCAGCAGCACCGTGCCGCCGAGGGTGCCGAGGGCCATGGCGGAGTCGAGCGGACCGGTCTTCGGCAGCTCGCCGGAGCCGCCCGAGTCGCCGTCGTCACCGCCGGAGCCGCCGCCCGCGGCCGTGACGTCCAGTTCCAGCGAGGGCTTGGGATTGTTGGTGGGCGTGCAGGTGGCGGCGTCCATACCCAGGGCGTGGACGATCAGCGTGCCGGCCGTGAAGGTGACCTTGCCCGACTTCTTCGGCGTGTACGTGCCCGTCAACTTGCCGATCTTGATGGGGGTGTTGGGCGGAATCTTCTCGGCGTTGGGCACTCCGGAGACTTTCACGGTGCCGCTGTCCGCGCCGCCCAGTTTCAGCTCGGCGCGCGGCTTCATCACGCCCTTGGGCAGTTCGATCGGGCTGTCGGAGACGCCCTTGTCGAAGGACATGGTGACCGTGTAGCCGTCGCCGCTCTTGACGGCGGTGACGTCGACGGGCGACACGGCGCTCTTCGGGCCGATCTTCGTCTGGCATGCGTAGTTCACGTCGACCACGTCGGCGTGCGCGGCCGAGGCGCTCGCGAGCACCACCGGGCCCGCCAACGCCGCGGCCAGCGCCGCGGCCGCGGCCGTCCTCTTCCGGTTGGTCACTTCGAGCACCCCTCACGCCGGGCTCGCACCGCCGAAGTTACTGACGGCACATCAGATTGGGCGCTCAAGGTACGCCCGGGGCCTGATGGAGGGAAGACAAAGTGCGCGCCGTATTGACGCGCTCCTCAACAACTCCACAAGCACCGGGCAGCGTTCGCACACGGGCCCGAATACGGCGCCTGATACGGGGACGGCTCAGGCCGGTGCGGCGAGCTCCGCCCACACCGTCTTGCCCGGCGCCCCGGGCACCCGCTCCACGCCCCAGTCGAGGCAGAGCCGCTGGACGATGAACATGCCGTGCCCGCCGGGCCGGCCCGCCCGGTGCGGGGAACGCGGGGCGGGGTGGCCCGCGCCGCGGTCGGCGACCTCCAGCCGGAGCGCCTTCTCGCCGCGAGCGATCCGGAGCAGCTCGGGCCCCTCGGCGTGCAGACAGGCGTTGGTGACGAGTTCGGAGACCACCAGCAGTACGTCCTCGGCGGCGGCCCTGCGGTCGGCGGTGGCGGCGGGCAGCCAGCCCCATTCGTGCAGCACCTGCCGCGCGAAGTCGCGGGCGAGCGGTACGACGCCGGGAGCGTCACCGAGGGCGAGCGTGCGCACCTCAAGGGCGACGTCGCCGGCACCCGCAGCAGTGTCCATCAGCGCTTCACCTCACCGATTCACCCATTGACCAGGACCCAAGACCGACAGCGGAGGCTCTCCTGCCCCGCAGTGTCACGACAACACCCGCTATCTCAGTCGGCGAGCGCCGCCTCGAGCGAGTCATGGACGGTGAAGACCGCGTCCGCCCCGGTGATCTCGAAGACCCGGGAGACCGCCGGCCGCATCCCGGAGAGATGGACGCCACCCCCTGCGGCCTCGGCTTTCAGGCGGGCGCCGAGGAGCACGTTGAGTCCGGTGGAGTCGCAGAAGTCGAGCGCCGAGCAGTCGACCACGAGGCGCGAGCGGCCCTGACCGAGGGCGTCGTCGAGTGGCGTACGCAACAGATCTGCCGTGTGGTGATCGAGCTCACCCACCGGCTTGACGATCTCGCTGACACCCAGGGTCCGAGCCTCGACCCGAAGTCGGGCAGGTCGTGCGCGACCCAAGGTCTGGCGGTCCATGCCCGTGCCTCTTCTCGCTCTCCGGATACCGGTTGACGCACGAAGAACCATACAAGTGGAGCGCTACGCCCGACACCCGGACTCCACCATGAACCAACCCTAAACGGACATTTGGGACTTGCAACCTTCCCCGTAAAGCCGGTAGGGCTAGTAGTGACACCCGACCACGGCCGGCTTTGGAGGCGCCGCAAACCGCAGCAGAACATGACGATGGAGGAGACCATGTCACCCCGGCTCGACGCCTCGCGTTCCCCCCACGCGCCGTCGACGACTCCCACCGCACCGCCGGATCACGCCGAGTTCAGCGCACTCACCGAGAGCGCGCTCGCCGAGATCCCGCCGTTCGAACAGATCGACCCGCTCGACGCGCGCGCCCTGTCGAAGACCCTCTTCGCCCGGCTCGAAGCGCTCGAGGAGGGCACCCACGAGTACGCCTACGTGCGCAACACCCTGGTCGAACTGAACCTCGCCCTGGTCAAGTTCGCCGCCTCCCGGTTCCGCACCCGCAGCGAGCCCATGGAGGACATCGTCCAGGTCGGCACGATCGGCCTGATCAAGGCCATCGACCGCTTCGACCTCAGCCGCGGCGTCGAGTTCCCCACGTTCGCGATGCCGACCATCATCGGCGAGATCAAGCGCTTCTTCCGCGACACCTCCTGGTCCGTGCGCGTCCCCCGCCGCCTCCAGGAACTCCGTCTCGACCTGGCCCGGGCCGGCGACGAACTCGCCCAGCGACTCGACCGTGCGCCCACCGTCGAGGAACTGGCCGCCGAACTGGACCTCTCCCACGAGGAGGTGGTCGAGGGCATGGCGGCGAGCAACGCGTACACGGCGAGCTCGCTGGACGCCCAGCCGGAGGAGGACGAGACCGAGGGCACCCTCGCCGACCGCATCGGCTACGAGGACCACGGCCTGGAGGGCATCGAGTACGTCGAGTCCCTCAAGCCGATGATCGCGGCGCTGCCCGCCCGCGACCGCAAGATCCTCTCGCTCCGCTTCACCGCCGGCATGACGCAGTCCGAGATCGGCGAGGAGCTGGGCATCTCGCAGATGCATGTCTCGCGGCTGCTCGCCCGCACCCTCGGCCGGCTGCGGAAGGGCCTCACGCTGGAGGAGTGACCCCCGGGCCCCGCGGGGCGGCGGCACACCCCCTTCCGTCGCCCGCTCTTCACCGGACGGGCCCCTCCGCGTTATTGACGGGGCCGTCCGGAATGGGCGACATTGAGCCCGGGGTTCAGGGGGGAATCGCATGGTTTCTGCGTACGCGGCGGCGCCGTTCGCCGAGTTGGAAGAGCTGATGCGCGACCGGCTCGGCAGGGAGTGCCTCTACGTGCCGTCCTGCCGGCTCGGGCTCTACCTGGCGCTGCGCCACTGGTGCGCGCCCGGGGGCCGGGTGCTGATGTCCCCGGTCAACGACGACGTCATCTTCTTCGTGGTGCTCGCCGCCGGTCTCAGACCCGTGCAGGCCCCGCTGGACCCGCGGGACGGCTCGATCGACATGACCGCCGTGCCCGAGGAGATCTGGCGGGACCTGTCCGCCGTGCTCACCACCAACCTGTACGGCAACCCCGACCCGGCACCCGAACTCCGCGCCCGCTGCGACGCCTTGGGCATCCCGCTGATCGAGGACGCGGCGCACGCCATCGGCTCGTCCGCCGACGGGCGGCCGGTCGGCTCGTACGGCGAGGCCGCCGTGTTCAGCCTCTCCAAGCACACCGGCGCGAAGACCGGCGGCTTCCTCGCCGTCGCCGACCCTGCCGTACGCGGCGAACTCGCCGCCGCCCGCGACGCGTTGCTCGACCCGTACCGCCCCACCGCCGAACTCGCCCACCTGTTACGGCCGTACGCGGAGGCGACCGTGCGCGGACTGCGCCTGGTCGGCGCGGCGCACGCCGTGATGCGGCGGCTCGGCATGGAGGAGCGCGAGGAGATCCGGATGCCGCTGCGGGCGGACGAGCTGAAGCAGGCGCTGCCCGACGCGCCCCGGCTCACGCCCTTCCACTCCTGGGTCCGGGTCGACATGCACGACTACCGGCTGCGGCCCGGCCGCGGCCGGCTGCGCCGCACCACGGCGAAGCTCGCCCGCCTCGACGCCGTCCTCGCCGCCTGCCGCGCGGGCACGGAAGTGCTCTCCGGCAGCGAATACGGGGGTGACGGCTCCGTCCAGCCGCTGTTCCGCGTCCCGCTCCTGGTCGCCGACCGCGACGCGGCGATCGCCGCGCTGGCCGCCCGCCGGATCACCACCGGCTACCTGTACGACCCGCCGCTCGACGCGTACGCCCCCGGCTTCACCGAGCCGTCCCCCGCGCCCGAGGGCGCGGCCTGGTTCGCCCGTCACGCACTGCCCGTCGACCCGCGCCGCGCCCCGGAGGTCCTCTCGGTCCTGCGCGCCGCGGGCGCCGAGCCCGTACGCCCGCCGCGCGGCGGAAGCCGGCCCGGTGTCTGACGCGGTCCGGCTGCGCCGCCCGGACGCGCCCGCCGCCGGACCGCACGAGGCCGCCGAGCCGCCCGAGGATCCCGGGAACTCGCTCTTCCGGAACGCCTACGCGCTCATGCTGTCCACCGGCGTCTCCGCCGCCCTCGGCCTCGGCTTCTGGCTGGTCGCCGCGCGGTACTACAGCGAGGAGGCCGTCGGCCAGGGCTCCGCCGCCATCGCCGCGCAGCGGCTGCTCGCCTCGATCACCGCCACCACCATGATCGGCGCGGTGGTCCGGTACGTACCCCGGGCCGGCCGGGCCACCGGGCCGCTGGTCGGCCGGATCTACCTGGTCAGCTCCGTCGTCGTGGCCCTGGCCTGCGGGGCCTTCCTGCTCACCCTGGACCGGTGGGGCCCCTCGTACGCCCCCCTCGGCAGTCTGTCCGCCGGGCTGTTCTTCACCGCCTCCTGCGTCGGCTGGGCGCTGCTCACCCTCCAGGACGGGGTGCTGACCGGGCTGCGCCGGGCGTTCTGGGTGCCGGTCGGCAACGCGGGCTTCTCCGTCGGCAAGCTGCTGCTGCTGGTCGCCGTGGCGGGCACGATGCCGGTGCTCGGGGTGTTCGTGTCCTGGTCGGCGGCGATCGCGCTGTCCGTGCTGCCGCTGGGCTGGCTGGTGTTCCGCCGGCTCATCCCCCGGCAGGCCGCCGCCGACCGCGACCGCGAACCGCCCAGCACCCGCGAGATCGGCCGCTTCATGGCCGGCGACTCGGTCGGGGCCCTGTTCAGCCTGGCCATGATCAACCTGTTGCCGGTGATGGTGGCGGTCCGCTTCGACGCCGCCCACAACGCGTTCTTCTACACCGCGTACACCGTCGGCGGCACGATGGAGTTCATGGCCATCAACATGGCCTCCTCGCTCACCGCGCACGCCTCCCACAGTCCCGAGAGCCTCGCCGCCGGGGTGCGCGGGGCGCTGCGCCGGATGGCGCTGCTGCTCGTCCCCGTCGTCGCGGTGCTGATCGTCTTCGCGCCGTACATCCTCGCGCCGTTCGGCCCGGACTACGCGGAGCACGGCACGACCGTGCTGCGGCTGCTCGCCGCGGCCGCGCTGCCGCGGGTCGCCGTCGAGCTGTACATCGGGGTGCTGCGGGTCCAGGGCCGGACGGGGATGCTCGCCGTGCTGCAGGGCGTCATGTGCGTGCTGGTGCTCGGCAGCGCAGCGGCGCTGCTCGGGCCCGCGGGGATCTCCGGGGCGGGACTCGGCGTGCTCTGCTCGATGACCCTGGTCGCCGTGGGGTGCGCGCCGGGGCTGCGGGCCGCGCTGGCGGGGCGGAGCGGGAAGCGGCGCGCCGAGGCGCCCGAGTACGGCACGGAGTGGGCCCGGCAGGCCGCGTATCTGCGCGGGGCGCACGACGCGCCGACGCCCGCGTTCGGCATCCCGGTGCGGGCACCGGCCGAGGACGGGCGGTCGGCCGGGATCTGGCGGTGGCTGCTGCTCGGCCTCGCCGCCGGGCTGTTCTGGATCCCGCTGCTGCGGGCCGGCGGGCCCGGCGCGGACCGGCTCACGGGCACGGCGCTGCTCGCGACACTGCCGCCGGTCAGCCTGGCCGGAGGCGCGCTGCTGGTCGTGGTCTGCGGGGCGGCGCTGCGGCCGCGCCGGATCCCGGCCGCGCTCACCGGGACGGTGCTGCTCGCCACGTTCCTGGCCCTGCACACGGCGCCGTGGCTGCTCGGCGTACCCCCTGAGCCGTTGAGCGGCCCCGGCGCGGACGTCCTGGCCCGGCTGCTCGCCGCCGCGCCCGAGGCGACGCCGCGGGTGGCCCCGCTGGTCCTGCAGGCGCTGTGCCTGCTGCTCGTGGCGGTCCTGCTGCGCGCCCTGGGGCTCTCCGAGCGGCTCACGGCCTGCGCGGTGTGGGCGCTGGTGTGGGCCGGCTGGGCGGCACAGGGCGCGTTCGCGGGGATCGCGCTGCCGGTGTTCCTGGGCGTGGGGTGCGGCGCGGCGGCGGCGCTGTGGCGGGCACGGCGGAGGGACGGATCGGGGGAGACCCGGTCAGCGGCCCGGTAGGGGCTGCGCGAAGTACGGGTCCTGGCCGGCCAGGCGGTAACCCTCAAGTGCCGGGCCCGAGTTCACCGTCAGGTCGCAGCCCGGTCCGGGGACCGGGCGGTTCCAGTGGACCAGGGCGCGCAGCTGCGGGAGCCGTGGGGCGACGCGCGGGATCTCGGCGTACCAGTCCCGCTGCCGCTGCGGCCGCGCCGGGTCCGGCGCGGTGGCGAACTCCGAGGCCATGACCGGCTTGCGGGCCGAGATCTCGGCCCGCAGCCACTCGTAGGAGGGCCGCTGGCTCGCCTCGAAGTCCAGCCAGTTCGTGGACTTGTGGCAGAGGAAGTAGTTGTACTGGTCCATGCCGATCCAGTCGACGTACGCGTCCCCCGGGTAGAGCCGCTTCATCGCGTCCGCGTGGCCCAGGTAGCCGGAGACCGTCCACACCCACACCACGTTGGTCACGCCCAGCTCGCGGAACCGGTCGTGGATGTGCCGGTAGGCGGCGACGTACTCCTCCGGGGTGCCCGCGCCCTCCTTGATGCGGAAGTCGGTCTCCTGGTCGAACGAGAAGAAGACCCGCTTGCCGTACGCCTTGAGCCGGCGGGCCTGCGGGTCGATGAGGGTCTCGTCGTACTTCCCGGACGCTATGTTCCGCCAGCCGAGCTGGGTCTCGGTCCAGCCGGCGTGGTGCGGTTCCTTCCACACCGTGGACTCCCAGGCCAGCATCAGCAGCCGGTCGCGGCCGAGTTCCCGCTCGTCGGGGGTGAGCAGCTCACCGTCCAGCGGCTTGCCGGACATGTCGTGGTACGTGTACACGAGGTCGAGCCGGCGGCCGATCTTCTTCTCGAAGGCGTGCACCGGGGCGGTCAGCGAGCCGTTCGCGTCGTACGGGACGTACGCGCCCCACCAGGCGCCGCAGCGCGGCACGAGCCGCGCGTCGGGCGCGCAGGGGTCCTCCTGCGGCCCGCGGGCGGCCAGTCCGGCCAGCAGGGCGGCGACGACGGCGAGCAGGACGCCCAGCAGGGCCGCGGCGCGGGCGGGCCGGCGCGGGACGACGGCATGGCGTCCGGACATCAACTGCCCCCGGGCCGGCGTTCGGTGCGCCCGACCGCGCCGCGGGTGGCGGCGGGCAGCGGGACGCCGGGCAGGACGGCCACGACCGTGGTGAACGCGGCGAGCACCGTCAGGAACACGGTCGTGGACCAGCCCTCGGCCAGGAACAGCGCGGTCGCGGTGAGCGTCGCGAGCGACAGGCTGAGCGGCGCCGCCAGCGCCACCGCCTCCCGGCGCGCGCCGGGCCGCAGCCGTCCCGGCTGCGGGTGCAGCAGCGCCAGGCCGGGGCCGAAGGTCACGAAGGCGAGCACCGGCAGCCAGCGCAGCGGGGAGCCGCCGGGCAGCGCGGTCGCGCCGAGCGCGGCCCAGCCGGAGGCGGCGAGGACCAGTCTGGGAGCGAGCGGCGTGGCGGACGGGGCGGGCTGGACGGCCATGGCGACGACCTCCTGGAGGCGGGTGCGGACGGTACGCCTTGTCACTCGGGCGTGGTCGGGCGGTACGCGAGGACGAGCCCGTGCTCGTTCTCCTCCACGACCCGGAACAGCGGGGAGCGCTTCAGGTCGGCGCGCAGCTTCGCGAAGCCGCCGGGCGGCAGATAGCCCTCGCCGATGACCGCCTTCTCCTGCGTGGGCGTGAGGATCACGTACGCGGGGCGGCCCGCGGGGATGCCGGCGGAGAGGTAACCGGCCGGGTCCGCCAGCATCTTGAGGTTCTCCGGCACCTCCTGCTCGGTGAAGAACCAGCGCTCGTAGTGGTCGTAGCGGTGGTAGGCGCCGGGGAACGAGCCGGTCGTGGCGAGGATCAGCGCCCCGTCGGGCGCGCGGTCGTAGGCGCGTTCGGTCAGCGCGAGCTCGGCGGGGGGCGCGTAGTGCATGCCCTCCTTGCCGTAGTACGAGGGCAGGAAGCCGGCCAGCAGGGCGGCGAGCGCCACCGGCAGGGCGACCGCGGCCGCCCGCCGCCCCAGCCGCGCCGCCCGGCCGCGCGCCCCGGCGGCGGGGACGAGCGCGGCGGCGGCGAAGAACGCGGTGCCGGGCAGCCCGAACAGGTAGACGCGGAAGAGCATTTCGCCGCCGTAGTCGTTGACGGCGAACATCGGCACCGGCGCAGCGGCGGCCAGCAGCAGCGGCAGCGCGCTGCGGACCAGCCGGCGGCGCAGCAGCACGGCGGTCCCGGCGAGCGCGGCCAGGGCCAGCACCATCAGGATGTTGGCCGTGCCGACCAGCTCCGGGCCGGGGCCGGTGGGCTCACCGGCGTATCCGGCGCGGGAGTTGGACAGCAGGTCGCCGGCCGAGTCCTTGAGGGTGGCGAGGGTGTCCAGGAAGAGCACCCGGCCCATCGTCAGGTCCCAGGCCAGCATGATCAGCCCGGTGACCACCAGCAGACCGATGTTGCGGTAGCGGCGGGTGAGGCAGAGCGCGAACAGCGTGGCGCACAGCATGACCGGGGTGAGCTGGTGCGAGGCGTTGATCGTGGCGATCAGCGGGACGAGGATCAGCACGCAGACGGCCCGCTGCCGCACGGTCGTCGGCGGCGGCACGGACGCCGCGGCCGGGTCGAGCAGCGTCCGGTCGCGCAGCCGCCCGGCCGAGCCGGGGCGGACGAAGTGCCGGACGACGACGGCGAACACGGTCAGGAACAGCAGATACGCGAAGCCCTGCGGGGAGAGGTAGTCCTGGCCGACCCAGTTCGCCAGCTGGAAGATCCACACGGCGGTCCAGACGAGCCGCCAGTCGTCGGTGAAGGTGCGGTAGATCAGCAGCAGCACGGGCAGTGTGAGCAGGCCGAGCGCCACCGGCGCCCAGTTGACGAACGAGGCCGCGGACTCGACTCCGAAGGCCCGGACCAGGGCGGCGTCGAGGGAGAAGAACCCGGGCCACTGGTCGTACGCGGACATCCCGCCGGACAGTTCGGCGTGCGGATGGACGGTGCCCTCGGCGAGCAGCCGGGTGATCACGGCGTCGTGCTTGGAGGCCCAGGCGTAGCGCACCGAGTCGTACAGCACCGCGGGCGGGGCCTTGAGCGCCACGAGCATCGCGACCGTGTACGCCGCCGGCCACGGCGGCGCGGTCCCGGCGCGCCGCAGGGCGACCAGGAAGCCGCAGGTCAGCAGCGCGAGCGCGGCGTAGTACGGGGCCGGGAAGCGGTCAAGGAGACCGTAGTCGCCGATCTCCCGGAAGGGGATGCGGGGCAGCGCGTACACCCACAGGGCGGCGGCGACGAGAAGCGGGAGGAGGCCGAGGAGGGTGTGGCCGGAGAGACGGACGGGACGGCGGGGCGGACGGCCGCCGGCACCGCCGGAGTCCGCCCCGGTCCCCTGCGGCGGCGGGGCGCCGCCCGGTGCCGCCACGGCCGTGGGCACGGATCGCTGCACGATGTCTCCCCCTCCTATCCGGCGAACCCGGGTCCGCGCAGCGCGGCCCGGGCCCGGCGGTACAGCCGCCAGCCGACGGTCGGCAGCGAGTCCGGGTACGGCGCGGCCTTCGCGCCCGCGCCCGCCATCCACGCCGTCACGTCGGCGACGGTGTGCGTGCGGCGCACGATGAGCCGGGCGATGCGGTACGCCTCGTCCCGCTCCGAGCTGAGCGCGTGCCGCACCGCGACCGCCGAGCGGTACCCGGCGGCCAGCGCGGCCCGGCGCACGGCGCGGCTGTTGTAGCCGTGCGGGTAGGCGAGGTGGAGCACCTCGTGCCCGAGCACGTCCTCCAGGACGGCCTTGGACTCCCGCAGTTCGCGGCGGACCGCGGCGGCCGGCAGCGTGTCCAGCTGCGGGTGCGTGACGGTGTGGCCACCGATCTCCAGTCCGTACTGCTCCAGGAGCGGCGCCTGGCCGAGCGTCATCATCGGCGCGGGCGGCAGCAGGCTGGCCCGGCCGGGGGTGATCGCGCCCGTCGTCAGATAGGCGGTGGCGGGCAGCTCGCGGGCGGCGAGCGCCTCGGCGGTGGGGCCGGGCAGGTCGGCGAAGCCGTCGTCGAAGGTGAGGACGACCGGGCGGGGCGGCAGCGGGGCCCGGCCGGCGAGGCAGTCGACGAGGTCGCCGATACGGATAGGGGTGCGGCCGCTGTCGACGATCGCGTCGAGCTGGGCGGCGAACTCCTCGGGCGTGACGGTGAATTCGGCGATCCAGGCGGGCGGGTCGGCCATGACGGCGTGGTAGAGCAGGACCGGGATGCGGGTGTGGACGGGCGCGCTCATCTCGCACCTCCGCTGCTGCGGAGGCGGAGCCGGGCCCGGGCGTAGCCGAGGGGCCCGTAGAGCATCCCCCGCCGTTCGAGCCGGGAGAGGCTGCTCGGCCAGGGATGGGCGTGCACCCCGTGCTCGCCGGGGACGCCCTGCCCGGTGGGGCCGCGCTGGGCGGTCATGGCCCGGGCGTGGGCGAGCCCGCGGGGCAGCCGGGCGAGGAGGGCCGGAAGCAGGGCGGGGCGGCGGACGAGGACGGCGGTGAGGTACGCGGTGAGGCCGGCGCCGTAGCCGTACGCCTGGTTCCGCAGGTCCTGCCAGGTCTCGCGGTGGTGGTGCCAGACCAGGGCCTCGGGGGTGTAGCGCAGCCGGTACCCGGCGGTGAGCACGGCGACGAAGGCGTACAGGTCGTCGCCGCCCTTCGCCGGGGTGCCGGTGCCGGTGGCCGGGTCGAAGCCGCCGGCCGCCTTCAGGGCAGCGGTGCGGAAGGCCATGTTGGCGCCGGAGCCGAAGCTGCCGGCGGTGAACGGGAACAGCGGCTCGTCGGCGGGCGGCCGGTCCGGGTCGTAGGTGCGGGGGGCGAAGCCCTTGGCGAAGCCGCCGTGGGACTCCAGCAGGATCTGGGCGGGGGTCCGCAGCCGGGCGGGCAGGATGAGCCCGGTCGAGCAGCCGAGCCGGGGATCGGCGGCGAACGGCGCGGTGAGGGCGGCGAGCCAGTTCGGGTCGGCGATCACGTCGTCGTCGGTGAAGGCGACGACGGCCCCGTCGGCGGCGGCGAGACCGGCGTTGTGCGCGACGGCGAGCCCGGGACGGTCCTCGCGGACGTAGCCGACGCGGTCCCGGTACGTGCGCGTGACGAGCTGCTCGGTGTCCCGGGTGCGGGGCGCGTTGTCGACCACGACCACGCGATAGTCGGGATGATCCTGATCGAGCAACGAGTCGAGAGCACGCGCCAGTTGGGCGGGACGCTCGCGGGTGGCGACGACGACGGTGGCACGCGGGGGGTGCCCGGCGGGCGGCGGGGGCTCGGGAGCGGGCGTGATCCGCTCGCGCGCGAGCGAGGCCAGCACGACGGCGGCCTCGTCGCCCTCGCGCAGCCGCGCGATCAGGGTGCCGACGGGACGACCCCGGAGCCGTACGAGGGCGTAGACGTCACCGGGAACGACGGGCGGCGGCCCGCCGGGGACGGGAGCGAGAGAGAGCACGTCACCACGGAGGGAGTCGAGATCGAGCTGGACGACGGAGACGGCGGGCGTGGGCATGCCGGTCGTACGGGTACGGGTCACTGATCCCCCAGAGAACGGTCGTCGTACAGACGTCAGCGGTGGCCGCGGGCGCGGGCGAGCCGGTTGAGGGCCTCACGGCCGTGGGCGGCGAGCCCGGGCCGGTTGCGGACGAACGCGTGGGCCCGGCGGGACGGCTCGCGGGAGAGCCAGTACAGCCCGGCGCGCACGCCGGGGCGGACGACGGAGCCCTCGTACACCGTGAGCTCGCCGGTCTTGAGCGCGTCCTTGTACTCGGCGGCCCCGCGCCCGAGGTCGAGCATCCCGATCCCCTGCCCGGCGGCGGCCTCGGCCATCCGCAGATGCAGGACGAGCCCGGGCGAGTACTTGGCGTACTCGGGGTCGTAGGCGGGGAACCAGCAGGACAGCACGGTCGCGGACCGCAGCCCGAAGTGCGCCGCGACGGGCTGCTCATCGGCGTACAGCACAGACAGAGTCCCGGAACACCCGGGCGACTGCAGAGCATGAAGCCGCCGGACGAGCGTACTGATCCACTCCTTGGCGAACCGGTCGCGCCGCCCCGTGCGCCGGTACTGCGCGGACTTCCACTCCATGAGCGTGCGCAGCGCGGCCGGATCCCGCTCGTCGAAGACGAACCGCACCTCGCCGGCCTGCCGCCCGAGCTTCCGCTCCTTGGCGAGCGTCGTCTTCAGGAACTTCGGCGACTGCGCGCGCAGCAGCTCGAGGTAGGCCGCATACCCCTCACCGACATCGATGACAGGAGAGCCGAAGGCATCGGCGCCGGAGGAGGAGCCGCCAAGCACGGTCTGCCCGTCCTCCAGATTGTCGAAGACGTACGAGACGAGCCCGCAGTCCCTCAACAGCCGCGGGGGCCCGGCGACGAGCCCCGGGCGCAGCACGATGCCCTGACAGTCGGACACCCCGAACCCGATGGCCCGCCCCTGCCCCAGCAGCCCCTTCTCGTACGGAAGGAACCCCACCGGCTCGGACCCCTCCAGCAGCACGGCGACCCGCGCCCACGGCCGCACCTCGCCGACCGCCCGCGCGAACTCGGGCTCCATGAACGGATTCGCCGGCTGCCCGGACTTGGCGCGCAGCTCCCGCCACGCCTCGATCTCCCGCTCCCCCAGCTCCCCCGGCCGGACGACACGCGTACGCACACCGCTCAACTCTCGACCCCCCGGTCATCCCCCCAGAGCCTTGCCGCTACAGGACGGTACCGGTCCAAATCCCTCCGGGACAGGGTTACTTGCACTTTCCGTCACCGATGGGCGAAGGGGTGTTGATGGGGGAAATTCATGGTGATCCAGAGACCAACGGGACAGGAAGGCCGGGCGGCACGCACCGTAGCCGCCAGGACCTGTCCTAAGCGTTGCGTCGCCCGTAACGCTCCCGGTACCAAGCCACCTGCTCGGCGGTCATCGAGGACGACACACGGTAGACGTCCCCGATCCGCTCGCCCCCACGACGATGCCTCCCCCACTCATGGGCCCGGCGCGCCATGACGGACACCTGGGAGTCGGGCTGCCAGTGCAGGGAGTAGGCAGGACCGTTGGGATCCGGGACGTTCTCCAGGGGCACGCCACGGTGGGCCAGCAGCCGCGACAGCTTGTCGAAGCGGAGGTGGCGGTCGAAGCGGCCGTACCGTTCGCGGATCGCCGCGCTGACGAGGCTGCCGCCGAGGGCCGGAAGCCGGTGCACCTGGAGGGTGAAGTGGTGCCCCACCCACGGGTGATCGGGCGACTCCCGCTGCCAGAAGAACTCGACGAGCCCGTAGTCGCGCCACATGCTCAGCCTGTCGAAGGAATTCTCGGCGAAGTCGTCCCCCAGGACCGCGGTGACGTCGTCGGGACCGTCCGTCGGCTTCGCACCGAGCACGGTTCCGGAGGTGATCACGTCCAAGTAGAACGCGAGCGAGTACGGAGTCAACTGACCTTTCCTCGGGCTGAGGCGACCGGCGGCGGGCGCCTCAGCATAGGTGGCGCCTCGTGTCACACCGGCGCAGCCTTCCGTCGGTACGGCTCGGCGCATTCGATGTGCCGGTAGACGACGGCGGGCGGACCGGCCCCCCGGACCGCGGTGCCCCGGCGGCAGACCTCGAGGGCCCTGATCGCCCGATCGCACTCGGGGCACGTCTCTCCGATCGGTGCGAACGTCGTGTACTCGTCCCGGCGGACGTCGTACCGGCTCACCGACCGCACCCGCTCGCACCATGGCACGTGCAACCGCACCGGACCGTGAAGACGACGTCGCCGTACGACGTCGCCACCGGCCCGGGCCGGCACAAGCCGTGGACGTCGAGGCGGCACTCGGGGGTCTTGGGCGGCGGGGCGGCAGCGTTCCACGTACCCCACGTCCAGCGTGCAGGAAGCGCGCGCAGTTCTCGCGGCCCGGCTGCGCGAGCTGCGCCTGGACGCGGCCATCACCAGCAAGGAACTCGCGCGGCGGGCGGGCTGGTCCGTCGCCAAGTCCTCACGGGTCGAGAACGCCGTCACCGCCCCCTCGGACGCAGACATCCGGGCCTGGTGCGCGGCATGCGACGCTGACGGCCAAGCAGGCGATCTGATCGCCGCGAACCGCCAGGTCGACGCCATGTACCTGCAGTGGAAGCGGCTCCAGCGCACAGGGATGAAGCAGCTCGCGGAGACGTCGACGAAGCTGTACGAGCGCACCCGCCTGTTCCGCGTGTACGCCTCCCACGTCATGCCCGGCTACCTCCAGACACCCGGGTACGCGGCCGCGCTGATGGGCTCGATCGCCGGGTTCCGTGGCACCCCCGACGACGTCGCCGAGGCGGTCGAGGTCCGCATACGACGCGCCCGAGTCATCCATGAAGGCGACCACCGGTTCGCGACGCTCATAGAGGAGCACGTCCTCAACCACCGAGTCGGAGACAAGGACGTGATGGCCGGCCAGCTGGGCAACCTGCTCGCAGCCATGCCCCTGCCGTCCATGTCGCTGGGCGTCATCCCGGCCACGGCCATACGGGAGGGCGCCATGTGGCCGCTCGAGCAGTTCACGGTCTTCGACGACGTGCGGATCCACGTGGAACTGCTGGCAGCAAAGGTGACCATCACCGCTCCGGGCGAACTGGACATCTACCTCAGGGCGTTCGAGCGGCTGCGCCGCATGGCCGTATACGGAGCCGACGCACGCGCGCTGATTCTCCGGGCGATCGAGGCTCTGCGCTGACGCCGGATTCGGGCTGACGCGACCCGGGAGGGTGCGAAGCGGGAAGGCGGGAAATCCCGGAAGAAGAACGGGAGTAAGAACCGCTACCGCCCCAAACCCGACAGCTCACACTTTCGGGTGAGTTTGTGGCAGACCGACTGGTGGGCGGGGTACGGTGCCGCCAACTTGTAGTGCCCACAAAAGATTTCGGCCCCCGGCGGGACTGGCATCCCGGTCGAGGGCCTGATCATTCAGGAAGCGGACCTTCCCTATGACTGCGACGCAGTTTAGCGCCGCCGCGCCCTCGCGGGCGGGCGTGACGCACATTCGGCACCGGCACGACGAGAAGTTCACCGTCGTGGGGAACCATCTCGCACAACACCCCGAGCTCTCCGCCTGTGCGATTGGCATCGGCGTGTACATCCAGTCCCTGCCCGACGGCGCGCTCGTCGGCATCAAGGTGCTGACCGCACGCTTCCGCGAGGGCGCGCACCGGATCGCCGGTGCCCTGCGAGAACTGGAGACGGCCGGCTATCTGAAGCGGCAGGTCGTGCGGGGCGAGTCGGCCAAGCTCGTGACCCTGACCACCTGGTACGAGCATCCGCACCCGGTCGACCTGGTCAAACGTGCCCGGCCCGCCCGGCGGGAGCGATCCACCCCACCGCCGGAGCCTGAAGTACCTTCACTCACCCCGGAGTTGAAGCCCGCGGCTGCCCTTCTCGCCGGACTCCGCCAGGTCGAGCCTCGGCTGCTGCTCTCCGAGAGCGACGTGTGCCGCCTCGCTCCAGCCGTGCAGCTCTGGCTGGAGCGAGGCGTCGCGCCGCAGGCCGTGACACGGACCCTGGCGGGCGGGTTGCCTTCGGGGACGATCCGCTGGCCCGGGCGGCTGCTCGCCTTCCGGCTGCGCGAGTGGCTGCCGCCGGAGCTGCCGCCCGCGCCACCCGGGCCCGCCTCGCCCCTCCCCATGCAGTACTGCGAGGACTGCGACCTGGCCTTCCGCGCCGCCCTGGTGGACGACTGTCCAGGTTGCGCGCGGAAGTGACGCTCAGGAACTGTGCCCGGTGCGGTCAGCCCGCCGTGACCACGACGCCGCGGACCTCGGTGCCGTCCGCGAGCCGCCACGGCGCGGTGACGTGGGCGGCGGCCGTCTCCTCGTACGGGGAGGTCAGGCGGCGGGAGACCGTCAGATCCGCGAAGGTCGACTCCGGGGGCAGCGGCTCGCCCGCCCTGTGGACCGTCGGGTCCGGGGTGTCCGTCTCGCTCTGCGCCTGCGGCTGCGCCTCACCACGGAGGAGGGCCAGGAGCCGGTCCGCGAGGACCGGGTCGTGGACGCCGTCGTAGATCCAACGGGTGCCGAGGACACCGTGCTCGGACGTGCCGATGAGCGCGTCCGCCGCGGCCCCTTCCAGCGGTGCGCCGCGGTACGTCATGGGGACGAGGTACGCGACGGGCTCGGCCGCCGAGGCGTCGGTGACCACCATGAACTCGATGCCCACCTCGCCCTCGGGGTCGTCCAGCCGGAACCCGCCCGCCTTCGCCGGCTCGGGCGCACCGCCGGTGGCCTCGTACCAGGGGCGGGTGGGCAGCCACGCGGCAAGGAGTTCGAGTTTGGTGGGGGACATGGTGGTGCGGTGGATGATCGCCATGGGGTGATCGTAGGCAGTGATCAGACCGCGCGGACTCCCCTGCGCCAGACCTCCGTCACGAGCGGGACGCCGGGGCGGTAGGCGAGGTGGACGTGGGACGGGGCGTCGAGGACGGCGAAGTCCGCGTACGCGCCGGAGGTGAGCCGGCCGATGTCGGTGCGGCGCAGGGCGGCCGCGCCGCCGGCGGTGGCGGACCAGAGGGCCTCGTCCGGCGTCATCCCCATGTCGCGCACGGCGAGGGCGATACAGAAGGGGACGGAGGAGGTGAAGGACGAGCCGGGGTTGCAGTCGGTGGAGAGAGCGACGGTCACCCCGGCGTCCAGCAGGCGGCGGGCGTCGGGCCATTCGGCGCGGGTGGAGAACTCGGCGCCGGGGAGGAGGGTGGCGACCGTGTTGCCGCTCGCGAGGGCGTCTACGTCGGCGTCGGTGAGGTGCGTGCAGTGGTCGGCGCTGGCGGCGTCGAGCTCGACGGCGAGCTGGACGCCGGGGCCGTACGAGAGCTGGTTGGCGTGCACCCGCGGGTGCAGGCCCTTCGCCTTGCCGGCGGTGAGGATCGCGCGGGCCTGGTCGCCGTCGAACGCGCCCTTCTCGCAGAACACGTCGACCCAGCGGGCGTGCGGGGCGCAGGCGTCGAGCATCTCGCCGGTGACGAGGGCGACGTAGCCGGCGGGGTCGTCGGCGTAGTCGGGCGACACGATGTGCGCGCCGAGGTACGTGACCTCGTCCGTGTACGCCGCTGCGATGCGCAGGGCGCGGGCCTCGTCGAGGGTCGTGAGGCCGTACCCGGACTTGGTCTCGAAGGTGGTCGTGCCCTGGCGCAGGGCCTCGCTGAGATAGCGGGTGAGGTTGGCCTCGAGCTCGGCGTCGGAGGCGGCGCGGGTGGCGGCGACGGTGGTCCGGATGCCGCCGGCCGCGTACGGCTGCCCGGACATGCGGGCGTTGAACTCGGCGGTGCGGTCGCCGGCGAACAGCAGGTGCGAGTGGGAGTCGACGAACCCGGGGATGACGGCGCGGCCGCCGGCGTCCACGCGGTGGTCGGCGGCGGGCGCGTGGGTGGCCGCGCCGATCCAGACCACCCGCTCCCCCTCCACGACGAACGCGGCCCCCTCGACAAGCCCGAGGGGCCCGCTGCCGAGCGCGGGGTCGTTGGTGACGAGCCGTCCGATGTTGGTGACGAGCGTGGTGGTCATGTTCCCTCTCGGTGAGTGGATACGGGGGCGGTTGCCCGCCCCCGTCGTGCGCTCAGGCGCGGAGTGCCGTGATCGCCTGCGACAGGGCCGTCGCCGGGTTCGGGATGTGGGTGTGTTCGCCGGCGTGGACGATCACGCGGCCGCCGACCACCACGTCCGTGACGTCCGACGCCGTCGCCGCGAAGACCGCCGTCTCCGCGGCGAGCCGCGGCTCCGCGCCGACCGTGCGGATGGAGTCCAACCGCAGCGTCGTGAAGTCGGCGAGCGCGCCCGCCTCCAGGCGGCCCGCGTCCGGCCAGCCCAGCGCCGCGTGGCCGGTCTCCGTCGCGGCGCGCAGGAGCGACGCCGCCGTCCAGTGGCCCCTGGTCCGGGTGCGCAGGCGCTCGTTGAGCTCCATCGCGCGCGCCTCCTCCAGGAGGTCGATGACGGCGTGGCTGTCGCTGCCGAGCGACAGCGGCGAGCCCGCCCGCTGCAGCGCGACCGCCGGTCCGATGCCGTCGGCGAGGTCCCGTTCCGTCGTCGGGCACATGCACGTGCCCGTCGCGGACGAGCCGAGCAGCGTCACGTCGCCGTCCGTCAGGTGCGTGTTGTGGACGCCGGTCGTGCGCGCCCCCAGCACCCCGTGTTCGGCGAGGAGCTGCGTCGGCGTGCAGCCGTACGCCGCGAGGCAGGCCTCGTTCTCGGCGGTCTGCTCCGAGAGGTGGACGTGCAGCGGCGCCTCCCGCTCCCGCGCCCACTGCGCGACCGTCGCGAGCTGCGAAGCCGGGACCGCTCGTACGGAGTGGATCGCCGCGCCGATCCGGACGCCGGCCCGTTCCTTCAGGCCCGAGACCCGCTCCGCCCACGCGTCCGCCGTCCCGTCGGAGAACCGGACCTGGTGCGGCTCGGGAGCCGCGCCGAAGCCGGACGACAGGTACGCCGTGTCGAGGAGCGTGATGCGGATGCCCGCGTCGGCCGCCGCCGCGATCAGCGCTTCGCCCATGGCGTTGGGGTCGGCGTACGGCGTGCCGTCCGGCGCGTGGTGCACGTAGTGGAACTCGCCGACGGACGTGACGCCCGCCAGCGCCATCTCCGCGTACACGGCGCGCGCCAGCGCGTGGTACGTCTCCGGCGTCAGCCGGGACGCGACGCCGTACATGACCTCGCGCCACGTCCAGAACGTGCCGGAGCCGACCTGCACCGTGCCCCGCAGGGCCCGGTGGAAGGCGTGCGAGTGGGCGTTGGCCAGGCCGGGGATCGTGAAGCCGCGGAGCACGACCGCCCCCGCGGGGGGCGTCTCCCTGCGCCGGACGGCCTTGATCCGGTCCGCCTCGACCTCCAGCACCACTCCCGGCTCGACCGCGTCGCCGAGCCAGGCGTGCTCCAGCCAGTACGTCGTCGTCAGCGGCACGCGAGGCCCTCCAGTACGTCGGCGAGTGCGATGACCCCCGCCACGCAGTCGTCCTCGGCCGCGGACTCGGCCGGGGAGTGCGAGACGCCGGTGGGGTTGCGTACGAACAGCATGGCGGTCGGGACGGACGCCGACAGGATGCCGGCGTCGTGGCCCGCGCCCGTGCCGAGCACGGGGGCCTTCCCGCCGAGCAGCCGCACCAGCTCGTCGCGCAGGGCGTGCTCGAACTCGACCACCGGGGTGAAGGATTCACGGACGACGCTCAGGTCGATGCCGTGCTTCGCCGCCGTCTCCCGCGCCGCCGTCTCGATCCCGGCGATCACCGTGTCCAGCGCGCCCTGGTCGGCCGCCCGGGCGTCCAGCCAGCCGCGGACCAGGGACGGGATCGCGTTGACGCCGTTCGGCTCGACGGAGATCTTGCCGAAGGTGGCGACCGCGCCGGCGAGTTCCGCCTCGCGGCGGGCCGCGAGGACCGTCTCGGCGTACGTCAGCATCGGGTCGCGCCGGTCCACGAGCCGGGTCGTGCCCGCGTGGTTGGCCTCGCCGTGGAAGTCGTAGCGCCAGCGGCCGTGCGGCCAGATCGCGGAGGCGACGCCGACGGCGTCGCCGGACAGGTCGAGCGCCCGGCCCTGCTCGACGTGCAGTTCGACGAACGCGCCGATGCGGGAGAGGCGTTCGGTGTCCGGGCCGATGGCGTCGGGGTCGTAGCCCGCCGCCTCCATGGCCTGCGGCAGCGAGACGCCGTCGCCGTCGCGCAGCTCGTGCGCCTGCTCCTTCGTGAGCTGTCCGGACGCGAGCCGGGAGCCGACGCAGGCGAGGCCGAACCGGGCGCCCTCCTCGTCGCCGAAGTTGGTGATCGCGAAGGGGCGGGTGAACTGCACGCCGCGGGCGCGCAGTTCGTCGAGCGCCGCGAAGGACGAGACGACGCCCAGCGGGCCGTCGAAGGCGCCGCCGTCCGGTACGGAGTCCAGGTGGGAGCCGGTGACGACGGCGTCGCCGGCGGCGGGGTCGCCGAGCCAGGCCCACTGGTTGCCGTTCCGGTCGACCTCGTAGTTCAGTCGGCGCGCCTCGGCCTGCATGCGGAACCAGAGCCGGCAGTCGGCGTCCGCGTCGGTCCAGGCGTAGCGGCGGTAGCCGCCCGAGGCGGCGCTGCGGCCGATGGGCCGCAGCGACCGCCACATGGCGTGGAAGGTGTCGCTCACGCGGAGGCCTCGTCGCCGGAGCCCTCGCGCATCGGGACGCGGACGCCCTTCTCGTCGGCGACCCGCTCGGCGATGTCGTAGCCCGCGTCGACGTGCCGGATGACGCCCATGCCGGGGTCGTTGGTGAGCACGCGGCGGATCTTCTCGCCGGCGAGCTTGGTGCCGTCGGCGACGGAGACCTGGCCGGCGTGGATGGAGCGGCCCATGCCGACGCCGCCGCCATGGTGGATGGAGACCCAGGACGCGCCGGAGGCGACGTTGACCATGGCGTTGAGCAGCGGCCAGTCGGCGATGGCGTCGGAGCCGTCGAGCATGGCCTCGGTCTCGCGGTACGGGGAGGCCACCGAGCCGCAGTCGAGGTGGTCGCGGCCGATGGCGAGGGGCGCGGCGAGGGTGCCGTTGCCGACCATGTCGTTGAACATGTCGCCGGCCTTGTCGCGCTCGCCCTGGCCGAGCCAGCAGATGCGGGCGGGCAGGCCCTGGAAGTGGACGCGCTCGCCGGCCATCTTGATCCAGCGGTGCAGGGACTCGTTCTCCGGGAAGAGGTCGAGGATCGCCTTGTCCGTCTTGTGGATGTCGGACGCCTCGCCGGACAGCGCGGCCCAGCGGAACGGGCCCTTGCCCTCGCAGAAGAGGGGACGGATGTACGCCGGGACGAAGCCGGGGAAGGCGAACGCGCGGTCGTAGCCGGCCAGCTGGGCCTCGCCGCGGATGGAGTTGCCGTAGTCGAAGACCTCGGCGCCGGCGTCCATGAAGCCGACCATGGCCTCGACGTGCTTGGCCATGGACTCGCGCGACCGCTGGGTGAAGCCGGCCGGGTCCTTCGCGGCGGCGTCGGCCATGTCCTCGAAGGCGACGCCGATCGGGAGGTACGACAGCGGGTCGTGGGCCGAGGTCTGGTCGGTGACGATGTCGATCGGCGCGCCCTCGGCGAGCATCTGCGGAAGCAGCTCGGCGGCATTGCCGAGGAGACCGATGGAGAGCGGACGGCGGGCGTCGCGCGCCTCGACCGCGAGCTGGAGGGCGTGGGCCGGGTTGTCGGCCTTGACGTCCAGGTAGCGGTGCTCGATGCGGCGCTCGATGGCGCGCGGGTCGACGTCGATGCAGATGGCGACGCCGTCGTTCATGGTGACGGCGAGCGGCTGGGCGCCGCCCATGCCGCCGAGGCCGGCGGTGAGGGTGATGGTGCCGGCGAGGGTCCCGTTGAACTTCTTGGCGGCGACGGCGGCGAAGGTCTCGTAGGTGCCCTGGAGGATGCCCTGGGTGCCGATGTAGATCCAGGAGCCGGCCGTCATCTGGCCGTACATGGTCAGGCCGAGCTGCTCCAGGCGGCGGAACTCCTCCCAGTTGGCCCAGTCGCCGACCAGGTTGGAGTTGGCGATGAGGACGCGCGGGGCCCACTCGTGGGTCTGCATGACGCCGACCGGGCGGCCGGACTGGACGAGCATCGTCTCGTCCTGCTTCAGCGTCCGCAGCGTGCGGACCATGGCGTCGAAGGAGCGCCAGTCGCGGGCCGCCTTGCCGGTGCCGCCGTAGACGACGAGCTTGTCGGGGTGCTCGGCGACCTCGGGGTCGAGGTTGTTCTGCAGCATCCGCAGCGCGGCTTCCTGCTGCCATCCCAGGGCGCTGAGCTCGGTGCCGCGCGGGGCACGTACGGGGCGGGGTCCTGACATGGCGTGAGCCTCCTCGGTGGCGGACCTGAATGAACTGGCGTATTCACATCTTGGACTGCTGAATAAATGTAGTCAACACCTGCGGAACTCCTGCGGCGGCGCGTCGCCCGGTGATGGGATGGAGCCATGGCTTCCTCACGTCGCGATCCGGCCGTCCGCGCCGCCGTCGAACAGGGACTGCTCACCGCCGACGAGCCCGTCGTCGCCCTGCTCGACACCGACGGCATCCGGGCCTCCGCCGCCGCACTGCGGGACGCCTTCGCCGCCGTGGCCCCGGACGTCCGCTTCCTCCACGCCTTCGCCGTCAAGGCCTGCCCGCTCGTGCCCGTCCTGCGCCTGCTCCACGACGCGGGGCTCGGCGCCGAGGTGGCGAGCCCCGGCGAGCTGGCCCTGGCCCGCGCGGCCGGCGTCCCCGCCCCCCGTACCGTCCTCGACTCCCCCGCCAAGACCGAACGCGAGCTGCGCGAGGCGCTGACCCTGGGCATCGCGCTGAACGCCGACAACCACCAGGAGCTGGCCCGGCTCGACGCGCTCGTCGCCCGGACGGCGCGCTTCCCGCGCGTCGGCCTGCGGGTGAACCCCCAGCTCGGCGCGGGCGCCATCGGCGCGCTGTCCACCGCCGTCCCCACCTCGAAGTTCGGCGTCGCCCTGCGCGACCCCGGAGCCCGCGACGAGATCGTCCGGGCGTACCTCGACCGGCCCTGGCTCACCCGGCTGCACGTGCACAGCGGCTCGCAGGGCGTGCCGCTCGCCCTGATGGCCGAGGGCGTCGCGGAGCTGTACGCGCTGGCCGAGGAGATCAACGCGAAGGCCGGCCGGACCCAGGTCGACACCCTCGACATCGGCGGCGGCCTGCCGGTGAACTTCGCCTCCGACGAGGACACCCCCACCCACGCCGAGTACGCCCGGCTGCTCGCCGAGCGGGTCCCCGGCCTCTTCGGCGGCCGCTACGCCCTGGTCACCGAGTACGGCCGCTCGCTGCTCGCCCGGCACGGCACGGTCCTGACCCGCGTCGAGTACGCCAAGACCTCCGGCGGCCGCCCGGTGGCCGTCACCCACGCGGGCGTACAGCTGGCCACCCGCACGGTGTACGCCCCCGAGACGTACCCGCTGCGGCTCGCCGCGTACGACGCCGAGGGCCGGCCCCGCACCGGGCCCGACGTCGTCCAGGACGTGGCCGGACCGGCCTGCTTCGCCGGCGACCTGCTGGCCGCGGCCCGGCCGCTGCCGCGCCTCGCGCCGGGGGACGTCGTGGCGGTCCTGGACACCGGGGCGTACTGCTTCTCCAGCCACTACGGCTACAACAGCCTGCCCCGGCCGGCCGTGCACGGCTTCACCCGCACGGCGGACGGCCTCCGGTTCACGCCCGTCCGCCGTGCGCAGACCCTCGCCGAGCTGGTGGCCGAGTCGGGCGGCGCCGACCCGGACGCGCCGCCGGGCTGAGGGTGTTTCCATGAAGACATGGCTGCGAGCAGAACCGTCGTCGTCGAGCGGCGGATCCAGGCGCCCCCGGGCCTGGTCTGGGAAGCGATCACCGACCTGCCGGAGATGGCACAGGTGCTCAGCGGGGTCGAGCGGATCGAGGTGCTGACCGAGGGCGGCTTCGCCGTGGGCACCCGCTGGCGGGAGACCCGGCGGATGCTGGGCAAGGAGGCCACCGAGGTGATGACGGTGACCGAGTGCGTGCCGCCGGAGCGGTACGTGACGGTCGCCGACTCGCACGGCATGCACTACGAGTCCGAGTTCGAGCTGATGAAGGGGGACGCGGCGGCCACCTGGACCACGGCCGTGATGCGATTCACCGCCACCCCCACCGCCGGCGGACCCATGGGCCTGCTGTCCCGGCTGATCGGCGGGCTCGGCGTCAAGGCGGTGAGCCGGGCGCTCGCCAAGGACCTGGACGAGATGGCGCGGGCCGTCGAACGACGCGGCTGACGCCGCAGCCCGCCCATCCAACCATCCTTCCGGCATGTTCCGATGGAAAATGCCGGAACTCCCCTCCGGTCACTGCACGTTGAGTAACGTCCTGGTTACTGCCGAACATTCGCACGCCGTGCCGGGAGGGGAACCAGCGTGCCCGGAATCGACGAGTGCCTGCTCGAGGCCATGGCCTTACCAGGTGCGCGCGGGGCTTCCTTGGTCGACTGGACCAGCGGGCTCGCGCTGGGCACGGCCGGCGAGTCGCCGGTCGGCGACCACGAGACCACCGCGGCCGAGACCGCCGAACTCGCCCGCGCGGCCGCGGAGTACGAGTCCTTCGCGACCGACCCCCCGGGCGCCGCAGGCGCCTCGGACGCCGCTGACTCACCAAAGGGGCTGCCCGTCGAGGACCTGATCCTCACCACCCGCACCGGCTACCACGTACTCCGGTTCGTGGAGACCTCCTTCGACAGCAGCGTCTTCCTGCACCTGTGGCTGGACGGCGCCGAGGGCAACCTGGCCCTGGCCCGGATCCGGCTGCGCGACCTCGCGGAACGGCTGGTCCTGGGATGACCGTCTCCCCGATGCTCGTCCGGCTCGCCGCCGAGCGGGCCACCGGCGCCCTGCTGCGCGACCACGGCACGCTCTACCTCGTCGACGGCCGCGTCGTGCACGCCGAGAGCCCGGCCGCGCCCGGCCTGGACGTCCTGCTCACGGCCGGCGGGCGACTGCCCCGCGAGGGCTGGGAGGAGGCCGTGAACCGGGCCGGGGCGCGCCACGAGGTCGGCCGGTTCCTGGTCGACAGCGGCCGGCTCCGCGACGGCGAACTGGAGATATGCCACCTCGGCGCGGTCTTCGACGCCGCGTTCTTCGCCCTCGCCCCGGCCAGCGGGCCGACCCGCTTCCGGTACGGGGTGGCGCACTGGTTCGGCCAGCTGCGGCCGGTCTCCGCCGCGGCCGTGGAGCGCGAGACCGAACGCCGCCGCGAACTGCTCGACAACGTCTGGCCGTACCCGGCCGTCGACAGCGCCCCCGTACGGCCGCGCGCCGACGAGGCCGCACGGACCCTGGGCACGCGCCGGCGCGCCCTGCTGGCCGCCGCCGACGGCCGGCGCACCCCCGCCGACCTGGCACGGCTGCTCGGCCGGCCCGCCTTCCACACCCTGCTCGACGTCCGGCGGCTGGCCGCCGCCGGGCTCGTGACCACCCCGCTCGACCCCGTGCCCGAAGCGCCGGCCCCGCTGCCCTCCTGGGTGGGCGAGGTCGCCGACGACCCCGACATCGCCCTGCTGCGCCGGCTCCGTGACGCCCTGGAGGCAAGTCTGTGATGAGGCGTGCCCTGCGCCTGCGCGCCGAGAGGAGACTGCTGATGACCGCAGAAGCCGAGGTGCTCGGCGAGCTCAGACGGCTGCGGGCACGGCTCCCCCAGCTGACCGGCGCGCTCGCCGCCAGCGCCGACGGCCTCGTCCTCGCCCAGGACACCGTCGACGGCGAGGCGGAGAGCGTGGCCGCGCTGACCGCGGCGGCCCTCGGCGTCGGACAGCGGCTGGCCGACGCCACCGGCCAGGGCGGCTTCCGCGAACTGCTGGTCCGCGGCGAGCACGGCTACGTGGCGACGTACGCGGCGGGCGGCGCCGCCGTCCTGACCCTCATCGCCGAACCCCGGATCAACGTGGGCCGGCTCCATCTGGAGGCCCGGCGCTCCAGCGCCCGGATAGGCGAGCTGGTCGACGGGGCGCTGGAACGCAGAGAACCGAACTGACGCAGAGATCCGAACCGAACCGACTGCTCCACACCGATTCACCCGACGACACCGAGAAGGAAAGAACCATGGCGAACACCGAGACCTCCCTCAAGGAAGCCGCCTCGATCGAGGGCGCCGTCGGCGCCGCCCTCGTCGACTACACCAGCGGCATGGCCCTGGGCACGATCGGCGGTGGCAAGGACCTCGACCTGAACATGGCCGCGGCCGGCAACACGGACGTGGTCCGCGCCAAGGTGCGGACGATGGAGATGCTGGGCCTCAAGGACGAGATCGAGGACATCCTGATCACCCTGGGCGGCCAGTACCACCTGATCCGGCTGCTCAAGGGCCGCCAGTCCAACGGCCTGTTCCTCTACCTCGCGTTGGACAAGGGCCGGGCCAACCTGGCAATGGCCCGGCACCAGTTGTCGAAGATCGGGGCCGAGCTGGACGTGTAGCCGACTAGTCGACGAACAGGCCCCGGGCCGCGGCCTTCGCGTCGAACTGCTCCAGGCGGGCCTGGGCGTCCGGCAGTTCGTCGGCCATCGCCTCCAGGAGCACCCGGCCGAGCAGCATCGGCGCACAGGCCGTGTCGAAGGCGAGGCCGGTGCCGACGGCGGCCGGGATCAGCAGGTCGCTGTGCGCGGCGACCGGGGCGAACGCCGACTCGGCGACCGTCACCACGGTCAGCCCGGCGCCCCTGGCGTACTCCAGGGCCTCGACGACCTCCCGGGGGTGGCGGGGCAGCGCGAAGCAGAGCAGCGCCGTGGCCCCGGCGCGTACGGCCGCGTCGATCCGGTCGGTGAGCATCGAGCCGCCCTCGTCGAGCAGCCGGACGTCGGGGTGGACCTTGCCGGCGAAGTACGCGAAGCCGCGGGCCTGCGAGGAGGCGGCCCGCAGCCCGAGCACGGGCAGCGGCCGGGAGGCGGCGAGCAGCCGGCCGGCCCGCTCCACGGGGGCGGGGTCGGCGAGCAGTCCGGCGAGGTGCCGCAGGTTCTCGATCTCCGCGAGCACGGCCTGCTGGTACTCGTTGTGCTCGCTGCCCCCGTCGGCGGCCCGGGGCTGCTCGGGCGGGGCGACCTCGCGCAGGTGCCGGCGGAGCGCCGGGTAGCCGTCGAAGCCGAGGGCGACGGCGAAGCGGGTCACCGAGGGCTGGCTGACGCCGGCCAGCTCGGCCAGCTCGACGCTGGAGAGGAAGGGGACGTCGGCGGCGCGGCGCACCATGCAGTGCGCGATCCGCCGCTGGGTCGGCGTGAGCCGGTGCCCCTCGAAGAGCGTCTGCAGCCGTCCGGCCGGGCTGTCGCTCATACCGCGCCGTCCCCCTTCGTCCCCACATCGACTATTCACTCATCCAGAACTCTGCATGAGGATATGCAGCCGAGCAAGGCGAGGCCCCGGGGGCCGGAGCTCACGGGGAAGGCGGTTGGCGCGGGGACCGCCGCACCCCCATGACTGGGGGGCGGGACGACGGCGGTCCCCGCGGGGGACACGGGCCCGGGTCAGGGCCGGTCTCCGCGTCCGCGGCGTGCAGGGAGGTCCGGGAGCCGCTCCGGAGGTCCGTGACGCCGACAGGAACGACTCTGCCGGACGCGTGTTAAGCGGGTGCTGCGGGTACGTGTCCGGCCCGTACCGTTTGCGCGAACCGCAGCACGCCGCCCGTCACGCCACGCCGTGCTGCGTTACTTCGCGCCGTCGTTGGCCAGGAAGGCCAGCAGGTCCTGGCGGCTGACGACGCCGGTGGGCTTGCCCTCGACCAGCACGATCGCCGCGTCCGCCGCGCCCAGCACGGACATCAGGTCGGCGACCGGCTCGCCGGAGCCGACCTGCGGCAGCGGCGCGCTCATGTGCTGCTCCAGGGCGTCCTCCAGGGAGGCCTTCTTCGTGAACAGGTGGTCGAGCAGCTCGCGCTCCACGACCGAGCCGACGACCTCGGCGGCCATCACGTCGGGGTGGCCGGCGCCCGGCTTCACGATCGGCATCTGCGAGACGCCGTACTCGCGCAGCACCTCGATGGCCTGGCCGACGGTCTCGTCCGGGTGCATGTGCACCAGCGACGGCAGCCCGCCGGACTTGTGGCGCAGCACGTCGGCGACGGTGGCGGAGGTGGTGTCCTCCAGGAAGCCGTAGTCGGCCATCCACTCGTCGTTGAAGATCTTCGACAGGTAGCCGCGGCCGGAGTCCGGCAGCAGCACGACCACGACGTCGTCCGGGCCGAGCTCCTTGGCGACCTCGAGCGCCGCCACGACCGCCATGCCGCAGGAGCCGCCGACCAGCAGGCCCTCCTCCTTGGCGAGGCGGCGGGTCATCTGGAAGGAGTCCTTGTCGGACACCGGGACGATCGCGTCGGCGACGTTCCGGTCGTAGGCCGTGGGCCAGAAGTCCTCGCCGACGCCCTCGACCAGGTACGGGCGGCCGGAGCCGCCGGAGTACACGGAGCCCTCCGGGTCGGCGCCGATCACCTTCACCGAGCCGCCGGAGACCTCCTTGAGGTAGTTGCCGGTGCCGGAGATGGTGCCGCCGGTGCCGACGCCCGCGACGAAGTGGGTGATCTTCCCGTCCGTCTGCTCCCAGAGCTCGGGGCCGGTGGTCTCGTAGTGGGACCGGGGGTTGTTCGCGTTGGAGTACTGGTCCGGCTTCCACGCGCCCTCGGTCTCACGCACGAGGCGGTCCGACACGTTGTAGTACGAGTCGGGGTGCTCGGGGTCGACGGCGGTCGGGCAGACCACCACCTCGGCACCGTAGGCGCGCAGCACGTTGATCTTGTCCGTGGACACCTTGTCAGGGCAGACGAAGATGCACTTGTAGCCCTTCTGCTGGGCCACGATGGCGAGGCCGACGCCGGTGTTGCCCGACGTGGGCTCGACGATCGTGCCGCCGGGCTTGAGCTCGCCGCTCGCCTCGGCCGCTTCGATCATGCGCAGGGCGATGCGGTCCTTGACCGAGCCGCCGGGGTTGAAGTACTCGACCTTGGCCAGAACGGTCGCCGAAATGCCCTCTGTGACACTGTTGAGCTTCACCAGCGGGGTGTTGCCGACGAGGCTGATCATCGAGTCGTGGAATTGCACCGTAATCTCCGGGGTCTCCGTAGTGATGCAGCCAGCGTATGCGTAGTCGGAGCACGTTACGGGGCAGTTACTCCCTGAACGGCTTGAAGGAGGTGGCTGCCCGGATGTCCAGGGCGAGGGTGGCGCGCCGGATCGCGGCGGGCGCGGCGTACGGCGGAGGCGGGATCGGGCTGCTCGGGGTGGCCACGGTGGGTGTGCTGCTGGCCGAGGTGCAACTGGCCCGGCGGTCGGTGGGCGGGGGCGTGGCGCCGCTGGCCCCGACGGCGGACGGCCGCTACGGGCGGTCGTTCGAGCAGCCGGCGAGCGGGGAGGAGCCGCTGCGGCTGGCCCTTCTGGGTGATTCGACGGCCGCGGGGCAGGGGGTGCGCCGGGCGGGTCAGACGCCGGGGGCGCTGCTGGCCTCGGGGCTCGCGGCGGTCGCGGAGCGGCCGGTGGACCTGCGGAACGTGGCACTGCCGGGGGCGCGCTCGGACGATCTGGACCGGCAGGTGGCGCTGCTGATGTCGGCGGCCGGCGGGCCTCCGGACGTGTGCGTGATCATGATCGGCGCGAACGACGTGACGCACCGGATGCCGGCGACGGAGTCGGTGCGGCATCTGGCGGCGGCGGTGCGGCGACTGCGAACCGCGGGCGCGGAGGTGGTGGTCGGCACCTGCCCGGATCTGGGGACGATCGAGCCGGTGTACCAGCCGCTGCGCTGGCTCGCCCGGCGGGCCTCGCGGCAGCTGGCGGCGGCGCAGACGATCGTGGTGGTGGAACAGGGCGGGCGGACGGTGTCGCTGGGCGATCTGCTGGGCCCGGAGTTCGCGGCGAACCCGCGGGAGATGTTCGGGGTGGACAACTTCCACCCCTCCGCGGAGGGGTACGCGACGGCCGCGATGGCGATACTGCCCACAGTCTGCGCGTCCCTGGGCGTCTGGCCGGAGGGGGAGCGCCTGGAGGTCGACCGCCGCGAGGGCATGCTCCCGGTCGCCAAGGCGGCGGCGGAGGCGGCCGCGGAGGCCGGCACGGAGGTCACCGGCGCGCGGGCCCCGTGGGCCCTGCTCAAGCACCGCCGCCGCAGGCGGGTGGCCGCTCCGGTGGAAACACCGGCGCCCACGGACAGCCCGGCGCCATAGCGGGAACAAAAGCTCCTGAGCGAGCGCTTAGAAAAGAGGTCTGTGTCACACCTTCCCGGCGGTGACCCGTGCCGTACGTACAGGTAGCTTCGCTAGCAGTCTCCCGTCGTCGCCACACCCTCATGGAGCCGTGATGCCCGAAGCCGTCATCGTCTCGACCGCCCGCTCCCCGATCGGCCGGGCCTTCAAGGGCTCCCTGAAGGACCTGCGGCCGGACGACCTGACCGCCACGATCATCCAGGCCGCGCTGGCCAAGGTCCCCGAGCTCGACCCGCGCGACATCGACGACCTGATGCTCGGCTGCGGTCTGCCCGGCGGCGAGCAGGGCAACAACCTGGGCCGCATCGTGGCCGTGCAGATGGGCATGGACCACCTGCCGGGCTGCACGATCACCCGCTACTGCTCGTCCTCCCTGCAGACCTCCCGCATGGCGCTGCACGCCATCAAGGCCGGCGAGGGCGACGTCTTCATCTCCGCCGGCGTCGAGATGGTGTCCCGCTTCACGAAGGGCAACTCCGACTCCCTGCCGGACACGCACAACCCGCTGTTCGCCGAGGCCGAGGCCCGCACCGCGGCCGTCGCCGCCTCCGAGGGCTCCACCTGGCACGACCCGCGCGAGGACGGCCTCGTCCCGGACGCGTACATGGCCATGGGCCAGACCGCCGAGAACCTGGCCCGCTGGAAGGGCATCAGCCGCCGCGAGCTGGACGAGTTCGGCGTCCGCTCGCAGAACCTCGCCGAGCAGGCCATCAAGAACGGCTTCTGGGAGCGCGAGATCACCCCGGTGACGCTCCCGGACGGCACCGTGGTCTCCACGGACGACGGCCCGCGCGCCGGCGTCACCCTGGAGGGCGTGGAGGGCCTGAAGCCGGTCTTCCGCCCCGACGGCCTGGTCACCGCCGGCAACTGCTGCCCGCTCAACGACGGCGCCGCCGCGCTGGTGATCATGTCCGACACGAAGGCCCGCGAGCTCGGTCTGACCCCGCTGGCCCGGATCGTCTCCACCGGCGTCTCCGGCCTCTCCCCCGAGATCATGGGCCTCGGCCCGGTCGAGGCGTCCAAGCAGGCGCTTCAGCGCGCCGGCCTGACCGTCGACGACATCGACCTGTTCGAGATCAACGAGGCCTTCGCCGCCCAGGTGATCCCCTCGTACCAGGAGCTCGGCATCCCGCTGGACAAGCTGAACGTCAACGGCGGCGCGATCGCCGTCGGCCACCCCTTCGGCATGACCGGCGCCCGCCTCACCGGCACCCTGATCAACGGCCTGCAGTTCCACGACAAGCAGTTCGGCCTGGAGACCATGTGCGTCGGCGGCGGCCAGGGCATGGCCATGGTCATCGAGCGCCTGAGCTGACCCGACCCGGGCTGACCTGCGGCGCGCCTCTCCCGGCGCGCCCCGGCTAACCACCCCGCGTCCAAGCCGTGACCGAATCTCCCCCAGGATGTGACCTACGTCCCGGGGGAGAGTCATATCCCCAGGTCACAGGTGGTTCGGGACTAAACACCAGGCATAAATACCTGTCCATTTCGTGACGTAATGCACTGACAGGGGGTCCCACCCCGGGACAAGCTGATGTAGGAAGTCGGGGGATCGACTCGGAACGGGAGTACGTCAGTGAGCGCCATGTCTCTTGCCCTGCTGGTGACCACGGCCGCCGCCACGGTGGTGGGCGCCGCTGCCCTGCACGCCGCCCACGGTCTCCGCAAGCAGGTCACCGCCCTGCGCGGCGAGCTCGCCGGCGCCCAGGGAGCCACCGTCCCGCACGCCCGGCAGACGCCCGCCCTGGAGATACGGGCCGCGGTCGCCGAAGCCCTGGCCGAGGAGCGCGAGCGCGAGCTCGCCGAGGCGCGGGCCTTCTGGGCCGCGCAGGAGGCGCGGGACGCCGCGGACGCCCCGTCCGTGCTCGGCGGCCTGGCCGGCCCCGGCGAGGACGGCGGCCCCTACTACGTGCCGCGTCAGGCCGACTTCGCGGGCCTGGAGGCGCTCGGCCTGGAGGCCATGGAGCTGGAGGCCGCCGCTCTGGAGGCCGCGTCCCTGGAGGCCGCGTCCCTGGACGGCACGGCGCTGGACGGCGCCGCCCTGGAGGCCGCCGCCCTGGAGGAGGTCCTGGACGACATTCCGGAGCTCACCGAGTACGCCGAGGACTCCCCCGAACTCGCCGCGGCCCGCCGCCGGCACCCCTCGCACCCCGACTTCGTCCCGGTCCGCACCCCCGTGGTCACCGACCACGAGCGCACCGTGGCCCGCCTGGAGGAGCTCGCCGACGACCGCACGGCGCTCACCGACGTGCGCCCCGGCCCGCTCGGCACCCTCGACGTGTACGTGTTCGCCGACGGCACCACGCTCTGCATGACCCCGGGCCACCGGGAGACCGCGGAGCGGCTCGCCGAGGCGCTGCGCCAGGGCAAGAGCCCGGTCCTGCTCGGCGGCTCGGGCGTCTCCGGCGCCTACGCGCTGACGTTCGCCTGCGGCGACGCCGAGGACGACGAGAGCGTCTACATCCTCGCGGACCGCGTGATCGCGTCCCTCTGACGTCCCTCCGGAGACAGCGGGCGCGCGGCTACAGCCCGGACCGCGCCTGAGCCTCCCGCACTTCCCGCACGGCCTCGTCCAGTTCCCCCTCGGGGACGCCGGACGGGGCCGTCCGCAGAATCTCCGCCAAATCGTTCCCGGCGACCACAAGTTGGTCCGCGACGGCGAACACGCCCGCGTCCGGCATGGTCCGCGGCTCGGTCCCGGGCTCCTCCAGGCGCTGCGCGCGCCGGGACAACTCCCTGGCCAGGGCCAGTCCCTCGGCGGCCGCGCCGCGCTGCAGCCGGCTCTGCGGGGCGGCCCGCAGCCGGTCCGCGAAGCGCTCCACCGCGGTGCTCAGCTCCTCCATCTCAGCCATGCCACGACCCTAGTGGCCCGCCGGGGACTGTTGCCAACGGGCGAACGCTCAGGCACGGTGACGTGAAGGAGCAACGGCAACATGCGTCCGGAGGCGCCGATGTCCCATGTCTTCTCCGAAGAGACCCACCGCAATCTGCTCGCCCGCATCCCCCACTGCACCGGTCGTGAAGTGGCCGACTGGCTGCGCACCGTGGAGGAAGGCCCTTCCCTCGTCCGCTTCGAGGAGAAGGTGAGCTGGCTCCGCGGCGAACACGACCTCGCGTACGGACACGCGAAGGCGATCATCCACGAGTACGACCTCCGCCGAGCCGCCCGCCGGCTGCTCTGAGCGACAACGGCCGAAGGGCCCGCCCGGCAGAAGCCGGACGGGCCCTTCGCACAAGCCGGGGACATGCCCCGGCGCGGCCAGCTAGTCGTCGCCGCCGGAGAAGATCGCGGCGAGGCGCAGCATCTCCAGGTAGATCCAGACCAGCGACATGGTCAGACCGAAGGCGGCCAGCCAGGACTCCTCGCGCGGAGCCCCGTAGGCGACGCCGTCCTCGATCTGCTTGAAGTCGAGGGTGAGGAAGAAGCAGCCGATGAGGATGGCCAGGATGCCGACGATCGCGCCCAGCGGGCCGAAGCTCCGCAGGCCGCCGTCGTCGACCGCGCCGAAGACGCTGAGCAGCAGGTTGACCGCCATCACGACGACGAACGCGATCGCGATGGTCATGCCGATGCGGGCGTAGCGGGCGGTGACCCGGATCCAGCGCTGCTTGTACATGAACAGCGTGGCGCCGGAGACCGCCATGGTGCCGAGCACGGCCTGGAAGGGCGCGCCGGACCAGCGGGCGTTGAACATCTCGCTGATCACGCCGAGGAAGACGCCCTCGAACGCGGCGTAGCCGATGATCAGCGCGGGCACCGGGGTCCGCTTGAACGACTGGACGATCGCGAGCACGAAGGCCACCAGGGCGGCGCCCACGGCCAGCGCGTAGCTGGTCGGCGAGACCGGCAGCAGCGTCCAGGCGAGGACCGCGCCGACGACGACGGTGCCGAGCGTGATGGCCGTGCGCGCGACGACGTCGTCCATCGTCATGGCGCCCGTGCGGACCGGCGCGGGGGCGCCGTGCTGCGTGTCCTGCGGGGCGTACGGGTTGGTGGCGTACGGGTTGCCGGCGCCCTGGGCGTACGGGTTGGCCGCGCCCTGCGCGTACGGGTTCGTCCCGACGGCGGGGCCCCCGGCCTGCTGCTGCTGCGCGTTGAAGCCCGCGTAGCCGTTGTCGCGGCTGAACCCCCGTCGCGAGAAGACCGGGTTGCTGCTCCTCATCTCACTCCTCCATGGCCGCACTGCGCGGCCTTGCGTCAAGAGTAATGCGGAAGCAAAAGAATCTCGCTAGTGCTCGGGGAGGAGATTTCCCGGCCGGGGCAAGGGCATCGGGGTGAGTGTCGGGGGCCCGTCCGGGGGCCTCTCCGGGGGCATCCTCGGACGTATCGGGAGGAAGTGCCCGGAACCGGACTCGAACCGGTACGGCCCGAAGGCCAGCGAGGTTTAAGCTCGCCGTGTCTGCATTCCACCATCCGGGCGTGACGCGCGGTGTCCGCGTGCGCACACGAGACTATCGGGACGCTTCCCTCGTTCAGCGGAACACTGACCCGATGTTGTCTTATTTTATTGACGTCTGAGGGTGCGTCAGTGCAGGTCGGGGGCCTTCCGGCAAAGTGTGACGGGGCTCGCAGGCGCAAAGTTGTACACGCGGGAATGACGAAAAGTCGTCGCCCGGTGACGCATTCCCCCTCGGGGTACCGGCCCGCCCGGCGGGCTCGGGGTCGCCGTCATACCTCAGGATGAGGAAGCGGGGAGCCGGTCCGACTCGAGACGGCCCCGGGAACGGGCACGTGGACGGACGACCGCCGGACCGGCGGCCGAGACGATGGAACGGTTCCGCAAACGCCCGTTCCGACAGGAGTCCCCGTGACCACCACCCCGACCGTCCCCCGCGTCACCGCGGCGGCCGCCCGCGCCATGGATCTGACCAAGGTCTACGGACAGGGCGAGACCCAGGTGGTCGCCCTCGACCGGGTCACCGTGGACTTCCGGCAGGGCGAGTTCACCGCGATCATGGGCCCCTCGGGCTCCGGCAAGTCGACGCTGATGCACTGCGTCGCGGGCCTGGACTCGTTCAGCTCCGGCTCGGTCCGGCTCGGCGAGACCGAGCTCGGCACCCTCAAGGACAAGCAGCTGACCCAGCTGCGCCGCGACAAGATCGGCTTCATCTTCCAGGCGTTCAACCTGCTGCCGACGCTGTCCGCGCTTGAGAACATCACGCTGCCGATGGACATCGCCGGCCGCAAGCCCGACCAGCAGTGGCTGAACCAGGTCATCGAGATGATCGGCCTCTCCGGCCGGCTCAGCCACCGTCCCGCCCAGCTCTCCGGCGGCCAGCAGCAGCGCGTCGCCGTGGCCCGCGCGCTCGCCTCCCGTCCCGAGATCATCTTCGGCGACGAGCCCACCGGAAACCTCGACTCCCGGTCCGGCGCCGAGGTCCTGGGCTTCCTGCGCAACTCGGTGCGCGAGCTCGGCCAGACCGTCGTCATGGTCACCCACGACCCCGCGGCCGCCTCCTACGCGGACCGGGTGATCTTCCTCGCGGACGGCCGGATCGTCGACGAGATGCTGCACCCCACCGCGGACGGCGTCCTCGACCGGATGAAGGCCTTCGACGCCAAGGGCCGTACGAGCTGACGCCCCGGCCGGACCGGCCGGCCGGCTCCTCGTCCCGCCCCAGACCTCCTCCTCCAGGACTCACACCCATGTTCCGTACCGCCCTGCGCAACGTGCTCGCGCACAAGGCCAGACTGCTGATGACCGTGCTCGCCGTGATGCTCGGCGTGGCCTTCGTCTCCGGCACCCTGGTCTTCACCGACACCCTCGGCAACGCCTTCCGCAGCCAGTCCGCCAAGAGCTACGACGACGTCGCCGTCGCCGTCAGCGCGCACCCCTCCCCCGAGGACGCCCAGAAGGCCCCCGGCCTCTCCCAGCAGGTCCTCGACAAGATCGGGAAGCTCGACGGCGTCGAGTCCGTCACCGGCCGGGTCGACGGCTTCGCCGGCGTCGCCGACAAGGACGGCAAGCTGATCGGCGCCGGCTGGTCCAACAAGGGCACCAACTTCGCCCCCGGCAAGGACGGCGAGGACCCGGCGTACGACTTCGGCGACGGCACCGGCCCCACGCAGGCCGGCCAGGTCGCCCTCGACAAGGACACCGCCGACAAGGGCGGCTACCGGGTCGGCGACCGCGTCCGCGTGGCCACCAACGGGCCGGTCCGGGAGTTCACCCTCTCCGGCGTCTTCACCACCGACGACGGCGCGGTCAACGCCGGCGGCAGCCTGATCCTGTTCGACAACGCCATGGCGCAGAAGCTCTACCTGCAGCCCGGCTGGTACACGGACGCCACCGTCAGCGCCGCGAAGGGCACCGACGACACGGCCCTGGTCGACCGGATCGTCCCGCTGCTCCCGGCCTCCGGCACCGCCCAGACCGGCCAGGCCCTCGCCGACCAGCAGGCCGAGGAGATCGAGAGCGGCCTCGGCGCGCTCAACCAGGTGCTGCTCGGCTTCGCCGCCATCGCTCTGTTCGTCGGCGTCTTCCTGATCTCCAACACCTTCTCCATGCTGGTCGCCCAGCGCACCAAGGAACTGGCCCTGCTCCGCGCGGTCGGCGCCTCGCGCCGCCAGATCACCCGCTCGGTGCTGCTCGAGGCCTTCCTCGTCGGCCTGATCGCCTCCGCCGTCGGCTACCTCCTCGGCATCGGCCTGGCCACCGGGCTCCGCTCGGGCATGTCCGCCTTCGGCATGAAGGTGCCCGACGGCCCGCTGATCCTGGGCGCCACCCCCGTCGTCGCGGCGCTCGCCGTCGGCGTGATCATCACCATGGTCGCCGCCTACCTGCCGGGCCGCCGGGCCGCGAAGATCCCGCCGGTGGCGGCGATGGGCAGCGTCCACGCGGTCGCCACGGTCAAGTCGCTGGTGCTGCGCAACTCCATCGGCGGGCTGATCACCGCGATCGGCGCGGCGCTGATCGTCGTCGGCGCCTCCGAGGCCGGCGACACCGGCCGGATGCTCGTCGGCGGCGGCGCGTTCTGCGCCCTGGTCGGCGTGATCATCCTGATCCCGCTGCTGTCCCGCCCGGTGATCGCGCTGCTGAAGCCGGTCCTGAAGGGCTTCGGCGTGGCGGGCAAACTGGCCGGCCAGAACGCGGTGCGCAACCCGCGCCGTACCGGCGCCACCGCCTCCGCGCTGGCCATCGGCCTCACCCTCGTCACCGGTCTGTCGGTGCTCGGCGCCACGGTCGGCACCGCCCTGGACAAGGCGACCGTCGACCAGGTCAAGGCCGACTACATGGTCACCATGGCCGACGGCGCCGGCCCGGGTATGGACGGCTCGGCCCTGGCCGCGCTGCGCAAGGCCCCGGGCGTCACCGCGGCCTCCCCGCAGCAGTCCGGCTACCTGGACGTCAAGGGCGAGTTCCGCTCGTTCTCCGGCGTCACCCCCGGCGACGTCGAGCAGGTCCTGAACCTCAAGACCGTCGACGGCGACCTGGGCTCGCTCGCCCGGGGCGAGGTCGCGGTGGCGGAGCCCACCGCGAAGAAGCAGGGGTTCAAGGTCGGCGACAGCCTGCCGGTCGTCTACAACGACAAGAAGAAGGGGACCCTGACCGTCGGCGCGATCTACGAGGAGAGCGCCTTCACCTCCCCGTTCCTGCTGGACTCCAAGATCCTGGACGCCCACGAGGAGAAGCCGTTCATCCCGCAGGTCTTCGTCCGCATGGACGGCGGCGAGAAGCCGGCCAACGAGAACGCGCTGGTCAAGGCGCTGGGCGACAACCCGGCGATGACCGTGATGGACAAGCAGGACATCCGTGACGCCTTCGGCGGCCCGATCAACCTGATGCTGAACATCATGTACGGCCTGCTCGCGATGGCCCTGCTCATCGCCGTCCTCGGTGTCGTCAACACCCTCGCGATGTCGGTGTTCGAGCGCCAGCAGGAGATCGGCATGCTGCGGGCGATCGGCCTGGACCGCCGCCGGGTGAAGCGGATGGTCCGTCTGGAGGCCGTGGTCATCTCGGTGTTCGGCGCCGTGGTCGGCATCGGACTCGGCTCGTTCCTCGGCTGGGCCGTCGGCGAGACCTTCAAGAGCAGCGTGCCCGGCTACACGCTGGTCCTGCCGTGGGACCGGATCGGGATCTTCCTGGTCCTCGCCGGACTGGTCGGCGTGCTCGCCGCTCTGTGGCCGGCCCGCAGCGCGGCCCGGCTGAACATGCTGAACGCCATCAAGGCCGAGTAGCGGAACGGCGGTACGGCGAAGGGCCGGGTTCCCCCGCGGGAACCCGGCCCTTCGCCGTACACAGGACGTACGGCCCCTCAGTCCTCCCGCTCGTCCCGCTCGGTCCAGCGCCGCGGCCGCAGCGGCAGCCCGCTCGTCCCCGACTCCGGGGTCTTCACCGCCAGGAACTGGTTCACGCCGATCCGGTTGCGCTCGAAGGAGACCGCCGAGGCGGCCATGTACAGCCGCCAGATCCGGGCCCGGCCCGGTGAGGTGAGCTTCACCGCCCGCGGCCAGTGCCGCTCCAGGTTCGCCACCCACTCCCGCAGCGTGAGCGCGTAGTGCTCCCGGATCGCCTCCACGTCGCGCACCTCGAAGCCGGCGTCCTCCAGGGTGCTCAGCGTGCGGCCCATCGGGGCGAGTTCGCCGTCGGGGAAGACGTACGCGTCGATGAACGCGTCCACGTGGTACGCGTCCTCGTCGCGCTCAGGGCGCCGGGAGATCTGGTGGTTGAGCAGCCGCCCGCCGGGCTTGAGCAGGGCGTACAGGTCGTCCGCGTACTCCCGGTACTGCACCGAGCCGACGTGCTCGGCCATGCCGATCGACGAGATCGCGTCGTACGGGCCGTCCTTCACGTCCCGGTAGTCCTGGACGCGGATCTCCACCTTGTCGGCCAGACCCTCCTCGGCGACCCGCTTGCGGGCGAAGGCGGCCTGCTCGCGGGAGAGGGTGATGCCGACGACCTCGGCGCCGAACTCGCGGGCCGCGTGGATCGCCATCGAGCCCCAGCCGCAGCCCACGTCGAGCAGCCGGTCGCCCGGCCGCAGCGCCAGCTTGCGGGCGATCAGGTCCAGCTTGTCGCGCTGGGCGTCCTCCAGCGTCCCGCCGTCGGTCCAGTAGGCGCACGAGTAGACCATGGACGGCCCGAGGACCAGCGCGTAGAAGTCGTTGCCCACGTCGTAGTGGTGGCTGATGACCTGTTTGTCGCGGGCCCGGGTGTGCAGCCGGCCGCTGCGCCGGCGCAGTTCCTCGGCCGGCGGCGGGGGCGGCGGGAAGGGGCCGGCGACCTTCAGCAGGGCCTTGGCGGCGGTCCGCAGCCGCGGGTCGAGGAGCGGATGCACGGCGTGCGTCCCGTCCTCGTCGCCGCGGTCCCAGAGCAGCCCGGCGAGCCCGTCCAGAAGCGTGTAGAGGTCGCCCTCGACGTCGATCTCACCGGCCACCCAGGCCCGCGCGAGGCCCAGCTCGCCCGGCTTCCACAGCAGCCGGCGCAGGGCCCGGCGCTGCCGGACGACGAGCACGGGTCCCCCGGCGGGTCCTGCTTCGCTGCCGTCCCAGGCACGCAGCCGGACCGGGAACGGACGCCCCAGCAGGTCCTCGGCGAGAGCGGTCAGCCGCTGTGCGGCATCGGCCATGGCGCACACCTCCGTTGATGTCGTGCCCCAGTTGTTCGTCACCAGTCACCATGGGAACACCGACGGTAGGGTTTTCAGTCCCCCTTTGCGCGCAACACCGTTCAAAACACACCGAGGGGCCGTCCGCACCACGGATGGCGGACGGCCCCTTCGGGGTTGTTCAGTTGTACGGCCGGAGCCTCAGGAGGCCTTGGCCTTCTCCGGAGCGGCCGCCTTGGCGGGCGCCGGGGCCGGCTTGGCGGCCTCGTAGAACTCCTCGCGCGGCGTCTCCATCGCACCGAGGGAGACGACCTCGCGCTTGAGGAACATCGCCAGGGTCCAGTCGGCGAAGACGCGGATCTTGCGGTTCCAGGTCGGCATGGCCATGCCGTGGTAGCCACGGTGCATGTACCAGGCGAGACGGCCCTTGAGCTTGATCTTGATCTTGCCCATGACGATCATCGCGACGCCCTTGTGCAGACCCAGACCCGCGACGGCACCCTTGTTGGAGTGCTTGTAGGTCTTCTGCGGGAAGCCGCGCATGCCGGCCACCACGTTGTCGCCGAGGACCTTGGCCTGGCGCAGGGCGTGCTGGGCGTTCGGCGGGCACCAGGCGTTCTCGATGCCGGCCTCGCGGGAGGCGACGTCCGGGACCTGGGCGTTGTCGCCCGCGGCCCAGATGTAGTCGGTGCCCTGGACCTGGAGCTTCTCCGAGGTGTCCACGTGGCCGCGGGGGCCGAGCGGCAGACCGAAGCGGGCCAGGGCCGGGTTCGGCTTGACGCCGGCGGTCCACACGATGGTGTTGGAGTCGACCTCGAGGCCGTTCTTCAGCACGACGTGGCCGTCGACGCAGGAGTCCATGGAGGTCGAGAGGTAGATCTCGATCCCGCGGCTCTCCAGGTGCTCCTTGCCGTACTGGCCGAGCTTGGGGCCGACCTCGGGAAGGATCTTGTCGGCCGCGTCCACCAGGATGAACCGCATGTCCTCGCGGCTCACGTTCTGGTAGTACTTCGCGGCGTCGCGGGCCATGTCCTCGACCTCGCCGATGGTCTCCGCGCCGGCGAAGCCGCCGCCCACGAAGACGAAGGTCAGCGCCTTGCGGCGGACCTCCTCATCGGTCGTCGAGTCGGCCTTGTCCAGCTGCTCGAGGACGTGGTTGCGCAGCCCGATGGCCTCCTCGATGCCCTTCATGCCGATGCCCTGCTCGGCGAGGCCGGGGATCGGGAAGGTGCGGGAGACCGCGCCCATCGCGATGACCAGGTAGTCGAAAGGCAGCTCGTACGCCTCGCCCACGAGGGGCGCGATCGTGGCGACCTTGCGGTCCTGGTCGATGGTGGTGACCCGGCCGGTGAGCACCTCCGCTCCGCGCACGACGCGTCGCAGCGGGACGACGACGTGGCGCGGCGAGATGCTGCCGGCGGCGGCTTCGGGGAGGAAGGGCTGGTAGGTCATGTACGACCGCGGGTCGACGACCGTGACGGTCGCCTCCGCGTAGCGCATCTTCTTCAGAATGCGCCGAGCTGCGTACAGGCCTACGTACCCACCGCCTACTACGAGGATCCTGGGACGCTCCGTGGTGCTCATGCCATCGAGTATCCACCCGCCCGGAGGGGGTCGCTCGTGCGCCCCTTCACAAGCTTCTGGACCACCTCTGCTACACTCCGCGGCCCACGTGACCCAGGTCATGTTGCCGCAAAGGAACCCGGGTGCAGGGGTGAACGTTGTTCACCCCCGTTGAACTGGCCCAGAGAGCCGTTCGTAACGCGGAACGGCCCGACACGTTCACGCGATGGAAACTTCGAGCGAACTCGGCTTCACACCTAAGAAAGAGCCCCGACAGGGGCGCGTGAGGCTCAGAAGACCGTCCTGAGACCCTCTTGGGCTCCCATCAGGGGCTTTTTCTTGTGAAGAACTTCACGAAGTTTTTCCGACGGGCTGTCGCCGGATGGCGCACGACCCGGCCCTTATGCCACCGACAGGGCGATTCCGTCGAGAATGTCGTGCTCGCTGACCACGACCTGACGGGCTCCGGTCCGCTCCATGATCTCCCGCAGGACCAGCGCGCCGGCCACGATGACGTCCACCCGGCCGGGGTGCATCACGGGGATCGCGGCCCGCTCGTCGTGGGTGGAGGCGAGCAGCCGCTCGGTGACGGCGACGACCTGCTCGTACGGGATCACGGCACGGTGGATCTTCCCGGAGTCGTACTCCGGCAGGTCCAGCGCGATCGCGGCGACGGTGGTGACCGAGCCGGCCAGGCCCACCAGGGTCTCGGCCGAGGCGAGCGGGACGGTCTGTTCGGCCAGGTCGAGCGCGGCGCGGACGTCCGCGCGGATCGCGTCGGCCTCCTCGGCGCTCACCGGGTCGTGCCGCACATGCCGCTCGGTGAGCCGGACGCAGCCGATGTCGACCGAACGGGCCGCCTCGACGTGCCTGTTGCCGACGACGAACTCGGTCGAGCCGCCGCCGATGTCCACCACCAGGTACCGCTCGTCCCCGTCCAGCTCCGACGTCGCGCCGGTGAACGAGAACGCGGCCTCCTGATCGCCGGAGATCACCTCGGGCTCCACGCCCAGGATGTCCACGACCCCGCGCACGAACTCGTCCCGGTTCTCGGCGTCCCGGGAGGCGGAGGTGGCGACGAAGCGCAGCCGCTCGGCGCCCAGCTCCTCGATCACGGCGGCGTACTCACGGCAGGCCGCGAAGGTGCGCTCCAGCGCCTCGGGGGCCAGCCGGCCGGTCCGGTCCACGCCCTGGCCGAGCCGGACGATCGTCATCCGCCGGTCCAGCTCGATCAGCTCGCCGGTGTCGGGGTGGACGTCGGCGACGAGCAGACGGATGGAGTTGGTCCCGCAGTCGATGCCCGCGACGCGCGTCATTCGGCGGCCCCCTCTTCCTTGCCGGCCTCCTTGTCGGCGCACGGCGTGACGCACGGACCCTTGGCCCACCACTCCGGCAGCATCGCCAGCGCCTCGTCGCCCAGCGGGTTCACCCCGGGGCCGGCGACCAGCGCGTGGCCGACGAGCACGTGCAGGCACTTGACCCGGTCCGGCATGCCGCCGGCGCTCGGGAAGCCCTCCAGGACCTCGATGGCGTCGCGGCGGGCGATGTAGTCCTCGTGGGCGGCGCGGTAGGCGGCGGCCAGCTCCGGGTCGGTGCCGAGCCGGGCCTGCATCTCCTTCATGACCCCGTTGGCCTCCAGCGTGCCGATCGCCGAGTTGGCCTTCGGGCACGTCAGGTAGTACGTGGTCGGGAACGGGGTGCCGTCGGGGAGCCGCGGCGCGGTCTCGACGACGTCCGGCTGCCCGCAGGGGCAGCGGTGCGCGATCGCCCGCAGGCCGCGCGGCGGGCGCCCGAGCTGTTCCTCGAACGCGGCGACGTCCGCCTCGGTGGGCGCGGTGGATTCGGTCTGCGGAGGGGGCGTTTCCATGCGTGGTCAAGTCTTCTCGTCGTCGGGGCGGGGTCGCCCCCATCATCCCTCAGCGGCGCGCGTCGGCGTGGTCGACGCCTTCCCAGAGGTCGGAGTACCAGGCGCGGCCGTCGCCGCCGGCGTCGGAGCGGGGGCGGCCCGCGGCGTCCGGGTCGTTCACGGTGAAGCCGGTCTCGCCGGGCAGCACGTAGTGCAGGTGCTCGCGGGCCAGCCGGCGGACGTACGCGGGGTCCTGCAGCCGGGCCTTCTCGTCGCGCAGCTGCTCGACCCGGTCGGCGGCCTCGGCGGCCTGCCGCTCCTGGTCGGCGATGGCGGCCTGCTGGGAGACGTACTGCCGCATCGGGTAGGCGAGCGCGACCACCAGGGAGCAGACGACCAGGGCGAGGAAGGCGGCGCGGCCGGTGAGCCGGGAGCGGCGGGCCTGCCGGCGGGTCTGGGAGCGGTAGACACGGGCGGCGGTCTGCTCGCCGAGCAGCCGCAGCCGGGTCGCGGTCGAGAACCGGTCCCGGTCCTTCGCGGCCATGTCGTACGCCTCCCCTGGTCCCCTGGTCACACGCGCGTCCCCGCACACGGTACGGGACCGAGTGCGGGGACGCGGGGAAGCTGCCCTACGGCTTGGCGTCAGCCCTTGAAGCGCGGGAAGGCGCTGCGGCCGGCGTAGACCGCGGCGTCGTCGAGGATCTCCTCGATGCGCAGCAGCTGGTTGTACTTGGCGACGCGGTCCGAGCGGGCCGGGGCGCCGGTCTTGATCTGGCCGCAGTTCACCGCGACCGCGAGGTCGGCGATGGTGACGTCCTCGGTCTCGCCGGAACGGTGGGACATCATGCACTTGAAGCCGTTGCGCTGAGCCAGCTCGACGGCGTCGAGGGTCTCGGTCAGCGAACCGATCTGGTTCACCTTCACCAGCAGGGCGTTCGCGGTGCCCTCCTCGATGCCACGGGCCAGGCGCTCCGGGTTGGTGACGAACAGGTCGTCGCCGACGATCTGGACCTTGGTGCCCAGCTTGTCGGTGAGGACCTTCCAGCCGGCCCAGTCGTCCTCGTACAGCGGGTCCTCGATGGAGACCATCGGGTACGCGGAGACGAGCTCCTCGTAGTACTCGGTCATCTCGGCGGCCGTGCGGGACTTGCCCTCGAACTCGTAGGCGCCGTCCTTGTAGAACTCGGACGCGGCGACGTCGAGCGCCAGCGCGATGTCCTTGCCCGGGACGTAGCCGGCCTGCTTGATGGCCTCCACAATGAGGTCGAGCGCCTCACGGTTGGAGCCGAGGTTCGGGGCGAAGCCGCCCTCGTCGCCGAGGCCGGTGGACAGGCCCTTGGTCTTCAGGACGGACTTGAGGGTGTGGTAGACCTCCGCACCCCAGCGCAGCGCCTCGGAGAAGGACTCGGCGCCGATCGGCGCGATCATGAACTCCTGGATGTCCACGTTGGAGTCGGCGTGCGAGCCGCCGTTCAGGATGTTCATCATCGGAACGGGCAGCAGGTGCGCGTTCGGGCCGCCGAGGTAGCGGAACAGCGGCAGGTCCGAGGCCTCGGAGGCGGCGTGCGCCACGGCGAGGGAGACGCCGAGGATGGCGTTGGCGCCGAGCGAGGACTTGTCGTCGGTGGCGTCCAGGTCGAACATCGCCTGGTCGATGAGGCGCTGCTCGGTGGCGTCGTAGCCGACGAGCTCCGGGCCGATCTGCTCGATCACGGCGAGGACGGCCTTCTCGACGCCCTTGCCGCCGTAACGGCTCTTGTCACCGTCGCGGAGCTCGAGGGCTTCGAACGCACCGGTGGAGGCGCCGGACGGAACGGCAGCACGGCCGGTGCTGCCGTCGTCGAGGCCGACCTCGACCTCGACCGTGGGATTGCCTCGGGAGTCCAGGATTTCCCGGGCTACGACGACGTCGATGGACGGCACGAGCATCTCCTTCTGGGATGTGACGTGAGAAGAGGTGCGAAGGTCTCTTGGCCTTGCGACATGAGCCTATCCGGCTCGGGGTGCCCGGCCAGTCGGTGCCCGCCCCCTGGGACGAAAAAGGACCCGAGCGCGGGCATCCCGGGCGAAAGATCTCGTACTACTCGCAAGTAACCATGCGGAAACCCCGGCCCTGCGCACACGGGGGGAGTTGCGCGCAGGGCCGGGGTGGTCACCGCGGGAGGGTCGCACGGCACGGGTGGGCCGCCGGACCCACCCGGGCCGCGAGGCTCACTTCAGGTGGAGCTGCTGGCCCGGGTAGATCAGGTCGGCGTCCTCGACGACGTCCTTGTTCAGCTGGAAGAGCCTCTCCCAGCCGCCCTTGACGTCGTGCGCGGCGGCGATCTTGCTCAGCGTGTCGCCGGCGACGACCTTGTACTCGCCGTCGCCCTTCTTGACCTTCTTGCCGGTCGGGGTGGTGACGGTCTTCTTGGCGTCGGCCTTGGCGGCCTTCTTCGCGGCCTTCGCGACGGGCTTCGGCGCGGTGCGCTGCTCGCTGCGGGTGGTCGGCTGCTCGGCCTTGCGCTCCGGCTGCGCCTGCTCGGCGGCGCCGCCGGTGTACGCGGCGTTGGACAGGCCCACGCCGCAGCTCGGCCACGCACCCTTGCCCTGGCCGGCCAGGACCTTCTCGGCGATCTGGATCTGCTGGGCCTTGGAGGCCTGGTCGGCGGTGGCCGCGAAGGCGGTGCCGCCGTAGGCGGCCCAGGTGGAGGCCGAGAACTGCAGGCCGCCGTAGTAGCCGTTGCCGGTGTTGATGGACCAGTTGCCGCCGGACTCGCACTGGGCGACGCGGTCCCACTCGGAGGCGGTGGCGGCGGACGCGTTGCCCGCGGCCATCAGCGGCGCGGCGACGGCGACACCGGCGATGCCGGCGAGCGCGACGGCGCGGGTGGCCTTGGAGGAACGGCGGTGTTTGCCCTTGCCGGAAAACAGCATGGAAGTCTCCTCACCGACGCCTGCGAGGTGAGCTGTCGGGTTCGGGCCGGAAGAGTTGCCCGGCCGCGTGCTCTCGCACGCGGCTTCACCCCGAGCCGGTCGTTCGGCCGTCATCTCTCGACGGCCGGGACCGGCACTTACCTTGGGTCCCCCGCTCCTGCCTTCGGCGCTTGACGCGACGACTGTTCCCGACGGCCGGCGGCAGGACTCGGCGTTCCGGTCGGCGGGGCCCGCGGTGGCGAGCGGTCACGACCGTAGACACAGACCCTCCGGAAGTTCAAAGACCGACATCCCGGGAAAATCGCCCGTACTTGCCTTACCGCCGGAGGTGTTTGTGCTGGTGGGAGGTGACGGAAGCAAACTTTGCGGACAGGACACGCCAGTTGGGGCGAAGAGACTCATGTCTCATTTGCGCAGAACCGGACATAAGGCGTCGAACTGCCCGCCGCTCCTACTTCTGCCGGTCGGTCAGTTCCAGGTTCTGGCCAGGGAGGATGAGGTCCGGGTCGCCCCCGACGGTCTCCTTGTTGGCCTTGTAGAGGGCGCGCCAGCCGCCGTCGAGCTCGTGCTCGGCCGCGATCTGCGTGAGGTTGTCGCCGGGCTGGACGGTGTACTCGTCCGAAGTGTCCGCCTTCTTACCCTTGGCGTCCTTGGTCTCGTCCGTACCATTAACGCCCGCTTCGTCGAGGTCGGTGCGGCCGGCGTCGCGTGTCGCATCGTCAGCCGGCGCGGCGTGACGCCCCGATTCGGACGAGTCGCCCGATTCATCCGGGTTCTCGGTCGCGGCGTCGCCGCGGTGCTTGCCCGTGCCGGGAGCGGAAGGGTCGGAGGGGGTGGCGTGGTCCTCGGCGGGCGTGGTGGGGGTGGCCGGGGCGCCGCTCTCGGCCGACTCGTCGCCCGGCTGACCGGACGCATCGGGCAGAAGGGACTTGTCGGACTTCACCTTGCCCGGGGAGTCCTCCCCGCGGTCGTCCTGATTCGCGTCCGCATCGGCCGACGTGGACGGAGTCGTCGGAGCGGTGGGCAGCACGCCACCGGGCTTCGTGGACGGCTTCAGCGTGCCGTCGTCCTTCAGGCCGACGATCGCGGCACAGGTGGCCCACGTCTTCGCCCCCTGCGCGGCCAGCGCCTTCTCGGCGACCGCGATCTGCTGGGCGCGGCTGGCGAGGTCCGGGCGGGCGGCGTACTCGGTGCCGCCGTACGAGTCCCACGTCTCCTGGGTGAACTGCAGCCCGCCGTACAGCCCGTTGCCGAAGTCGGCGCTCCACAGTCCGCCCGACTCGCACTCGGCGACCCGGTCCCACGTCGCCCCGTCGGCGGCGGAGGCGGAGCCCGCGGCGAGCAGCGGAAGGGCGAGGGCGGATCCGGTCACCCCCGCGGCGACGACGAGAGCGGGGGCCTGACGGGGTCTGCGGTGTCGTCCGTTCCCGGAGCGCATGGGGAGTGCCTTTCGCGTGACTGCTGAGGTGTCGGTGAAAGTAGCGGCATTCGAACGTGAGTCACAAGTCGATGCAGCGGAGATCACGTAAAGATCACATTCATGACGCGCCGTCAGTTGTACGGGACGGTGAACTCCACCGGAAGCGTGCGCAGGCCACGCATAATCAGCCCGCCGCGCCACCGCAGTTCGGCCGGATCGGCCCCAAGTCGCAAGTCCGGCAAGCGAGTCAGCAGCGACGCGAGCGCAATCTGGCCCTCCAGACGGGCCAGCGGGGCGCCCAGACAGTAGTGGATCCCGTGCCCGTACCCGAGGTGCTGATTGTCGCGCCTCGACAGATCGAGAATGTCCGGCTCGGCGAACCGCTCCGGGTCCCGGTCGGCGGCCGCGAGCACCACCAGGACCGGGTCGCCGGGCCGGATGTCCTGCCCGCCCAGGGTGAGCGGCTCGGTGGCGAACCGCCACGTCGCCAGCTCCACGGGACCGTCGTACCGCAGCAGCTCCTCCACGCCGGTGGCCAGCAGCTCCGTCTCACCGGCGGCCAGGGACGCCTGCAGGCGCTCGCGCTGCTCCGGGTTGCGCAGCAGCGCGTACACGCCGTTGCCGATGAGGTTCACGGTGGTCTCGAAGCCGGCGAAGAGCAGGATGAAGGCCATCGCGGCGGCCTCGTTCTCGGTGAGGTGCTCGCCGTGGTCCGAGGCGCGGATGAGACCGGAGATCAGGTCGTCGCCCGGATCGAGACGCTTGCGGTGGATCAGCTCGGCGAGGTAGCCGCGCATCTTCTTCACCGAGCGCGCCACTCCCCCGCGGGGACCTCCGCCGTGCCGGATCATCATCCCGGCCCAGTCCCGGAAGTCGTCCTGGTCCTCGCGGGGGACGCCGAGCAGATCGCAGATGGCGTAGATGGGCAGCGGGAAGGCGAACTCGTGGATGAGGTCCGCCGTGCCCACCGCGCCCTTCTCGCCGCCGTGGTGCTTGGAGACGATGTCATCGATCAGCCGGTCGGTCAGCTCCTGCACCCGCGGCTCGAACTCGGCGACCCGGCGCGGGGTGAACGCCTTCGACACGAGCCGGCGCAGCCGGGTGTGGTCCGGCGGGTCGATGTTCAGCAGATGCGTCATCAACTCGGCCTTGCGCTCGCCCGGAATGCCGGTCTTGCCCTTGGCGTGCGCGGGCTCGTCGTGATGCGCCGGATTCTTCGACAGCCGCTGGTCCGCCAGCGCCTGCCGCGCGTCCCCGTACCGCGTCACCAGCCACGCCTCCACGCCACTGGGCAGCGTCGCCCTGTGCACGGGCGCGTGCTCCCGCAGCCAGGCGTAGGCGGGGTAGGGATCGGTGGCGAACTCCCAGCTGAAGAGTTCGGGGGCAGGGCTCTGACTCACCCTGCGACGTTACCCCTGCTCGACCGCGCGGATCGCGTCGCGGTACGCCCGGCCGGCGGCGCGCAGCGCGGCCTCCGGGTCGACGCCCTCGGCCTCGGCACGGACCGCGAGGGCCAGCAGCTCGTAGCCGATGCCGTCGCCGGACGGCAGGGCCACGTCCAGGCCCGCCGTACGGACCCGGCCCGCGAGCTTGGCGGCGAGCGCCAGACCGGGCTGGCCGAGCGGGACTCCCTCCGTGACGGAGTCGCGCTGCTTCTCGACGGCCTTGGTGCGCAGCCAGTGCTCCTTGACGTCCTCCGGCGTCTCCGCGTGCGCGTCGCCGAAGACGTGCGGATGCCGGTGGATCAGCTTCTCGACGATCCCCCCGGCGACGTCGTCGATCGAGAACGCCTCGTCCGGGTCCTCGTACTCCTCGGCGATCCGGGCGTGGAAGACGACCTGAAGCAGCACGTCGCCGAGCTCCTCGCGCAGTTCGTCCCGGTCCCCGTCCTCGATCGCCTCGACGAGCTCGTACGCCTCCTCGATGCCGTACTTCGCCAGGCCCTTGTGCGATTGCCGCGAGGACCAGGGGCACTCGCGCCGGATCCGGTCCATCACCTGCACCAGGTCCAGCAGCCGGGCGCCGGGCAGATCGTACGAGCCGGGCAGCAGCTCCAGGTCGGGCATGGCGACCCGGCCGGAGCCCGCCAGCCGGGCGAGCCCGTCGGTCAGCGGCTGGTCGCCCTCGCCGGACGCGAGCACCACGACCGTACGGCCGCCGGCGCAGGCGTCGACGAGGTCCTGCGCGGAGGGGCCGACGTACTCGACGGCGACCCCGGCCTCGCGCAGATACGGCAGCTGGGGGTGGTGCTCGTCGGCGCACAGCACCCGGTCCGCGGCGTGCAGCGTCTGCCACGCGGGCCAGGACAGCAGTCCGGGGGCCACGCGGTGGCTGGCGGTGAGCAGGACGATGCGGCCGGGGCTTTCAGCGTTCACCCCTCGAACCTACCGCGCGCTCAGGACTGGATCGCCGGGGCCTGCTGCGTGCGCTGCCGGATCCACGGCGCGTCGTACGTACCGAGCTGGATCTTGGCGTCGTCCCAGGTGCCGTACCGCGGGTTCACGTCGATCGAGAGCGACTTCGACGCCTCCGTGAACACCTCCGTCAGCTTCTTCTGGCCCTCGGGGGAGTCCGTCGCGCCGATCTTCTCGGCGACCTTGTTCATCAGGATCTGGCGGCGCACCGCCGCGTCGATCTGGTCCGGCGCGATGCCCTGCTGCTGGAGCAGCATCGTGGCGAGCCGCTCCTCGCCGCCGGCCTGCGCCGCCGCCTGGGCGCGGGTCCGCTGGATCTCGGCGCGGGTCGCGCTGACACCGTGGTCCTTCGCGACCCGCTCCACGATCCGGTCGAAGATCATGCCGTTGAGCTTCTCGCGGCTGAGGTCGCCGGTGGCCTGCAACAGCTGCGCCGCCTGCGGCGAGGCCTGCTGCGCGGCCCGCACGTCGCTCACCTGCGCCTGGAGACTGGAGACCTCGATCCGCTGTCCCCCGACGACGGCCGCCGCGCCTGGGTGCGCGTCGGAGCCGCAGGCGGTGAGAAGGGGGGCCGCGACGAGGAGCGCGGCGGAGACGGAGAGCGCAGTGCGGCGGTGCAAAGGAGCCTCCCGGCGTGGGTCGTTCGTCGTCCTGATCGAATTACGACCTTGCGGTGATCGATGTTAGGCAGTCGCCGTGGCCCGGGCCACTACTTCGTCGCGACTGTCTCGACCAACGACTCGTGCGTTCGGGTGGTGTCGGCTCCAAGCATGATCGTTCGGGAGAGCAGAAACGTCACGGGGACGGCGGCCGCGGCCGCGAGGAGCGGCGCGTACCTGGCGGAGAACCCGGCCAGGTCCACGAGCACGTAGACGCCGACGGTGGTGATCACGAAGTTGGCCGCGTTGGTGAGCGGGAAGAGCAGGAACTTCCGCCAGGTCGGCCGGGTGCGGTAGGTGAAGTACGAGGTCAGGAAGAACGAGCCGACCATCGACAGCAGGAACGCGAGCGCATGCGCGGCGAGGTACGGCAGCCGCAGCCCGAACATCAGGTACAGCCCGTAGTACGTGCCCGTGTTCACCGCGCCGACCAGCGCGAACCGGACGACCTGCCAGGTCGTGCGGGTTGTACTGGTTGCGCCGGTTGCGGTCATCGGCGTACGAGCTCCTGCCTGTCCTGCTTCCTCTGTTGCTGGGGCACCGTCCCCGTGTTCGTCGCCTTCACCAGGAAGTGCGGCCGGCGCTTCACCTCGTAGTAGATACGCCCGACGTACTCGCCGACCAGCCCCAGCATCACCATCTGCACGCCGGAAAGCGCGGTGACGGTGACGAGCAGAGTCACATAACCGGGGGTGTCGACTCCGTTCACCAGGGCGACACCGACGATCCAGGCCGCGTACGCCAATGCCACGGAAACGAGGATCAGACCGAGATAGACCGCGGCGCGGAGAGGCTTGTTGTTGAACGAGAGCAGCCCGTCGAGTCCGTAGTTGAGCAGCTTTCCGAAGCTCCATTTGGAGCGGCCCTGCTCGCGCACCGCATTCTCGTACTCGAAGGTCGTGGAACGGAATCCGACCCAGGCGAAAAGGCCCTTGGAGAAGCGGTTGTACTCGGTCAGCTCCAGGATCGCGTCGACCGTGCGCCGGGACAGCAGCCGGAAGTCGCCGACGCCGTCGACCAGCTCCACGTCCACCAGCCGGTTGATCAGCCAGTAGTAGGCGCGGGCGGTGAGCGTGCGGGTGACCCGGTCGCCCTTGCGGGTGCGCTTGGCGATGACCTGGTCGTATCCCTCGGCGTACAGGGCGAGCATGCGGTGCACGAGCTCCGGCGGATGCTGGAGGTCGGCGTCCATGATCACGACGGCGTCGCCGCCCGCGTGCTGGAGGCCGGCCAGCATGGCCGCCTCCTTGCCGAAATTACGGCTGAAGGAGACGTAGCGGGCGCGGGAGTCGGCCTCCGCTATCTCCTCGAGTATGGGGAGCGTCCGGTCGCGGCTTCCGTCGTCCACGTAGATCAGCTCGAATTCTCCGTCGAGGGTGGAGAGTTCCGCCGTCACATGGTCGTGGAATCGACCGATGATCTCCTCTTCGTTGAAGCACGGGACCACAATCGAGATCAGCACGGGGAAACGACAGTGCACGGGCATGTCGCAGGCGGATTCGACACATGGCGGGTGTCCCACGAGCAGACGACGATTGCATGAACTGGCCCGATTTCCGGACCATTCAGCGATCACCGCTGTCATATTCGAGCTGTCATGCGCAGACCGTCACTGTCACTACTGTCACCTTCGCCGGCGTCTTCACCGACGTTGTCGGCACCATCGCCGTCGCCGTCGCCGTTTGCTCGTCCCGCCGTCGTGGCCGGGCTGATCACCGCCCTCGCCCTGTGCCTCGGCGACGCGGCCGGCCGCACCTTCCCCTTCGGGTCCCGCACCCGCGCCGTCAACGACCTGGGCAACCAGTTCGTCCCGTACCACGCGCACTTGTGGGACCTGCTGCACGGGAAGGCCGACGGCGGCCTGCTCCTGAACTGGGGCTCCGGCTTCGGCACCAGCTTCCTGCCGGACCTCGGCACGTACCTGACCAGCCCGTTCGCGCTGCTCGTCGGGCTGTTTCCGCGCGCGGACGTGGACCTCGCGGTGTACGTGATCACGGTCCTGAAGACGGCGACGGCCGCGGCGGTGATGGCGGCCCTACTGCCGGCCATGCGCCCAGGCATGTGGTGGGGCGCGGCGGTCCTCGGAGCCTCGTACGGGCTGTGCGGCTGGTCGCTGATCGAGGCGAACTACAACCCGATGTGGCTGGACGGCCTGATCGCCTTCCCGCTGTTGTGCCTGGTCGGCGAATGGGTACGGGCCGGGCGGCGCCCGGTCCTCGGGCCGGCGACGGTGGCCCTGGCGTGGGTCGCCAACTTCTACACGGCGTACATGGCGACGCTCGCCGCGGCGCTGGTGCTGCTGGTGCGGCTCGCGGCGGCGCGGGAGCTGCGGCCGGGGACCGTGGCGCGGGCCGCGGGGACGGTGCTGCTGGGCGTGGGGCTCGCCGCGCCGGTGCTGGTGCCGGTGTTCCTCAGCTCACGGCAGGCGTACCCGGGCTGGACGCGGGGGTTCGAGGCGGCGTCGCTGCCGGACGCGCTGGCGCGCACGCTGCCCGCGACGTACGGCTTCTCCTCGCCGGCGCTGTTCCTCGGGACGGGGGCGCTGCTGCTGGCGTGCGCGCTGCCGTTCCGCCGGGACGTGCCGCGGCGGGAACGTTTGCTGTGGACGGGTCTTGCGGCCGGGGTGGCGCTGTCGCTGCAGTGGCAGCCGACGCATCTGGTCTGGCACGTGTTCGCCACGCCGAACGGCAGCCCGTACCGGCAGTCGTTCGTCCTGGCCGGGGTGCTGGTGCTGACCGCGTGGGCGGGCCTCTCGTACGGCCTGCCGGACCGGCGGGCGCTGCTGGGCGGCGCGGGAGTGGTGACGGTCCTCGCGGCGGGCGGGGCGGCGAGCGAGCTGGTGTCGGTGTGGACGTACCCGTTCTTCGCGGCGGGCCTGACGGCGACGGTCGCCGGGCTGGTACTGGCGGGGGCGGGGCGGCGCGGCGGCCGGGTGGCGCAGGCGGGGGCGGGGAGACGAGGGCGGGCCGTGGTGGCGCTGACGCTCGTGGCCGGGGCGCTGATCGGGCAGTCCGCGGTGACGACGGCGTACGCGGACCGGGCGAAGCGCGCCCGGCTGGACGACTACCCGGCCTGGGGCGAGGAGCACGACGCGCGGGCGACGGCGCTCGCCGCGGCGGACGGCTGGCCCGCGTACCGCACGGACCCCGGACGCCTCCAGCTCACCGGCAACGACCCGCTCCTGCTCGGCGGCCAGGGCGCGGGCTACTACAGCAGCCACACCCCGGACGTCCTCACCCGCACCTGGTCGGCCCTCGGCGCGGGCTGGACCTCCCGCGGCCGCAACCTCCAGAGCCTGGACAACCCGGTGACCGACGCGCTGTTCGGCGTGGGCGCGCGGTGGCGGGACGGGGCGGTCGTACGGACGGAGGACGTGCTGCCCCTGGTGACGGTAAGAAGGGAAGGGGCGGGGTCGGAGGCGATCCGGTACGGGAACTCCCCCTTCCGCAACCAGGAGGCGCTGCTCGGGGCACGGATGTACGACGAGCCGGCGGACGGAGTGTGCCGGGTGGGCACGGAGGTCTACCTCTGGGCCCCCGACTTCACGGGCACGGCGCGACTGGGCCCGACGGGAAGGCCGGTGGAACTGAAGGGCGGCGCCCCGAAGAGGCGAGCGGCGCTGACGTCGCTGGGCGTCCAGGAGAAAGCGGGCGCGAAGCCGACCCTGGACGGCACGGGCCCGTCGGCGGGCGTGGGCTGCCTGGACCACGCCCGGCTGCGTGCGGCGGTGCGCGGACTGCGGGCGACGGCGCCCGCCTCGGTCGAGGTCACGGACACCGGAGTGACCGCCCGACTGCGCCGCGGCACCCGGGGAACGGTCGTCATCGCGGCCCCCCGCATCCCCGGCTGGCACTGCGGAAACCTCCCGACGGAGTCGTACGGCGGCCTCCTGGCCGTCCACCCGCCCGCCGACCGACCGTCGGTCCACTGCACCTTCCGCCCCCCGGGCCTACGGGCGGGACTGGGGGTGGCAGGGGTGGCGGGGGTGGTGCTGATGTTGGCGCTGGTGCATGGTGCGCCGAGGGACTTCGGCGGGCGCAGCAGGTCACGGAAGCAAGGTGAGCGCGGCGACGTGCCGAGGCCGCACAGCGCGGAAGTGCCGGTGGTCGATCGTCGCGACGTCCACCGCACCGAGCCGTTCAGCAACAGCGATCACTGAGGCGTCAGCAGCCCCGAGGGGAAAGTCCGCGTACTGCTCCACCAGAGCGGCCATGCGCGAGAGATCCGCCGCCACCAGCGGCACCAGGCTCAGCTCATCCGACTCGAGCGCCCGAAGGAACATGGCCTCGGCCCGTGCGCCACTGCGGCTCGCCAGGAGATAGCAGACCTCCGTGAGCACGGGGGCCGGCACCAGCAAGGGTCCCGGATGACTCTCCAGGAGATCCACGCACTCCTGGTGCCGATCGTCCTTCGCGTTGAAGGCGGCGACGATCGGGCCCGTATCGCAGACGATCACTGACTTCGGCCGCCCATTTCCTCACGAAGAATGTCGGACGACCGAGTGGCCAGATCAGCGTCCGCCTCGATCGCCCCGGCGAAAGACAGGCGCCTGCGTCTCGGCTGCTCGGCCGTGAGGGCGTCGGCCTCCCCGTCCATGTCCCCGTCCCGCATGCCGTCCGTGCTATCCGTATTGTCCACGACAAGCTGCAGGACCACGGACCGCACAGCCTCTGCCTGCTCCGGCCGCAATCTGTCGATCAGGCGGTGGAGCTCCGGGTAATGGTCATGGGCCACGCTCATGCGTCGAGTCTAACGAGGAGCCCCGCATCCGCGTGAGGTCATGCGCGACGCGAGTCGGCTCCCCCTCCCCGGGCGTCCTCTATGAATGCTCCTGCGCGAAGTGGCGGCGCAGGAGGACGTTCGCGTCCGTCTCCGCACTCCGGTCACCCCGCAGCCGCGCCGCCCGACGCTGCTCGGCGAGCAGCGCGCAGGGCACGCAGTGACGCAGCGGCTCGGGCGGCCGGCCCAGATCCGGCACCGGCTCCTGAGGCCCGGCGGCCGCCTCGCGGGCGGTACGCCCGTTGGCGGCACGGACACCCGCGCGCAGCCGCTCCTCGGGGGACGCGGGGCGGAGGTCGGCGGGATCGGCCTGCCATTCGGGGCCGCCGCCGCCGAGCGGGCGGAGCAGGGCGAAGGGCCCAGCGATCCCTCTGAACTCGCCTACCACACAGGCGGCTTCGTCGTACAGCACATCTCCGCATTCCATGGCTTCCGCTCCTCCGCGTGAACTACGCTCAGTGACCCGGGCGCTACGAGAATGGCCCCGGAAACGGGGAACGAAGAGCGCGGACGGGCGGTGCTTCCCAGGTCGCGGCGGTAGTTCCACATGTTCCACACGTGCCACAAGGGGAGTGCGCGATGCCGGCGAGGCGGGTGGTCACGGGACGCAGCCAGGAACCGCGCAAGCGGTTCGCGGAGGAGCTGCGGAAGCTCAGGCTGGAACGCAAGCTGAGCTTCAGAGCGTTGGGCAACGCGCTGGGCTGGGACGCGACGCTGTTCTCCAAGCTGGAGAAGAACGAGACATTGGGCGGCCCGGAGGTCGTCCAGGCGCTGGACACGTATTACGGGACGCCGGGGTTGCTGCTGGCGCTGTGGGAGCTGGCGGCGGGGGATCAGTCGCAGTTCAAGGAGCGGTATCGGCGATACATGCTGTTGGAGGCCGAGGCGCTGAGCCTCTGGCACTACGCGGTGAGTATCGTGCCTGGCTTGCTTCAGACCGCTGCGTACGCACGCGAGGTACTGGCACTGGGCGGTGCAAGCGGAGAGGACTTGACCCGCGAGGTCGGCGCGCGCATAGGGCGACGCGATCTGCTGCTGGGGGATTCCGCACCACCGTTCCGCTCGATCCTGTCGGAGACGGTGCTGCGCACACCTCTAACGGACAGGAATGAGTGGCGCGAGCAGCTGGAGCACCTGCTCGCCATGGGAGAGCGCCGCAACATCACGCTCCAAGTGCTACGGCAATCCGCCGGACTTCCCGCCCTGACGAACACGCACACCATGTTCCTGAAGCTCACTGACGGCCGCACTGTTGCGTGGGTGGAGACCGCGTACTCCGGCGATCTCGTCGAGGAAACGGCCTCCGTCGAGCGCCTTCAGCTCGGCTACGATCAGGTCCGTGATCTGGCCCTTTCCCCGGTAGATTCACGGAAGTTCATCGCGGAGATGGTGGAGGAAGCAGCGTGCGATCAGTTGATCTGAGCACTGTCACGTGGCGCAAGAGCTCCTACAGCAACCCCGACGGCGGGGAGTGCCTGGAAGTCGCCGACAACCTCCCCCTCGTCCCCGTCCGCGACAGCAAGAACCCCGCCGGCCCCGTCCTGCTCTTCGAGCCGGCTGCGTGGGCGTCGTTCGTCACGGGCCTCATAGTGAACGCCCCGGCTGATCGCCCGTAGGGACGGGCTCTCGGGGCGGGAGTTGCTCGTGGGCTTCTGGTGGGGCCGCCCTCTGATCGAGTGTGGCGACTGGAAGGGGAGCGTCAAGGGCGCTCCTCCGTCGCGTCGCTTCGCGATTCCGCTGACGCTCCACCCTTGACCCACCCCTTCCACCCGCTGCTTCACACTCGGAGGGCGGCCCGGGGGCCGGGCCCACGCAGGGGGCGCGGGGGTGCCTGAGCAAGTAAGGCGACCGGCCGTTGGGTGGGGGTCGGGGAGGCGCGGCAGTTGAATGGGGTGCCCAATGCCGTCTCGGCGACCACCGGCCGTCGCGGGGCGGAGCCGCATGCCCCGCTGGTCAATGTCCGCGGGGGCGAGAAAGAAAGTGCTCACGAAGGTACGGCGCTACGTACCCGTCTTGCGCGCTCTGGGCCGGCTGTTCAGGGCTCGTCGGAGAAGCGCACTCGCACTGCGAGGAGGCCGCCCGACGCATCCAGGTCGGCGATCACCGGGAAGAATCCATCGCCCCAGCTCGTCATTGCGCACAGCACTCGGGCATCACCAAGTTCCATGGACCCGGCCTCGACGTGCGAAGCACGTACCTCGCGCATGATCTGCCAGTGATGGGAGTGCGGTCGGAAGTCCACCGCCATGCGCCGTCCGGTCTCGCTCTTCCATCTCAACAGAGCGCGTGCTCTGTCCATTGCCTCCGAGACGGGCAGGCCGGTCCACCCGCGAGTACCGTCCTCGCCGGGCTCACCCAGTTCGGGTGCGGCGAACGTCGCGGCCGCTGCGTCTGCCGCGGCACCCCAGAACGCCACATCGGCCAAGCCGTCCACCGGCTCATCGTGCTGCCAGACGTTCAGGGCGTCGACATCGCCGAAAAGCACACGCGCCCAGTCCACGCCGATGTCACCCAAGGAAACCGATGACGTCACTTGGCCCTCGCCCATCCGGATCGAGATCTCGGACCACCGTTCCCCGACACCGTCGCCGTGATCGACCCGTGTAGCCAGCACGGGCAGGTGCCGGCTTCGGGGTACGCCACCTACTGCAACGACGGGCACCCCGAACATCAAAAAGCTGCCACCGCCCTCTTCGCCCGTCCGGCGGGCCCTGTGGGCATGTGCCTCCCGAACCGGCAGGGCCTCCAGCCGGGCGTCGAGGCCGGCAGATCGGCAGTGTCCATCGAAAGTCGCCTCGAATTCGGCGGCTTTCGAGGCCGGGATGTCATGGAGCCTGGTGCCTGGCTGCCGGTCAAAGGTCCGAGCGGCTTCGCAGGCGTCCGGCCCGGTGACCACGAAGTCGACGGCGTCCGTGACGCCCGCGGCCATGGCAGCGTCTTCGACACCCAGGAGAGCCGGATCGATGTCCGCCGGCGACCGGTCCCCGCTCCACAGGCCCAGGTGACCACCGTCAATGAGTACCAGGGTGCCGGACGGGCAACTGATGGTCCCCAGCTCAAACATCTCTGCCATGGCGCGCGAGTCTACGGCCACCCGGCCGTGCACCTTTCCGCGCACCGTCCTGTGCACCTTCACGCGAACGCCGACAGCGGTTGGCTGTCGTTTCGATGCTCTTAACTCCGCCAAGCGATACGGACGTGACCAGACGAGTCCCATGTGACTGGCGAGACTTCACCCCTCGCTCCAGTGGCGCGAAACGACGGAGTCCGGTTCCCCACCCCTCCCCACCAGCCCCTCCCGCCCCACCGGGCAATGACCAGCCGGGCATGAAGCCCCGCCCCGCGACGGCCGGTGGTCGCCGAGACGGGATTGGGCACCCCATTCAACTGCCGCGCCTCCCGCCCCCCGCCGGCCCGCCGGCCGCCCGCCGAACCCCAGCCACAGCACAGGCCCTGCGCGGCCCCGCCCCCCGGCCGCCCTCCGAGTGTGAAACAGCCCCCTCCGGCGGGCCGTCAAGGGTGGAGCGACAGCGGAATCGCGAAGCGACGCGACGCAGGAGCGCCCTTGACGGCCCGACGGAGGGGGCCACACTCGACAAGAGGGCGGCCGCACCAGAAGCCCACCAGCAACCCCCACCCCGACAAACGCCCCCGGGCTACGCTCGCACCATGACTGCTGCATGGGAGCCCACGACGGCGGGGGTGCTGCGGCTGCCCTCGGGCCGGCTCGTCCGGGGCCGGGGGCTTCGCCGGCCGCTCCCGCAGGGGCCGCAACCCACCTTCGCGCTCTACCTGCTGGGCCACCGGCCACCGCCGGTCGCCTGGGAGAGCCGCTGGCTCCGCTGGCCCGACTTCTGGCTGCCGTCCGACCGCGCCACGACCGCCGACGCGCTGCGCGAGGCGTGGGCTCGCGCCGAGACCGAGCGCGTCGAGATCGCCTGCGCCGGTGGTCACGGACGAACCGGCACCGCACTGGCATGCCTCGCCGTGCTCGACGGAGTGCCCAACCGTGAAGCCGTCGCCTACGTCCGGGAGCACTACGCTCCGCGCGCCGTCGAGACGCCCTGGCAACGCCGCTTCGTCTCCCGCTTCCAGTAGCGGGTACCAGTACAAGGCGCTGTCGATGACCTGCGAGGTCATCGACCCCGACGCCTCCGGCTGCCACGATCGCCGGCGTAGGGAAGCCGAACCGAGCCGAGCCGAACCGAAGGACGACGCCATGCCCGCCTACGTCATTGCCCGCCTGCAGGACGCCGCGCCGCACGTGGAGATCGCCGAGTACATCGAGCGTCTCCCCGGCACCTTCGAGCCGTACGGAGGCCGCTATCTCGTGCACATGACGCAGCATGAGGTGAAGGAGGGGAGTTGGGACGGCGCGGTCGTGATGATCGGCTTCCCCGGGACCGCCGAGGCGCGGGCCTGGTGGGACTCCCCCGCGTACCGGGAGATCGCGCCGCTGCGCTCGCGGCACATCGACGGCGACATCATCCTGGTCGAGGGCGTCCCCGAGGGCTACGACCCCGCCGGGGCCGTGAAGGCCATACGGGAGGCGGCCTTGTCCGCCGAGTAGCACCCGCCCTTCGGGGAGCGCTCCCTCAGGCCAGCGCGGCCAGGACGTGCGGTGCGGCCGCCGCGAGCGTCGGGAAGTGGCGGTGGGCTTCGGGGTGCGGGGCCTCGGTGTTGACGGTCCAGACCGTCATTCCGGCGGCGAGCCCGGAGCGGACCCCGGACGGCGCGTCCTCGATCACCAGGCAGTCCGCGGGGTCCGCGCCGAGCTTCTCGGCGGCGAGCAGGTACGGCACCGGGGACGGCTTCCCCTCGGCCACCGACGCCGCGTCCACGACGAGCCCCGGCATCGGGAGGCCGGTCCGTTCGAACCGTCCCCGCACCCGGTGCTCGTAGTTCGACGTCACGAGCGCCCACCGGCCCGCCGGCAGCGCGTTCAGCAGGTGGGCCGCGCCGTCGAAGGCCGCGTACGAGCCGGTGCGGACGTCCTCGTCCTCCAGCGCGTGCAGGAGGGCGAGGCACTCCCCCGGCTCCCGGTCCGGGGCCACGGCCGCGAAGGTCTCGACCGGCCGTGTCCGGAGCGCGACGGCGTACACCTCGTCCCCGTCGAGCCCGTACCGCGCGGCCCACTCGTGCCAGACGCGGCGCTGGTTCGAGACGGCGTCCATGAGGGTGCCGTCGACGTCGAAGAGAACAAACTTTGCGCTGGTCACGCGCCCGATGGTACGGGCGGGACGGACCTGGCGGCGTCTCAGGTCGGCCGGGGGAGGACCCTCTTGGCGCCGAGCCGGACGGCGTAGCGCTCTCGTGCCGCGAACTCCGCCGCCGCCCAGACCGTCGGGTGCCCGACCTCCGCGCACAGGTGGAGGATCGCGTCGTCCCCGACGTGGACGCCGACATGAGCCCCGTACGCACTGGCCGTGGAGCTGAACAGGACCAGGTCGAGGGGCTGCGCGTCCGCCACGTGGACCGTGCTCCCGGTGTCGCTCCAGAGCTCGGAGGAGCGCAGGTCCGGGGGCGTCAGGCCGAAGTGCCGCAGCACCTCGTACGCGTACAACTGGCAGTTGGCGCCGTCCGCGAGGCCCGGCCGGGCGGCCACGGACGCGGCGCCCGGGAAACGCGAACCCACGTACCGGACGGTCCAGAACTCTGCCGGAAGCCCGCTGATCATCGACCCCACCCACTCCCTGAATCGCGTTACCGTCAGAGTGACGATAATAGGGTATGGTCGAGCCATGACGGATTCACAGAACGAGACCGATGCGGAACTGGCGCTCGCAGCAGCCGAGTTGGCGACCGAGTGGGTCTCAGGGAGCAAGCCCCTGTCGGAGGCGCAGGGCTGGGTTCTGGTCGGCCTCCAGCACGTGGGCTCCGGGCACATGGAGATGCACGCGTGGGACTGCGTCGATGACTGGGAGCGCCGGCTCGCCGAAGTCCTGGCCGCCGACGACGGGAGCGAGGCCGGCCGCCGACGCAGCGAAGCCGCGAAGCAGGCGGCCGTCTCCGAGATGCGCGACATGTTCCTTGAAGGGATCAAGTCGCAGGAATGGCTGAATCGGACCTGGAACTACGGCCGGGGCCCCAACCCGCGAGCCGAACTGCGCCGGTTCATCGCATCCCAGCAGTGACCGACGCTACCGTCAGGCCCCTACGATCTCCGCCACCGGCAGCGTCGCAGCGGCCCTCAGACGACGTCGAATTCGTTGCCCTCGGGGTCCTGCATGGCGGTGGCATAGAAGCCCGTGTCCGGCTCGTCCTTGATCCGCAGGACGGTGGCACCCGCTCTGACCAGTCGTTCCACCGTTGCCTTGACCCGCTGGGTGCGGACGTCCAGGGGGACGTCGCGGCCCCCGCCGACCTTCAGGTCGAAGTGCCAGCGGTTCTTGGCGACCTTCGGCTCCGGAACCTGCTGGAACCACACCCTCGGTCCACGTCCCGCGGGATCGATGATCGACTCCGGAATGTCCCCGGCTCCGGCCGGCAACTCCTCCTCGGGAACCCCCACCGCCGCCCAGTAGGCACGCCATGTGGCGTGCCCGCCCGGCGGAGGCTCCGGGACGTAGCCCAGGGCCTCGGCCCAGAAAGCCACCATCTTCTGCGGATCGGAGCAGTCGATCGTCAGCTGCACGGTCATCTCCATGCTCGGAGCATCCCAGGCGGGTCTGACAGACGGGCTACCCCGTGACCGCTCGGGCCCGGAACCTCGTTGCCCGCTGTCGGGCCCCGTGGGAGCATCGAGGTTCTACGGTCCGCATCGCGAATGAATGAGTGCGGGCCGCTGCCATGTCCACGATTTTGAGCAACCCACCAAGATCTGCGAATGGTTTGATGGACACAACAGAGCTGACAGAAGCCTCCATAGCCTCCATGGCCTCCGTCGAGGATGCGGGCAACATCTTGGTTGCGCCTTCGATGCTGCAGGACGATGACGTGATCCGGGACTTCTTCGGGGTCGTGATCACGCCGGAGGAGCTTGCTTCTGGTTCGCCCGACCTCGCGCGGAAGACCGTCTATCTGTGTGGCGACATATCCGGAATGAACCGCCGCCACCTGCATGCGGCTGACCGGGTATTCGTCGTTCGGGAGCTGTCGCACGGGTACCAGGACCATACCGACGCACCCTGGCCTCTCGTCGACCTCGGCCGCGTTCCCGTCCGCGTACACGGCGTCGGCGTGTACTACCGCCGCTTCTTCGGGCTCGACGCCGATCACTTCGGGCGGATCAGTGCGGAGCACACGTTCCAGTCCCTGACGGAGTCCACCAAGCCCGGAACAGCCCATCGCAGCGGAATCTATCTGACGCCCGTCACACAGGACGGCGACGAACTGCATTTCCGGCTGCTCCGGTGCTCCACGAATCTCTCGGGGCCGACCGAGAATTTCCGCCCGACCGACACGGGCATCGTCGAGGCTCTGAACCGCGAGGCCGCCGCCGTCTTCCGGAACCAGGCGCCGTTGAATCATGTCCTCGCGCAGATCTACCACAACACCCTTGCCACGGCCGAGCGCAAGCAGTCCAAGGCCAAGATCTCGGCCCATGCCGACAAGACCAAGGACATGCCCGTCAACGGCATCATGGCCTTCTGCACCTTCTACGACCGGCTCGACGAGCTGCAGCCCCTGGCCGACGACGCCTTCGACCACGGCGTGAAGGGTGTCAGCGGGCTGACCAGACTCCACTTCCGTCTCAAGGAGCCTGCCGAGGTACGCGACGGGGTCGCGCTCCCCCCGCAGTTCACCCTGACGCTCTATCCCGGCTCCGCGTTCCTCATGCCGCTGTCCACCAACCGCCTGTACACGCACGAAATCCGGCCTTCGGCGCTGGACGCCGAGTTGCTGCCGACCCGCCTGGGATACGTGGTGCGCTGTTCGAGCGCCGAAGCCGTGCACAAGAACGACCGCACGTTCCTCAAAGCGGCCGGCGGTTTGGTGCAGCTGGGACAGCCCACTCCGGACGGCATGAACGAGCTGCGCAGGCTGTACGCCGAGGAGAACAGGACTTCGTCCTTCATCGACTACGGCGACGAATTCCTCTTCAGCATGAACACGGGAGACTACCTTGCCCCCGGAGTCTAGGATCTCGGACGAGATCCTCTCGTGCGCTGTGTCGCCGCCGTCGGCCGATGAAAATCTCTTTGCCGAGCTGTACGCGTCAACTCGTTGGGAAGACGTGGGAAAAGGCCGGCAAGGCGCCGTGCTCGCCAAGATCGACGAGGCGGGTGGTGTGCCTCTCGTACGGACGACGACTCGGTACGGCAACCCGACGCAGCGTTTCGGGGCCGTGCACGAACGGCTGGCTCGGCAGGTTCAGGAACGGGCGGGGGTTTCGGTCGGCTTCAACAACGCGCTGATCGAGACCTACACGAACGCTTACAGAAGAATGGGCGGCCATTCCGACCAAGCCCTCGATCTGGCCGATGATTCGTTCATCGCCGTCTTCTCCTGCTACCGCCGTCCCGAAGCGAGTCCGCCGAGGAAGCTGATCTTCGAGTCGAAGGTGTCCGGCGGCGAGACGTTCGAGGTCCCCCTCGCCCACCACGGCATCGTCGCGTTCTCCGTCGAATCGAATCGTCGGCTCAGGCACAAAATCGTGCTGGATAGGCCCGACCGGGCGGCGGACAACCAATGGCTGGGCGTGACCTTCCGAACGTCGAAGACCCTCGTCCGGTTTCGCGACGGACATGCGCACCTCCCGCAGGGTGCGCGCCTCATGCCGGCCGATGATGAGCAGCGGCGCGAGTTCTACCGGCTGCGGCGTCGCGAGAACGACGAAACGGACTTCACGTACCCCCTGCTGACGTACACCGTCAGCGAGAGCGATCTGATGCCGCCGCAATGAGGTCGACGCGGATCGGTGCGGTGCCCGATCATGCGTTCATGCCCCTGAAAGAGACCCTTGCCCGCGTCGATGCCGACCTGGCCGCCGGCCGGGTTCCCGTGGCGCGCCAGCGGTTGCGTGGTCTCGTCTCGTCGTTCCCGTACGACCTGACGCTCCGCCGGCGTCTGGCCGAGGTGTACCGGCTCTACGGTGACGCCGCCGAGGCCGGACGCTGGATGTACCTGGAAGAGGACCGCGACGCCGGCGAGACCGCCGCCTTCGAGGCGCGGTACGGGTCTCCCGGGCGGCGGATGCAGGCCCTCGCATGGCGCGGGCCCGAGGCGCTGGCTGCGACCGCCTTTGCGGAGGGGCAGCTGGTCGCGGTGCGGACCGCCTGCGCCGAGGGGTTGGGGCGCGCCGTCGACTGGGACGACCCCGCCTCCTACCGGGACGACGCGGCAGAGGAGGACGAGGCACCCTCCGAGCCGTGGTCGGTCGGCGGTGTGCTGGCGGGCGTCGGCTGCCTGGTGGGGGTTCTCGCGTTCCTCGCGGTCTGGGTGAACGGAGTCGTCGCTCTCTTCGACTGACCAGCCCCCCCGGGGTCAGGACTGGCTGTTCAGGAAGCCGATCAGGGTCGCGCCCCACCAGCCCGTCCGGCTCACCGTCGCGTCAGGCCTTCTCCGCCAGCGTGTGGGCGACGAGGGCATTGGCGTGGCCGTGCCCCAGGCCGTGCTCGCTTTTCAGCCAGGCCACGAGTTCCATGTGCTTCGTCAGCGGCGAGGTGCGGATGAGCTCCTTCCACTCCTCGATCGGACGGCCGTACTTCTTCTCGATGGAGGGGAAGTAGCTCGCGGGGCCCTTGACCGGCTGCTGGTTCGTCATGTCGTCTCGTCCTTAAGGGTGTTGCACTGCTTGTTGTGCGCTCTGACGTCTGTGAAGACTGCGGCATCCTGCAGAACTCATCGGTACGCGTCGATCTTTTTTCCGAGCGCCGAACACCCGACGCCGCGCACCCCGACACCCAAGGGACATGAACGGTTCACCCGAAGGGCAACGTGTCGTCGCCCCGTGGCCCCGCGCCGCGGCGTACCTTGCCCGCCATGCCCTCCCTTCTGAGCAACCGGCTCGCACAGCGGGTGCTACGCCCGGCGTTCTCCCTGGTCGAGCAGCGCGTGGACCGCATCACCACGGCGTTCCAGAACGACCTCGACGCGCTGCACCACGAGGTCGCCGACCTGCGCCGCCGGCAGTACGGGCTGTCGCTCCTGCTCGACCAGGCCGGCCGCGACGGCGACCGGATGCCGACGGCCACCCAGATCGACACCCTCGTTCGTGAGGTCGCGGCCGTCACCGGCCGGGACAAGGACCACGCGCGCCGCGAGGTCACCGTGGCGTACCGCCACCTCGTCGCCGTCGAGGCGCTGGGCACCGGAGGGCTCGCGGGCACCCTGTCCGACGTGTGCGGCCGGCTCGCCGCGCTCCCGCTGATGGCCCCGCCGAACGGCGAGGTCCTGGAGATCGGCACCCGGCACGGCCTGTTCGCCGCCGCCCTGCGGCGGATGCTGCACCGGGGCGGGGTCGAGGCGCGGCTGACCGTCGTCGACCCGCTGGCCGACGCGCCCACCCGTGCGGAGCTGATCCGCGGCAACCTGGCGCTCGGCGGCGCGGACGGCGCGCACGCCGCCCGTCTGGTCCGCGGCGACTTCGCCGACCCCGGCGTCCGCGCCGAGCTCGGCGAGCGCCGCTACGGCATCGTCGTCGTCAACTCCCCGCAGGACAGCGCCCCGTACGACCTGGCCGAGGCCGCCGCCCTGGCCGCCCCGGGCGCGCTGGTCCTCGTCCCGTCCACCGACCGCTCCCGCACCGAGACCCTGGCCTCGGCCGGCAGCATCGCCCAGACCCGCTACCTGCGCGCGGCCTGAGCCGACCCGGGGCCTGAACTCAGGCCCCGCCCCGGCTCGGGCCCCGCCCTAGCTCAGCGTCTTCAGCGCATCCGCGTAGTACGGCTTCAGCTCGTCGGTCCGGCCGGCGAGGACCTTCGACGCCCACTCCGGGTCCTGCAGCAGGGCGCGGCCGACGGCGACCATGTCGAACTCGTCCCGCTCCATGCGGTCGAGGAGGTTGTCGAGGCTGCCGAGCTCGGCGCCCTCGCCCGTGAACGCGCGGATGAAGTCGCCGTCGAGGCCGACCGAGCCGACGGTGATGGCGGGCCTGCCGGTGAGCTTCTTGGTCCAGCCGGCGAGGTTCAGGTCCGAGTCGTCGAACTCGGGGAGCCAGTAGCGGCGGGTGGAGGCGTGGAAGGCGTCGACGCCGGCCGCGGCGAGCGGGGCCAGGATCGCCTCCAGGTCCTGCGGGGTCTCGGCGAGCCGCGCGTCGTAGGCCTCCTGCTTCCACTGCGAGTAGCGGAAGATCACCGGGAAGTCGGGCGAGACGGCCGCGCGGACCGCGGCCACGATCTCGGCCGCGAACTTCGTACGGGCCACCGCGTCGCCGCCGTAGGCGTCGGTGCGGCGGTTGGTCCGCTCCCACAGGAACTGGTCGACGAGGTAGCCGTGCGCGCCGTGCAGTTCGACGCCGTCGAAGCCGATGCGCTCGGCGTCCGCGGCGGCCGCGGCGAAGGCGCCGACGACGTCGTCCAGGTCGCTCTGGCTCATCGCCTTGCCGGTGCCCTCGGTGCCGTCGACGCGGATGCCGGAGGGGCCGACCGCGGGGGCCTCGGCGTAGGGCGCCTGGCCCTGCTGCCGCACCATGCCGATGTGCCACAGCTGCGGCACGATCGTGCCGCCGGCCGCGTGCACGGCCTCGGCGACCTTCGCCCAGCCCGCCAGCTGCTCCTCGCCGTGGAACCGCGGCACGCGGTCGCTCTGTCCGGCGGACTCGTGGCCGACGTAGGTGCCCTCGGTGACGATCAGGCCCACGCCGGCGGCGGCGCGGCGGGCGTAGTACGAGCGCACGTCCTCGCCGGGGACGCCGCCGGGGGAGAACATGCGCGTCATCGGCGCCATCGCGATGCGGTTCGGAACGGTCAGGCCGTTCAGCACGACGGGCCGGGACAGGATCTCGGCCGCGCGGGAGGCGGGGGACGCGGTGACGGTCACGGGGAGGCTCCTCAGGGCTGCGTGAAAACCTTGGTGCTCGAAAACTTCATGCAAGAGAAAGACGGTAGAGCTAGATATTTGAGATAGTCAAGCTTTGCTGGGGAGGGTGGATAGAGTGGTCCGCATGACAGAAGCTTCTCCCCGCGTCGACACGGCCCAGCTCATGGAGCTGCTCTCCGTGTCGCTCGGCGTCTACTACGGCGACTTCACCGTCGCGGCGGCGAGTGAGAACCTCACGGCGAGCCAGGGCAAGGCGCTGACCGTGCTGCGCCGGGGGCCCGCCGCGATGCGCGCCCTGGCCGAGACCATGACCTGCGACGCCTCCAACGTGACCGGGATCGTCGACCGGCTGGAGAAGCGCGGCCTCGTACGCCGCGAGGCCGCCGCGTCCGACCGGCGCGTCAAGAACGTCGTCCTCACCGCCGAGGGCGAGCGCGTCACCGACGCGATCCGCGCGAGGATGCACGCCACGCAGGACGGCCTGGACGGGCTCGGCGACGAGGACCGGGAGCGCCTGTACGCCCTGCTGGAACGGGTCTTCGTCCCGAAGCCCGCCTAGCCGCCTGCCCGGCGGATCGGACGGGCCCTAACGCCCCATCTGCTGCTGCCGGTCCAGCGCCCGGCGCAGCTCCGCGGCCAGCGGGTGGTACGGGCCGTACTGCCGCTCCGCGTCGAAGAGCAGGCTCTGCAGGTGCTGCCGGGCCGCCGCGTGGTCGCCCATGGCGAGCAGCAGCAGGCCGATGCGCTGGCGGATGTCGAAGCCGCGGGCCGGGTCCGCGGCCACCGACGGCATCGCGTTCTCGTAGTACGGCAGCAGGGCCCGGTACTCCGCCAGCGCGGCCGCCGTCTCGCCGAGCTGCTCCAGGCACTGGGCCGCGTCGTAGCGGAACTGCAGCGTCTGCGGGTCGCCCGGGCCGGACTCGGCCGCGCGGTCGTCGGCGAGCCGGCGCAGTTCGGGCAGGGCGCGGCGGTACTGGCCGTCGTCCATCAGGGTCGCCGCGTACTGCTTGCGCAGGATCCGCACCACCGGCGACTGCTCGCCGTGCTCGGCCGCGGCGGCGGGCAGGATGCCGCCGAGGATGTCGACGGCCTGTGTGATGCTGCCCTCCCCCAGCAGCCGCTTCACCTCGTCGACGGCCGCGGCCACGTCGGGCCGGCCCGCGGCGGCCGGGGCCGGCGGCGGTACGGGCGCGGGCGCCGGGGCGGAGGCCCGGTCGGGCCAGGGGGCGTGCGGGCGCAGGAACGGGCGGGTCGGGTCGAGCGGTCCGGCCGGGGCGCCGCGCGCGGGCAGCAGCGGGACCAGGTGCTCGTACACCTCCTGGGCGCCGGACGGCCGGTGCCGCGGGTCCTTGGCGAGCAGCCGCAGCACGAGGGCCTCCAGCGGCTCGGGGACCTCGGGGCGTATCTGCCGCACCGGCAGCGGCGGCTCGTACAGGTGGCGGTGGAGCACGCCGAGCGCGGTGGAGCCGGCGAACGGCACGTTGCCGCTGAGGAGTTCGTGCAGCAGCACGCCCAGCGCGTACAGGTCGGTCGCCGGTCCGACCGCGCCGCCCATGGCCTGCTCGGGGGCCATGTAGGCGGGGCTGCCGATGGGCGAGCCGGTGTGGGTGAGGCGGGTGGTGTCGGTGTCCAGGACGGACGCGACGCCGAGGTCGAGGACGGTGACGGCGCCGTCCGGCCGCACCATCACGTTCCGCGGCTTCAGGTCGCGGTGCACGATCGGCACCGCGTGCACGGCGGCGAGCACCGCGCACAGCTGCGCGGCGACGCTGACCGCCCACGGCCAGGGGTACGGGTCGTGTTCGGCGAGGTGGTCGGCGAGGTCGGCGCCCTCGACGTACTGCATGACCAGGTACAGGTCGTCCGCGTCGCTGCCGGCGTCGTGGACGGTGACCAGGCCGGGGTGGTCGACCTGGGCGGTGACCCGGCACTCACGGACGAAGCGGCGGCGGATCTCGTTCGCGGTGGTGGGGTCGGCCATGTGGTCGGGGCGCAGCAGCTTGACCGCCACGCGCCGGTCGAGCCGCCCGTCGTACGCCGTCCAGACCTGGCCCATGCCGCCCTGGCCGATCAGCCCGGCCAACTCGTAACGCCCGCCGACGACCCGGCCGTTCACTTCCCCTCTTCCTTGCGGAGCAGGTCGCTGAGCTCGTCGAGCTCGGCGCGGACCTGGTCGATGCGCGGCTGGGGGGCCGCGGGCTGCGGGGCGGGCGACTGGGGCTGCGGGACGGGCGGCTGCGGCTGGGGCTGGGGCTGGGGGTAGCCGGGCGTGGGCGACGGCACGGTGACGGCGGTGTGCGGGTAGCCGTAGCCGCCGGTCATCGCGGGCGGCGCGGGCGGCACGGCGGGGCGCGCGAAGTGCTGGATGTCGATGACGAGGTAGTACGAGATCGACCCGACTACCAGGCCCATCATCGTGCCGACGGCGATGAGCGACTCCAGTGTGCCGGGCTCCTCGTCACCGGTGAGGCCGGCCCAGACGATCAGCCCGGCGCTGACGGCCAGGAAGAGCCCGAACAGCGCCCAGTCCCGCACCCTGCGCGTCAGGAGCGCCGTCCGCAGTAGCGGGGCCCAGGCGAGGAACCCGCAGCTGAGCAACGGAAGGGCGACGAACAGCACACGCAGGGCGATCAGCGCCCCCTGCCCGGGGCGCTGCTGCTGCGGCGGCGGATGGCCGTGGCCGTACATTCCTGCTCCTGGCGACGAGTCGATATCCCGGGGACGAGTCGATTCCCGGAGACGAGCGTATACACCGACTCGGACAACGGCTCCTGGGTTGTACGGATCCGTTGTCGAACTGATCACGGCTTCACGGTGCCGTCCGTCAGTCCGTCGTACAGCCCCTGGACGAGGGCCTCGCCGAGGCGGCCGGCGAGGCGCAGCGCGTCCTCGAACTCGGCGAGCGCGCGGAACCGTGCCCCGTACCGCTGCTGTTCGGCGAGCGGCACGCGCGGGAGCTGGAGGCGGCGGACGTCGAGCCGGGTGGCGGTGGAGGCGTAGCTGCTGGCCTGGCGGTTGTTGGCGGTGCCGCGCAGGAAGCCGGCGAGGAACCAGGGGTCGAGGGCGGCCGGATCGGGGCGCAGCAGCTGGAGGTTGCGGCCGAGCGCGGCGCCGGCGGTGGCCTCGTCGACGACGCGGGCGACCGAGCCGCCGCCGAGGACGGGCACGACGACGTCGCCGGCGGCGACGAGCACCGGCTCCTCGGCGGCGCCGTCGGGCAGCGTGCCGGAGGGGGCCTGGCCGGTGAGGACGTCGAGGTCGGTGAGGACCCGGCCGGCGCCGGCGCCCGTGCCGCCGGCCCGCAGCTCCAGGGCGCCGGTGCGGGCGAGTTCGCCGACGGTGACCACGGGCAGCCGGGCGGGGGCCTCGGCGCGCGCCGAGGGGTGTTCGGCGGGCGGGGTGAGCGCGGCGGTGCGGCGCAGGGTCTCGGTGAGCCGTTCACGGACGCCCGCGAGGGCGGCCGCGCCGGCGGCGGCCGCGGGCGGCGGCAGGTGGCGGGCGGGGGCCAGGTCGACGTCGTCGTCGAGGAGTTCGATGACGGGGACGCTGCGGCTGGCGCCGGGGGTCTCGTCGACGGTGCCGTGCTTGTCGAAGGGGAGCCAGGCCTCGAGGACGGCGGTGTGCACGGCCTGCCAGTCGAGCTTGTCGCGGCCGCTCCCCGCACCGCCACCGGCGGGGGCGGCGGCCTGCTCGGCGGTGTCGACGAGCAGCAGTTCCGGGGAGGCGGGGACGCCGGGCGCGGGCTTGCGCAGCACCCACAGGTGGAGCGGGATGCCGTACGGCGGGGCCGCGCCGGCCGGCAGGGCGACGACGGCCCGCAGGGCGCCCTTGCGCAGCAGGTCTGCGCGGATGCGGCGGCCGGAGCGGCGGGAGGCGGCGGCGGGCGGCATGAGCAGGACGGCGGTGCCGCCGGGGCGGAGCCGGGCCAGGGCGTGCTGCACCCAGGCGAGCTCGGACTCGGTGCGGGCGGGGAAGCCGTACTCCCAGCGCGGGTCGTAGGCGAGTTCGTCGTGGCCCCAGTTGCGCTCGTTGAACGGCGGGTGGCAGAGCACGGCGTCGGCGGCGAGCTGCGGGAAGGCGTCGGCGCGCAGGCTGTCGCCGGGGCGTACGCGGATCTCGGCGCCGTCGGCGAGGGCGAGGCGGAGCGCGGTGAGCGCGGCGAGGTCGGGGTCGGCGTCCTGGCCGTACAGGGCGGCGGGGCGGTCGACGGCGCGGAGCAGGGTGCCGGTGCCGGAGGCGGGGTCGAGCACGGTGCCGGCGGTGCGCGGAGCGGCGGCGGAGCCGGTCGTGCCCGCGCCGGTGCCGGTGGCGAGGGCGGCCATCAGGGCGGCCGGGCCGGGCGGGGTGAGGGTGTACTGGCGCGGGTTGGCGTCGAGGTGGCGGCCGAGCAGGAACTCGAAGGCCTGGCGTGCCCCGAGCTCCGAGGCGAGGTCGGCGACGGACCGCAACAGGGGGACGGCGTCCGCGAGTTCGGCGGGGGCGGGGGTGCGAACGGCGCGCTCAAGCCCGTACCGCTCGGTCAGGACCTCTTCGAGGGCGACGGGCAGGACTTCTGTGAACCGCTCGTCGGAGACGGCGGCGAGGGCGGTCCAGGCGGCGGGGCGCTCGTGCACGAGGAGCAGGACGCTGCCGCACTGGACGAGGGCGGTGACGGCGCCGGCGCGGTGTCCGGCGATCTGCTGCCAGACCCGCTCGCGCAGCGGGACCTCGGCGAGCTTGCCCTGGGCGCGCAGCCAGGTCTCGACGTCGGAGAGGGCGAAGGAGGGGCTGGTCTCCGTGCCGCCGACGGGCTTGGGGAAGTCGGCGTGGCGGCGGCGCCAGTTGCTCACGGCGGCCCGGCCGACTCCTGCCAGCCGGGCGATCCCGGCCGCGGTCACCTCTGCTGCGCTCTCCGGCACTGGCCGACTCCCTTCACGCCCCGCTGCGTTCGCCCCTGCGTCGCCCGCTGTGTCCCCGATCTTACCGATGAACACGCCGGACACCACTTCACAGTGTGGACAGGATCGAATCCCGTGAACCGTGTTGACTCGGTTCACAGCTTCTGTTGTTATTGATTCATCGCTCCACGGGACTCCGTGAGAGCCGGTTGCACACCGCGTCACGTCCATGTCCAGGAGGGCAGTTCCATGTCGCACGACACGCACCAGTACGCGCCGCAGACCCCCGCTCCCCGCGCCCTGCGCAACGGGCTCGGCACCACCGCGCTGATCCTCGGCATCATCGGCGCACTCTCCGGAGTGATCCCGCTGATGTTCTGGCTCGCCGGCCTCCTCGGCCTGATCGCCCTGATCCTGGGCCTGTCCGGCCGCGGCCGCGTCAAGCGCGGCGAGGCGAACAACAAGGGCGTCGCGACGACGGGCGCGGTCCTGGGCCTCGTGGCGATGATCCTCTCCGTGGTCGGCGCGTACATCACGTTCGCGGCCGTCAGCGACGCGGTGGACGAGCTCGACAAGACGATCAAGGACTCCGCACCCAAGACGCCGGGCGCCGACAAGAGCGGCAAGGGCGGGAGCGCGGCCAAGGGAAAGGGACTGGCCGCCGATGACTCCTCCGTCTACGACGACAAGCTGAAGGTCACCGTCTCCGCGCCGAAGACGTTCAAGCCGAGCGAGTTCGCCGGGCACACCGAGGGCAACAAGGCCTACCAGGTCACCGTGGTCATCGAGAACGGCGGCACGAAGAAGTTCGACGCCGCGCTGGTCACCGTGGGCGCCCGCGCCGGCAAGGACGGCGTCGCCGCCGAACAGCTCTACGACGACAAGGTCGGCACCGGCTTCACCGGCTCGATCCTGCCCGGCAAGAAGGCCACCGTCGTCTACGGCTTCGACGCCCCCGCCGACGCCAAGGACCTCACCGTCGAGGTGAGCCCCGGCATCGACCACGAGGCCGCCCAGTGGGAACTGAAGCTCTGATCCCCGCACGACGCGCCCCCCGGCCACGGCCCCGTGGCCGCCGGTCCCCCACCTCTGAGCACCACCTCGTGAGCTTGGCCGCCACCCCCGGGCGGCCGACCCTCCCCCCGAACCCCGGCGCACCCCCGATCGCGCCTGTCCCACCGGAGAGACCCATGTCTGCCCTCGGCCGCCGCCACTCGTCCCCCCGCCGCCGCGCCGCCCTCGCCGCCCTCGTCGTCACGGCCGTCGCGTTCGGCGGCACGGCCTGCGGGCCCTTCGAGCAGGAGGCCTCGGGCCCCTTCAAGGGCCTGACGGGTCCGCAGATCCTCAACAAGTCGATAGCCGCGACGAAGACCGCGAAGTCCCTCACGCTCGACCTGGCCATCACGTCCGCCGACGGCCCGACGAAGGCGTACCTGGCCATCGACCGGCAGGGCAGATGCGCCGGCACCATGACCCTCGGCGCGACGGGCACCGCGGAGCTGATCAAGACCGGAAACGCCGCCTACATGCGCTTCGACGAGGCGTTCCTGCGGGAGCAGGGCAAGGGCGAGCCGGCCGAGCAGCAGGTGGCGATCCTGAAGCAGCTCAAGGGCAAGTGGGTGAAGTCCGACGCCTCCGACCCGGAGACCAAGGACAGCCTGGAGCTGTGCGATCTGGACGCGCTGCTCGCCGACTTCGAGCAGGGCGTCAACTTCGCCACCACCGGCGGGGAGACGACCGTGAACGGCCGTAGGGCGCTGCGGCTCACCGAGGGCGCGGGCGCGGAGAGCACCACGCTGTACGTGGCCACCGAGGGCGCCCCGCACCTGCTGAAGATCGTCACCAAGGGCGGGGAGGAGCCCGGGACGATCGCCTTCTCCTCGTACGACAAGCCGGTGCCGGCCCGGCAGCCCGCCGCGAAGGACGTCTTCGAGATGGAGGACTGACGCGAGGCGCGGGCCGCGGATCGCGGGGCGCGGGCCGCGCCCCGCGGGCAGGCGAACGGGCCGGGAGGGCCGCCGGAGGGGGGCGGCTCACCGGCCCGTTCGCATGTGCGTGCCGGCCCCGTGCCGGTACGGGCTCAGAGCCGGTGGCGGACCCAGACGTTGGGTTCGACGTACACCGCGTACCCGCGCGAGACCTCGCAGTGGACCGGGACCAGGGCGCCGTCGACCTCGACCGGGCCGTCCGCGTCGAAGGGGAGGCCGGTCCACTCGCGCCAGCGCTCGACGGAGGACGCGACGGTCATGGAGGCCGGGGCGACCTTCTCGATCACCGCGCCCGCCCGGACGTGGACCCGCAGCCAGGGGTCGTGCGGCAGACCGTCGGACTCCCGGGTGCGGAAGGCGTACTCGTGGATGGAGCTCGCCGCCTCCAGGTGCTTGCCGTTGGGGCGGACCGGGGCGACGACCTCGGAGAAACCGAGCCGGCGGGCGTTGTCGCGCATCGCGCCGAGCATGGTGGCCGACAGGCCCCGGCCGAGGGCGGCGGTGTCCACGCAGACCTCTATCGCGCTGACGGTGTCGGGCGTGCGGCCCTGCCGGAGGTCGGAGAAGGCCCAGAGCAGCATCTGGTCCCAGCCGGTGTCGGGCAGTTCGCCGCGGCCGTCGGCGTGCAGCTGGAACGGCACGCTGAACGCCCGGGCGACCACCTTGCCGTCCGCGTCGGTGGCGACGAGGACGTACTCGGGCAGATCGCGGACGATGCGGCCCATGTTCGCCCAGCCGACCGGGTCGTACATCATGAACTCCGGCCACAGATCCTTCATCTGCCACATCGGCCCCTCGAGTTCGGGGCGTTCGGCGAGGGTCGTGATCGTGAGTTCCATGGGGCGCAGGCTAGCCACGGGTCCAGGGACGGGACCAATCGTTTTTGCAGGCCGCCTGGACGTCAGACCCGAGGCACCCGCTAGGGCAGGCGCTGCTCGGGGCAGCGGCCGAGGACGCGGCGCATGGCGTCCTGCTCGCCACGGGTGACCCAGAGCCCGTACTTGCGCTTCACCGCGACCTGCCGGGCGACGTAGGCGCAGCGGTACTCCTTGTTCGGCGGCAGCCAGGTCGCGGCGTCGCCGTCGCCCTTGCGGCGGTTGGTCACGGAGTCGACGGCCAGCAGGTTCAGCGGGTCGTTGGCGAACCGGAGCCGCTTCCCCTCGCCCCACTTCTGCGCGCCCTTCTGCCAGGCGTCGGAGAGCGCGACCACATGGTCGACGTCGACCTTGCTGCGGCCGCGCACGAACGCGACACGGCGGCCGGTGTAGGGGTCGTCGACGAGGGTGCCGGAGGCGACCTTGCAGTCGCCGTCCTTGAACGCGACCCCGGTGAGGTCGCGCTTGAGTATGTCGTCACGGGTGCCGCAGCCGTTGCGGTCGACGTCGGCCCAGGCGCGGCCGAACGCGGCGCGCTCGTACCCGGTCCTGGGGGCGCGGCCCTTGACGGCGAGTTCACCGACGGCGGCGAGCGCGGGGCCGCCGGCGCCGCGCTCCGACCGCTCCGAACGCCCGGGCCGCTCCCGGCCGGAGTCGCGGTCCTTCCGTCCGCCGCCGTCCGTGGTGCAGGCGGTGGTCAGGAGCAGGGCGGCGGCGAGCGCCGCGGCGGTCAGGGGCTTCCGGTGGGTGTGCACGCCGGGATCCTAGGCGGGGCGCCCCGCCGTGAAACCCGGCGGGGTGCGGGATCCGAAGCGCCCGGCGCGCGCATCGGAGCGGGCGGGGGTAGCGTCGATTGCGCTGTATGTCCCCTTCCTAAGGAGTCACACATGGGGATCATGGACAAGCTGAAGGGCCTGATGGGCCAGCACGAGGACAAGGCCCGGCAGGTGTCCGACGCCGCGGAGAAGAAGATCAACGAGCGGACCGGAGACAAGTACACCTCCCAGGTCGATCAGGGCCAGCGGAAGGTGGAGGGTTCGCTCGGCATGTCGGACCGGCCGGAGCAGCCGCCGACCTGACCTCCCGCGTGCGGCTGCCGTCCGCAGCCCCGACGACCCCGGCCGCGGAGTGCTTCGAGCACCCCGCGGCCGGAGCTCTGTACCGGAGTGCTTTTTCCGGCCACTCTCTGACCGATTCCGCGAACCGGGGGAATTTCCGGAGTCCGCCTCCACTTGAGCCGTCCGACAACGCAACGTCAGAACGGGCGGACACTCATGAGCACCTCAAGCACCTTGCAGCGCGCCGGTATTGCCCTCGTCGCGGGCCTCACCCTCGCCACGCTCCCCCACGCGGCCACCGCGACCGCAGCCGACACCGCCACCACCGCCACCACCTCCGCGGCGCACAAGGGCAGCCCGTGGCACGGCGGTTGGGCCACTTCGCCGCAGATGCCGTCGGCGCCCTTCGGCCCCAACTGGTCGCAGTCGGGCTTCGCGAACCACACCGTCCGCCAGGTCGTCCGGGTCACCACCGGCGGCGCCAAGGCCCGGATCGAGCTCTCCAACCGGTACGGCACCGGCCCGCTGCGGATCACCGGCGCGACCGTCGCCCTGACCGACAAGGGCGCGTCCGTGAAGGCCGGCACGGTCCGCCACCTCACCTTCGGCAAGGGCCGCTCCGTGACGATCCCGGCCGGCGGCTCGGTCCGCAGCGACGGCGCGCCGTTCACGGTCCGCGCGCTGGAGTCGGTGACGGTCACCCTCTACCTGGCCGAGCCGACCGGCCCGGCCACCTTCCACACGTTCTCCAGTGCCACCAGCTACCGCGCGGACGGCGACCACCGCGCCGACCGGGACGGGGCGGCGTTCACCGAGTCCGGCGACTCCTGGTACTTCCTCACCGGCGTCGAGGTCGCGGGCGGCGCGCCCGCCCGCCGGGACGGCATCGTCACCTTCGGCGACTCCATCACCGACGGCGTCGGCTCCGCCGCGAACGCCGACAACCGCTACCCCGACGAGCTGGCCGAGCGCTTCGCCGCCGCCGGCCGGCCGCGCAGCGTCCTCAACCACGGCATCGCCGGCAACCAGGTCACCAACGACTGGTCCTGGGCGGGCGAGAAGGGCGTGAAGCGGTTCTCCGAGGACGTGCTGAGCGAGCCGAACGTGGGCACCGTCATCGTCCTCGAAGGCATCAACGACATCGGCGGCAGCGGCGCGGGCGTGCCCGGGCAGCCGACGCCCGAGGTCTCGGTCGAGCGGCTCATCGCCGGTCACCGCGCGCTGATCCGGCAGGCGCACGCCAAGGGCATCAAGGTGGTCGGGGCGACGCTCACCCCGATCAAGGGCTCCTTCTACGACGACGCGCAGAAGGTGAACGAGGCCAAGCGGGACGCGTTCAACGCCTGGGTCCGCACCTCCGGCGCGTACGACGCCGTGGTCGACTTCGACCGCGTCGTCCGCGACCCGCAGGACCCCGACCGGATCCTGCCCGCGTACGACTCGAAGGACCACATCCACCCGAACGACGCCGGCTACCGCGCGATGGCCGCGGCGCTCGACCTCGACGAGCTGTAACCGCCGAGCAGGGCCGTCCACCGCCGAGCAAGGCCGTCCGCCCGGGCGCGTACCCGGGCGGACGGCCCACCGCGTCGGCCTAGCCGAGGATCGACGTCAGGAACTCGCCGGTCCACGCGAGCAGTTCGCGGCCGACGACCGGCTTGCCGCCGATCGTGCCCGTGGTCGGGCGGGGCACCAGGATCTGCTGGGTCGGGGCCTTGATGACCGTCCGCGGGTACAGCCGCTTGAGCCGCAGCTCCTGCGACTCGCGCAACTCCACCGGCGCGAAGCGGATGTTCGGGCCCTGGAGCACGATCTCGCCGACGCCGCAGGCCCGCGCCAGCATCCGCAGCCCGGCCACGAGGAGCAGGTTCTCGACCGGCTCGGGCAGCTTGCCGTAGCGGTCCGTCAGCTCCTCCCGGACGGCCTTGATGTCCTCCTCCGAGTTCGCCGAGGCGATCGCCCGGTACGCCTGGAGGCGCAGCCGCTCGCCCGGCGCGTAGTCGTGCGGGACGTGCGCGTCGACCGGCAGCTCGATCTTGACCTCCAGCGGCGGCTCCTCCTCCGCCCCGCCCTCCAGGGACGCCCGGTAGTCCGCGACCGCCTCGCCGACCATCCGCACGTACAGGTCGAAGCCGACGCCCGCGATGTGGCCGGACTGCTCGCCGCCGAGCAGATTGCCCGCGCCGCGGATCTCCAGGTCCTTCATCGCCACGTACATGCCCGCGCCCATCTCCGTGTGCTGGGCGATGGTCGCGAGGCGTTCGTGCGCGGTCTCGGTCAGCGGCTTCTCCGGCGGGTACAGGAAGTACGCGTAGCCGCGCTCGCGGCCGCGGCCGACCCGGCCGCGCAGCTGGTGCAGCTGGCTCAGGCCGAAGTTGTCGCCGCGCTCCACGATCAGCGTGTTGGCGTTGGAGATGTCGATGCCGGACTCGACGATCGTCGTCGACACCAGCACGTCGAACTTCTTCTCCCAGAAGTCCACGACGACCTGCTCCAGGGCCGACTCGGACATCTGGCCGTGCGCCGTCGCGATCCGCGCCTCGGGGACGATCTCGCGCAGCCGGGCGGCGGCCCGGTCGATCGACTCGACCCGGTTGTGGATGTAGAAGACCTGGCCCTCGCGCAGCAGTTCGCGGCGGATCGCCGCGCCGATCTGCTTCTCCTCGTACGGGCCGACGAAGGTCAGCACCGGGTGCCGCTCCTCCGGCGGGGTGGTGATCGTCGACATCTCGCGGATGCCGGTCACCGCCATCTCGAGGGTCCGCGGGATCGGGGTGGCCGACATGGTCAGCACGTCGACGTTGGCGCGGAGCTTCTTCAGCTGCTCCTTGTGCTCGACGCCGAACCGCTGCTCCTCGTCGACGATGACCAGACCGAGGTCCTTGAACTTGGTCTCGGAGGAGAACAGCCGGTGGGTGCCGATGACGATGTCGACCGAACCGTCCTTCAGCCCCTCCAGCGTCGCCTTCGACTCGGTGTCCGACTGGAAGCGGCTGAGCGCCCGGGTGGCGACGGGGAACTGCGAGTACCGCTCGGTGAACGTGCCGAAGTGCTGCTGCACCAGCAGCGTGGTGGGCACGAGCACGGCGACCTGCTTGCCGTCCTGGACCGCCTTGAACGCCGCCCGGACCGCGATCTCCGTCTTGCCGTAGCCGACGTCGCCGCAGATCAGGCGGTCCATGGGGATGGACTTCTCCATGTCCTCCTTGACCTCGGCGATGGTGGACAGCTGGTCGGGCGTCTCCGCGTACGGGAAGGCGTCCTCCAGCTCCCGCTGCCAGGGCGTGTCCCCGCCGAAGGCGTGGCCGGGGGCCGCCATCCGCGCGCTGTACAGCTTGATCAGGTCGGCGGCGATCTCCTTGACCGCCTTCTTCGCACGCGCCTTCGTCTTCGTCCAGTCCGCGCCGCCGAGCCGGTGCAGCGTCGGGGCCTCGCCGCCGACGTACTTGGTGACCTGCTCCAGCTGGTCGGTCGGGATGTACAGCCGGTCGCCGGGCTGGCCGCGCTTGGCCGGCGCGTACTCGACGAGCAGGTACTCGCGGGTCGCGCCCTGTACCGTGCGCTGCACCATCTCGATGTACCGGCCGACGCCGTGCTGCTCGTGCACGATGTAGTCGCCGACCTCCAGGGTCAGCGGGTCGATGGTCTTGCGGCGCTTGGCGGGCATCCGCTGGCCGTCCTTGCCGGCCGCCTTCTGCCCGGACAGGTCCGTCTCGGTCAGCACGGCCAGCTTCAGCGCCGGGTCGACGAAGCCGTAGTCGATGGAGCCGGTCGACACATGGACGACGGCCGGGGAGATGTCGGCCAGGTCGGCGTCCAGGCGGGCGGCGATGCCCTCGCCGCCGAGCACCTCGACCGTACGGGCCGCCGGGCCGTGCGCCTCCGTCACGTACACCGTGCGCCAGCCGTCGGCCAGCCAGCCCTTGGTGTCGGCGAGCGCCCGGGCGGTGTCGCCGCGGTACGTCTCCGGGGCGTGCATGCCGAGCTTGAGGGTGTCCGCGTCGAGGGTCTCGTCGGCGGCGAACGGGGAGACCGACCACCACATCACGCCGAGCTCGCGCGCCCGGTCCCGTACGTCGGCGATCCCCCACAGCGAGGCCGCGCCGACGTCGATCGGGGCCTCCCCGCCGCCGGCGGTCGCCGCCCAGGATGCCTGCAGGAACTCCTGGGAGGTCGCCACCAGGTCGGCGGCGCGGGTGCGGACCCGCTCCGGGTCGCAGACCACGGCCATGCTGCCGGCCGGCAGCACGTCGAGCAGCAGCTCCATGTCGTCGACGAGGACCGGGGCGAGGGACTCCATGCCCTCCACCGCGATGCCCTCGGCGATCTTGCCGAGCAGTTCGCCGAGCTCCGGGTGCTCCTCGGCGAGGGCGGCGGCGCGGCGCTTCACCTCGTCGGTGAGCAGCAGCTCACGGCAGGGCGGGGCCCACAGTCCGTGCTCGGCGACCTCCAGGGAGCGCTGGTCGGCGACCTTGAAGTAGCGGATCTCCTCGACGTCGTCGCCCCAGAACTCGATGCGGAGCGGGTGCTCCTCGGTGGGCGGGAAGACGTCCAGGATGCCGCCGCGCACGGCGAACTCGCCGCGCTTCTCCACCAGCTCCACGCGCGCGTACGCGGCCGCCGCCAGGCCCTCGACGATCTCGTTCAGGTCCGCCTGCTGCCCGGTCCGCAGCGCCACCGGCTCCAGGTCGCCCAGGCCCTTGACCTGCGGCTGGAGCACCGAGCGGATGGGGGCGACGACCACGGACACCTTTCCTGCGGCCGGGTCGTCGGGCGAGGGGTGGGCGAGCCGGCGCAGCACGGCGAGCCGGCGGCCGACGGTGTCGGAGCGGGGCGAGAGCCGCTCGTGCGGCAGGGTCTCCCAGGAGGGGTAGTCGACGACCGTGTCCGGGTCGAGGAGGCTGCGCAGCGCGGCCGCCAGGTCCTCGGCCTCCCGGCCGGTGGCGGTGACGGCGAGCACGGGACGGCCGGCCTCGCGGGCCAGCGCGGCCACCGCGAAGGGGCGGGCGGCGGGCGGGCCGACCAGGTCCACGTGCATGCGGTTGCCGTCCTGGGCGGCCTTGACCGCCTCGGCGAGGGCCGCGTCTCGTACGACGGCGTCGAGCAGACCGTGCAGGCTCATCAGGAGGTTCCATCCCGGTTGGACTACGGGGGCGGGCAACGCGAACAGCCCGACACGTCTCACGGGCCGGGGGTTCCAGAGTACGACGTGGGTCCGACGCCCACAGCCGCACGCGCGACGGTCCCGGTGGGATGGAGGACATCCACCGGGACCGTCGCGAACCAACCTAGCGGCCCCGTCCCGGCCGCACCGCGCCTACCCGCTACTCGCTGGCGATGGCGTTCAGCACGTTCATCCGGCCGGCCCGGAAGGCCGGAACCAGCGCCGCGAACAGGCCCACGAACGCCGACCCGACGAACACCGTCAGGATCGTCGCCCAGGGGATCTCCAGGACGCCCAGACCCTCCAGGGCCAGCAGCTTCTGCGCCGCCGTGCCCCAGCCCATGCCGAGCCCGAGACCGAGCAGCGCACCGAAGAGGGCGATCACCACCGACTCCAGGCGGATCATGCGGCGCAGCTGGCGGCGGGAGAGCCCGATGGCCCGCATCAGGCCGATCTCCCGGGTCCGCTCGACCACCGACAGGGCGAGGGTGTTCACCACGCCGAGGATCGCGACGATGATCGCCAGGGCGAGCAGCCCGTAGACGATGTTCAGCAGTTGGCCGACCTGGTTCTGAAGGTCCTTCTTGTAGTCGGCCTGGTTGCTCACCTTGTACTGCGGATAGTCGGCGAGCGCCGCCTTCAGGGCCGTGTACGCCTCGGCCTCCTTGCCGTCCTGCGCCGTCGCGAACACGATCAGGTTCTGCGGCAGCCGGTCGGCCGGCAGGTAGCGGGCCGCGGTGCCTATGCCCGTGTACATCGCTCCCTTGTCGACGTTGCCGGCGTCCGAGGTGATCGCCGCGACCTTCAGCTTCGCCGCCTTCCCGCCCTTGAAGGCGACGGTCAGCACGTCGCCGACCCGCACGCCGTGCTCCGCGGCGTCGTCGCTGCCGATGGACAGGGAGTCCGTGCGGTAGGCGTCGGCGAGCCGGCCGGAGGTGACCTCGCGGCGCACGTCCTGCGCGTACGTGGGGTCGGCGGCGACCACCCGCTTGTCGAACTTCTTCCCGTCCGGCGCGGTGATCACCGCCGGGACCGTCTTGTACTGGGTGACGTGGTCCAGGCCCGGGGTCTTCTCCAGGGCGGCCTGCGCCTGCGGCACGACGCGCTGACCGGTCGGCGACTGGACGATGAAGTCGGCGCCCACCGAACGGTCCAGCTCGTCGGTCGCCGAGGCGACCATCGAGGAGCCGACCACGGACAGACAGGCCACCAGCGCCAGGCCGATCATCAGGGCCGCGCCGGTCGCCCCGGTACGGCGCGGATTGCGCAGCGCGTTGCGCTCGGCCATCCGGCCCACCGGCCCGAAGGCCCGCAGCACGACCACGCTGATCCCCCGCACGAGCCCGCCGGCCAGCAGCGGCCCGATCACGATGAAGCCGATCAGCGAAAGCACGATCCCCGCGCCCAGCCACAGCGAGCCGGTGCCGGCCTCGTCGGCCTGCGTCGCCGCCCACAGCGCGGCCCCGCCGCCCGCGGTCAGCAGCAGCCCCAGCACCCCGCGGAGCGTCCCGGCCCGCCCGTCGGCGGGGGTGCCCGCGTCGCGCAGCGCCGCCATCGGGGAGACCTTGCCGGCCCGCCGTGCCGGTATGTACGCGGCGAGGACGGTGACCACGATGCCGAGGACCAGACCCACGGCCGGGGTGGTCCACTTCACCGTCAGGTCCTGCGTGGACAGGTTCATCCCCATCGAGGACATGAGCTCCATCAGCCCCACGGCCAGTCCGACGCCCGCGCCGACGCCGGCGACCGAGCCGACCACGCCGAGCAGCAGCGCCTCGACGAGCACCGACCGGTTGACCTGCCGGCGGCTGGAGCCGATGGCCCGCATCAGACCGATCTCGCGGGTGCGCTGGGCGACCAGCATCGAGAAGGTGTTGACGATGAGGAAGATGCCGACGAGGAAGGCGACCCCGGCGAAGCCGAGCATCGCGTACTTCATCACGTCGAGGAACCCGGCGACGTCCTTGCGGCCCTCGTCGGCGGCCTCGGCCGCGGTCTGCAGCTTGTACCCGTCGCCGACGGCCGCCGCGATGTTCCGCTTCAGCTGCCCGTCGGAGACGCCGGGCTTCGCCTCGGCTGCGATCTGCGTGAACAGACCCTCCTTGCCGAGGAGTTCACGCTGCGCGGTGGCGGCGTCGAAGTAGACGACGGTCGCGCCCGGGTTGGTCACCTTGAAGTCGACGATGCCGGAGATCCGTGCCCGGAAGTCTCCGGTGGCGGCGATGGTGCGCACCTCGTCGCCGAGCTTCAGTTTGTGCTTCTGCGCCGTCGTGCCGTCGATCAGCACGTCGCCGGGTCCGCTGGGCGTCCGCCCGGAGGTGAGGTCGACCGACCGCAGCTCGTTGCGGTTCCAGCTGACGGCGATGGTCGGCGCGCCGCTGGTGGGGCCCAGGTTCTTGTTGTCCTTGTCGACGACGGTGACGCTCAGCGAGATCACCGAGCCCGTCGCCTCCCGCACGCCCTCGGTCCGGCGGACCTTGTCCACCAGCGCGGCGGGGAAGCCCTCGGGCCGCCCGGCGCCCGGCATCTCGTCGCCGTCGGCGGCGCGGGCGCTGAGCGTGACGTCGGAGGCGGTCGAGGCGAACAGCTTGTCGAAGGTGGTGTTCATGGTGTCCGTGAACACCAGCGTGCCGCTGACGAACGCCACGGACAGCAGGACGGCGACGGCGGAGAGCGCCATGCGGCCCTTGTGCGCGAAGAAGTTGCGCAGCGAGGTCTTCAGGACGGTCATGACGTACGCCCCCGGGCGTCGAATGCCTTCATGCGGTCCAGGACGGCGTCGGCGGTCGGCTTGTGCATCTCGTCGACGATCCGGCCGTCCGCGAGGTACAGCACCCGGTCCGCGTACGAGGCGGCCACCGGGTCGTGGGTGACCATGACGATCGTCTGCCCCAACTCGTCGACCGACTGGCGCAGGAAGCCCAGCACCTCGGCGCCGGCCCGCGAGTCGAGGTTGCCGGTCGGCTCGTCGCCGAAGATGATCTCCGGGCGGGCCGCCAGGGCCCGGGCCACGGCGACGCGCTGCTGCTGACCGCCGGAGAGCTGGTTCGGCCGGTGCCCCAGCCGCTCGGCGAGCCCCACCGTGGTGACCACCCGGTCCAGCCACTCCCGGTCCGGCCTGCGGCCCGCTATGTCCATGGGCAGCGTGATGTTCTCCAGCGCGTCCAAGGTCGGCAGCAGGTTGAACGCCTGGAAGATGAAGCCGATCCGGTCCCGCCGCAGCTGCGTCAGCTTCTTCTCCTTCAGACCGGTGATCTCGGTCTCGTCGAGGAAGATCCGACCGCTCGTCACCGTGTCCAGGCCGGCCAGGCAGTGCATCAGCGTCGACTTGCCGGACCCGGACGGGCCCATGATCGCGGTGAACTGCCCCCGGTGGATGTCGACGTCGACCTCGTCCAGCGCGACGACCCGGGTCTCGCCCAGCCCGTACGCCTTCACGACCTGCCGCGCCCGCGCGGCGACGGCCGTTCGTTCTCCAGTACCCCCGTGCCTGGGAATGGTCACAGCCGAAGTCACGGTATGTCTCCTATATGAGTGAGTCGCGTATATCGGTGAGTCGCACTATCGGTGGGTTCGCGTACGTATCTCTGCGCTGATTCGAGTCTGTCGAGCGCCCGCCCCCGGCGCGCTGAGGTTCCCCGCACACTCGCCCTGCGGTTTTCCTCAGGCCGCCCCCGTAAGAACAAGTTAAGAACCGGACCGCCTCCGGCACGTCCTCCGCCGGGACGAACACCCCCTGGGCGCAACGGGGGAGTCTCCCTTAGGGGTTCTCCACCCTTCGGCGGAGAACGTCTCGGGGGCGCTTTCCCCGACCCTGCCCCCTCCCGCAGCGTCAGGTGCAAGTGAGAGGGTGTCCCCCGACGAAATAGATGCATAGGGAATGCATGCGGGCGGCTGCCCGCGGACAGAGCAGGGGGAGCTTCCGGTGGCCGAGCCGACGACCACGACCGCCAGCGCGACCACGACCGCCACGGCCCCGCGCGGCCGCGGCCCCGTCGTCGCCGCGCTCATGCTCGGCATGGGCCTGGCCGCCCTCGACGGCACCGTCGTCGCCACCGCCGTCCCGCAGATCGTCGGCGACCTCGGCGGACTCTCCGTCTTCTCCTGGCTGTTCTCCGGCTACCTGCTCGCCGTCACCGTCACCCTGCCCGTGTACGGCAAGCTCTCCGACACCTTCGGCCGCAAGCCGGTCCTCATCACCGGCATCGTCCTCTTCCTCATCGGCTCGCTGCTGTGCGCGGCCGCCTGGAACATGGCCTCCCTCATCGCCTTCCGCATCGTGCAGGGCCTCGGCGGCGGCGCCCTCCAGGGCACCGTCCAGACGATCGCCGCCGACCTGTACCCGCTGAAGGAACGGCCCAGGATCCAGGCGAGGCTCTCCACCGTGTGGGCGACCTCCTCCGTCGCCGGACCGGCCGCCGGCGGTCTGCTCGCCGGATACGCCGACTGGCGGTGGATCTTCCTCGTCAACATCCCCGTCGGGCTCCTCGCGCTCTGGCTCGTCGCCCGCCATCTCGTCGAACCCGCCCGACCCAAGCCCGCCGACGGCGCCGAGCCCCGCCGGACCGTCGTCGACTGGCCCGGCGCCCTCGCCGTCTTCGCCACCGGCGCGCTGCTGCTCACCGCGCTCGTCCAGGGCGGCGTCGCCTGGCCATGGCTCTCCGCCCCCTCCCTGGGCCTGTTCGCCGGCGCGCTCGTCCTCGGCGCGGTCACCGTCGTCATCGAACGGCGCGCCGCCGAGCCGATCATCCCCGGCTGGGTGTGGCGCCGGCGCACCATCGCCGCGGTCAATCTCGCGCTCGGCGCGCTCGGGCTGCTCATGGTCGCGCCGACCGTCTTCCTGCCCACGTACGCCCAGGCCGTCCTCGGCCTCGGCCCGATCGCCGCCGGGTTCGTGCTCTCCGCGATGACCCTGAGCTGGCCGGTCACCGCCGCCTTCGCCAACCGCGTCTACAGCCGCATCGGCTTCCGTCTCACCGCCGTCCTCGGCATGACGTCCGCGCTGCTCGTCCTGCTCGCCTTCCCGCTGCTGCCGTTCCCCGGCGAGCCCTGGCAGCCCGCGCTGCTGATGCTGCTGCTCGGCGCGTCTCTCGGCTTCTTCCAGCTGCCGCTGATCGTCGGCGTGCAGGCGACCGTCCCGTACGGGGAACGCGGCACCACCACCGCGTCCGTGCTGTTCTGCCGCCAGGTCGGGCAGAGCGTGGGCGCGGCCCTGTTCGGCGCGATCGCCAACGGGGTCCTCGCCGCCCGCCTCGGCAGCGCCGGCGACCTCGACTCCCTGGCCCGCGCCCTCGACACCCCCGGCGCGCTCACCGCCTCCGCCGCCGACCACCTGCGCCGCGCGGTCGACGCGGCCGTCGACTACGTCCACATCGGCGCAGCCATCGCCGCCGCCCTGTCCCTGCTGGCCCTCCTCACCCTGGCCCCGCGCCGCTTCCCGGTCCTGAAGGAGGCCACGGAGGGAGCGGCGGCGGACAAGCCGGCCGAGGAACCGGCCGCGTAACGGCACCTGGCTCGTACGGCCACCCCGGCTGGTACGGCTCGTACGGCCACCCCGGCTCGTACGGCTACTCCGCCTCCTCCGCCGGCTCCGGCGCACCCGCGTCCCCTGCGCCCCCGGCGTCCTCGGGGGCCTCCTCCCGCAGGACCCGGCCCGTCAGGGACGCCAGGCTGTTGCGGACGTGGGTCATGTGCGCCTGGGTGGCCTCGCGGGCCGTGGTGTGCTCGGCGAGGATGCGGTCCGTCTCGCACTCCACGCGCTCGCAGGTCGCCCGGGCCCCGGCGAGCAGCTCCCCGGCGCGGACCTCGGCGGCCTCCTGGCGGCGCCGCGCGCTCGCCTCCGCCTCCGCGAAGGCCCGCTCCGCCTCCGCGAGTTCGGCCTGCGCCGCCGCGACCCGCTCGCTGTGCCGCGCGGCCCGCTCCTCCTCGCGCGCCCCCGCCGCCCCTTCCTCCTCCGCCCGCCGGGTCGCCTGCTCCTGCTCCCGGGCATCCACCAGCGCCGCCGCCCGCAGCCGCGCGTCCCCGACCGCCGTACGCGCCTCCTCCCGCAGCGCGGCCGCGTCGCCGCGGGCCCCCGCCCGTACCGCCGCCGCCTCGCCGTGCGCGACCCGCAGCAGCTCCTCCGCGGCCAGGTCCGCCGCCGCGACCGCCTCGTCCGCCTCCTCCCGGACGGCGTCCGCACAGTGCTCCGCCGCCGCCCCGGCCTCGTCCCGCAGCGCCCGCGCCTCCTCGGTCGCCGCCGCGACCAGTACGGCCGCCTCCTCCTCCGCCAGGACCAGCAGCTGCCGGGCCCGCTCGCCCAGCGCGGCGTACCGCTGCGGTCCGAGCCCGTCGGCGCGCTCGCGCAGCCGCGCCGCCTCCTCCTCCGTCTCCCGCGCCAGCACCGTCAGTCGGGCGGCCCGTTCCCAGGCGGCGTCCCGGTCGTCGCAGAGCGCGGCGAGGAAACGGTCCACCTGCGCGGGCCGGTATCCGCGCCCTCCTCGGACGACGGCGAAGGCCTGCGGCTTCGCGTGCGGCTTCCTCATCGGCGGAGCCCCTCTCGTGAGCGGAACCCCCTGCTCCGATCTTGCGGGATCGCACGGAACCGTTCACGGCCCGACACTCGGGGCAACGCGAACACCGCCGCCGGACAACCCGAAGGGCCCGGTCCGCAACCGGACCGGGCCCTTCACACGCTCATGAATCACATGCTCGCGAATCACACGCTCACGAACGGGCACACCTCACAGCAGCCCATCCCACATCTGCTCCAGCAGCACCGACCACCAGTTCTCCGGCGACGCCAGCGCCGCCGGGTCCAGCATCGCCAGCTGCGCCTGGAAGTCGACCGTCCACCGGCCCGCCTGTTCCGGCGTCAGACCGAACCGCAGCCGCCACATCCGGCCCAGCAGCGCCATCGAGCGGGTGAACTCCGGCAGCCCCGTGTTCACGAACTGCGGCGGCAGGCACCGCCCGTCCGGACCCGGCTCCACCGGCACCGCCACGATGTGCGCCGTGCCGTACTGGACACAGATCGCCTTGCCGAAGTCCGAACCGAGCACCAGGTACGAGCCCGCGTCCGACGGCGGCTGGATCTGCCGCTGCGCCGCCAGCTCCGCCAGCGTCGGCACCACGGGCTGCGCCGGCTGCGCCCAGAAGAACGGACCGAAGTCCGCCGGCAGACCCGCCCACACCAGCGTCACCGCCACCACCTCGGGCACGCCCTGACGGGACACCGCCCGCTGGTCGAACCGGCAGATCGCCGGCCCGAACGCGCCCGCCAGCTCCTGCGCCACGCCCTCCGGCGGAACCGGCGGCGCCGCCGGCACCTGCTGCAGCGGCGCGCGCACCGGCGCGGGGCGCGCCGGACCGTCCGCCACCTGGTGCAGCTCGCCCTGGTGGGTCAGCAGTTGCTGCATGCCCTGCTGCCGGCCCGCGTGGTCACGGCCGTACGGGGCGATGTTGGTGATCCGCGCCTGCGGCCAGGTCTCACGGATCATCCGCGCGCAGTAACCGCCGGGCAGCTCGCAGGACTCCAGCTCCGTGTGCAGCTCGAGCACCTGCTGCGGCGGCACGTTCATCGCCCGCAGCTCGTGCAGGATCTGCCACTCCGGGTGCGGGGTGCCGGGCGCGGAGCGCCGGATGATCTGCGCCTCCGAGCCGTCGGGCGCGCGGTAGCGCAGCACCGCCTGGTAGCCGGGGCCGACGGTCGGCTGACCGGTCGGCTGCGGCGGGAACGGAGCGGCGCCGGCCGGCCCGGGCATGCCGGGAGCACCGGGCACGCCCGGCGGAGGAGCGGGCGGCGGAGGCGTGCCGGGACCGCCCTGACTCGGGCTCGCCAGCATCGTCGCCGCGTGATGCACCGGCTGCGCCGGAGTACCGCCGCCACCCGGGACACCCGGAGGCGCCGGCGGCGGAGGCGTGCCCGGGGCACCCGGAGCGCCGGGCGGGCCCGGCGGCGGAGGCGGCGTCGCCCCGCCCCCGCTCTGGTTCGGGTGCGCCAGCATCGTCGCCGCGTAGTGCACCGGCTGCGCCGGAGTCCCGCCACCGCCCGGGACACCCGGAGGCGCCGGCGGCGGAGGCGTGCCCGGGGCACCCGGAGCACCGGGCGGACCCGGCGGCAGCGGCGTGCCGGGACCACCCTGGCTGGGGCTCGCCAGCATCGTCGCCGCATGATGCACCGGCTGCGCGGGCGGCGGGGGCGGACTCGGCTGCCCGGGCGGCGTCGGGCCGTCGGGCCCGAGCTGCGACACCAGTTGCGTCGGTACGTACGCGTCGGCTCCCGGCGCACCGGGAACGCCCGGCGCTCCGGGCACGGGCGGCGGGGTCGGTGCGCCGTGAGGCACGCCCTGAGGCACGCCCGGCGGCACGACGCCCTGCGGCACGCCCTGAGGAGCACCCTGCGGCGCGCTCGGCGGGGGCGCGTCCGGCAGCAGTCCCGGCTGGTGGATCTGCGTCCTCGGCAGCTGGCTGCCGCCCGACATCAGCGCCGTCGGCGTGTCCGCGCCGGTCACCGGCGGCGGGGTGTCGTCGTCGTCAGCACCCGACAGCGGCGGTGCGAACACCGTCGCCGGCAGCGGCACCGACACGTCGTCGCCGCCGGTCGGGCTGACGTCCGCCCACGCACCGCTGCCGCCGGCCGACGGAGCGGGCGGCGGCGTCGCCGACGGGGGCATCGGCGCCGGAGGCGGCGTACTGGCCACAGGCGCAGGCACCGGAGCAGGCGCGGGCGCGGGAACAGGCGCAGGCGCAGGCGCCGGCACCGCGGCCGGTGCCGGGGCAGCCGCCGGCTCGGCCGGCGACGCACCGCCGCCCGTGCTCCGCGCGTCCGGAATCCCCGCCCGGTCCGCCGCCTCCTGCAGCCACTCCGGCGGAGTGAGCAGGAACGACGTCTGGTTCAGATCGATCCGCTGCGGCGGCGCCGGCGCCGCCTCGGGCGCCTCGGCCGGCACGCCGTACTCCTCCTCGTACCGGCGGATCACCTCACCCACCGGCAACCCCGGCCACAACGTCGCCTCGCCGCTGTCCCGGGCGATCACCAGCCGCTGCCGGCCCCCGTCCGACGTCGGACCGTCCTCACGGTCCTCCGCCCACACCACGAAACCCAGCTCGAACTCCCGCACCCGCACCTCACGGTGCTGATACGCGGGCAGGTCGCCGTTGATCCACTCCTCGGCGCGCTCCTGCGCCTGGGCGAACGTCACCATCGAGCTCACACCCCCACCGCGACGACCTGCGCGAAGCCGCCGTCGACCATCAGGTTCGCCACCGTCTCAAGCTCCGGCGGATTGCCCGCGAGCCGCTGCAGGAAATCGTCGAAATCACTGCCGCACGGCAACAGCAGCCGCTCCGCCCGCTCCTGCACACCCAGGCCGTCCCGGTCCCGGGCGTCGTCGTACGCGCAGAACCACACCGAACCGACGCCCTCGCCGCGCACCTTCACCGCGAGGATGCCGCCCTGCACGAACGCGACGCCCAGGTAGTCCTTCGTCAGATGGTCCCGCAGACACTTGTTCACGTACACCAGGTCGTTGGCCCCGGCCTCTTCACGCACCGTGAAGAACGGCTGGTCCACGAGCAGGCCCAGCTCCGCGTCGAGCGCCGCGCCGAGCGGCGCGCAGCCGCCCGCCGCCTTCAGGAACGACCGGTACGCGCCCGGCAGGCGGTACCCCAGGTCCTCCTCCACGCCCTGCAACTGCTGTTCCGACACCGACACCCGCGCCTTCGGCAGCCCGAAGTGCGCCGGCCGGGTCTCCTGCAGCGGCCGCGTGCCGCGCTTGCCGTGATCCACAGCCGCCGTCGCCACACCGGCGTGGTGCCGCAGCAACGCCTTCACCTCGACCGGCACCAGCTCCATCCGCCGGGAGCGCGCCACGTGATGCCACGTCCAGCCGTGCGGAGTCGCCACCGCCGGGATCGTGTCCCACAGTTCGTGCCCCGACGCCGCCAGCGCCGCGTTCGCGGACACGTAGTCCGTCAGCCGCAGCTCGTCCACGCCGAAGCCCTCGGGCGGCTCCGCGATCTCCGCGGCCGCACGGGCGTACGGAGAGAAGTCCGGGTAGCCGTGCTCGTCCACCCGCACCCCACGAGGATGCCGGGAGGCCCGGACCGGATCCGGGAAATGCACGACCTGCCCGGCGTAGGCCGCGTTCGGTGGCGCGGCATCCTGCCCGAGCCGACCTGTCGTCATGGCGGTTGCCCCCTGAGCTGGCTGCTGGCTGATTCCGCACAGCCTATGCGGTGGCACCGGCGGACGCCCCGGCCGGAACCACCGGCCGCCCCTCCGTGACCAACTGTCACGACGGCATGACGCAGCCGTCATGAGTGCGACACACCGAACGGCACTTTTGTCCACCCAGCTTCCACACCGGGCAACCCATTTGGCAGGCTGTGCACGCAACTCGGGGGATTGCAGGAGGGGAAGCGAGCACAATGCACACAGCACGCCCACCGGCGCCGATGCCCACGCAGGGTGACCCACGCCTCAGCTGGAGCGCCACCGACACCACCCGCGCACCCGTACTGCGCCTCCGCCGCGACGGCATCCTGCCCACCGTCGGCGCCGCGCTGTCCGTCCGCGGCGAAACCCTGACCTGCACCGCCGGACGCGGCGACCAGGCCCCCGCCCTCCACCCGCTCGTCCAGGACTTCCTCGACACCCTCACCAGCGGCCAGCGGGAACGCTTCACCGGCCGCTGCCCCGAAGCCATCCTGCTCTCCCGCCACCTCACCGCCGCCGAGAACGGCCGCTCCCGACGCGCCCAGCGCAAACCCCTCACCCAGTCGGAAGCCCGGCGCTCGCTGAAGCAGGCCAAACTCACCGCCCGCCGCATCCGCGAGGACGGCGACCCCCTCCACGGCAGCTACGCGGCCCCCTGCCGCTCCTGCACGGCGATGCTCGCCCACTTCGGCGTACGCCCCGTCGACCCCACCGCCCAGAACGGCTGACCCGCACCGTATGCCCGATCTGAACACCACCCGCTTCCCCGTCAACGTCGACGCGGCCCTCCGCGAGGCGGGCTGGCAGCCCGGCCGATGGGACATCAAGCAGGCCGAGGAATGGGCCGACGCCCTGCGCGCCCATGTCTCCCCGGCCGGCCACCGGCACGCCGTCTTCCCGGCCGCCGTCGAAGCCTGGGCGGAGTTCGGCGGCCTCGGCGTCACCGGCCCCGGACCCGGCCGGCACATCGCCCCCGCCGCCGTACGCCTCGACCCGCTCGCCGGACTGCACCTCGCCCGCACCCTCGGCGACCTCGGCCGCGCGCTGGACACCGAACTCGCCCCCCTCGGCGAGGAGGGCGAGCACCACGCCGTACTCGCCATCGACTCCGAAGGCCGGGTGTACAGCCTCGACCACACCGGTGACTGGTACCTCGGCCGTGACATCGACACGGCGCTCACCGGCCTGATCACCGGCACCCGGCCGACGAGGCTGACGACGGACGGCTGACGACGGACCGCTGACGCCACGCAGAGGCCGACCGGCCCCCGCGCCGCCCCGGCGTGGGCCGTACTACGCCACCGCCCCCTGCGCCACCGGCAGCACCGCCGAGACCCGGAACCCGCCCGCGTCCGTCGGCCCCGACACGAACACCCCGCCCAGCCGGTTCACCCGCTCCCGCATCCCCACCAGCCCGTTCCCGCCGCTCGGCAACTGGGCGTCCGCCGCCCCCGCGTCCGACGGACCGTTCTCCACCTGCATCGCGACCTCGGCCTCCCGATGCGCCAGACGCACCACGACCCGCGCGCCCGCCGCATGCTTGTGCACGTTCGTCAACGCCTCCTGCACCACCCGATACGCAGTCCGCTCCACCTCCGCCGCGTACGAGCGGGCCTCGCCCATCACCGCCAGCTCCACGACCACCCCTGCCAGCCGGGACTGCTCCACCAGCTCCTCCAGGGCGTCCAGACACGGCCCGTCCTCCGCCGCCGCCTCCGCGGCGGCCGCCGCCGCGGCCAGACCCACCGCCGCCAGCGGTACGGGCTCGGGGGCCCGGGCCGGGGCCTCCTCGCGGAGCACGCCCAGCATCCCGCGCAGCTCCGTCAGCGCCTGCCGGCCCATGTCACCCACCAGCGCCGCGTTCTTCACCGCCTTCTGCGGATCCTTCAGCGCCACCGCCTGCAGCGCCGCCGCGTGCACCACCATCAGCGACACCCGGTGCGCCACCACGTCATGCATCTCGCGGGCGATCCGGGTGCGCTCCTCCTGACGCGCCCACTGGGCCCGCTCCTCGGCCCGGTCCGCCAGCAGCGACAGCTCCTGCTCCAGACTGTCCGCCCGCTCCCGCAGCGATTCCATGAGCCGCCGCCGCGCCCCGACGTACAGCCCCAGCAGCACCGGCGGAGCGTTCATGCCCAGGGTCAGGACGAGCGAGAGCAGTGGGACGTACCAGCCGCTCGGATCGAAGTCCTGCTGGTTGACGTCCGCCTGCATGACGTCCTGCCGCAGCCGCACCACGGTCACCAGGAACACCGCGGCCGTCGACATCCCCGCCAGCAGCACGGTGATCCGCCGCGGCACATCGGAGGCGGCGAGCGTGTACAGACCGACGAGCCCCATCAGGAAGCCCATCTCCGCCGGCGTCGTCGCGATCGACACCAGCACCACGGCGATCGGCCACCGCCGCCGCAGGATCAGCACCGCCCCGGCGACCAGCCCGAACAGCACCCCCACCGGCACCGGCACGCCCGCCTCGGCGGCGAACGGTATCCCCTCGATCGCGCACTCCAGCGCGGACGCCAGCCCCAAACCGATGTCCAACACCGCACTGCGGCGTCTCCCCCACCACCACCAGCCCCGCGCGGACCCACCCGCCGCGACCTGATGTGCCCCCGTTGCGGTCATGCATCCCAGACTACGGGCGGGGGCGACCGAATTTCCGGCAGCTCATCTGTCACTCGAACCGGCGAGTCCGTCGCGGATCTGTACCGTCGCATCGAAGGGGTCTGGTGCGGCATAGTAGGGGCTGCCGACTCGACGATCTAGCAAAATGTCCGGTTCGCTGAGGTTCCATCCCCCATGGTGTAATCAGGCAGCACTGCGGGTTTTGGTCCCGTATGTTCAGGTTCGAATCCTGATGGGGGAGCCAAGCAATTCGGGTCCCGACCTCCCCGGTCGGGACCCGTGCCCATTTCCGGGTGAGTACCCCCCGGTATCCTTCGGACGTCCACCACCCGAAGCCGAAGGGCATACCTGTGAGCGCCAACCGCCCGGTCGTCGTCGTACTCGCAGCGGGCGAAGGCACCCGCATGAAGTCGAAGACTCCCAAGGTCCTGCACGAGATCTGCGGGCGTTCGCTCGTCGGACACGTCGTCTCCGCGGCTCGCGAACTGGACCCCGAGAACCTCGTCGTCGTCGTGGGGCACGCCCGCGAGCAGGTGTCCGCCCATCTGGACGCCCACTACGCCGGGACCCGTACCGCCGTGCAGTACGAGCAGAACGGCACCGGGCACGCCGTGCGCATGGCGCTGCAGGAGCTGGGCGAGGCCCCGGACGGGACCGTCGTCGTGGTCTGCGGCGACACCCCGCTGCTGTCCGGCGAGACGCTGACCGCGCTGGCCGCGACCCACGCCGCCGACGGCAACGCGGTGACCGTGCTGACCGCCGAGGTGCCGGACTCGACCGGGTACGGGCGGATCGTGCGGGACGCGGGGACCGGCGCCGTCACCGCCATCGTGGAGCACAAGGACGCCTCCGACGAGCAGCGGGCGATCAAGGAGATCAACTCCGGGGTGTTCGCCTTCGACGGGCGGCTGCTCGCCGACGCGCTGGGCAAGGTCCGCACGGACAACAGCCAGGGCGAGGAGTACCTCACCGACGTGCTGTCGATCCTGCGCGAGGCGGGTCACCGGGTCGGCGCGTCGGTCGCGGGCGACCACCGGGAGATCCTGGGCATCAACAACCGTGTGCAGCTCGCCGAGGCCCGTGCCCTGCTGAACCGGCGGCTCCTGGAGCGCGCGATGACGGCGGGCGTCACGATCGTCGACCCGTCCTCCGTGCTCGTCGACGTGACGGTGACCTTCGAGCGGGACGCGATCGTGCACCCGGGTACGCAGCTGACCGGCGCCACGCACCTCGGCGAGGACGCCGAGGTGGGGCCGAACACGCGCCTGAACGACACCACGGTGGGCGCCGGCGCGCGGGTGGACAACACGGTCGCCGATTCCGCCGTGATCGGGGACCGCGCCTCCGTCGGGCCGTTCGCGTATCTCCGCCCGGGCACGAAGCTGGGCGTGAAGGGCAAGATCGGCACGTACGTCGAGACGAAGAACGCGGTGATCGGCGAGGGCACGAAGGTGCCGCACCTGTCGTACGTGGGCGATGCGACGATCGGCGAGTACTCGAACATCGGCGCCGCGAGCGTGTTCGTGAACTACGACGGCGAGAAGAAGCACCACACGACGATCGGCTCTCACTGCCGTACCGGTTCGGACAACATGTTTGTGGCTCCCGTCACGGTCGGGGACGGTGCGTACACCGCCGCCGGCTCCGTCATCACGAAGGACGTGCCGGCGGGCGCGCTGGCCGTCGCCCGTGGCCAGCAGCGGAATATCGAGGGTTGGGTGGCGCGGAAGCGTCCGGGCAGCGCGGCGGCTCAGGCCGCTCAGGCGGCTGCCGAGGTGTCCGACGGCGAAAGCTGACCGGAAACGGGTGCGTCGAACTCGGCGTACCGTGATACGTGCACACAAATTCGGCCGGCTCGCTCACGCGCAAGGGACGCTCGTGTTTCGCGGCCGGAGAAGACGTCTGAGGAGACAGTGCTGTGACCGGGATCAAGACGACCGGCGAGAAGAAGCTGATGCTCTTCTCCGGCCGCGCCCACCCCGAGCTGGCCGAGGAGGTCGCGCACCAGCTGGGCGTCGGTCTCGTTCCGACCAAGGCCTTCGACTTCGCGAACGGTGAGATCTACGTCCGCTTCCAGGAGTCGGCGCGTGGCGCGGACTGCTTCCTGATCCAGAGCCACACGGCTCCGATCAACAAGTGGATCATGGAGCAGCTGATCATGATCGATGCTCTGAAGCGGGCTTCCGCCCGGAGCATCACCGTGATCGTCCCGTCGTACGGCTATGCCCGTCAGGACAAGAAGCACCGTGGCCGAGAGCCGATCTCGGCCCGTCTGGTCGCGGACCTGATGAAGACGGCGGGTGCGGACCGGATCCTGACCGTGGACCTGCACACGGACCAGATCCAGGGCTTCTTCGACGGTCCGGTGGACCACCTGTCCGCCCTTCCGGTCCTGGCGGACTACGTGGGCGGCAAGGTCGACCGCGAGAAGCTGACGATCGTGTCCCCGGACGCCGGCCGGGTCCGGGTCGCGGACCGCTGGTGCGACCGTCTGGACGCGCCGCTGGCGATCGTGCACAAGCGCCGCGACAAGGACGTCGCCAACCAGGTGACGGTGCACGAGGTCGTCGGTGACGTGAAGGGCCGGGTCTGTGTCCTGGTCGACGACATGGTGGACACCGGCGGCACGATCTGCGCCGCGGCCGAGGCGCTGTTCGCGCACGGCGCGGAGGACGTCATCGTGACGGCGACGCACGGCATCCTGTCGGGTCCGGCGGCGGACCGTCTGAAGAACTCGAAGGTGAGCGAGTTCGTGTTCACGGACACGCTGCCGGTGCCGGGTTCGCTGGACATCGACAAGATCACGGTGCTGTCGATCGCGCCGACGATCGCGCGTGCGGTGCGTGAGGTGTTCGAGGACGGTTCGGTGACGAGCCTCTTCGAGGAGCACTGAGCCACGGCGAAGGCCGATTACTTTCGGCCGTCGACATGAGTTCTGTAAGGGCCGCTCTCCTATGGAGGGCGGCCCTTACGCGTACCCCTGGCTGATCCAATTGGGTGGGGCGGGCGTCGACCGGTAGACTGCTGAGGTTGCTCGGCGAGGGAGGCCGTCCGCGTGTGCGCGGTTCGGCGGTCCGTTATCGACGCGCTCTTCGTAGCAGGCCATCGCCAGTCGTGGCCGGGTGACCGTCGTTTTCCGTCACTTACTACGAGGAGTGCCATATGTCCGAGGTGAAGCTCGCCGCCGCCGTCCGCACCGAGTTCGGCAAGGGCGCGGCCCGCAAGATCCGCCGCGACGGCCAGGTCCCCGGTGTCCTGTACGGCCACGGCTCGGACCCGATCCACCTGAGCCTGCCGGGCCACGAGCTGCAGCTCGCCCTGCGTACCCCGAACGTCCTGCTGACGCTGGACATCGACGGCAAGGGCCAGGAGCTGGCGATCCCGAAGTCCACGCAGCGCGACCCGCTGAAGGGCTTCCTGGAGCACGTCGACCTGCTTCTGGTGAAGCGCGGCGAGAAGGTCACCGTCGAGGTTCCGGTCGTCGCCGAGGGCGAGCTGAAGGCCGGTGGCAACCTGCTGGAGCACGTGCTCAACACGCTCTCCGTCGAGGCCGAGGCCACCCACCTGCCGGAGGCCGTGACGGTCTCCGTCGAGGGCCTGGAGGCCGGCTCGTCCATCCTGGCGCAGGACATCGTCCTGCCCAAGGGCGTCACCCTGGTGACCGAGGCCGACGCCGTCGTGCTGCAGGTCCTGGCCGCGCAGGCCGAGGAGCCGGCTGCCGAGGCCGCCGAGGGCGAGGCCGCCGAGGGCGCCGAGGCCTGAGCCGTAGGCTCTGCTTGACGTGACGGGGTGACGGGCCACGGCCGGTCACCCCGTTTCTTTCTGTCCAGTTTTCTTTTGGAGACGCAGATGACGGACGACGCGAACGCCCCCTGGCTGATCGTCGGCCTCGGCAATCCGGGGCCGGAGTACGCGGCCAACCGGCACAACGTGGGCTTCATGGCGGTGGATCTGCTGGCGGAGCGGATCGGCGGGAAGTTCAAGCGGGCGCAGAAGGCGCAGGCGCAGGTCGTGGAAGGCCGGATGGGTCCGCCGGGGCCGGAGAACCGGCGGGTGATCCTGGCGAAGCCGATGTCGTACATGAATCTGTCGGGCGGTCCGGTGTCGGCGTTGCGGGACTTCTACAAGGTGCCGGTGGCGCATGTGGTGGCGGTCCATGACGAGCTGGACATCGACTACGGGACGCTGCGGCTGAAGCTGGGCGGCGGGGACAACGGGCACAACGGGCTGAAGTCGATGACGAAGGCGTTCGGTGCGGAGTACCACCGGGTGCGGTTCGGGATCGGGCGGCCGCCGGGGCGGATGCAGGTGGCGGATTTCGTGCTGAAGGATTTCTCGTCGTCGGAGCGCAAGGAGCTGGACTACTTCGTGGACCGGGCGGCGGATTCGGTGGAGTGCCTGGTGGCGGAGGGCCTGGAGCGGGCGCAGTCGGCGTACAACGCGTAGGGGTGGCCGGCTCGTAGGGGTACGCCTGTACGATCCCGCCCCATGAAGCGCACCGTCCTCCTCCGGCACTCCCGTCGCGCCGCCATGACGCTGGTGGCCCTGCTGCTCGTGGTGGCGGGGACGTGGTCGTCATGGGGGTCCGCGCAGCATGTACTGCTGTCCAAGGGGCGGGAGCACGGCACGCTGACGGTGACGGGGTGCACGGACGAGCTGTGCAGCGGCCGGTACGTGCCGGCGGATCCGGGGTCGCGGCGGAGCGCGGTGACGATCGAGCGCTCGGTGGCGGCCGCGAAGGGGCAGACGCTGCCGGTGGTGGTGAAGCCGGGTACGGACGAGGCGGTGCGTACGGGCTGGGGCGGCGGTCTGCACGCGTGGGTGCCGTTGGGCGGGGCGTTGCTGCTGGCGTCGCTGGTGATCGGGGGCGGGCTGCGGATGACGCGTACGGCGTGGTCGGCGGCGGCGCTGGGCGGGGCGTTGCTGCTGGGGACGTTCTTCGCGCTCTGATCGCCTCTGCTTGGCTCTGATCGGCTCTGACTCGCTCTGACTCGCTCTGAGGTTTTTCGCCAACTGGCGGGAATTGTTATGAGCCCATGGGTTAAGGGGGGCATAAAGCGACGGCTAGGCTGCCTCCGCCACCTCCCACGGCACTCTCATCCCAGATGGACAGCCCATATGCGACGTACCCTCATCCCTGCCTGCGCCGTCGTCGCCGCTCTGTCGGCGACCGTGCTGCTGGCCCCCACCGCCGCCGCCACGCCGAAGCCCAAGGGCGACAACGGCACCGTGAAGATCCACGACTCGAAGACCGGCGAGGAGCTCCGTAAGAACGAGCCCAAGGTCTGCGAGTTCTACCTCGACGCCTTCGGCTTCGACGCCGGTCAGAAGGTCGCGTGGCACATCGAGGCCTGGGCGAACAACGACCAGGACAAGGGCACCACGGTCAAGGACGGCACGATCGTCCTGGACGCGGACGGCCACGAGCGCACCGAGGACATGACCCTCCCGAACGGCCAGTACAAGCTGTTCTGGAACTTCGAGGGCGAGAACGGCCGCGCGAAGCACAAGGTCTTCAAGACCGACTGCGAGCCGGGCGAGGAGCCCACGAAGCCGGGCGAGGAGCCCACCAAGCCCGGCGAGGAGCCCACCAAGCCGGGCGAGGAGCCCACCAAGCCCGGCGAGGAGCCCACCAAGCCGGGCGAGGAGCCGGGTTCCTCCGCGTCCCCGTCCGCGCCGGGCGCTCCCGGTGAGCAGAGCACCGGCGGCAACGGCGCCGAGGGCGACCTGGCCGAGACGGGCTCCAGCGCCCCGGTCGGCATCATCGCCGCGGCCGCTGTGGCCCTCGCAGGCGTCGGCGGCTTCCTGGTGACGCGCCGCCGCAAGGCCGCGCAGGGCTGAACCCCGTAGTACGACAGTGCCCCCACCGGCCGCGCCGGTGGGGGCACTTCGCGTCCGGGGAGCCGTCAGCCGGTGTTGCGCAGGCCGGCGGCCACGCCGTTGACGGTCAGCAGCAGGGCGCGGGACAGCGTCGGGTCCGGCTCCTCCTCGCGTGCGGCGGCGGCGCGCTGGCGGGCGAGCAGCGAGACCTGGAGGTAGGAGATCGGGTCGAGGTAGGCGTCGCGGATGGCGAAGGTCTGCTGGAGCACCGGGTTGGAGTCGAGCAGCTTCTCACCGCCCGTCACCTTCAGGACCTCCTCGACGGTGAGCGCGTGCTCGGCCTCGATGCTGTCGAAGACGTGCTTGAGCTCGTCGGGGACGAGGGTGTCGACGTAGTGGCGGGCGATCCGCAGGTCCGTCTTGGCGAGCGTCATCTCGACGTTGGAGAGGAAATTGCGGAAGAAGTGCCAGTTCTCGTACATCTCGCCGAGCACGCCGTCGAGACCCGCCTCGCGCAGCGCCTTGAGGCCGGAGCCGACTCCGTACCAGCCGGGGACGATCTGCCGGGACTGGGTCCAGCCGAACACCCACGGGATGGCCCGCAGTCCGTCGAGGGAGACGCCCGAGCCGGGGCGGCGGGAGGGCCGCGAGCCCAGGTGCAGGTCGGCGAGCTGGTCGACGGGCGTCGAGGCGAGGAAGTACGTCGGGAGGTCCGGGTCCTCGACCAGCTTGCGGTACGCGGTGTGGGCGGCCTCGGAGGCGGTGTCCATGGCCGCGTCCCAGCGGGCGAGGGACTCGTCGGACTGGCGGGGCGCGGTGTGCAGGGCGGAGGCCTGCAGGGTGGCCGCGACGGTCAGTTCGAGGTTCTCGCGGGCGAGGGACGGGATGAGGTACTTGTCGGAGATGACCTCGCCCTGCTCGGTGACCTTGATCTCGCCCTCCAGGGTGCCCCAGGGCTGGGCGAGGATCGCGTCGTGGGAGGGGCCGCCGCCGCGGCCGACGGTGCCGCCGCGGCCGTGGAAGAGGCGCAGGCGGACGCCGTAGCGGTGGGCGACGTCCCTCAACCTCCGCTGAGCGCGGTGGATCTCCCACTGGGAGGTGGTGATGCCGCCGAACTTGGAGGAGTCGGAGTAGCCGAGCATGACCTCCTGGACGTCGCCGCGCAGGGCGACGAGGCGGCGGTAGGAGGGGTCCGCCAGCATGTCGTTGAGGATGACGTCGGCGGCCTTGAGCTCGTCGGTGGTCTCCAGGAGCGGCACGATGCCGATCTTGGCCCAGCCGCCGTGCAGGTCGATCAGTCCGGCCTCGCGGGCGAGCACGGCGGCGGCGAAGACGTCGTCGGCGCCCTGGCACATCGAGATGATGTACGACTCGATGACCTCGGGGCCGAAGCGTTCGAAGGCTTCCTTGACGGTGTGGAAGACACCGAGGGTCTTCTGGCCGGCCGCGTCCAGCGGGGCCGGGGTGGGGGCCAGCGGGCGGCGGGAGCGGAGTTCCTTGGCGAGCAGCCGCTGCCGGTAGTCGCGGGGCATGTCGGCGTAGCGCCAGGACTCCTCGCCGAGCCGGTCGAAGAGCTGGCCGAGGGCGTGGTGGTGGGCGTCGGCGTGTTCGCGGACGTCCATGGTGGCGAGCTGGAGGCCGAAGGCGGACAGGGTGCGGATGACCCGGTCGAGGCGGCCGTCGGCGAGCAGGCCGCCGCGGTGGGCGCGCAGCGACTCCTGGATCAGGGTGAGGTCGGCGATCAGTTCGGCGGTGCCGAGGTAGTCGCGGCCGGGCTGGTGCGGGGTGCCGTGGGCGAGCCGGTCACGGGTGTGGACGAGCTTCTGCCGGATGCAGGTGGCCTTGAGCCGGTAGGGCTCCTCGGCATTGAGGCGCTTGTAGCGGGGGCTGATCTCGGGCAGGCCGTCGAGGTCGGCCTGGAGGGAGGCGAGGAGTTCCTCGGAGGCACCGGCGTAGCGGATGGAGTTGGACAGCAGGGCGCGCAGTTCGTCGATCAGTTCGAGGGCGTCGCCGATGCCGTGCTCGTGCTGGAGGATCAGGACGTCCCAGGTCACGGCGGGGGTGACGTTGGGGTTGCCGTCGCGGTCGCCGCCGATCCAGGTGCCGAAGGTGAGCGGGCGGGTGCCGGCGGGCAGTTCGATGCCGACGCGCTCCAGTTCCGCGGCGAGGTCCTCCAGGACGGCGCCGACGGCGCCGGCGTGCAGCTCGTCGAGGTAGTAGATGGCGTTGCGGGCCTCGTCGGCGGGCTCGGGTCGGACGACGCGGAGTTCGTCGGTCTGCCAGATGAGGTCGATGTTCTCGGCGAGCCGCTGGTCGAGGCGGCGCCGGTCGGTCTCGACGACAGAGGTCTCGAGGAGGGCGGCGACGCGGCGCAGCTTGTTGAGCACGGAGCGGCGGGCGGCCTCGGTGGGGTGCGCGGTGAAGACGGGGCGCACGTTGAGGTTCTTGACGGTCGCGCGGACGTGCTCGGGGTCGCCGTCCTTGAGCATGTCGGCGGTGCGGGCGAGCAGGCCGCCCTCGCCGGCGCGCTTCTCGCGCAGCTCCCGGCCTCGGTGCACCTGCTCGGTGACGTTGGCGAGGTGGAAGTAGGTGGAGAAGGCGCGCACCAGCTTGGCGGCGGTCTCGAGGTCGGTGTCGCCGAGCAGCGCGGCGGCGGCGTCGCCGTCCTCGCGGGTGAGGTGGCGGACCTTCTCGACGAGGTCGAGGAGGTCGCGGCCCTCCTGCCGGACGAGTGTCTCGCCCAGCAGGTCGCCCAGTCGGCGGATGTCGGCGCGCAGCTCGGTGCGGGCGGAGGAGGTCTGGTCGGCACTGCTCACAGGTGCGGCTCCTTGCAGTGTTTGAGCACGTCTGGAGGGTTTCCTACAGGCTGCGGACCGCGCTGTCCGACGTACCAAGGATAGGTGTGTCGTCCCGTCGCGCGGCGCACGGGCTCGCTTGTGCCCTCTTGCCGCGCGCCTCGGCGCTGCCATACTTACGTCGCCGTAGGTTACGGACCCGTAGCCAGGGCCGTGGCCAGGCGTCCGGCCTCTCCCTCCTTCACCCCCAGGGGACCCCACCCATGACCTCTAGCCCCCAGGTGCTCGACCCGGCCCCGGATCTGCCCTCCGCCACACTGGGCGGGGACCGGAAAGGCTCCGTCGAGCAGATCGCGCTGCTGTTGTTCATCACGGTGCCCTTCGTGGCTCTGGTCGCGGCGGTGCCGCTGGCCTGGGGCTGGGGCGTGAGCTGGCTCGATCTGGGCCTGATGACGGCGATGTACTTCATCGGCTGCCACGGCATCACGATCGGCTTCCACCGTTACTTCACGCATGGTTCGTTCAAGGCGAAGCGTCCGCTGCGGATCGCGCTGGCGATCATGGGCTCGCTGGCGGTGGAGGGGCCCCTGGTGCGCTGGGTGGCCGACCACCGCAAGCACCACAAGTTCTCCGACGCCGAGGGCGACCCGCACTCGCCGTGGCGGTTCGGCGAGACGCTGCCGGCGCTGATGAAGGGTCTGTGGTGGGCGCACATCGGCTGGATGTTCGACGAGGAGCGCACCCCGCAGCACAAGTACGCCCCTGACCTGATCAAGGATCCGGCGCTGGTGGCGATCTCGCGCCAGTTCGTGCTGTGGACGGTCCTGTCGCTGGCGATCCCGCCGGTGGTGGGCGGTCTGGTGACGATGTCGTGGTGGGGCGCGTTCACCGCCTTCTTCTGGGGTTCGCTGGTGCGGGTGGCGCTGCTGCACCACGTGACCTGGTCGATCAACTCGATCTGCCACGCGGTGGGCAAGCGGCCGTTCAAGTCGCGGGACCGTTCGGGCAACGTGTGGTGGCTGGCGGTGCTGTCGTGCGGCGAGTCGTGGCACAACCTGCACCACGCGGAGCCGACGTCGGCGCGGCACGGGGTGCTGCGCGGGCAGGTCGACTCCAGTGCGCGGCTGATCCGCTGGTTCGAGCAGCTGGGCTGGGCGTACGACGTGCGCTGGCCGGCCGAGGGGCGCATCGAAGCCCGCCGCCAGGCCGCGTCCGTCGATTCGGCATGATGGAGGGTGTGGCGATCGACGGCAGTTCCAGCAGCAGTGACAAGCCCCGCCGGGGGCGCAGGATCCGCATGACCGGCGCGGAGCGCCGGGAACAGCTGCTGGACATCGGCCGCACCTTGTTCGCCGCGAAGGGTTTCGAGGGCACGTCGGTGGAGGAGATCGCGGCGAAGGCCGGCGTCTCCAAGCCGGTGGTGTACGAGCACTTCGGCGGCAAGGAGGGCCTGTACGCGGTCGTCGTGGACCGGGAGATGCGCCAGCTGCTCGACATGGTGACGGGGGCGCTGACCGCGGGGCATCCGCGTGAGCTCCTGGAGCAGGCGGCGTTCGCGCTGCTCGACTACATCGAGCGGTACACGGACGGGTTCCGGATCCTGGTGCGGGACTCGCCGGTGGCGCAGTCGACGGGCACGTTCGCCTCGCTGATCAGCGATATCGCCACACAGGTCGAGGACATTCTGGGCCTGGAGTTCAAGGCCCGCGGCTTCGATCCGAAGCTGGCGCCGCTGTACGCGCAGGCGCTGGTGGGCATGGTGGCGCTGACCGGCCAGTGGTGGCTGGACGTGCGCAAGCCGAAGAAGGCCGAGGTGGCCGCGCATCTGGTGAATCTGGCGTGGCACGGCCTGGACGGCATGGAGCAGAAGCCGCGGCTGATAGGTCACCGCAAGAGCTGAGCCGGACGCGGGAGGGGCCGTCGCACCTGGGGTGCGGCGGCCCCTTCGTCGTGCGCGGCCCCTTCGTCGTACGCGGCCCTTTCGTCGTACGCGGGTCAGGTTCGTCGTACGGGGGTCAGCCGGTCCGGCGGGCGACGGCGAAGAGGCGGCGGAACGGGAACACGGTGCCGTGCGGGCCGGGCGGGTAGGCGGCGCGGAGCAGGTCGCGGTACCGGCCGAGGAAGGCACCGGAGGCCTCGGGGTCGTCGCCGAGGGCGGTGAGCACGGGCCGCAGGGCGGTGCCCTTGACCCAGTCGAGGACGGGGTCCTCGCCGGTGAGCAGCTGGAGGTAGGTGGTCTCCCAGACGTCGGCGGTGCAGCCGAGGCCGAGGAGGCGGGTGAGGTACTCGGCGGGTTCCAGGACGGGCGCGGGGCCGCGCAGGACGTCGCCGAGGCGGTCCTGCCACTCGGGGCGGGCGCACAGTTCGCGCAGCAGGGTGTGGCTGGGCGCGGTGAAGTTGCCGGGGACCTGGAAGGCGAACACGCCGCCGGGGGCGAGGGCGCCGAGCCAGCCGGCGAAGGAGTCGGCGTGGCCGGGCGCCCACTGGAGGGCGGCGTTGGAGACGATCAGGTCGTACGGCTCGTCGGGTGTCCAGTCCGTGAGGTCGGCGGCCCGGAAGTCGAGCCGGCCGCCGCCGGGGGTGGGACCCGCGTGGTCCTTGCCGGCGCGCGTCAGCATCTCGGGCGAGTTGTCGAAGCCGGTGATCAGTGCGTCGGGCCAGCGGGCGGCGAGCAGGGCGGTCACGTTGCCCGCGCCGCAGCCGAGGTCGGCGATGCGGGCGGGGCGGCCGGTGTCGGGCAGGTCGGGGACGCGGGCGAGCAGGTCGAGGAAGGGGCGGGTGCGGTGCCCGGAGTGGCGGAGGTACTGCTGCGGGTCCCACGTGGGTGCCGAATGCATGGGCTGCCTCCTGGCCGGCAGGGCGCGCCGGGCGGATGGTTCCGCCGGGCCGGTTCCTGCCCATCGGTTTCGCCCATGGTCCCCCGAAAGTATCTCGACATCAAGAGACTTTATGTCAACAGACCCTCTACACTGATCGTCATGGAGGACGAGGTCGACCGTCTGGTCGCTGCATGGCGCCGCGAGCGCCCGGACCTCGACGTGGAACCGCTCGAGGTGCTCAGCCGCGTCTCGCGGCTCGCCCGCCATCTCGACCGTGCCCGTCGGCTCGCCTTCTCCGAGCACAACCTGGAGCCCTGGGAGTTCGACGTCCTCACGTCGCTGCGCCGGGCCGGCTCCCCGTACCAGCTCTCCCCCGGCCAGCTGCTCACCCAGACGCTGGTCACCTCGGGCACGATGACCAACCGCATCGACCGGCTCGCCAAGAAGGGCCTCGTCGAACGGCTTCCGGACCCCAGCGACCGGCGCGGCGTACTCGTCCGACTGACCGCCGAGGGCCGCGACCGGGCGGACGAGGCACTGGCCGGACTGCTGGCGCAGGAGCGCGCGATCCTCGCCCAGCTCTCCCGCACCCAGCGCGGCGAACTGGCCGGTCTGCTACGCCAGCTGACCGCCCCGTTCGACAACGTCCCCGGCTAGCTCGGCCGGTCCGACGCCCGCCCGTCGGGCCAGCGCCACCGCCGCGAGCGTGGAGTGCACGCCCAGCTTGCCCAGCACGTTCTGCATATGGGTGCGGACGGTGTGCGGGGACAGGAACAGCCGCTCGGCGACCGCCTTGCGGCCCAGGCCCGCCACCATGCAGCGCAGCACCTCCCGCTCCCGCGGGGTCAGCGACTCCACCAGCTGCTCGCTCTCGGTGCGGTGCTTGCGAGCCGCCGTCAGTTCCCGCAGCACGCCGGTGAGCAGCGCCGGCGGCAGATGCGTCTCGTCGCGCAGCACACCGCGGATGACCGCGAGCAGCCGCTGCAGCGAACAGTCCTTGGCGACCCAGCCGGAGGCCCCGGCCTGCAGCGCGAGCGCGGCCCGGCGCGGATCGTCCTTCTCGGCGAGCACGACCGTGCGCACCGCGGGCTGCGCCGAACGCACCCCGCCCACCAGCGAGATCCCGTCGACCACCGCCTCGGCGTCGTCGGGCACGGCGCGCGCCACCGCCGGCGCGGCCGCGACGCCGAGGTCGGCGTCGACGAGCAGCACGTCGAACCGGCGGCCCTCGGCGGCCGCCCGGTCCATGCAGCGCAGTGCCGCCGGGCCGCTTCCCGCGGCGGCGACGTCGACGTCGTGCTCCGCCGCGAGGGCCGCGGCCAGCGACTCGGCGAAGATGCGGTGGTCGTCCACCACCAGGACCCGGATACGGACCACGGACACCCCCAAGTGTCGAGGAACCAAGACCGGCGCGGGCACGACGCCGGGGGCGGGTCCGTCACACAACGCACGGCCGCCGCCGTGCTGTGACTGTTACCCCGCCCCGGGCGTCGTACCCGACGGTTCTCGCCCCCTGATCAGCACCGGCCCCCACCGGTGCTGTGCATCAGAGTAAGGGTGTGGGCCGCCGACGGCGAAGGTTTCGCGGAAGTCGGTCAACCTCGTGGCGCACTGTGGTACTTGGGGAGGGCGGGGCTCACAGGCGGCGCGCGCCCGCCGAGGGAGGCGCCTCGAAGATCCCCGGCGCGCCGACCCCGGCCCGGGCGAACGCCTTGCACACCGCGGCGGCCACCACGTCCGCGCCGCGGGGGCCGGACTCCTCCGCGAGGACGACGACGGAGCCGCCGAAACCGCCGCCGGTCATCCGCGCACCCAGCGCCCCCGCCGCGTTCGCGGCCTCGACGGCGAGGTCCAACTCCGGGCAGGACACCCGCAGATCGTCGCGGAGCGAGGCGTGGCCCTCGCTGAGCAGCGGCCCGACGTCGCGGACCTCGCCGGCGTCGAGCAGCCCGATCGTGCGGCGCACCCGCTCGTTGTCACAGACCACGTGGCGCACGTAGCGGCGGACGGTGTCGTCGTCCAGCCGGGCGAGGGCGGAGGACAGTTGCGCGTACGGGATCTCGCGCAGGCTGCGCACGCCGAGCGCCCGCGCGCCGGCCTCGCAGCCGGCGCGCCGCTCCGCGTACGCGCCGTCGCCGAGGGCGTGCTTGACGCGGGTGTCGACGACGAGCAGCCGCAGCCCGAACGCGCCGAGGTCGAACGGCACCTGGCGGTACGACAGGTCGCGGGTGTCGAGGAACAGGGCGTGCCCCTCGACGGCGCAGGCGGAGGCCATCTGGTCCATCACCCCGCAGGGCACGCCGACGAAGGCGTTCTCGGCGCGCTGGGCGATCCGGGCGAGCTGCGGACGGCCGAGCCCGAGCCCGTACAGCTCGTCCAGGGCGAGGGCGGTGACGACCTCCAGGGCGGCCGAGGAGGACAGGCCCGCGCCCGTGGGCACGGTGGAGGCGAGGTGCACGTCCACGCCGCCGACCGGGTACCCGGCCTCCCGCAGCGCCCAGACGACGCCGGCGGGGTACGCGGCCCAGCCGGTGCCCTGGCCGGGCGCGAGCTCGGCCGCGTCGAGGACGACGACGCCGCCGGGCTGGTCGGCCGAGTGCAGCCGCAGCAGCCCGTCGTCGCGCCGGGAGACGGCGGCGACGGCGGTGTGCGGCAGCGCCAGCGGCAGCACGAAGCCGTCGTTGAAGTCGGTGTACTCGCCGATCAGGTTGACCCGGCCGGGCGCCGCCCACAGGCCGTCCGGGACGGCTCCGTACAGTCCGGCGAAGTCCTCGGCGACGCGCCGCGCGGCCGCGGCCCCGGCCGTCACACGTCCTCCTGTGCGCGCCGTCGGGCGAACTCCCAGGCGTCGGCGACGATGTCGGCGAGGTCGGGCCGGGACGGGACCCAGCCGAGCCGCTTGCGGGCGGCCTCGGACGAGGCGACGAGGACGGCCGGGTCGCCGGGCCGGCGCGCGGCGGCGACCTCGGGGATCGGGTGGCCGGTGACCTTGCGGACGGTCTCGACGACCTCGCGGACGGAGAAGCCGTTGCCGTTGCCGAGGTTGCAGATCAGGTGCTCGCCGGGGGTGAGCGCGCCGAGGGCCAGCAGATGGGCCTCGGCGAGGTCGGCGACATGGATGTAGTCGCGGACGCAGGTGCCGTCGGGGGTCGGGTAGTCGTCGCCGTACACGGAGATCGACTCGCGGCGGCCGAGGGCGACCTGGAGGACCAGCGGGATCAGGTGGGACTCGGGGTCGTGGAGCTCGCCCTGCGCGCCGTACGCGCCGGCGACGTTGAAGTACCGCAGCGAGCAGGCGGCCAGGCCGTACGCCCGGGCGTCGGCGGCGATCATCTGGTCGACGGCGAACTTGGAGAAGCCGTACGGGTTGCTCGGCACCGTGGGCGCGGACTCGGTGATCGGGGTGACGGCCGGCTCGCCGTAGACGGCGGCGGTGGAGGAGAACACCAGCCGGCGCACGCCGGCGTCGCGCATGGCGGCGAGCAGCGCCTCGGAGCCGGCCATGTTGTTCGCGTAGTACTTCTCCGGCTGCTGCATGGACTCGCCGACCTGCGAGAAGGCGGCGAAGTGCAGCACCGCGTCGTAGGAGTCGTCGAGCCAGCGGGCGGCTTCGTGGACGCGGCCCTCGATGAACTCGGCCCCGGCCGGGACGCTCTCGGCGAAGCCGGTCGAGAGGTCGTCCAGGACGGTGACCGCGTGCCCGTCCTCGAGGAGGTGTGCGGCGACGACGCCGCCCACGTAGCCCGCGCCGCCCGTCACCAGGTATTTCGCCTTGCTCACTTGCCCGCCACCTCTCGCAGTCGACGGGCCGCGGCCTCCGGCGGCACGTCGTTGATGAACACGCTCATACCGGATTCCGTCCCGGCGAGGTACTTCAGCTTGCCTGATGCCCGGCGGACGGTGAAAAGCTCGAGATGGAGCCCGAACTCCTCCCGCGCGACGTCGTCGAACGGCGCCTGGTGCCAGGCGGCGATGTACGGCGTCGGCGGTTCGTCCGGGCCGAAGATCCGGTCGAAGCGCCTCAAGAGTTCCAGATAGATCTGTGGGAACTCTGTGCGGGCCGCCTCGTCGAGGGCGAGCAGGTCGGGGACCCGGCGGTTCGGGTACAGGTGCACCTCGTACGGCCAGTGGGCGGCGTACGGGACGAAGGCGGTCCAGTGCTCGCCGGCCAGGACCACCCGCTCGCCGGCCTGTTCGCGGGCCAGCACGTCGTCGAAGAGGTTGCGGCCGGTGGCGGCCCGGTGCTCGGCGGCGCGGCGCTGCATGAGGGCGGTGCGGGGGGCGGTGAAGGGCAGGGCGTAGATCTGGCCGTGCGGGTGGCCGAGGGTGACGCCGATCTCGGCGCCCCGGTTCTCGAAGCAGTAGACCTGGCGGACCTGGGGGAGTCCGGCGAGTTCGGCGGTGCGGTCGGTCCAGGCGTCGAGGACGAGCGCGGCGCGTTCCTCGCTGAGGTCGGCGAAGGAGGCGTCGTGGTCGGCGGTGAAGCAGACGACCTCGCAGCGGCCGGTGGGCCCGGCGAGGGAGGGGAAGCGGTTCTCGAAGACGACGACCTCGTAGTCGCCGGAGGGGATCTCGCTGTGCCGGCCGTCGCCCGAGGGGCAGAGCGGGCACTCGTCGGCCGGGGGGTGGTAGGTGCGGGCCTGGCGGTGCGAGGCGATGGCGACGGTGTCGCCGAGCAGGGGGTCGCGGCGGAGTTCGGAGCCGGACGCGGGCGGGTCGAGGGGGCGCTCGTCGACGGCCTCGCGGACGGCGTCGTCCGCGGTGTCGTAGTAGATGAGCTCACGCCCGTCGGCGAGCGTGGTCACGGTCTTCTTCACGGGAGACCCTCCGGGGGATCGAACAGGAACACACGCAACCAACCACATTCCAACAACACACGTCAACAGAAAGGGGTCCGGGAGACTCCCGAACCCCTGCATTCCGCCCGACTCGACAACGCGGTAAGGACTGCCCCGCTCAGCCGTCCTCGCCCCGCCTCAGCCCTCCCCCGGCCCGCGCGGCCGCGGCGCCCGGTCGAGCAGACCGCTGCGCGCCGCCAGCGCCGCCGCCTCCAGGCGCGAGCCCACGCCCAGCTTCATCAGCACCCGCTGCACATGCGTCCGGGCCGTGCTCGGCGCGATCGCCATGCCCCGGGCGATCAGCCGGGTGTCCTCCCCCTCCGCGACCCGGACCAGCACCTCGACCTCCCGCGGGGTGAGCATCCGCAGCAGCCGCTGCCCCTCGTCGTCCGGCTGCTCCGACGGGTTCAGCAGCTCCGCGAACGCGCCCTGCAGCAGCTGCGGCGCGACCGCCGACTCCCCCGCCCTGGCCTTGAGCAGCGCCCGCTCCACGCCCTCGATGCGCTCGTCGTGCCGCACATAGCCGGACGCCCCGGCCGCGAACGCGGCCGCGATCCCGCGCGGGGACGGCACCGGGCCGAGCACCACCACGGCCACCTGCGGCCGCTCCCGCTTGATCCGCACGATCGGCTCGAACGCCCCAGGCTCGGCGGGCGCGGCGGTGCCGAGCAGGCACACCTCGGGCGCCCGGGCCACCACCAGTTCGGCGGCGCCCGCAGCCGGCGCCGCCGCCGCGAGCACCCGGTGCCCGCGCAGTTTCAGGGCAGAGGCCAACGCCTCCGCCAGCAGTCGGTGGTCGTCGACCACCATGAGCCGAACGCCCATCCCGTAAACCCCCACTCCCCCCTGGAGCTGGCCCCCCGGCCCTCCTGACCCGGCAAGCTACACGGTTGTTCGACCTTGCGCGTCCCTTACGTGCCAGAAGCCCCCCAGACTGCCGAATTCTGCGCCTTCCGGGCCTCGCGCAAACGGCCCGGCGCACCGGTGTGAACCGATGCGCCGGGCCGTGGCGTTCCGCGCCGGGGGTGCCGGCCGTCCGTCAGCCGGTCGTGGCGTACGCGACGATCAGGTACTCCTTGTCGTCGTACGTCGTCTTGCGCGGCTCGGAGACCATCGTCTCGGAGATGAACATCCGGCCGTTCGAGTACAGGATCTCCGCGTAGTCCGAGGAGAAGCTGGACTCGGCGTCCCGGACCGCCTCGTCGGACGGGTTCTCCAGCAGGACGGTCTGCTGGAAGCTGGCGCCGTCGATGGAGACGATCTGGCCGCCCTTGTCGTACGGCGGCGTCTTGTACGCGATCAGGTTGCCGCCGTCCATGCGCAGCGGGTACATCGAGTACCGGTCGCCGGCGTCGGCCTTGTCGCTGGTCGGCTTGCCCGTGGTGAGGTCGAAGGACACGATCTCGTTGGTGTCGCCGTACTCGCCCCCGCCCTCGTGGTCCTCGGTGGGCAGGTAGAGCCGGTTGTTGCCGACCACGACCTTGGTGCAGGTCTCCACCTCGGTGGAGCGGCAGCGGGCGGCGAACCGGTCCGCGTCCGCGGCGATCTTCACCTTGAGCTTGCCGGTGGACTCGTCGATGGAGAAGAAGTCCGAGATGCCGCTGCCGTCGCCGGCGGTGTCGCCGACGTCGGCCGCGACGACCAGCGGCTTGGTGGAGACGATCGACGCGTACTTCACGCCGGCCGGCATCTTGAACTCCGAGATCGGCTCGCCCGTGGCCGGCTTCACGTTCTGGATGACCACGGTGGAGCTGTCGTACGGGCCGCAACGGCGGACCACGGCCAGGGCGGCGCCGCCGCCGTAGCCCAGGTCCCGGCAGTTCTGCGCGTTCGCCTCCGGCTTCCAGCGCACGGCGCCGTTGGCGAGGTCGAACGCGGCGCCGCCGTCGGTGCCGCCGGCCGCGACCGTGCCACCGCCCAGCGTGACCTCGCTGAACACCACCTTGTCGTCGCCGGAGCTGGCGCTGGTGATCGACTTCGTCCACACCAGCTTGCCCGCGAGCAGGTCGACGACCGCGACCTCGGTGCACGGCTGGTAGTTGCGCGGCGGGAGCCGCTTGGCCGCCTCGTACACGATCGCGGTCTTGTTGTCCGCGGTCGTGTGCCGGGACGTGGCACAGACCTGGCCGGGCAGCGCCAGCGTCCACATCGGGGTGCCCTTGGCGGGGTCGTAGCCGACGATCGAGTTGACGCCCGTCTTCACGTACGCCTTCTCGGTCAACCAGGAGCCGGCGACGTCGGTGATGTCGGCGACCTTGGGGTGCGGCAGCTGGAAGGAGACCTTCGCCTGGGTGTTGCCCGGGACCTTCTCCTTGCCGGGGCCGTCGGGGGCGGACTTGGTCTTCCCGCCGGTCTGGCCCTGGGTCTGGCCGCCGCTGCCCTTGCCCTGGTTGCCGGGGTCGTCGTCGCCGGAGGAGGCGTACCAGACGCCGCCGCCGATGATCAGGACGACCGCGACCACCGCGGCGATGATGATCTGCATCTGGGTGTTCAGCTTCTTGCCGCCGCTCGGCGGAGTGGGCTGGTACCCGTACTGCGGCTGCGTCGGATAGCCGTACTGCGGCTGGCCCTGCGGCTGCGTGGGCGGCTGCTGGGGGTAGCCGTACTGGGGCTGCCCCTGCGGCTGCGTCGGCGGCTGCTGCGGGTAGCCGTACTGGGGCTGGCCCTGGGGCTGGCCCTGCGGCTGCGTGGGCGGCTGCTGCTGCGGGTAGCCGTACTGCGGCTGCCCCTGCGGCTGCTGGGGCGCGCCGAAACCGCCCGGAGGGGGATCCTGCGGAGCGCCGAAGCCGCCCTGCGGGGGGCCCGGAGGCTGGTTCGGCGGGGGAGGTGGCTGAGTCATCGGTCTGCGAGCCTCACTTGCTGAACGCCATCATCGTCTTGGTCTCCTTCTCCTCCGCGTCGTTGGGCGCGCTGACGCGTCCGCTGGCGATCACGAACGTGTTGTTCGCGTACGCGTAGCGCGGGCTGTAGAAGTCGTTCTCGATCTCCGACGTGGACGCCGGGTGCTGCTGGATCACCTTCGGCGTGCCGCCGGTCGGGGCGAGGGTGGCGAGCGCGCCGCCCTTGTCGTACTTCGCGTCCATGTAGAGCAGGACGTTGCCGCCCTGCATCTGCAGCGGAGTCACGGTCCGCTCGGCGGGCGCGGGCGCGGTCCACTTGATCTTGCCCGTGTTGAGGTCGAAGGCGACCACGGAGTTGGTGCGGGACAGGCCGCTGGTGTTGTCGGCCGTCGCCATGTAGAAGGTGTTGGCGTCGGCGGCCATGCCGGTGCAGCCCTGCAGGTTCTTGCCGAAGATCACGAAGCTGCCACCGCAGCTCGGGGCGAACTTGTTGGCGCCGCCGTTGAGCATGGCGCGCGGGGTGCCGTTGGCGTTGAACGCCTGGATGCCCCACTTGTCCTTGGTGTCGTCGGTTTCGTCCTGCCGCGCGGAGACGACCAGCGGGTCGACCGAGTAGACCTTGTCGATCTCCCAGTCGGGCTTCAGCTTGTACGTCCACTTGGGCTTGCCCGTCGCGGGATCGACCTCGCTGAGCTGTTCCTGCTTGATCTCGTAGTTGCTGGTGCGGCAGCTGTAGGCGGCGATCAGCTTGCTGCCGCCGGCGTAGGCGTACGGCTTGCAGTTGCCGGACGGCCTGGTGAACAGCTGGCGGCCGTCGCTGACCGAGAAGCCCCAGGAGTTGCTGGTGCCGGCCGCGGTGACGGTGTTGCCGCTGATGGCGAGGGTGATGTCGGACAGCGAGGCGAAGCCGTTGCCCTTGGGCAGGGTCTTCTTCCAGCCCGGCTTGCCGGTCTTCAGGTCGATCTGCTGCAGCACCAGGCAGTCGGCCTTGTCGCCGGCCTTGTCGTTGACGGCGATGACGATCTGGCCGGTGGACGCGACCTGCTGGGGCGCGGCGCACATCTCGAAGGGAAGCGGAACGTTCCACTTCTCCTTGCCGTCGGACAGGCCGAAGCCGGCGACGCTCTTGTACATGCCCTTGACGACGGTGTCGCCGACGATCCACGGGCCGTGCACGTCACCGCCGTTGCGGGGCAGGTCGACATTGTTCTTGAGGAGCCAGTTGACCTTCGCCTCGCCGGGCTTGCGGCCGGCGTTGAGGTCGTCGCCGGCGTCGCGGCCGCCACCGCCGTCGCCTTCGCCGTTGCCCTGGTCGACGGTGGGGGAGGCGGTCGGGGAGCCGGTCGGCTTGGCGATCGGCTTGCCCTCGTCGTCGCCGCTGACCGCGAACCAGACGCCGCCGCCGATGACGAGCAGCGCGGCCGCCGCCGCGGCGATGATCACGCCGGGCTTGCCCTTGAAGGGGTTGTTGCCGGACGGCGGCTGTCCGGGCATGCCGGGGCCGGGGTACTGGGGCTGCGTCGGGTAGCCGCCGTACGGGTTCGGCTGCTGGCCGTACGGACCGGGCTGCTGCTGGCCGTAGGGGCCGGGCTGCTGGCCGTACGGACCCGGCTGCTGCTGGCCGTACGGGCCCGGCTGCTGCTGCGGGTACCCGTAGCCGGCTTGCGGCTGCTGCTGCGGATAGCCGTAACCGGCCTGCGGCGGTGCCTGCTGAGGCGCCGTCGGCGGAACCGGCGGGGCCTGCGGCGGCTGGGCCGGCGGCATCGGTGGCTGCGCGGGCGGCTGGGCCGGCGGCATGTCCTGCGGCGCGCCGAAGCCGCCCTGCGGCTGGTTGCTGGGCGGCTGAGTCATCAGCGCTTCCCCCTTCATGCGGTCCGTTGTCCGGCCGGCCTCCCCCGCGATTCCGGCGTCAAGTACCGCCGGAAAGGAGCGAATCGGACATGGATGGCGCACAGTGCGATGAGTCGAGCGGGCTTTCTTTCTACCACCCGGAGGGTGGCGCAAAAGTGACCGGTCCGCCCTGTTCCCAAGGGCGGACCGGCCCGTGATGCCCTTGTTACCGGGTCTGCACGCCTTCTCTACGCCTTATTGTCGCGCGATTGTCACGCGTCCTCGGCGAGCTCCAGCCAGCGCAGCTCCAACTCCTCGCGCTCGCCCGCCAGTTCCCTCAGCTCGGCGTCCAGCTTCGCCACCTTCTCGAAATCCGTGGCGTGGTCGGCGATCTGGGCGTGCAGCTTGCTCTCCTTCTCGGAGAGCTTGTCGAGCTGCCGCTCGACCTTCTGCAGCTCCTTCTTCGCGGCGCGCGCGTCACCGGCGGACTTCTCCTTGACCGGGGCGGCGGCCGGGGCGGGCGCGGCGGCCTCGATCATCTTCTGCCGGCGCTCCAGGTACTCGTCGATGCCGCGCGGCAACATCCGCAGCGTCCGGTCGCCGAGCAGGGCGAAGGTGCGGTCGGTGGTGCGCTCGAGGAAGAACCGGTCGTGGGAGATGACGACCATGGAGCCGGGCCAGCCGTCGAGGAGGTCCTCCAGCTGGGTCAGCGTCTCGATGTCGAGGTCGTTGGTGGGCTCGTCGAGGAAGAGCACGTTCGGCTCGTCCATGAGCAGGCGGAGCAGCTGGAGCCGGCGCCGTTCGCCGCCGGAGAGGTCGCCGACCGGCGTCCACTGCTTGTCCTTGCCGAAGCCGAACTGCTCGCACAGCTGGCCCGCCGTCAGCTCGCGGCCGTTGCCGAGGTCGACCCGGTCGCGGATCTGCTGCACGGCCTCCAGGACCCGCAGTGCGGCGGGGAGTTCGGTGACGTCCTGCGAGAGGTAGGCGAGCCGTACGGTCTTGCCGACGGCGATCCGGCCGGCGGCGGGCTGGATGTCGCCCTGGGTGACGGCGGCGTCGGCGAGGGCGCGCAGCAGCGAGGTCTTGCCTGCGCCGTTGACGCCGACCAGGCCGATGCGGTCGCCCGGGCCGAGCTGCCAGGTCAGGTGCTTGAGCAGTTCCTTCGGACCGGCGGTGACGGTCACGTTCTCCAGGTCGAACACCGTCCTGCCGAGCCGGGCGTTCGCGAACTTCATCAGCTCGCTCTTGTCGCGGGGCTCCGGCACGTCGGCGATCAGCGCGTTGGCGGCCTCGATACGGAAGCGCGGCTTGGAGGTGCGGGCCGGGGCGCCGCGGCGCAGCCAGGCCAGCTCCTTGCGGACCAGGTTCTGCCGCTTGACCTCCTCCGTGGCCGCGATGCGCTCGCGCTCGGCACGGGCGAAGACGTAGTCGGAGTAGCCGCCCTCGTACTCGTAGACCGCGCCGCGCTGCACGTCCCACATGCGGGTGCAGACCTGGTCGAGGAACCAGCGGTCGTGGGTGACGCAGACGAGCGCGGAGCGGCGCTCGCGCAGGTGGCCGGCGAGCCAGGCGATGCCCTCGACGTCGAGGTGGTTGGTGGGCTCGTCGAGGACGAGCAGGTCCTGCTCCTCGATGAGCAGCTTGGCGAGCGCGATACGGCGGCGCTCGCCGCCGGAGAGCGGGCCGATGACGGTGTCGAGGCCCTTGTCGAACCCGGGCAGGTCGAGGCCCCCGAACAGTCCGGTGAGCACATCGCGGATCTTGGCGCTGCCGGCCCACTCGTGGTCGGCCATCACGCCGATGACCTCGTGGCGGATGGTCGCCTTCGGGTCGAGGGAGTCGTGCTGGGTGAGCACGCCGAGGCGCAGCCCGCCGCTGTGCGTGACGCGGCCGGTGTCGGCCTCCTCCAGCTTCGCCAGCATCCGGATCAGGGTGGTCTTGCCGTCGCCGTTGCGGCCGACCACGCCGATCCGGTCCCCCTCGGAGACGCCGAGGGACACGCCGTCGAGCAGGGCACGGGTGCCGTACACCTTGCTGACTGCCTCGACATTGACCAGGTTGACGGCCACCTTGACTCCTGTACCGGGGGATCGATCGACGTCCAAGGGTAGACGCCGTACGGGGTGGGATAGCGTGCGGTGATCGTTCGAGACGCGTACGAATACGGGAGCGGGGATGTCCGACTCGGTGTGGGGGCGGTTCCGTCGCCATCGCTGGTTGCCGCAGGCGACGGCCGTGGCGCTGCTGGCGGCGCTGACCGCCGGGTACCTCGTGGTCCGCTCCGAGCGGGCGGACGACCACAACGAGGCCGTGCTCGCGCGGGCCTGCGGCGGGGTGCTGCCGGCTGAGCTGCTGCGCGGGCTGCTGCCGGCGGACTCCCGGTGGGAGCTGCGGACCGGTCCGGGGCCGCGCTCCCTGATGAGCTGCACCGTCACCGGGGAGGACGAGGACGACGCGACGCTGCGGGTCGCCGCGGCGCCGGTGCTCGACCCGCCGCTGGAGGGCGTCTCGGTCGACCACGTCACCGGCGACTCCCCGTACGAGGACGCCCCGGAGTGGGCGGAGGCGTACGAGGAGGCCGACGCGCAGGTGACCGTCGGCTGCCCGAAGGGCCTGCCCGGCTACCCCCGGCCGGTCACCTCCTTCCGGGTGCACGGCTCGCTGTACGACGGCCCCGACGCGGGCGCGGAGCTGGCCACGGCGGTCGCGGCGCTCGCCGAGGACCTGCGCGGGAAGCACGGCTGCGGCGGGCGCCCGGTGACGTACGAGGACGTGAAGCCCGGCCCGCGCGGGCGGGACGACGCCCCGGACGACGACGCGCCGCCCGCAACCTGCCGCTGGTTCCGCGCCGAGGACCTCGGCCCCGACGCGAAGGCGCGCCCCGCGGAGAGCGGGGCGGCGCGCGGCGGGAACCCGCCCTGGGGGCGGGGCTGCCTGCTGACGTTCACCCGCGCCGACGGCCAGGGGGTGTCGGTGTCGTCCGCGACCTGGTGGGGTGCGGCCCTGCCGGAGGCCCGCATCGAGTACGGCGCGGAACTGGCGCGGCTGGACCGCGAGCGGGCCCCGCGCAAGGGGCAGCGCGTCCACGAGGCGGCCGCCTGGGCGGAGTCGGTCTGCGCCCAGGGCCCAGCGCTGCACCGCGTGAGCGTCTCGGGCCCGCAGCGGGCGGGCCTGGACACGCGCGCGGAGCGACTGCTCGACCGGTATCTGGCCGCGTCGAAGGACTGCCGCGGGACGAAGCGGCTGGGGAAGGTGTGGACGCGGTGAGCGGGGAGACGTTCTGGCGGCGCCGGCGGGTGCGGGCGACGGCTGCGTGGACGGCGGGGGCGGTGGCCGTCGCGGGCGGGCTGTTCTGGCTGTCCGGCGGGTACGACGCCTGGCGGCACGACCTCGCCCTGGACTCGGCCTGCGACGGCGATCTGCCGGCCGGGGCGCTGCGGGCGCTGCTCGGCGGGACCGAGGTCACCGCCGAGAGCGAGGCCGACGGCGGCGGCTGGCAGTGCGTGGTGAACGAGGTCGACGACGAGGAGGACGGCGTCGCACGGCTGCGGCTGTCCGTGCAGCGCGCGGACGACCGGGCCAGCGCGGTCGACGCCGACGGCCGCGACGCGCCGCTCGGTCACGGCTGGACCGGCGGCTTCGCCTTCTCCCCCGACGGCGACGAGGACGACCGCGGCGAGGCGACCGCGGTGGTGCTGCTCGACTGCGGCGAGAAGCCCGGCGACGGACTGGTCGCGGCGGTGCGCGCCCGCCTGGAGCACGGCGACTTCACCACGGCCGAGGCCCGGACGCGGCTCACACAGGTGCTGACGGGCACGGCGGCGTCGTACGCGGAGCGCACCGGCTGCGCGGCGAAGCTCGGCGGCCCGGCCGGCGACCCGGGGGTCTCGGTGACCTCCTGGGACCACAAGCCGTTCGCCGCGGTCTCCGGGCCCTGCGCGGGCGTCCTCGACGCGGCGACGGCGGCCCGCTGGGGCGTCCGTACGGCGGTCGAGTCCGCCCCCGGCCCGAAGCCGGTGGAGTCCTGCGCCCTCGGCGGTCTGCAGGGCGCCCCGCTGTACGAGCTGCGCGCGTCCTACGGCCCGTTCCCGGGCCTGCGCCGCTTCGACGCCCGCGACGCGGCGCGCGAGGAGGGCGACCGCGAGGACGGCCGCTACTTCCGCAGGGCTCAGTGCCCCGGCACCGACGCCCGCGCGGTCTACGAGATCGTCCCCATGACGGTCGGCCGCACCGGCGGCGAAGCCACCGGCCCGGCCCTGGACCACCCGGGCCTGCGCGCGGCGCTCGACCGCTTCGCGGCGGCGTCGGCGAAGGCCCACGGCTGCGCGCGGCCGGGGGCCTGACCGGTCAGACGACCGTCGCGCCCGGGGCCGGGGAGGTCGTGACGCGGGCGGCGCGGCAGGTGCCGGAGGCGGTGAGCGCCGCGGCGACCGCCTGCGCCCCGTCCTCGTCCTTCGTCAGGAACGCCGTCGTCGGGCCCGAGCCCGAGACCAGCGCCGCCAGCGCGCCCGCCTGCATGCCGGTCTCCAGGGTGGCCGCGAGCGAGGGCCGCAGGGACAGCGCCGCGGGCTGCAGGTCGTTGCCGAGGGCGGCCGCGAGCGCGGTGACGTCGCCGGTGCGCAGCGCCTCCAGGAGCGCCGTCGAGGCGGCGGGCTCGGGGACGTCGACGCCCTCGTTGAGGCGGTCGAACTCGCGGTAGACCGCCGGGGTCGACAGACCGCCGTCGGCGACCGCGAACACCCAGTGGAAGGGGCCGCCCGCGGGCAGCTCCGTCAGCTGCTCCCCGCGGCCGATGCCGAGCGCCGCCCCGCCGGCGAGGCTGAACGGCACGTCGCTGCCGAGTTCGGCGCAGATCTCCAGGAGTTCGGCGCGCGAGGAGTTCAGGCCCCACAGCGCGTCGCAGGCCAGCAGCGCGCCCGCGCCGTCCGCGCTGCCGCCGGCCATGCCGCCGGCGACGGGGATGTCCTTGGCGATGTGGATGTGCACGTCCGGCGCGATGCCGTGCCGGGCCGCCAGCAGTTCGGCGGCCCGCGCCGCCAGGTTCGTCCGGTCCAGCGGCACCTGGTCCGCGTCGGGGCCCGAGCAGGTGATTCGCAGTCCGTCCGCCGGACGGACCGTCACCTCGTCGAACAGCGAGACCGCCAGGAAGACGCTGGCCAGGTCGTGGAAGCCGTCCGGCCGCGCCCCGCCCACCGCCAGCTGGACGTTCACCTTCGCGGGCACGCGTACGGTGACGCTCCCGCGCTGCTGCTCCGCCATGCCTGCGCTCTCCTCCATCGTCAGCGCTCCCCCGCGTCCATCGTCAGCGCTCCCCGGCGCCCGGCCGGTTCTCCGCGATCCGTGCGAACTCCTCGACCGTCAGCGCCTCGCCGCGCGCCTGCGGCGAGATCCCGGCCTTCAGCAGGGCCTCCTCCGCGGCGGCCGGCGAGCCGGCCCAGCCGGCCAGCGCGGCCCGCAGCGTCTTGCGGCGCTGCGCGAAGGCCGCGTCCACGACCGCGAAGACCTCGTTCTTGGACGCGCTGGTGGCGAGCGGCTCGGTCCGCCGGACCAGGGAGACCAGGCCGGAGTCCACGTTCGGGGCGGGCCAGAAGACGTTGCGGCCGATCGCACCGGCCCGCTTCACCTCGGCGTACCAATTGGCCTTCACCGACGGCACGCCGTACACCTTGTTGCCGGGCCCGGCGGCGAGCCGGTCGGCGACCTCCGCCTGCACCATCACGAGTGTCCGCTCGATGCTCGGGAAGCGGTCCAGCATGTGCAGCAGCACCGGCACGGCCACGTTGTACGGCAGGTTGGCCACCAGCGCCGTCGGCGCGGGGCCGGGCAGCTCCTGCACCTGCATGGCGTCGGAGTGGACCAGCGCGAAGCGGTCCTGCTTCTGCGGCAGGCGGGCCGCGATCGTCGACGGCAGCGCCCCGGCGAGCACGTCGTCGATCTCGACGGCCGTCACCCGGTCGGCGGCCTCCAGGAGGGCCAGGGTGAGGGACCCGAGGCCCGGGCCCACCTCCACGACCACGTCGTCGGGGCGCACCCCGGCCGTGCGGACGATCCGCCGGACCGTGTTGGCGTCGATGACGAAGTTCTGGCCGCGCTGCTTGGTGGGGCGTACGCCCAGCGCCGCGGCCAGTTCACGGATGTCGGCGGGGCCGAGCAGGACGTCGGCGGAGTCGGCGGGATCGGTGGTGCTCACCGGTACAGCGTACGGGTCACCGGTACAGCCTCCTGCCGCAGTGCGGCCACGGGCTCGCGCCCCGCTGCACGTACAGCTTCTTCGCCCGGTACGTCTGTTCCGCCGCGGGCGCCTCCTGTGCGACGCCGCTGCCGCCGAGGGAGCGCCAGGTGCCCGGGTCGAACTGGTAGAGCCCGCCGTACGTCCCCGACGGGTCGACCGCCTGCGGCCGGCCGCCGGACTCGCACTGCGCCAGCGCGCCCCAGTTCAGCCCGTCCGCGCCGCCCACCGAACCGGGCAGCGGTTTCGTGCCGACCTTGACCCGTTGGGCGACCGGCGCGCGCACCAGCTCCTCGGAGATCCGGCGCGGCTTCTGCCGGACCCCGTTGACGGTCCGCAGCGCGTACGTGACCCGGCGCACGCCCTGCACGCCCTGCCGGTCGACGACCTCCGTGCCGGCGAACAGCTCCGGGTCGCGGACCCGCTCGACCGCGTACGGGACGGTCTCCTCGCGGACCTCCCGGGAGCCGGTGATCCGCAGCACGGCGACCGTCTGGCCGTCGCGCGGGAAGGAGCCGGGCGGCACTGAGGTGGTGTCCTGGCCGGAGAGGGTGATCCCGGCCTCCTCGACGACCTCGCGGACCGTGGCGGCGTTGGTCCGGACGGTCCGCTCGCGGCCGTCGGCGAGCAGGGTGACGGTGCGCTCGGTGCGCACGTCGAGCGCGAGCCCGGCCCGCCCGATCGGGGCGGAGCGCGAGACGGAGAGGTACGCGCCCTCGGCCCGCACCCCGAGCTGGCGCAGCGCGCCCTCCACCGTGCGGGCGGTGGTCCACACCTGGCGGCGCTGCCCGTCGAGGGTGAGCCGCACCGGCCTCCCGTACCGGACGACGACCTCGTCGCCGTCGGCGAGCTCCGCGCCGCGGCCGGGGGCCACGAGGTCGTGGGCGCCGGTGGCCAGGCCCTCGTCGGCGAGCAGTTCCTCGACGTCGTCGGCGAAGGTGTGCAGGGTGCGCGGGACGCCGTCGACGCTGAGCCGGACGGCCTTGTCGTCCGCGACGAAGGCCGTGGTGCCGCCGGCCAGGAAGGCGACGACCAGGGCCTGCGGCACCAGCCGGCGCAGCCCCTCGCCGACGGGGGCGGCCCGGCGGCGGCGGGCGGCCCGGCGCGCGGAGGCCCGGCCGCCGGCGGCCGGCGGGACGGGCGGCGCGACCTGGAACCCGTAGGGCTGGGTCTCGTACTCGTGGATCGAGGGGGTCGCCGGCGGCGGGACCGACGGCGGCTCGACCGTGCCGGCCGCGGCGCGGCGGCCGCCGCGGCCGGCCCGGTGACTGCCCTGCGAGGTGCTCACGAGGCCGGGACCCTAGCGGAGTCCCGGTCACTCTCCAAAGCAGCGCGACTACGGAACGTCAGAGTTATGGATCAGTAATGATCAGTAATCGGATCAGTGTGGGATCAGTAATCGAAGGCCTGAGCGGTGTTCACGGCGAGCGCCTCGCACAGGTCGTCCACGCCCTCGCCCCGGACCTCGGCCATCGCCCGGACGGTGAGCGGGATCAGGTACGGCGCGTTCGGCCGGCCCCGGTACGGCACGGGCGTGAGGAACGGCGCGTCGGTCTCGACCAGGACCAGCTCCCGCGGGGCGGCGGCGAGGGCGTCGCGCAGCGGCTGGGCGTTCTTGAAGGTGACGTTGCCGGCGAAGGACATGTAGTAGCCGTGGGCGGCGCAGATCTCCGCCATCGCGGCGTCGCCGGAGTAGCAGTGGAAGACGGTGCGCTCCGGCGCGCCCTCCTCGTCGAGGATCCGCAGCACGTCGGCGTGCGCCTCGCGGTCGTGGATGACCAGGGCCTTGCCGCGCCGCTTGGCGATCTCGATGTGCGCGCGGAAGGAGCGCTCCTGGGCGGCCATGCCGTCGGGGCCGGTGCGGAAGTAGTCCAGGCCCGTCTCGCCGACGCCCTTGACCTCGGGCAGCGCGGCGAGCCGGTCGATCTCGGCCAGCGCCTCGTCGAGCGCGGCGTCCCCGCCGCCCTCGCGGGCCCCCTGCCGGGACCAGCCGTCGGGGTCGCCGAGCACGATCCGCGGGGCCTCGTTGGGGTGCAGCGCGACGGCCGCGTGGACCTGCCGATGCGCGGCGGCCGTCTCGGCGGCCCACTGCGAGCCCTTCACGTCGCAGCCCACCTGGACCACGGTCGTAACCCCGACGGCGGCGGCCCGCGCCAGGGCCTCCTCGACGGTGCCGTTCTGCATGTCCAGGTGGGTGTGCGAGTCCGCCACCGGCACCAGCAGGGGCTCGGGCAGCGGCGGCGGGGCGTCCTTGGAGGTCATGGCCCCGATCGTACGTTCAGCCCTGGCGGCTGAACGGGGTCACTTGCGGTCGCGGAAGGGGTGGAGCAGGTCGGAGAGGTGCCGGTGGTGTTCCTGGACGGGCCCCGGGGCCTCGCCGGTACGGGCGGGCGGGGCGTCCGCCTTCGGGCGGGCGGGGGCCGGCGGGCGCTCGGTGTCCATCATCCGCAGCGCGGTGGACACCTGCCCGGAGCGCAGGATCCGGACGGCGCCGCGGCGCTCGCAGTTGGGGCACGCCAGGTCGGACAGCGGCGAGGGAACCCGCGCGCCCTCGGTGCGGTAGACGATGAACTCCTGGCCGTTGGCGTCCAGGCGGTGCTCGATGTCGTACGCCTGCTCCCAGCCGTATCCGCAGCGTGCGCAGGCGAAGGAGTACTCCTCGTGGCCGACGGATGCGCCGGTGATCTCGCTCATGCCAGCTCCTCTCCACTCCACTGACCAGTGGACGCCCATTTCGGCCGGAGCGCATCAGCGGAGGGCAAAGCATGGAACGTCCTTGGGACGTCCCTTGCCGGAACGGTCCGCGACGCGGCGGAGGCTTTGCTTCTCAGGTTAGTCCTTTGGCCGGATCCTGGGCCTGCCGATCCGCGTTCTTTGCCGCCACCACCGCATCGAACACCTCGCGCTTGGGAAGGCCGGCCTCCGCGGCGACGGCGGCGATCGCCTCCTTGCGCCGCTCCCCCGCCTCCTCGCGCACCCGCACCCTGCGCACCAGCTCCTCCGCGTCGAGCTCGGCCGGTCCGGTCTCCGGGGCGCCCTCGACGACGACGGTGATCTCGCCGCGCACACCCTCCTTCGCCCAGGTGGCCAGCTCGCCCAGCGGACCGCGCTTGACCTCCTCGTACGTCTTGGTCAGCTCGCGGCAGACGGCGGCGCGGCGGTCCTCGCCGAAGACCTCCGCCATCGCGGCGAGGGTGTCGTCGAGCCGGTGCGGCGCCTCGAAGTAGACGAGGGTCCTGCGCTCCCCGGCGACCTCCCGCAGCCGCCCCAGCCGCTCCCCCGCCTTGCGCGGCAGGAAGCCCTCGAAGCAGAACCGGTCCACCGGCAGCCCGGACAGCGCCAGCGCGGTGAGCACGGCCGACGGGCCGGGCACGGCGGTGACCTTGATGTCCTGCTCGACGGCGGCGGCGACCAGCCGGTAGCCCGGGTCGGAGACGGACGGCATGCCGGCGTCGGTGACCAGCAGCACCCGGGCGCCGCCGGCCAGCGCCTCGACCAGTTCGGGCGTACGGGCGGACTCGTTGCCCTCGAAGTAGGAGACGACGCGCCCGGTGGTGTGCACGCCGAGCGCACGCGTCAGACCGCGCAGCCGCCGGGTGTCCTCGGCGGCGACGATGTCGGCGCGCTCCAGCTCGGCGGCGAGGCGGGGCGGGGCGTCCGCGATGTCGCCGATGGGGGTGCCTGCGAGTACCAGCGTTCCTGTCACACGGGCCATCCTCCCAGCCCGGACGGACGACTCGCACAGGCGCGTTCCCTACGATGGCGCGGTGACCAGTACCGCACCACACCCCCAGCAGGGTCAGGACGCCGGGCAGGAGCCGCCCTCGTGGCAGCGACGACTGCGCCGGTTCGGCTACGTGCCCCCGGCGCGGACCGGGCTGCGGGAGCGGCTGGTGCCGCCGTACACGAAGCCGTCCGCGTCGGCGGTCGCCGTGCTCGGGCTGCCACGGCGGCTGGTGGACCTGGCGACCCGCTGGGCGGCCTGGGGCGGTCCGCTGCTGGTGGCGCTGGTCGCCGGGCTGATGCGGTTCTGGCACCTGGGCAGCCCCAAGGCGGTGATATTCGACGAGACGTACTACGCGAAGGACGCCTGGGCCCTGATCAACCAGGGCTACGAGGGCTCCTGGCCCAAGGACGTCGACAAGTCGATCCTGGCGAACCCGGACGCGGTCACGGTGCCGGTGGAGCCGGGGTACGTGGTGCACCCGCCGGTCGGCAAGTGGGTCATCGGCCTGGGCGAGCAGTTCTTCGGCTTCACGCCGTTCGGCTGGCGCTTCATGGTGGCGGTGCTCGGCACCCTGTCGGTCCTGATGCTGTGCCGGATCGGGCGGCGGCTGTTCCGCTCGACGTTCCTGGGCTGCCTGGCGGGCGCGCTGCTCGCGGTGGACGGCCTGCACTTCGTGATGAGCCGCACGGCGCTCCTCGACCAGGTCCTGATGTTCTTCGTCGTGGCCGCGTTCGGCTGTCTGCTGATCGACCGGGACTGGGCACGGCGGCGGCTGGCGGCCGCGCTCCCCGAGGACGACGAGGGCGTACTGCGCCCGGACGCGGCGGTCGCGGAGGGCCTGCGGCTCGGCTGGCGGCCGTGGCGGCTGGCCGCGGGGGTGATGCTGGGCCTGGCGTTCGCGACGAAGTGGAACGGCCTGTACATCATGGCCGCGTTCGGCCTGCTGACGGTCCTGTGGGACGTGGGCGCGCGGAAGACGGCGGGCGCGGTGCGCCCGCTCGCGGCGGTGGCGCGCAAGGACCTGGTCCCGGCGTTCGTCTCGGTCGTCCCGGTGGCCCTGGTCACCTACGTCGCCTCCTGGACGGGCTGGATCGCCTCCGACAAGGGCTACTTCCGCGACTGGGCGGCGCAGCAGGACAAGGTGACCGGCGGCGGGTTCTGGTCGTGGCTGCCGGACTGGCTGCGGAGCCTGTGGCACTACGAGGTGGAGGTCTACAACTTCCACGTCAACCTGACGTCCGGCCACACGTACCAGTCGAACCCGTGGAGCTGGATCGTGCTGGGCCGCCCGGTCTCGTACTTCTACGAGGACCCGGCCCCCGGCAAGGACGGCTGCCCGGCGGACGTGACGGAGAAGTGCGCCCGCGAGGTCCTGGCGCTCGGCACGCCGCTGCTGTGGTGGGCGGCCTGCTTCGCGGTCCTGTACGTGCTGTGGCGCTGGTTCTTCCGCCGCGACTGGCGCGCGGGCGCGATCGCCTGCGGCATCGCGGCGGGCTGGCTCCCCTGGTTCCTCTACCAGGAGCGCACGATCTTCCTCTTCTACGCGGTCGTCTTCGTCCCGTTCCTGTGCCTCGCGGTCACCATGATGATCGGCGCCATCATCGGCCCACCGGGCTCCACCGAACGCCGCCGCACCCTGGGCGCCGTCGGCGCCGGCGTCCTGGTCCTCCTGATCATCTGGAACTTCATCTACTTCTGGCCCCTGTACACGGGCCAGCCCATCCCCATGGAGGGCTGGCGCAACCGGATGTGGCTCGACACCTGGGTGTAGGGAGTGGGCTATACCACTCAGATAACAACTGTCCCTCGTGTCACGCGTGTGACGTAGAGTGCACCTGTCCATCGCTTGAACGTGTTCAAGCGAGCTCCTGGGGAGGGGAACCACAGGGATGCGCAGTGGAGTGAAGGTCGCGATCGTCGGGGGCGTCTTCGTCGTCGTGGCGGGCGGGGTCGGGTACGGGGGTTACAACCTCTGGCAGGGCATCAGCGGAGGGGCGTCCGACGGGGTGGGCGGCACGTCCGCGACCGCGGAGCGGAAGTCCGGGCCCGTGACGCCGGACGAGGTCACCGAGACCGCGAAGAAGTTCCTGGAGGCCTGGGCCTCCGGATCGCCCGAGGACGCCGCCCAGTTGACGAACAATCCGGTCGGCGCCGGGCCCGTCGTCGCCGGGTACAAGGCCGGCGCGGGCGTGTCGAAGGCCGTCATCACGCCCGGCGCGCCCGTCGGCACGAAGGTGCCGTTCACGGTGAACGCCACGGTGACCTTCGAGGGGATCTCGAAGCCCTGGACGTACACCTCCCAGCTCACCGTCGTGCGCGGCCTGTCCACCGGCCGCCCCCTCGTCGACTGGCAGCCGTCCGTCATCCATCCGCGTCTGACCAAGACGACCACCCTGCGCACCGGCGCCGCGAAGTCCGCCGAGATCAAGGCCGTCGACCGGTCGGGCCGTGAGCTGACGCGGGAGAAGTACCCCTCGCTCGGCCCCGTCATCGACGAACTGCGCACCAAGTACGGCGCGAAGACCGGCGGCAAGGCCGGCATCGAGACGGTCCTCGAGTCGAGCGAGCCGAACGTCCCCGACAGCACCCTGCTCACCCTGCGCAAGGGCGAGCCGGGCAAACTGCAGACCACCCTCGACGCGGACGTGCAGGCCGCCGCCGAGAAGGCGGTGAAGCGGTACGGCCAGGCCTCGGTCGTCGCGGTCAAGCCGTCCACCGGCGAGATCCGCGCCGTCGCGAACAGCCCCGCCGCCGGCTTCAACACCGCCTTCCTGGGCAAGCAGGCCCCCGGCTCCACACTGAAGATCGTCACCGCCGCGCTGCTCCTGGAGAAGGGGCTGGTCGGCGCCGACCGGGTCGCCGAGTGCCCCAAGGAGGCGGTGTACTACAGCACCCGCTTCCACAACCTCAAGAACTTCGGGCTCGACGGGAAGACCTTCGCCGAGAGCTTCGCCCGTTCCTGCAACACCGCCTTCATCAAGAAGATCGACGACGTCAAGGACGACGCGGCCCTCGGCAAGGAGGCCGCCGACGTCTTCGGCATCGGCCTCGACTGGCAGAGCGGCGTCCAGACCTTCGACGGTTCGATCCCCGCGGCGGACGGCGGCACCGCGGCCGCGCAGTACATCGGGCAGGGCACGGTGCAGATGAACGTGCTCAACATCGCGTCCATCACCGCCACCGCGAAGCACGGCACGTTCAAGCAGCCGATCATCGTGCCCAAGAGCCTCGACGACCGGCCGATCGCCCAGGCCGCCCGCTCGCTGCCGGGCTCCGTCGGGCAGCAGCTGCGCGCGATGATGAAGCGCACGGCGACCAGCGGCACCGCCGCGCAGGCCATGGCGGGCGTGAGCGGCGACAAGGGCGCGAAGACCGGTTCGGCGGAGGTCGACGACCAGGAGACCTCCAACAGCTGGTTCACCGCCTACGCAGGCGACCTCGCCGCCGCGGCGGTCGTCCAGTCGGGCGGCCACGGCGGCGACGCGGCGGGCCCGGTGGTGGCGCAGGTGCTCAACGCGCGGTAGCGGAGCCGGGCGCCGCCGGAGCCGGGCGCGAAACGAGTTCGCATGGCTCCTACAGCTACCGCTAGCGTGCGGCCATGACCGCATCGCTCGCGCACCCGCAGTTCGCCGCCGCGCTGAAGGACCTCGGCATCGAGGCCGAGGTCCGGCGCTTCCCGGACGCCACCCGCACCGCCGCCGAGGCCGCCGCGGCCATCGGCTGTGACACCTCGGAGATCGTCAAATCCCTGGTCTTCGCGGCATGGGGGTCCCCCCTGCTCGAGCGAAGCCGAGAGCTTGGGGGAGGGGTTCCGGTGCTCGTCCTGATGGACGGCTCCTCGCGCGTCGACATGGAGCGGGTCCGCGCGGAGCTGGGCGCGGCCAAGGTGACCCGGCCGGACGCGGCGGTCGTCCGCGAGGCGACCGGGTACGCGATCGGCGGCGTCCCGCCGTTCGGGCACCGTACGAAGACCCGCGTCCTCGCCGACCGGGGCCTGCTCGACCACGACGTGGTGTGGGCGGCGGCGGGCACCCCGTACACGGTGTTCCCGATGGAGCCGAAGACCCTGATCGCCCACGCGGGCGGCGTGCTGGTGGACGTCCGCGAGCGTACGGCGTGACGCCGCTGGTCGTCGCCGCGGTCCTGATCGCGGCGGTGACGCACGCGAGCTGGAACGCGATCGCGCACCACATCAAGGACCAACTGCTCTCCTTCACGCTCATATCCGGCGGCGGGGCGCTGCTCGGCGGCGTCACCGCGCTCTTCGTACCGCTGCCGGCGGCCGGGGCGTGGCCGTACCTGGTGGCCTCGGCGATCCTGCACGTCGGCTACTACCTGCTGCTCATGCGGTCGTTCGCGCTCGGCGACTTCGGGCAGATGTACCCGATCGCCCGCGGCACCGCCCCGCTGGTGGTGACCCTGCTCGCGGCGGTCTTTCTGCACGAGATCCCGGACGCGCCGCAGCTCGCGGGCGTCGCGGTGGCCTGCGCGGGCCTGACCGGCCTCGCCCTGTGGGGCATCCGCGGCTCGGGCCGCCGCCCCCACTGGCCGGCCCTGCTGGCGGCGCTCGGCACGGGCCTGGCGATCGCGGGGTACACGGTCGTGGACGGCATCGGCGTCCGCGCCTCGGGCACCCCGCTCGGCTACATCGCGTGGCTGATGATCCTGGAGGGCCTGGCGATCCCGGCGTACGCGCTGTACCGCCGCCGCGGCGAACTGGCCGGGCAACTGCGGCCCTACGCGGCCCGCGGCCTCCTGGCCGGGGCCCTCTCGGTCGCGGCCTACGCCCTGGTCCTCTGGGCCCAGACCAAGGCCCCCCTGGCCCCGATCGCCGCCCTCCGCGAGTCCTCGATCATCGTCGGCGCGGCCATCGGCACGCTCTTCTTCAAGGAACGCTTCGGCGGCCCGCGCGTCGCGGCGGCGGGTCTGATGGTGGTCGGCATCGGGCTGATGCTGACGACGAGCTGAGGAGCGGACGCGCCGGGCCTCACCATTCCACGGGGAGGCTTCTCAGACCGCTGAAGAACTCCTTGTTGCGCCAGTCCAGTTCGGACTTCGGGACCGCCAGGCGCAGGTTCGGGAGGCGGGTCGTCACGCGGGCCAGGGTGACCTGGAGTTCCAGGCGGGCCAGGTGGGCGCCGAGGCAGTAGTGGATGCCGTGGCCGAAGCTGATGTGGGGGGTGCCGGGGCGGTCCAGGCGGAGGCGGTGGGGGGTGGGGAAGGCGTCCGGGTCGTGGTTGGCGGCGGCCTGGGAGACCACGACCGCCTGCCCGGCCTCGATCACGACGCCGGCCAGTTCCACGTCCTCCAGCGCGTATCGCGGGAGCGTCAGGCCGTTCAGTAGGGGGACGTAGCGGAGGAGTTCCTCCACCGCTCGCGGGATGCGGGACGGGTCCTCGCGGATCGCGGACAGGACTCCCTCCGCGCCCGCCTCCCCCGGGATCAGCAGCACCGAGAAGAAGTTGGCGATCTGGTTCGTCGTTGTCACGAAGCCGCCGATCAGCAACTCGTTCAGCAGGCCGGTCAGTTCCTCCTCGTCCTCCACGCCCTCCGTCAGGAGCGTCAGGAGGTCCTGCCTCGGGTTCCTTCTCCGGTCCTCGATCCAGCCGTGCATCCGCGTGAAGAAGTCCGCCGCCTGTTTGCCCAGCGTCTCCGGGGTCACCGTCCCCGTGCACACCGTGTCGGCCCACGAGCGGACCGCCGGGCGGTCCTCCTCCGGGACGCCGACCAGCTCGCAGATCATCGTCAGGGGGAGCGGGAAGGCCAGCGTCTCCACCAGGTCCGCCGGCGGGCCCGTCTCCTCCATCACGTCGAGCAGCGCGTCCGCCACGTCGCGCACCCGCTGCCGCAGGCGCTCGATCCTGCGGGCCGTGAACTCCTTGGCCGGCAGCGCCCGCAGCCGTGTGTGGTCCGGCGCGTCCAGGGCGATCAGGCCGCCGCCCGCCCGCGGCATCGGGCCGATCCGCGGCTGGTCGCGGCGGACGGCCTCCGCCAGGCTGAAGCGGGCGTCCGAGAGGACGGCGCGGACGTCCTCGTACCGGGTCACGAGCCACGCCTCGTCGCCGTACGGGAGGCGGACCCGGACCGGCGGGCGGTCCCTCAGGTCCCCGTATTCCGCGGCGAGTCCCAGGCCCTCCTTCGTCCAGAACGGGTAGGAAAGGGGGGCCTGTTGCTGCTGCTGTTGCTGGGTGTCCGTCGTCATGCTTCGTGCGTCCCTTCTCAGACGTACGGGCCGACCGCGATGTCGACATGCGTCGGCGGCGGTGCGCTGGTGTCGGTCTCGGCGCGGAAGTCGATGCCGTCGTCACGGCAGATGAACTGCATGACCTGCCGGCCCGCCGCGGCCGCGCGGATCAGGCCGCCGGTCGTGGCCCACACCCCGGAGAGGTAGAAGTTCTCCAGGCCGGGGAGGACCGGACCGTTCCTCTTGACCAGTTCCTCCATCGCCTCGCCGCTCTCCACGAAGGGCTGCCAGCCGAGGAACGTGCCCTCGAAGCTGCCCGTGTAGCGGATCTGGGTGAGGGGGGTGGCCACGTCCTTGACCGCGACCGAGGCCTTCAGGCCGGGGTGCAGCTCCTCCAGGAAGTCCACCACCGTGTCCCGTACCGCCCGTTTCGCGAGCGTGTACGCCTTGCCGCGTTTCACCGGCAGCGTGTGCAGGTCCGCGCCGCGCCTCGGGCGGGTGAGGCGCTCGGGGCCCTCGGCGAGGTCCCGCCAGGGCGCGGTGTCGGAGAAGTACGTGGCGTAGATGACGGACGTGTCCCGGGGCGACAGCTCCGGGTACAGCCGGCTGCGGAACTGGACGTTCAGGCTGGGGTGCTGGAGTCCCGTCAGGCGGGCCGCCGTCGCCTCGTCCAGCAGGTGTGTCGTGGTCGGCACGGCGTCGGGGTAGGGGCGGCGCAGGCCCAGGAAGACGCTGACGTAGCCGGGGAAGATCATGCCGGGCTCGTGCAGCGTCTTCCGGTACAGCGTCTCGTACTCGCCCTCCAGATAGCGGCCGTCCAGCAGCTTCAGGAACGTCGCCGGGCCGTCGCACGCGGAGACGACGAGGTCGGCGAAGTGCTCGCTGCCGTCGGAGAGCCGGACGCCGATGGCCCGGTCGTCCTTGACGAGGATCTCCTCGACCATCGCGTTGTACGTGATCTCGCCGCCGAGCCGCAGGTACCGCTGCTCGACCGACCGGGCCAGCTCAAGCGAGCCGCCCTCGGGCACGCCGGCCGAGCGCAGGTACTGCGCGGCCATCTGGAAGAAGAACGGCAGCACCGGGAAGTTGGGCTGCTTCTCGTACAGGATGTAGTTGAACGCCTCGCGCAGCAGCGGGTCCTCGAAGCGGGTGGAGTACTCCGACATCAGCACCGACATCGAGGTGCGGAAGAGGTTGAGGTACGGGACGAAGCCGGCCAGCATCCGCCACCGCTCGCGCCGCGTCATCAGGCCCACCGGCTTGAGGAAGGGGTACGCGGGCAGGCAGGTGATGAACCTGCGCAGCCCCGCGCAGAAGGAACGGATCCGGCGGGCGTCCGCCGGCGACAGCTCCAGCAGGTGCGCTTCGAGACGGTCGGGGTCGCAGTAGAAGTGGACGACCCGGCCGTCCGCGCCGCGGATCGTGTTGAAGACGTCGAAGTGCCGCATCTCCTTGCCCTGCAGCGCCCCGAGTTCGAGCCAGATCTGGTGCATCTCGTTGCCGGGGCCGTTGCCGAGGAGCCAGCTGACGCAGGCGTCGAAGGTGAAGTCGCCGCGGTCCCAGCCGGTGCAGCAGCCGCCGGGGAGTTCGTGCATCTCGAAGACGCGGGTGCGGTAGCCGTTCATCCGCGCGTACGCGCCGGTGGACAGGCCGCCCAGACCTCCGCCGATGATGATCATCGAGTTACGGCGGGCGGCTGCTCGCTGCTGCCGATGCTGCTGCTTCACTTCACCCTCCGCTTCTCCAGCTGCGGCAGCCGGCCGAGCTTGCCCGGATGCCAGGGCTCCGTCCCGCCGCTCTCCCAGGCCCGGAACTCCAGGCCCAGGTCCCGGCACAGGTACTGGGCGGCGAACCGGCCGCTCGCCGCGGCCCGGATCAGACTGCCGCCGCCGAACCACTGGCCGGCCAGCGTGAAGCCGTCGAGGCCGGGCAGCCGCAGTCGGTCCTTGTTGATCAGGCCGGTGATCACGTCGTCGGCGGGGGTGAAGGACTTCCAGCCGAGGATGCTGCCGCCGCGCACGCCGGTGTACCGCTCCGTGGTCGTCGGCGAGGCCACGTCGACGACCTCGATCGCCTCCCCGATCCCCGGATGGTGCCGCTCCAGGAAGCCCCGGACGAAGTCCGCCACCTCCTGCTTGCGCGCCCAGTACGCCTTGCGGTCGGTGCGGCGCAGCAGCTTCCAGGAGGCGTAGTCGGAGAAGTACGTGCAGTGGATCACCGACTTGCCGGGCGGGGCGAAGCCGTCGGAGTAGCGCGAGCGCAGCTGGACCACGAGGCTGTTCTGCATGCAGCCGGGCAGCGCCTTGCTGTCGGCCTCGGAGAGCAGGTACGTGGTGCTGTGCCGGGCGGCCGGGTCGAGTTCGTCCTTCAGGCCGACGAACGCGGAGACCACACCCGGATAGAGCAGGTCCGGCTCCTCGGCCATCTCCGTGAAGAGCTTGTCGGTGCGCGGACTGGCGTACCGGCCGCCGAGCAGGCCCTGCAGGGTCGTCGCGCCGTCGCAGGCGGAGACGACGTGTTCGGCGTAGTGCCGTTCCCCGCCGCGCAGTTCGACGCCGACAGCGCGGTCGTTCTCGACGAGGACCCGCTCCACCCGCGCCCGGTAGTCGATCCGGCCGCCGAGGCCCAGGTACCGCTCCTCCACCGAGCGCGCCAGGCCCAGCGAACCGCCCTGCGGGAAGCCGGCGTTCCGGTGGTAGGCGCTGGCCATGTTGAACAGGTACGGCAGCAGCGGGAAGACCTCGTGGTCCTGGAAGAAGATGAACGGGAACGCGCGCCGCAGCAGCGGGTCCTGGAAGCGGTCGCAGAACGTCTCCATCCGGGTCACCGCCGTCCGCCACAGCGTGACGAACGACGGCAGCACGGCCCGCAGCATCCGGAGCTTCTCCCGGGGGGACTGCAGCGGCGGCGGGGTGAGGAACGGGTACAGGTTGATGCCGATGAAGCGCCGCAGGTCCCGGCAGAACGCCCGGATCGGGCGGGCGTCGGCCGGGGACAGCTCGAGGAGGTGCGCTTCGAGGCGGTCGGGGTCGTTGTAGAAGGTGACCGAGCGGCCCGTCTCGTCCGTGACGGTGTTGAACATCTCGAAGTTGGCGACCGTCTTGCCGTCCAGCGCGCCGAGTTCCCGCCACAGCCGGGCGGCGTCGTTGCCCCGGCCGGTGCCGGTCAGCCACTCGATGCAGTAGTCGAAGACGTAGTCCTGCCGGGACCAGGCCGTGCAGCAGCCGCCGGGCAGTACGTGCCGCTCGAAGATCCGGGTCTCCGCGCCGCTCATCTGCGCGTAGCAGCCGGTGGACAGGCCGCCGATGCCGGCGCCGACGACGATCACTCGCGGCGGTTCGTCCGCGGTGCGCGACGCACGGCGCTCCCATACGGTCCGGTGTTCACGCGACATCCGACTCGTCCTCCCTGCCGCGGGCCGGGCCGGCGAGGAACACCACGTCGTCGCCGAGCGCGGTCCGCGTCAGCGCCGCGTTCCGCCCGGCCGGCTTCTCGTCGAGCATCTCCGCGTGCAGTCCGCTGCCGCGCACCAGCCGGGCGTCGGTGGTGGAGGCGGCGTGCCAGCTGCCGCGCTGCCCCGCCCCGTACAGCCCGGCCTTCGCCTCGTCGGCGATGACCGTGACCGTGGCGGCGACCGTGCCGTGGTTCGGGGTGCGGCCGCAGTACTCCAGGTAGTCCCTGGCCTGGGCGAGGGTCTGCTCGGTGACCGTCTCCGAGCGGGTGTGGCGGCGCAGATGGTCGCGCAGCTCGTGCTCGAAGGCCTCGATGTGCTCGGCGGCCAGACCGTAGGTCTCGGTGATCCGGTACGAGTCCATGATCACGACGTGCGGGACGCGCCGGCCGCGCCGCTCCAGCTCCTTGGCGACCTCGAAGGCGAGGTTGCCGCCGAGCGAGTAGCCGAGCAGGAGGCAGGGTCCCTCGGGCCGCAGCCGCTCGACGAGGTCGGCGTAGCGCACGGCCTTGTCGCCGTCGACGTGGTTGAAGGCGTGCAGTTCGTACTCGGGCAGGGAGGCGGCGAAGTGCCGGTAGACCAGGCCGTGGCCGCCGGCCGGCGGGAAGCAGAACAGCGGGGTGGCCGCGCCGGTGTTGAAGGTGAGGTGGGACAGGACGCCGTCGGTCCTCCCGGTGACGATGTCCTCGACCGTGCGGGCCATGCCGTGCAGCGTCGTCACCTTGAACAGCAGGCCGACGGGGATGGCGATGCCGAACTCCTTCTGCAGGTGGTGGATCAGCTCGATGAGGGTGATCGAGCTGCCGCCGGCGGCGAAGAAGTCGGAGCGCAGACCGATCCGGTCGACGCCGAGGACGGCCTTCCAGTGGGCGGCGACCCGCTCCTCGTAGAGCGTGACCGGTGGTTCGTGCTCCTCCTCGGGGGAGGTGTCGGGGGCGGCCGGCGCGGGCAGCGCGGCCGGGTCGACCTTGCCGTTGGGGGTGAGCGGGAGGGCGTCGAGCACGGTCAGGTGGGCGGGGATCAGGTACGTGGGGAGCTGGGCGGCGAGGTGCCGGCGCAGGGCCCTGGGGTCGGGGCGCGCGCCGTCGGCCGCGACGACGTAGCCGCAGAGGGCGGGCTCCCCGCCGGTGTCGGTGCGGACGGTGACGTACGCGTCCAGGACGCCGTCGGCACAGGCCAGCAGCGACTCGATCTCGCCGGGTTCGATGCGGTGGCCGCGCAGTTTGATCTGGGCGTCGGCGCGGCCGATGAGGTGGATGCGGCCCCGGTCGTCGCGGCGGGCGAGGTCGCCGGTGCGGTACAGCCGCTCGGGCGCCGTCCCGTCGAGGTCGACCTCCACGAAACGGTCGGCGGTCTGCTCCGGGTCGCCGGCGTAGTCGACGGCGAGGCCGGGGCCGCCGGCCCACAGTTCGCCGACCACGCCGGGCGGCACGGGCCGCCGGTGCGCGTCCAGGACGTGCAGGACGCAGTTGGGCAGCGGGACGCCGATGGGGACGGCGGCGTTCGGGTCGAGGCCGTCGGCGGGGCCCTCGAAGCAGGCGCTGTCGACGGTGGCCTCGGTCAGGCCGTACGAGTTGACCACCCGGGTGTCCGGTCCGGCGAGGCGGCGCAGCCGCTCGTACTCGGCGACCTTCCAGGTGTCCGAGCCGACGACGAGCAGCCGCATGAAGTCGAGCCGGTGGCCGCCCTCCTCGCAGTGCCGCATCAGTGCGCGGACGACGGCGGGCACGAACTCGGCCGAGTCGACGCCCTCGGCGATCATCGCCTCGTGCAGCCGCGCCGTGTTGAGCAGCAGTTCCCGGTCGGCGAGCACGAGCCGCCCGCCGGAGCACAGGGCCCGCACGAGGTCCCCGGTGAAGACGTCGAACGAGAGCGCGGCCATCTGGAGGTGCACGCCGGGCGAGGCGTCGAGCCCGTAGGCCGCCCGCCAGGCCCCGTACAGGGCGGCGAGGGAGCGGTGCGAGACCCGGACGGCCTTGGGGCGTCCAGTGGAGCCGGAGGTGTGGATGACGTAGGCGAGGGCGCCGGGGTCGGGGGCGGGGTCGGCGACGAGGTCCGCCGCGGGAACGTCATCGGGCCCGGTGTCGAGGCTGACGTCCGTGACGAACTCCGCCTCCAGACCCGCGAGTTTCCCGCGGGTCGCGGCGTCCGTGACGACGCGCGTCGCGCCCGCGTTCCGCGCCATGTACGTCAGGCGGTCCGACGGGTGGTCCGGGTCCAGGGGCAGGTACGCGGCGCCCGCGCGCCAGACCGCGAGCAGGGCGACGATCAGCTCGGGGGACTTCGGGAGGCAGACGGCGACCACGTCTCCCGCGCCCGTGCCGCCGGCGCGCAACTGCGCCGCGAGGGCCGCCGAGTCTCGGTCCAGTGCGCCGTACGTGACGTGCCGGGCCTCGCCGCCGGACGCCGCGCCCGGCACGGTGACCGCGACCGCGTCCGGGGTACGGGCGGCCGCCTGGGCGAACAGGACGTGCGCCGGGAGGTCCTGGGCGACGACCGGGCCGCGCGCGGCCGGTCCGTGCAGGATCGCGTGCCGCTCGTCCGCGCCGAGCATGTCGAGCGCGGCCACCGGCCGGTCGCCGGCGGAGCGGGTCAGCGCGTCGAGCAGGGCCGTGTAGTGGCGGGCGAGCCGCTGCACGGTCCCGGCGTGGAACAGGTCGGTGTTGTACTTCAGGACGCAGTGGAAGCGGTGCTCGGACTCGTCCTCGTACGCCGACAGGGTGAGGTCGAACTGCCCTTCCTCCTCGGGGAGTTCGATGTAGTCCAGGTGGTAGCCGTACTGCTGCGAGGAGACCTTGTGGGCGAGCAGGATGAACATCGCCTGGAAGACCGCGGAGCGGCTCGGGTCGTGCGGCAGGCCCAGCTTCTCGACGAGGAGCACGAACGGGTACTCCTGGTGGTCGAGCCCGCCGAGCACGGTCCGCCGTACCTGGGCGAGCAGCTCGGCGACGCTCGGGTCGCCGGCGAGGTTCGCGTACAGCGGCAGCGGGTTGACGAAGTACCCGTACACCGACGCCAGTTCCTCGTCGGTACGGCCGGTGACCGGGCTGCCGACGACCACGTCGTCCTGTCCGGAGTGCCGGTGGAGCAGCAGGTGGTAGGCGGCGAGCAGCACCATGAAGACGGTGACGTCGTGCTCCCGGGCCAGGGCGTGCACCCGGGCGCTCAGCTCCTCGTCGAGGACGAAGAACTCCGAGGCCCCGTTGTGGGTCTGCACGGCCGGCCGGGGCGCGTCGGTGGGCAGGGCCAGCGGCGGGAGCTCGGCGGGCAGCGCGCCACGCCAGTACTCCAGCATCCGGTCGGCGTCCGGGGAGGCCAGGAAGCGGTTCTGCCGGTTCAGGAAGTCGAGGTACCGGGCGGGGACGGCGGGCAGGTCGACGGTGCGGCCGGCCCGCATGCCCTCGTAGAGGGCCAGCAGTTCCTCGATGAAGGTGAAGGTGGAGATCGCGTCCGAGACGATGTGGTGGACGGCCTTCATGAGCACCCAGCGGTCCCGGCCGCGCCGGAACAGCCGGAACCGCATCAGCGGGTCCTCGGCGAGGTCGTACGGCCTGCGGTACTCCGCCACGATCAGCTCGCGGATCTCGTCCCACTCCAGGCCCTCGACGTCGAAGACCCCGAAGTCGGGCTCCGTCCGGTCCGAGATCCGCTGGACGGGACGGCCGTCCTCCAGGAAGACGTTGGCGCGCAGCACCGGGTGCCGGGCGACGAGCACGCGCACGGCGGCGGCCATCAGCTCGGGCTCCAGCTCGGTGCGGACCTCGACCGCGCCGCCGATGTTGTAGGCGAAGCCGTCGGGGTTGAGCTGCTTGAGGAACCACAGGGCCTTCTGGTTCTGCGTCAGCGGATGCCGGTCGGGGTCCTCGTGGATCTCGACCGCGATGTCCGCCGCCGGGCCGGCCGTGCCGGCCGCCAGGGCCTCGGTGGCCTCGTGCAGCTGGGCGACCAGCTCCCGTACCGGCGCGCCGCTGAGCAGTGCCACGACCGGCAGCGCGACGCCGGTGGCGGCCTGGACGCGGGCGCGCAGCTCCATGGCGAGCAGCGAGTCCAGGCCGAGCGCGCCGAGACCGCCGTCGGGGTCGATGCGGTCCTCGGGGACCCGCAGCACGGACGCGGCGGGGCCGGTGAACCGGGCGGCGACCAGCGCGGCGCGCTCCTCGCCGTCGGCGGCGGCGCGGAACCGGGCCAGGTACGCGGCGGGTTCGTCGGCGCCTTCGCCCGGCGCGCCGGCCGCGGCGGTCCGGGCGGCCTCGGCGGCCAGTCCGGCGACCAGCGGGGGCGAGGTCGGGTACCAGGCGAGGAACGCCTTCCAGTCGCTGATCGTGGCGATCAGTAACTGCGCGCGGTCCTGGCCGAGGACCCGCTCCAGGACGGCCGTGCCGGCGGCCGGGGTGAGCGAGGTCATGCCGCGGACCGTGCGGTAGTGCTCGACCAGGCTGAGCTCCTCGATCATGCCGGTCGCCCAGGGCCCCCAGTCGAGACTGAGCGCGGGCAGGCCGCGGGCCCGGCGGTGGTGGGCCAGCGCGTCGAGGAACGCGTTGCCTGCGGCGTAGTTGGTCTGTCCTGCGGTGGTGAGCAGGGAGCCGACGGACGCGAACAGCACGAAGTGGTCGAGGGGTTCGTCGCGCAGGAGCCGGTGCAGCAGCCAGGCGCCGGCGGCCTTCGGGGTGAAGGCGGCATCGAAGACGGCCCGGTCCATGTCGCGCACGGGGGTGTCCCGGACCTGCCCGGCGAGATGGAACACACCGCGTACGGGCGGGGCGTCCTGGGCGCGCCGCTCGGTGAGCCAGTCCGCGAGCGCCTGCTCGTCGGCGATGTCCAGCGCGGCGTGCACGGGGTGCGCCCCGAGGGCCTCCAGCTCCTTGACGAACCGCGCCCCGGAGCTCGTCGGCGCGTCCGGGTCGAGGGCCCGCCAGGTGGCCCGGTCCGGCAGCCCGGTCCGGCCGACGAGGATCAGATGCCGGGCGCCGCGCTTCACGAGGGACCGGCACAGCAGCCGCCCGAGCGCCCCGAACGCCCCGGTGACCAGGTACGCCCCGTCGGCGCGCAGCCGCGGCGGCAGCGGCCGCGTCAGCCCCTCCGGCCGTACGAGCCGGCTGACGAGGCGCCGCCCGTCGCGCAGGGCGACCTCGTCCTCGGCGGCGTCGGCGGGCGCGAACAGCTCGCGCAGGAGGTCGACGGCCTCGGCCGCCCCGGGGGCGGGGTCCAGGTCGATCAATTTGCCGGGGTGGTCGGTCAGTTCCTGGTGACGCAGGACCCGGGTGACGCCCCAGGCCGGGGCGCCCAGGGGTTCCGTGGGGGCGCCGGGGGCCGTGGTCTGGGCGCCGCGGGTGACGACGTGCAGGGCGGCGGGGCGGCTCCGGGCGGGCGCGTCCTGGAGGGCGCGGGCGAGTGCGACGAGGGAGTACGCGCCGGTCGCGGCGTGGGCGTCGAGCCGGTCGCGGGAGGTCTCGTCCAGGGCGGGCAGGTCGAGGTTCCAGAGGTGGACGATCGCCTCGTAGGGCCCGAGGGCGAGGAGCCGCCCCAGGTGCTCGGCGTCGCCGGGGACGACCCGGCTGTCCCGGCCGTCGGGGTCGTGGGCGTACGCGTCGCCGGGGCGCACCAGATGGCAGCTGCCGCCGCGTGCGGCGAGCAGCTCGGCGAGGGCGTCCGCGGTGCCGCCGGGGCGGTCCGCGAGCAGCAGCCAGCGGTCGGGGGCCGCGACGGGCATTCCGTCCGTGCCGGGGGCCGCGACGCGCTCCCCGTCCGGGCCGGCGGCCTCTGTGTCCTCGTACGGGGCTTCCGTCCAGGCGAGTTCGGCGAGCCAGCCGTCGATCGTGGCGAGGCCGACGGCTGCCCCGGCCTGCTCGACGTCGGCGGCGCGGAAGCCCCGGACATGGCCGGCGGAGCGGCCGTCCTCCGTATACAGGGCGATGTCGCCGACGAGTTCGTCGTCCCCGCGCCGGGTCACGGTGGCGTGCGCCCACAGGGCGCGGTCGCCGACAGGGACGGTCCGCACCTCGTCGACGGACAGGGGCAGCAGCATCCCGGTGGCGTCCTCGCCGGACGCGGGCGGCCCGGCCGTCAGCAGGGCCTGGAAGCAGGCGTCGAGCAGGGCGGGGTGCAGCTGGTGGCCTGCCGCGTCGCCGTCGAGGACGGCGGGCGGGCGGATCAGGGCGAGGGCCTCGCCGTCGGACCTCCATACCTCGGCGATGCCCTGGAACGCGGGGCCGTAGTGGTAGCCGCGCGCGCCGAGGGCGGCGTAGCAGGCGTCGGCGTCGAGGTGCTCCCCGCGCCGCTCGGGCAGGACGCCCGCGGCACAGCCCGCCCCGCGGCCCGTGCCGCCGCCCGTACCCCCGCTCGTACTGCCGCGGACCACGCCGCAGGCGTGCACCGCCGGTCCGTCGCCGCCGGCCGACGCGATCGTGAACGCGGCGGACTGCTCCGACAGCGACAGCTGCACCGTGCGGGGCGCGTCGTCGGGCAGGAACAGGGCCTTGCGCAGCTCGATGTCGCCGAGCACGACCTCGGTCGCGCCGGTCAGCGCCCGCACCGCCTGGGTGGCCATCTCGACGTACCCGGCCGCGGGGAACAGCGTCCGGCCCTGGATGCGGTGGTCGGCGAGGTACGGCGTGGACTCGACGTCCAGCGCGGCCTCCCAGGCGGGTTCGGCGGTCTCGAGGCGGCGGCCGAGGAGCGGGTGGTCGACCTGCCCGAGCCGGACCCGGGCGACGGGCTCGGGCTCGGTCCAGTACCGGTCCCGCTTCCACGGATAGCGGGGCAGCGGCACGGCCCGGCCGCGCGGCTGCAGCACGGTCCAGTCGACGGGGACGCCGAGGGTGTGGAGGGCGGCGAGGGAGGTGGTGAAGCGCAGCGACTCGTCCTCGGCGCGCCGGATCGACGGCAGGATGGTGGCCGGTCCGCCGCCGTGCGCCTCCAGGCATTCGCGGACGGAGTGCCCGAGCACGGGGTGCGGGCCGAGTTCCAGGAAGACGCGGTGCCCGTCGGCGGCCATCGCGTCGACGGCGGCGCGGAACCGCACGGTGTCGCGGACGTTGCTCCACCAGTACCCGGCGTCCAGCTCGGGGCCCTCGCCGCGGCCCTCGCGGCCGGTCAGGTACAGCGGCAGCCGGGCGGGGCGCGGCTTGATGCCGGCGAGACCGGCCCGCAGCTCGTCCTCGATCGCGTCCATGGCGGCGCTGTGGTACGGCACCTCCACGTCGAGGAACTTGGCGAACACCCCGTCGGCGCGCAGGGCTTCGGCGTACGCGGTGAGCGCGGTCCGGTCGCCGGCGAGGGTGAGCGCGCCGGGGCTGTTGACGGCGGCGACGGAGATCCTCTCCCCGTACGGCGCGGCCCGGCGCACCGCCTCCTCCTCGGACAGGCCGACGGCGAGCATGCCGCCGGCGCCGGCGAGCCGGTGCTGGAGCCGGCTGCGGCAGAGCACGATCCGCACGGCGTCGGCGAGGTCGTACACGCCGGCCTCGTGGAAGGCGGCGACCTCGCCGGTGCTGTGGCCGACGACCGCCGACGGCTCGACGCCGTGGGCGCGCCAGAGGGCGGCGAGGCCCACCTGGACCGCGAAGTTGGCGGGCTGGGAGAGCCAGGTCTCCGCCATCCGGGACCGCTCGACGGGGGCGGCGAGCTCGTCGACGAGGGACCAGCCGGCCTGGGCGGCGATCTCCCGGTCGACGGCCTCGACGGCCGCCCGGTAGACGGGCTGGGTCGCGAACAGGTCGCGGCCCATGCCCCACCACTGCGGGCCCATGCCGGTGAACACCCAGGCGGGGCCGGGGTGCCGGCCGTCGCGGGAGTCGCCGTGCACCACGCGGGGATGGTCCTCGCCGCGGGCGTGCGCGGCCAGGGCCTCGTCGAGCTCGGCGCCCGTCTCGTACACCACGGCGAGGCGGGCCTCGTGGTGCTGGCGGCGGTGGGCGTAGGTGTGCGCCAGGTCGGCGGGGTCGGCGGCGTACGGCCCGGCGAGTTCGGCGCGGACGGTCGCGGCGTGGTCCGGGAGCACGGCGGCGTCGTGGGCGCTGAGCGGCAGCACGGAGAGCCGGGGGCGGGTGCCGTCGGCGGCCGGTTGCTCCGCCGGCGCGGGCGGGGCTTCGAGGAGGACGTGGGCGTTGGTGCCGCCGAAGCCGAAGGCGTTGACGCCGGCGCGGGCCGGTCCGTCGTGGTCGGGCCAGGGGGTGAGCCGGTCGGGGATGCGGAACGGGGCGGCGTCCAGGTCGATCGCGGGGTTGATCCGCTCCAGGTTGATGTGCGGCGGGATCAGGCGGTGTTCGAGGCTGAGGGCGGTCTTGATGAGTCCGGCGATGCCGGCGGCGGACTCGGTGTGCCCGATGTTCGTCTTGACCGAGCCGACGTAGCAGGCGTCGCCGGGGCGGCGGCCGACGGCGAGGGCCCGGGCGAGCGCGCCGGCCTCCACCGGGTCGCCGACGGGGGTGGAGGTGCCGTGCGCCTCGACGTACTGCAGGGCGCCGGGGGTGATCCCGGCCTGGGCGCAGACCTGCTCGATCAGCGCGACCTGGGCGTCGGCGCTGGGCACGGTGATCCCGTTGGTGCGGCCGTCCTGGTTGACGCCGGTGGCGGTGATGACGGCGTGCACCGGGTCGCCGTCGCGCAGCGCGTCGGAGAGCCGTTTGAGCGCGACGATCCCGACGCCCTCGGCGCGTACGTATCCGTCGGCGCCGGCGTCGAAGGTGCGGGAGCGGCCCTGCGGGGAGAGGAAGCCGCCCTTGGTCTCGGCGATCGTGTACTGCGGGGTGAGGTGCAGCAGGGTGCCGCCGGCCAGGGCGAGGGAGCTCTCGCCGCGCCGCAGGCTCTCGCAGGCGAGGTGGACGGCGACGAGGGAGGAGCTGCACGCGGAGTCGACGGAGAGGCTGGGGCCGCGGAAGTCGAAGCAGTGCGAGAGCCGGTTCGACACCATCGTCATCATCGTGCCGGTGGCGGTGTGCGCGCCGAGGGTGTCGAAGCGCAGGTCGGCGAACTGCAGGATCTTGTAGTCGAGGGTGAACGCGCCGACGAACACGCCGACGTCGCGCCCGGCGAGCTCGGCCGGTTTCTGTCCGCCGTCCTCCAGGGCCTCCCAGGCGACCTCCAGGAGCTTGCGCTGCTGCGGGTCCATGGAGTGCGCCTCGCGGGGGCTGATGCCGAAGAACTCCGGGTCGAACTCGTCGAAGCCGTCGATGTATCCGCCGCGCCCGCCGACCAGCCGGCCGGGCTTGGCCTTGTCGCGGGAGCCGAGCCCGGCCGCGTCGTACCGGTCGGGCGGGGTGTCGGTGATGCAGTCGCGGCCCTCGACGAGGTTGCGCCAGAAGGACCGGTGGTCGTTGGCGCCGCCGGGGAATCGGCAGCCGATGCCGATGAGGGCGATCTTCTCGGAGGACGGGTCGGACGGCGTACGGGCGTGTTCGGGCATGAGCGGTCCCTTGCATCGCGACAGGAGAAGGTGATGAAGAGCGAAGGAGGAGTGCGGCGGGCGGCCGGCGGCGTCAGCCGGCGGTACGGCGCCAGGGGCTGACGAGCGTGGCGAGGATCCGGCCGGTGGCCGGGAACGCGTCCGGGTCCGTCAGCCCGACCATCTGCGGCGCGCAGCCCGGCCGCCAGGTGTAGCTGCCGAACAGCTTGTCCCAGAGCGCCAGTTCGGAGCCGTAGTGGCCGGCTTCGGACAGGTCGGTGCTGTGGTGCAGCCGGTGCTGCTCGGGCCCCGCGAGGACATGGTTCAGCGCCCCGAGCCGGACGCGGACGTTGGCATGCACGAAGTACCCCTGGGCGACGGTGAACAGGCCCACCGCGAGCAGCGCCCGCCCGGAGAGCCCGGCCAGCGCCAGCGCCAGTTGGACGGAGCCCTGCGAGATGACCACGTCGGCGACGTGGTTGACCCCGTTGTTCCCGACGTTGACCTTCCCGGGCACGTGGTGCACGCCGTGCAGCCGCCACAGCCAGGCGTAGGTGTGCCCGGCGCGGTGCACCGCGTAGCTCGCGAGCGAGCCCACCAGGAGCGCCAGGGGTATCTCGGCCCACAGCGGCAGCGCCGGCCGGGGCCGGGCGACCGCGCCGGCCGCGAGCAGCACCGCGTTCTGCCCGGTGGCGCCGCCGACGGCGGTGAGCACGTAGTACACGCCGTACCAGCCCCATTCCCGCCGGTCCGGCCGCCAGCTCGGCTCGTACGGGATGAGGTGCTCCAGGAGCGCGAGGTAGCCGAGCACCGCGAACTGGAACAGGAAGATCGTGTGGCCGGGCGACCAGCCCCGCGCCTCGATGAGGACGTAGACCGTGCCGGCGGCGAGCAGCAGGACGGGCTGGACGGTGACGGCCAGCAGTTCGCGTCCCGGGAGCCGGGGCATGGCGGACCTCCTCGCTGCGAGGGTGCGGGTACGTGGGAGCGCTCCCCGGACGTGCGCCGCCGCCGGGGAGCTTGATGACAGTATGAAATTGGGCGACTACGCACAGCAATAGGGATCAAGGGGCGCACGGTGTCGTGAGCGCCGCCTGAGTGATCCACGCACCCCCGGGGCGCACGCGGTGAGTTCTCGCCAACGACGATTGAAACGAGGACATAGGGCCAGGTGAGGGCCAGGTCGGGAGGGCGTGGAGCCGGATCGATTCGGCAGCGGCCGCGGGCCGCGAATGCGCCGCGCGGGGGCGCGCGGATCGGCGCGCCCCCGCGCTCCTCAGCTCTCGTCGCGCGCCAGCCGGAAGCCGGTGTTCACGGCGAGTAGTCCCCCGTCGACACGGAGCGTGGTCCCCGTGATCCACGAGGCGTCGGCGGAGGCGAGGAAGGCGACGGCCGCGGCGATGTCCTCGGGGCGGCCGACCCGGCCCAGCGGGTACACCCGGCGCGCCAGTGCGTCGAGCTCCTCCTGGCGCCCTTCCCAGGCGCGGGTGGCGACGGTGCCGGGGTTGATCTGGTTGACCCGGACGCCGCGCGGCGCGGCCTCGCCGGCGAGGGTGCGCGTGAAGGAGCCGAGCCCCGCCTTGGCGGCGCTGTAGGCGTGATTGCCGAAGTCCTGTTCGGCGTTGACCGAGCCGATGTTGACGATCGCGCCCCGCCCGGAGGCGGCGAGCAGCGGCAGCGCGGCGCGCGCGCAGCGCACCGCGCCCATCAGCGTGACGGAGAGGCTCTGCGTCCAGGCGTCGTCGGGCTCGTCCTCGAAGGGCCCGTCGGCCGGGACGACCCGCGCCAGCGCGTTGTTGACCAGCACGTCCAGGCCGCCGAAGCGCTCGGCGGCGTACCCGACGGCCGCCTCGACCGACGCCCGGTCGCCGACGTCGCAGCGCAGCGCCACCGCCCGCGGGATGCCGGCCGCGGTCTCCTCGGCCGCCGCGAGGTCCACGTCGGCGAGCAGGACGGTCGCGCCCTCGGCGGCGAGCCGGTGCGCGGTGGCCGCGCCGATGCCCCGGGCCGCTCCGGTGACCAGTGCCGTGTGCCCCTGAAAACGTCCCGTCTGAAAACGTCCCGTCTGATCCGTCATGGCGCCGAACGTACCGTCAGAGCACCGAGTGCACCGCCCTGATCAGCGCCTGCGCCCGCGGATCGGCGGTGACGGTCTTGCGCATCCCGTTGGTGACGTAGCCGAACGCGACGCCGCTCTCCGGGTCCGCGAAGCCCAGCGAGCCGCCGCGCCCGGGGTGGCCGAAGGAGCCGGGGCCGAGCAGCGGGGAGGCCGGGCCGTGCAGCATGTGGCCGAGGCCGAAGCGGGTGCCGACGATCAGCACCTTGTCGTGCCCGGCGGACTCCTCGGTGCGGGCCAGGGCCACGGTGGCGGGGGCGAAGAGCCGCCGGCCGTCGACCGGGCCGATGGTCGAGGCGTAGAAGCGGGCCAGCGCGCGGGCGGTGGCGATGCCGGCGGAGCCGGGGAGTTCGGCGGCCCGGTAGACCGGGTTGTTCTCGTCGGGCGCGGGCCGGATGACGCCGAAGGCCCGGCGGGTCAGCGAGGCGGGGTCCTCGTACGCGGCGGTGACGGCCCGCTTGGGCCGCAGCCTCAGCGCGCCGCCGTCGGCCGGTTCGAGCTCCTCGACCGGGCCGAGCCGGCCGACCCGGTGGGCCTCCTCGGCCGGCAGCCCGATCCACAGGTCGAGGCCGAGCGGGCGGGCGATCTCCTCGTCGACCCAGCGGCCGATGGTGCGGCCGGTGACCCGGTGGACCAGGCCGCCGACGAGCCAGCTGAAGGTGTGCGCGTGGTAGCCGTGCGCGGTGCCGGGCTCCCAGACGGGGGCCTGCGCGGCGACCGCCGCGAACGCGGTCTCCCGGTCGACGGCCTCCTCGAGGGTGAGCGGCCGGTCGAGCACCGGCAGCCCGGCGCGGTGCGCGAGCAGCTGCCGGACGGTGACGCGGTCCTTGCCGGCGGCCTTGAACTCGGGCCAGTACGAGCCGACGGGCGCGTCCAGGTCGAGCTGGCCGCGCTGGTGGAGCAGCAGCGGCACGGCGGCGGCGACGCCCTTGGTGGCCGAGCGGACGACCTGCGCGGTGTCCAGGGCCCAGGGCGCGTCGCTGCCGGCGGCGTCCCGTGTGCCGGCCCACAGGTCGACGACCTTGGCGCCGTCGCGGTACACGGCGAGCGCCGCGCCGCGCTCGCCGCGCTGCTCGAAGTTCCGCAGGAACGCGTCCCTGACCGGCTCGAATCCGGCCGTCACCGTGCCCCGGACGTCCACGTCCCCACTCTCCCTCTCGTACGTGCGCTCCCATGGTGCAACGCAGGCGCACGGGGTCCGATTCCGGGGTCGCCCGAGCCCGAGAGGCTCACGTCGGGCTCACGCCCGGGTCGTCACGGACCTCGGGTCGAAGCCGAACGGCAGCTCCAGGCGGTGCCGGCGCATCAGCGCCTCGTCGCACAGGACGTCCTGCGTGGAGCCGTCCGCGGCGATCACGCCCTCGCTGAGGATCACCGAGCGCGGGCAGAGCTCCAGGGCGTACGGCAGGTCGTGGGTGACCATCAGGACGGTGACGTCCAGGGAGCGCAGGATGTCGGCGAGCTCGCGCCGGGAGGCCGGGTCGAGGTTGGAGGAGGGCTCGTCGAGGACGAGGATCTCGGGCTCCATGGCGAGCACGGTGGCGACGGCGACCCGGCGGCGCTGCCCGAACGACAGGTGGTGCGGGGGCCGGTCGGCGAACTCCGCCATGCCGACCCGCTCCAGCGCCCGCCGCACCACGTCCTCCAGCTCCGCGCCCCGCAGCCCGGCGGCGGCCGGGCCGAAGGCCACGTCCTCGCGGACGGTCGGCATGAAGAGCTGGTCGTCCGGGTCCTGGAAGACGATGCCGACGCGGCGGCGGATCTCGGCCAGGTTCTTCTTCGCGACCGGCAGTCCGGCGACGGTCACCGAGCCCGCGCCGCCGGTGAGGATGCCGTTGAGGTGCAGGACGAGGGTGGTCTTGCCGGCCCCGTTGGGGCCGAGCAGCGCGACGCGTTCGCCGCGGCCGACGGTCAGGTCGACGCCGAACAGGGCCTGGTGGCCGTCGGGGTACGCGTACGCGAGACCGCGTACGTCCAGCGAGGGGGTCATGCCGGCGGTCATACGGTGATCCATCCCAACAGGCAGACGAGCAGGGCGGCGGCGGGCAGCGCGGCGGCGCGGGCCCACTGGGCGCGGGTGGCGGTCACCTCGTCGATCACCGGCATGGTGCCGGTGTAGCCGCGGCTGACCATCGCGAGGTGGACGCGTTCGCCGCGCTCGTAGGAGCGGATGAAGAGCGCGCCCGCGGACTTGCCGAGCACGCCCCAGTGCCGGACGCCGCGCGCCTCGAAGCCGCGGGAGCGGCGGGCGACGGACATCCGGCGCATCTCGTCGGTGATCACGTCCCCGTAGCGGATCATGAACGAGGCGATCTGGACGAGCAGCGGCGGCAGCTTGAGCCGCTGCAGGCCGAGCAGCAGTTCGCGCAGTTCGGTGGTGGCGGCGAGCAGCACGGAGGCGGCGACGCCGAGGGTGCCCTTGGCGAGCACGTTCCACGCGCCCCACAGTCCGGGCGCGGAGAGCGAGACGCCGAGGACGGTCGTCTGCTCGCCGGGCACGACGAACGGCATGAGGAACGCGAAGGCCACGAACGGCACCTCGATCACCAGCCGGCGCAGCAGGAACCCGGCTGGCACGCGGGCCGCCGCCGCGACCGCGGCGAGCAGCACCGCGTACCCGGCGAAGGCCCACATCGCCTCGCGCGGCGTGGAGACCACGACCACGACGAAGCCGAGGACGGCGACCAGCTTGGTGTGCGGGGGCAGGGCGTGGACCGGCGAGTGCGCGTGCCGGTAGAGCTTGTGGGCGTGGCCCGCGCCCATGTCAGACCTGCGCCCCGGTTCCGGCGCCCCGGCGCCGCCGCACGGCCCAGAAGACGCCGGTGCCGGCCGCGAGGGTGACGCCGACGCCGATCGTCCCGGCCAGGCCCCCGGAGAGGCGGACGGCGTCGACGCCGGCGACGGCGTAGTCGGCGAGCGGGGAGTCCGCGGCGGCGTGCTCCTCCACGTTCTTGTCGAAGCCCTGGTCGGCGGCGACCTTCTCCAGGCCGTCGGGGCTGGCGGAGGCATAGAAGGAGACGAACCCGGCAAGGAGCAGTGCTGTGACCAGGCCGCCGATCCACAGCTTCTTCGGCGAGCCGGCGGGGGTCGTGTCCGCCGGCTCGTCGGGGGCCGCGTCGACGAGTTCGCCGTTGACCCGCAGCTTCAGCGGGGCGCGCAGGCCGCGGGCGCCGAAGACCAGGTCGGGGCGGACGGCTACGACCGCGCCGACGGTCAGCATGGTGATCGCGGCCTCGCCGAGGCCGATGAGGGTGTGCACGCCGACCATGGCGGTGAGCACCTTGCCGGTGGGCACGTCGGTGGTGCCGCCGACCGCGTACACGAGCGTGAAGGCGGCGGCGGAGGCCGGTACGGAGACGAGCGCGGCGACGAAGGCGGCGGCGGTCACGGAGCGGCGGCCGCGCGGCAGGACCTTCACGAGGCCGCGGAAGAGCGCGTACGAGACGAGGACGGTGACGACGCCCATGACGGTGATGTTGACGCCGAGCGCGGTCAGGCCGCCGTCGGCGAACAGGACGCCCTGCATCAGCAGCACGACGGCGATGACGAGCACGCCGGTGTACGGCCCGACGAGGATCGCGGCGAGCGCGCCGCCGAGGAGGTGTCCGCTGGTCCCGGCGGCGACCGGGAAGTTCAGCATCTGGACGGCGAAGATGAAGGCGGCGACGAGGCCGGCCAGCGGCGCGGTGCGCTCGTCGAGCTCGCGGCGTGCGCCGCGCAGGCCGACGGCGACCGCGCCGGCGGCGACGACGCCGGCCGCGGCCGACACAGGGGCGTTGATGAATCCGTCAGGTACATGCACGGACTCGATGATGAGGCCTGTTGCGAACGATGTGCAAGAACGCACGGGTCACAGTACGGACCTCTTCGCAGCTGCTCTCCCGGCCCCCTCCGCTTCCTGCCCGAGGCATTCCGGGAAAAATATGGGACATTTGAGGATATCTAACGCAAACGTGAGGAGTCGGCGATGACCTCCATCAGCGAAGGCCCCGCGATAGAGGACCATGCCAAGGGCCGGATCGTCACCGACGCCCCGCTGTCCCGGGCCGTCCCCGTCGCCCTCTCCTACGATCCGGCCTCCGATCCCGCGGCCGTCCGCTTCGCCTTCCCCGGCAACGTCGGCTGGACCTTCCCGCGCGCCCTCCTCGAATCCGGACTGCGCGCCCCGGCCCGCCGCGGCGACGTCGGCGTCTGGCCGTGCGGCCGGGTGCAGACGGTCGTCGAGTTCCACACCGCCGACGGCGTCGCGGTGGTCCAGTTCGACACCGCGGTACTCCTCCGCTTCCTGCGGCACACGTACGCCGCCGGCACGCCGGTGTCGGCGCGCTGACGGCGTACGCGTCCCTCGCGGAGCGTCAGGCCTTCACGAGCTCCCGCTCCGGCTCACCGGAGTCCGAGCCGGAGTCCGCGCCGGCCGGGCCCTTCGCCAGGCCCTCGCCCTCCACGTCGACGTTCGGCAGCGCCCGGTCCAGCCACTTCGGCAGCCACCAGGCCTTGTGGCCGAGCAGCGCGAGCACCGCCGGCACGATCGCCATCCGGACCACGAAGGCGTCGAACAGCACCGCCACCGCCAGACCGAAGCCGATCATCTTCACCATCTGCTCGCTGGAGCCGATGAAACCGGAGAAGACCGCGATCATGATGACCGCCGCCGCGGTCACCACCCGGGCGCCGTGCCGGAAGCCGGTGACGATCGCCTCGCCGGGGCGCGCCCCGTGGACGTACGACTCGCGCATCCGCGTCACGAGGAAGACCTCGTAGTCCATCGCCAGGCCGAAGACCACGCCCACCATGAAGATCGGCATCATCGACATGATCGGGCCGGTCTGCTCGACGCCGAACAGGCCGCCCAGCCAGCCCCACTGGAAGACCGCGACGACCGCGCCGAGGGCGGCGACCACCGAGAGCAGGAAGCCGAGCGCCGCCTTCAGCGGGACCAGGATGGAGCGGAAGACCACCGTCAGGAGCAGGAAGGCGAGGCCGACGACGAGCGCCAGGTACGGCAGCAGGGCGTCGTTCATCTTCTGCGAGAAGTCGATGTTCATCGCGGTGGCGCCGGTGACCAGGACCTCGTCGCCGGTCGCGTCCCGGATGTCGTGGACCAGCTCCTCGGTCTCGACCGAGGCCGGGCGGTCCTTCGGGATCACGGTGATCACGGAGGTGTCGCCGGCCTTGTTCGGCGCCGGCGGGGTGACCGCGACGACCCCGTCCAGGCCCTTGATCTCCTTCACCGCGGCGTCCGCGGCGGCCTTGTCGCCGTCCACGACCACCATCAGCGGGCCGTTGAAGCCGGGGCCGAAGCCGTCCGACAGCAGGTCGTAGGCGCGGCGCTCGGTCGCGGAGACCGGCTTGACGCCGTCGTCCGGCAGGCCCATCTCCAGCGAGGCCACGGGCAGCGCGATCGCGCCGAGGCCGAGCACGCCGACGAGCAGCACCATCACCGGGCGGCGGAGGACGAACCGGGCCCAGCGGGTGCCCATGTTGGGCTTGCCGCCGTCCTTCTCCGGGGTTGCGCCGGCCTTGCGCTGCTTGCGCCCGACGACCTTGTCCCCGGCGAAGCCGAGCAGGGCGGGGATCAGGGTGAGCGCGATCAGGACGGCGATCACGACCGTGCCGGCCGCGGCGAAGCCCATCTTGGTCAGCATCGGGATGTTGACCACGGCCAGGCCGACCAGCGCGATGACGACGGTCAGACCGGCGAACACCACCGCGGAGCCCGCCGTTCCGGTGGCCCGGCCCGCGGCGTCCTCATGCTCCCGGCCCTCGGCCAGTTCGGCGCGATAGCGGGAGACGATGAAGAGCGCGTAGTCGATGCCGACCGCGAGGCCGATCATCATCGCGAGGGTGGAGGTGGTGGAGCCGAGGTCGAGCACCTTCGCGAGCGCCGTGATCGTGGAGACGCCGATGCCGACGCCGATGATCGCGGTGAGCAGCGGCAGCCCGGCGGCCACCAGCGAGCCGAAGGTGATCACGAGGACCACGCCCGCGACGATCACGCCGACGATCTCGCCCGCGCCGGTCTCCGGCATGGACTGCAGGGCGTCGCCGCCGATCTCGACGGTCAGCCCTTTGCCCTGGGCGTCGTGCCCGGCGTCCTTCAGGGCCTCACGGGTCTCGTCGGTCAGCTCCATGGCGTTGACCTTGTAGGCGACGGAGACGTACGCGGTCGAGCCGTCGCGGGAGACGGCCTGGCCGGTGTACGGGTCGGTGACGCGGGCGATCTGGCCGGAGCCGGACTTCAGCTCGCCGACGACCTCCTGGACCCGGGCCTTGTTCGCCGGGTCGGTCATCTTCTGACCGTCGGGGGCCTTGAAGACGACGCGGGCGGTCGCTCCGTCGGCGCCGGCGCCCGGGAAGCGCTCTTCGAGCAGGTCGAAGGCGCGCTGGGCCTCGGTGCCGGGTATCGAGAAGGACGCGGAGGTCGCGGCGGGCGCGGTGGCGGCGCCGACGCCCGCGAGGGCGAGCAGCGCCACCCAGATCAGGGCGACGAGCCGGCGGCGCCGGAAGGCGGCACGGCCGAGCTTGTAGAGGAACGTGGCCACGGGGGCAACTCCCGGTGTGGAGTGGGACAGGGCATGGGGAGCCGGCCCGACGGCGTGAGCGGTGCGACGTCAGGTGGGACGGGCGGTGCGGGTGATCAGACGCCGAGTGAGGGGAGCACCACGGCGTCGACGTAGACGGCCAGGAACGCGCGGTCGACCGGCTGATCCTCGATCAGCGGGCGGGCGATGAACGCGCCGAAGAGCATGTGCGGAAGGAGCTTCAGGGCCGGGTTGTCGGCACTGACCTCGCCCCGGTCCACCGCCCTGCGCAGCACCTCGTCGAACTCCGACATCTCGGGCTCGATGAGCAGCTCGCGCAACGCCCGGTGGAGTTCGGGGTTCTCGTGGACGGCATGGGCCAGACCCCGCATCAGCGCGGAGTCCTTCTCCATCTGGCAGTCGTCGGTGCGCTCCAGCATCGCGTGGAAGTCTCCGCGCAGAGAGCCGGTGTCGATCTCGGTGAGACCGGCGGGCTTGTTGTGGCGCAGCGCCTTGGCGACGAGTTCGGGCTTGCTCCCCCACTGGCGGTAGAGGGTGGCCTTGCTGGAGTGGGTGCGGCCGGCGACGGCGTCCATGGTGAGGCCGTCGTAGCCGACCTCGCGGAGCAGGTCGAGCACGGCTTCGTACAGCTCGGACTCCCGCTCGGGGGTGAGCCTGCTGCGTGCCATGTCCGGTGCCTCCTCGCGTTCGCCGTTCCGAACGAAACGGTTTCGTACACCACGACGATAACCCCGCCCCCAGCGAAACGAAACCGTTTCGTACGTGTCCCGGGCCACACTCCCCGCCGCACACCCGCAAGCCCGTACGAGTTGCCGCACCCCCTCCGCGCGGAAAGCATTGACGAGTGAGTGACGACGTCGCGTATCTCCGCTTCCCGCACCTCCACGGCGACCTGCTGTGCTTCGCGGCCGAGGACGACCTCTGGGTCTCCCCCCTCGCGCCCGCCGGACAGGAGCCCGGCCGCGCCTGGCGGCTGACCGTCGACCGGACCCGGGTCGGGCACCCGCGGTTCTCCCCCGACGGGACGCACATCGCGTACGCGAGCTGGCGCAGCCTCGACCCCGAGATCCATCTCGCCCCCGTCGACGGCGGCCCGGCCCGCCGGCTCACCCACTGGGGCACCACCGACACCCGGGTCTGCGGCTGGGGCCCCGACGGCGACATCCTCGCCGTCGCCTCGCACGGCCAGCCCTTCTCGCACTTCTCCTGGGCCTACACCGTGCCCACCGACGGCTCCCCCGGCCGCCGGCTGCCCTGGGGCCCGGCCGCCCACATCGCCGTCGCCGACCTGGACGACGAGCGGCGCACCCTGCTGCTCACCGGCCGCCCGGCGTACGAACCGGCCTCCTGGAAGCGGTACCGCGGCGGGGCCACCGGCCGGCTCTGGCTGCACGGCGAGCGGCTGCTGCCGCAGCTCGACGGACAGTTCGACTCACCGATGTTCGTGGCCGGGCGGATCGCCTTCCTCTCCGACCACGAGGGCGTCGGCAACCTGTACTCCTGCCGGCCCGACGGCACCGATCTGCTCCGGCACACCGACCACGACGCCTTCTACGCCCGCAACGCCTCCAGCGACGGACAACGGGTGGTCTACCAGTGCGCCGGCGAACTGTGGATCGTCGACGAGCTGACCCCCGGCTCCGAACCGCGGAAGCTGGAGGTCCGGCTCGGCGGCCAGCGCGCCGGCCGCCGCCCGTACCAGGTCCCCGCCGCCCTCCACGTGGACGCGATCGCCGTCGACGAGACCGGCCGGGCCAGCGCGGTCGGCGTGCGCGGCAGCCTGTACTGGCTCACCCACCGCGACGGACCGGCCCGCACCCTCACCGACACCCCGGGCGTCCGCGTGCGGCTGCCGGAGATGCTGGGCAGCAGCGGCCAGGTGGCGTACGTGACGGACGCCGACGGCGACGACGCCGTCGAGATCGCGTACCTGCCCCGGGCCAGCGGCGACCGGGAGCCGCGCCGCCTCGCCGCGGGCGAGCTCGGCCGGGTGGAGGAGCTGGTCGCCGACCCGGACGGCGAACGCCTGGCGATCGCCTCCAACGACGGCCGGCTGCTGCTCCTGGACGCCACCGAGGAATCCGGGGGCGAGGTCACCGAGCTGATCCGGTCCGTCAACGGCCCCGTGCGCGACCTGGCGTTCGCCCCCGACGGCACCTGGCTGACCTGGTCGCACCCGGGCATCGGGCGCTCGCTGCGGTCGATCAAGATGGCGCGGATCGCCGAACCGGGCGAGCGGGTCATCGTGGACGTCACCAACGGCCGCTTCGAGGACGAGAACCCGGTCTTCACCCGGGACGGCCGCTATCTCGCGTTCCTCTCCTGGCGCGGCTTCGACCCGGTGTACGACGTGCACACCGGCGACCTGTCGTTCCCGCTGGGCTGCCGCCCGTACCTCGTCCCGCTCTCCTCGGCGACGCCCTCGCCGTTCGCGCTCTCGCCGGAGGGCCGGCCCGCCGCGGGCGGGCTCGACCCGCTGGAGGGCGAGGGCGCGGACGGCGCGGTGATGGTGGAGGTGGAGGGGCTGGAGAGCCGGGTCACGCCGTTCCCGGTGGCCGCGTCCAAGTACTCGGCGCTGCACCCGGTCAGCGGCGGCGGACTGGTCTGGCTGCGCTGGCCCATCTCCGGCGCGCTCGGCGAGACCTTCGTCAACCCGGCCGACACCTCCGGGCGGCCCACCCTGGAACACTTCAACCTCACCAAGGCCCGCAAGACCGAACTCGTCGGCCACCTCGACTGGTTCGCGGTCAGCGGCGACGGCTCCCGGCTGGTCGTCGTCGACGAGGGCGAGCTGCGCGCCGTCCCGGCGACCGAACCCGGCGACCACGACTCCACGGTCTACCTGGACCTGCGCCGCATCCTGCACACCGTCGAACCGGAGGCGGAGTGGCGGGGGGCCTTCGACGAGGCGGGCCGGATCATCCGCGCCTACTTCTGGGACCCGGACATGTGCGGGATCGACTGGACCGCCGTCCTCGACCAGTACCGGCCGCTCGTCGAACGGGTCGCCTCCCCCGACGACTTCGCCGATCTGCTGCGCGAGGTCCTCGGCGAGCTCGGCACCTCGCACGCGTACGTCACCCCCGCCCGCCGCAACGAGGGCCCGCCGCACTACCAGCGGCCGCAGGGGCTGCTCGGGGTCAACTTCGTGCCGCGCGACGGCGGCTGGATGGTCAAGCGGATCCTGGCCGGCGACTCCTCCGACTCCAAGGCCCGCTCCCCGCTGGCCGGCACCGGCATCCGCGAGGGCGCCGTCCTCACCCATGTCGACGGCCGCCCCGTGGACCCGGTGGCCGGCCCGTACCCGCTGCTCGCCGGCACCGGCGGCACCACCGTGGAGCTGACCTTCCGGCCCGCCGAGGGCACGGGCCCCTCCCGCCGGGTCGCGGTCGTGCCGCTCGTCGACGAGCGGCCGCTGCGCTACCAGGACTGGGTGACCAAGCGGCGCGCGGTGGTCCACGAGCTCAGCGGCGGCCGGTGCGGCTACCTGCACATCCCCGACATGGGCGGCTCGGGCTGGGCCCAGTTCAACCGCGACCTGCGGATGGAGGTCTCCCGGCCGGCGCTGATCGTGGACGTGCGCGGCAACGCCGGCGGCCACATCAGCGAACTGGTCGTGGAGAAGCTGACCCGCCGGATCCTCGGCTGGGACCTCACCCGCAACGCCCAGCCCGTCTCGTACTCCTCCAACGCCCCGCGCGGGCCGGTGGTGGCGCTCGCCGACGAGGCCACCTCCTCCGACGGCGACATGATCACCGCGGCGTTCAAACTGCTCGGTCTCGGCCCGGTGGTCGGCCAGCGGACCTGGGGCGGCGTGGTCGGCATGACGGGCCGCCACCGGCTCGGCGACGGCACGCAGATCACGGTGCCGATGAACGCGGCCTGGTTCCCCGAGTACGGCTGGTCGATCGAGAACCGCGGCGTGGAGCCGGACGTGTCGATCCTGCGCACCCCGCTGGACTGGGCGGAGGGACGGCACGCCCAGCTCGCGGACGCGGTCGAGCTGGCGGTGGCGCTGCTCGCCGAGACCCCGGCGGCCGCCCCGCCCGGGCACACCGACATCCCGGACCGCTCCCGGCCGAAGCTCCCGCCCCGGGGCTGAGGGGCCCTGCTCCGGACATACGGGCTCCGGACATGCGAGAGGCGCACCCGGCGTCCCGGGTGCGCCTCTCCGACCGACTTCAGCTTCAGCTCGTCCGTGGACGACGGCGTCCGTGGACGACCTACGCCGTCAGGCGCTCTCGTCCTGGGGACGCTGCTGCTGCTCGTCGCGGCGCGACTTGTCCTCGCGCCGGCCCTGCATCTGCTGGGCCCGCTCGGAAGCTTCGTTCTTCGCCTGCCGCGCCCGCTGCTTGAGCTCTTCGGCCTTGTCCTGGAACTGGTCCTTCATGCCCATGTGGTCCACTCCTATTGGGGGGTGAGGGGTACGGGGCTTGTCGCCCCCTGGGCCTCCACCACCCTGACACGGCCGGACACGGCACGCATTTCGATCAGCGACTCACCGTCACCGGGGTGCCGTGCGGCCCTGCTCGTCGGCCGCTCCGCCCGCGCCCACCAGGCCCCGGGAGACCGTGGACAGCCGCGGCTCGAAACGCTTCATCTCGCGCTGCCCGACCGCCGCGATGATCCCCGGCAGATAGCCGCGACTGCCCTGCATGCTCCGCAGCCACCACTGGGCGTACACGTGCGCCGAGCGCCGCTCGATGCCCGCGACGATCCGGTCCACGGCCGGGCCCAGCGGGTAGGTGCGGTTGGACGGCCAGGGCAGCCGCTGCCGCAGCTCCTTCATCACGTCGTCCTGGTCCGCGCCGCGCACCATGTCGGTGTCGGTCCACGACAGATAGCCGACGCCGACCTTCACCCCCTTGTACGCGACCTCGGCGCGCAGGCTGTGCGCGAAGGCCTCGACGCCCGACTTCGACGCGCAGTACGCGGTCATCATCGGGGCCGGCGTCATCGCGGCCAGCGAGGCGATCTGGAGGAAGTACCCGCGCGACTCCATCAGCACGGGCAGGAACGCGCGGCCGGTCACCGCGGAGCCGATCAGGTTGACCTCGATGACCCGCCGCCAGGCGTCCGGGTCGGAGTCCAGGAACGGACCGCCCGCGGCCACACCGGCGTTGGCGACCACGATGTCGACCTTGCCGAAGCGCTCCTTGACCTGCTGGGCGACCTGCGCCATCGCCACGTGGTCGGTGACGTCGGCGTGCCACCAGTCGGCCTCGGTGTGCAGCCGTCCGGCGACCTCCTTCAGGAGCTCCGGCTCCAGGCCGACCAGAGCGATCTTCGCGCCGCGCGCGGACAGCTTGCGGGCGAGGAGTTCGCCGACGCCGCGGGCCGCTCCGGTGACGACCGCCACCTGCCCTTCCAGGCTCACCCTGCTCATGCGTCCTCCTTCACGCCCAGGCCGCTGCCCAGGTACGTACCGGTCAGTGCTCGGATCCGGGCGGTGACGGCCTCGGGGGCCTCCACCGGGGTCATGTGGCCCATGCCGGCCAGTTCGGTCAGGCCCGCCGGCTGCGGCAGCGCGGCGGCGAGACGCCGGGCGTGGACGGGCGGGGTCAGCCGGTCGGCGGTGCCGACGAGGACCGCGGTCGGCAGGCTCAACGCCCGTACGCCGGCGTCGAGATCGAGCTCGGCGAGGACGTGCGACCAGCCGACCCGGGCCTTGCGGGGGCAGGCGTGCACGATGCGGGCGCAGGCGTCGACCCGGTCGGGGGCCGAACCGGGCCCCATCGTCGCGTACTTGAGGATCTTCTTCGAGACCGGCGTGACCGGTCCCAGGGGCGCCTTCGCGCCGAGGATCGCGGTGGTCAGCCGGGTCCGCGGGCCGCCCGGCCGCATCGGGACGACGAGGGACTCGGCGGCGAGCCGCGACGGGCCGGTGGAGCAGAGCAGCGCGGCGGCGGCGTGGGCCGCGAAGGCGGGGCGCGGGGCCGCCGCCATGATCGTCATGCCGCCCATGGAGTGGCCGGCGACGACCGCCTTCTCGCCGGGCGCGAGCGCGGTGGTGAGCACCGCCTCCAGGTCGTCGGCGAGGGCGTGCGTGGAGTAGCCGGACGCGCCGGCCGGGACCGGGCTGCGGCCGTGGCCGCGCTGGTCGTAGGCGATGACCCGGTGGTCGGCGGCGAGCGCCCGGATCTGCTCGGACCAGAAGGCGATGGAACAGGTCCAGCCGTGGGCCAGGACCACGGCCGGGGCGCCCTCGGGGCCGTACAGCTCGACGTGGATGCGCGAGCCGTCGGCGGAGACGGCGGTCAGCTCGCGGACCGGCTGCGGGCGGCGCACGGGGCCGCCTCCGGCGAGGCGGCTCATCGGGCTGCCTCCGCGGTCTTGGCCTTGCGGGTGGCGCGTTTGGCGGCGGCCTCGACGGGCCGGGGCTTCTTCTCGGGCGCGCGCAGCACCTCGTACTCGGCCAGGTCGACGGTCCGGGTCTCGCGCCGGAACTCGCCGGTGGTGCCCGGCCACAGGGTGGTGTTGCGGCCGTTGGCGTCGAGGTACCAGCTGTCGCAGCCGCCGGACTTCCAGACGGTCCGCTCCATCCGGTTCTGGATCTTCCGGTTCCACGCGCCGACGGCGGACGGCCGGGCGGCGAGCGCGGCGCGCCCGCCGAGGACCTTCAGCTGGCGCAGGTAGTCGGCCATGTAGTTCAGCTGGGACTCGATCATCAGGATCATCGAGGAGTTCCCGAGGCCCGTGTTGGGACCGATGATCGTCATGAAGTTGGGGAAGCCGGCGGCGGTCGCGCCGCGCAGCGCCTCGATGCCGTCCTTCCAGGTCTCGGCGAGGGTGCTGCCGTCGGCGCCGACCACGCGCTCGGCGATCGGCATGTCGGTGACGTGGAAGCCGGTGCCGAAGACGATCGCGTCGACCTCGGTCTCGGTGCCGTCGGAGGCGACGAGGGTCGAGCCGCGGACCTCGCGAAGGCCGGCGGCGACGACGTCCACGTTCGGCTGGGCGAGCGCCGGATAGTACGTGTTGGAGAGCAGGATCCGCTTGCAGCCGATGCGGTACGTCGGGGTCAGCCTGGCCCGCAGCTCCGGGTCCTTGATGGCGCGGCCGATGTTGGCCTTGGCCAGGTTCTCGACCAGGCCGAGCTCGTTCGGGCGCTTGGTGAAGGCGCTGACCTGGAGTTCGCGGATGCCCCAGAGCAGGCCGCGGCGCAGGGTGCCGGTGACCGGGACGGCGCGGTGCAGCCGGCGCTCGAAGGCGGTGATGTTCCGGTCCATGCGCGGCATGACCCAGGGGGGCGTGCGCTGGAAGAGGGTGAGCCTGCCGACCTCGGGCTGGATCGCGGGCACGATCTGGATGGCGGAGGCGCCGGTGCCGATCATGGCGACGCGCTTGCCGCGCAGCTCGTAGTCGTGGTCCCACCGCGCGGAGTGGAAGACCTTGCCGGGGAAGCCGTCGAGCCCGGGTATGTCGGGGATCTTGGGGTCGGACAGCGGGCCGGTCGCGGAGACGACGACGTCGGCGGTGAAGCGGCCGTCGCTGGTCTCGAGGTCCCAGCGCAGCTCCTCCGCGTCCCAGGTCATCTTCAGCACCTCGCGGTTCAGCCGCAGGTGCGGGCGGAGCCCGAAGGTGTCGGCGACGTGCTCCAGGTAGGCGCGGATGTGGCGCTGGCCGGAGAAGGTGCGCGGCCAGTCCGGGTTGGGCGCGAAGGAGAAGGAGTACAGGTGCGAGGGGACGTCGCAGGCGCAGCCGGGGTAGCTGTTGTCCCGCCAGGTGCCGCCGACGGAGTCGGCCCGCTCCAGGACGACGAAGTCGGTGATCCCCTCGCGGCGCAGCCGGACCGCGGCGCCCAGGCCGCCGAATCCGGATCCGATCACCGCCACTCGTACGTGCTCGTGCTTCGACATGCCGCTGCCTCCCGCGCCACCGACCTCGACTCTGCCAGCAATCACTGGCACAGTCCGGAGAGTAGAGCACCTCCATACCGAGCGGTAGGGGTCGGACCGAGGAAAGTTACCGGCGGTACGACATAGGCTTGCGGGGTGACGGACAGGAACGGGGATCGAACGGGCGTACGCGCGACCGAGCCGGCGACCGGCCGCGAGTACCGCATGGAGGAACTGGCCGCGCAGGCCGGCATCACCGTGCGCACCCTGCGCTTCTACCGGGAACGCGGACTGATCCCGCCGCCCCGCCGCGAGGGCCGGATCGCCTGGTACGACGACCACCACCTGGCCCGGCTCCGCACCATCGCCGCCCTCCTCGAACGCGGCCACACCCTCAACGGCATCGCCGACCTGAGCACCGCCTTCGAGAGCGGCCGGGACGTCCATGAGGTCCTCGGCCTCGGCCTGCCCACCGAGGAGGAGCCCGTCCGGCTCACCCCGCAGGAGCTCGCCGACCACTTCGCCGGCGAGGTCACCCCGGAGAACCTCACCGCCGCGATGGACCTCGGCTACATCGCCTCCGACGGCGACGACATCGTGCACATCAGCCGCCGGCTGCTCGACGTCTCCGCCGCCCTGGTCAAGGAGGGCGTGCCGCTCGCGGCGGTCCTGGAGACGGGCCGCCGGGTCCGCGAGCACGCCGACGAACTCGCCCTGCTCTTCGCCGAGCTGCTGCGCACCCACGCCGACGAGAAGGACGCCGAACGCCTCCGCCCGCTCGCCAAGAGCGTGGTCGACGCCGAGCTCTCACTGGCTCTGGACCGCCAGCTGCGGGGCCCCGGCGACGCCCGGTCCCCCGACGGGGACGGTCAGAGTTCGTAGACCGCGGTGACGGGCGCGTGGTCGCTCCACCGCTCGCCGTGCGTCGCCGCCCGCTCCACCCACGCCTTGACCGCACGCTCCGCGAGGCCGGGGGTGGCGACCTGGTAGTCGATGCGCCAGCCGGTGTCGTTGTCGAAGGCACGGCCGCGGTAGGACCACCAGGAGTACGGGCCGTCCTGGTCGGGGTGGAGGGCGCGGACCACGTCCACGTACGCCGCCTCGTCGAAGACCCGGCTCAGCCAGGCGCGCTCCTCGGGCAGGAAGCCGGAGTTCTTCCGGTTGGCCTTCCAGTTCTTGAGGTCGGCCTCCTGGTGGGCGATGTTCCAGTCGCCGCAGACCACGACCTCGCGGCCGTCGGCCGCCGCCCGCCCCTTCAGGCCCTTCAGGTACGGCAGGAACGCGTCCATGAAGCGGACCTTCTCCTCCTGCCGCTCGGTGCCGACCTCGCCGGCGGGCAGGTAGAGGCTGGCGACGGTGACGCCGGGCAGGTCGGCCTCGATGTACCGGCCGCTGTCGTCGAACTCGGCCACTCCGAAGCCGGTCCGGACCGCGTCCGGCTCGCGCCGGGTGTACAGGGAGACGCCGGCCCGGCCCTTGGCGGCGGCCGGGGCGTGCGCGGTGAACCAGCCCTCGGGGGCCCGGACCTCCTCGGGCAGCTGCGCCTCCTCCGCCCGCACCTCCTGCAGGCAGATCACGTCGGCGGCGGTCCCGGCCAGCCACTCGGTGAAGCCCTTCTTGGCGGCGGCCCGGAGCCCGTTGACATTTACGGAACTGACAGTGAGCATCCCGGGAGAATACCGACACGCCCCACCGCAACCGAAGCGGCTGCATAGAAGTACGATAGACGGCATGAATATACAGCCCACGGGTTATGACCACCCCGACGCCGTCGCGCTCGACCGGGCCGTCCAGGCCGAGTACGCCGAGCGCTACGGCGACGACGGCGACGCCACACCCATGGACGGCAAGCACTTCCTCCCGCCGCAGGGCGTCTACCTCCTCGCCTACGACGAGGCGGGCCGGCCGGTCGCCAGCGGCGGCTGGCGCCGGCAGGACACGAACCCGGAGGGGTACGCGGACGGCGACGCCGAGATCAAGCGGATGTACGTGGTCCCCGAGGCCCGCGGTCTGGGCCTGGCCCGGCGCATCCTGGCGGCCCTGGAGGACGACGCACGGGCGGCCGGGCGGACCCGGATGGTCCTGGAGACCGGCACGATGCAGCCCGAGGCGATCGCGCTGTACGAGTCGAGCGGCTACGAGCCCTGCGCCAAGTTCGGCTACTACCGCTTCTCCAACCTCAGCCGCTGCTACGCCAAGCCGCTGACCTGAGACGCGCGGGACAGATGGCCTGACACGCTCCTGACAAACACACGCCGCTCTGGCACGCTTCCCTCACGCAACGCCGATCCGCACCGTTCTCATCCCCACCTGCCCCGGCAGAAGGAGACATGCGTGAGAAGCCATCGCAGCGCCTCAGCCACTCTGCTCGCCGTCGGAGCCCTGCTCACCGGCGGCCTGACGACCACCACGGCCCAGGCCGCCGAGACCGACACCTCCGCACGGACCGTCGGCGCCTCGGCCCAGCAGCGGGCCGCGGCCTTCTGGACCGCCGACCGGATGCGGTCGGCCACCCCGCTCGACCTCACGGCCTCCCCCGGCGCCCTGAAGCAGGTCGCCCGCTCCGACCGGGCCACCACGATCGCCCCGACGGCCGCGCCGGCGAAGACCGTCGGTGCGCTCGCCTTCCCGCAGGCGGGCGGCGCGTGGACCGGCGGCGGCGCGGTCGTGAAGACCTCCGGCCGGGTGTTCTTCACCTTCCAGGGCCGTACCGCCTCCTGCTCCGGCAACGCCGTGACCAGCCAGAACGCCAGCACGGTCATCACGGCCGGGCACTGCGTGAAGTACCAGGGCAGCTGGCACACCAACTGGGTCTTCGTCCCCGCCTACAACAACGGCAGCGCCCCGTACGGCCAGTGGACGGCGTCGAAGACGCTGACCACCCCGCAGTGGGAGGCGAGCGAGGACATCAACTACGACGTCGGCGCAGCCGTCCTCGCCCCGTTGAACGGCCAGAAGCTCACCGCCGTCACCGGCGCGCAGGGCATCCAGTTCAACGGCGGCTACAACAAGGCGATGTACGCCTTCGGCTTCCCCGCCGCGTCCCCGTACGACGGCAGCAAGCTGGTGTACTGCTCCGGGAACTCCTCCAAGGACTTCCTGTTCTCGCAGGACCACAGCCTCGGCTGCAACATGACCGGCGGCTCCAGCGGCGGCCCCTGGTTCACCGGCTTCAGCGAGTCGGCCGGCACCGGCCTGCAGGTCTCGGTGAACAGCTTCGGCTACACCTTCCTGCCGAACCGCATGTTCGGCCCCTATTTCGGCAACGACGCGAAGGCCCTGTACGACAAGGCACAGGTGTCCTGACCTGGTGTCATACTCCCTCCAGTCTTCGACGGGGAGGGGCCCCAGATGCCGAGATGGGGAATCGAGAATCTGCACAGGGCGGGTACCCGCTATTTCCATGAGATAGAGAGCCGGCTCACCGGGGTCTCCGGCCCCGGTGTGCCGGCCGACAACGAGGCGGGGGTCATCGGCTGGGGCACGTCCTGGCGGATGCAGGGCTATCTGATGATGGCCGAGCGCACCGGCCGGCCCGCCTACGCCGAGCGGCTCGCCGAGCTGATCGACGACGTCCTGGACGCCCGCGACGACGTGCGCGGGGTCCGGGACCACCGGGGCCGCAGCCGCGGAGTGTGGTCCACCGCGGGCAAGTTCACGGCGGCGACCGCGGTGATCCCGGACACCGACGGCCGCCCGGCCCTGGAGGTCACGGTCTGCCCGCCGAGCGCCCACCTCGCCCGGTTCACGGTGGAGACGTACGGCGAGGGCCGCTTCGGCCTCACCCTGCCCGAGGTCCCGCGCCGCAAGGCCTGGGCGAGCGGGCCGCTGAGCCTGGACCCGGCGGACGAACTGCGCGCGGACCGGGCGCTGTACACGGCGTACACGCAGAAGGACGGGGTGACGGCCCGTCTGCTGCCCGGGGACGCCGCCCGCCGGATCCGCCCCGGCGTCTACGCGGCCCGGCCCGCGCTGGTGCCGCTGGCGGCGCAGACCGGCATGATCGTCCACCCGCTGGCGAGCCTGGCCCGGCTGGCCCGGGAACGCCCCGACGCCGTCCCGGCCTCCGTCCACGCCCGGATCGACGGCTACGTGGACGCGGCGGTCACGGCGATCGCGGCCCACGACGAGCAGTGGGTCACCACGGACGACGGCCGCGGCGCGTACCGCTGGCTGCCCGACGAGCCGGTCTCCTTCGCGGGCGCGGAGCTGCCGACCAACGAGTTCCTGGCGATGGGCCGGGCGCTGGTCCAGCTCGCCGTGGTCACCGGGGAGCCGGCGCACGCCGAACGGGCCGAGGCCATGGCCCGCTCGCTGCGCGACGACCTGACGATCACCGACGGGGTGGCGAGCTGGCCGTACTGGCCGAGCTTCGGCCACGTGTACCGCGGCTGGTCGCCCACCGGCTCCCCGGACACCGACGTCTCCCTGCTGCGCCCCGCGTACGCCCCGGTGACCGTCCCCGAGGACGTCACGCACGCCCTGATCGACCTGGACTTCCTCTGCCTCTACCAGGCGACCGCGCAGCTGCCGCCGGTCTTCACCCCGGCCGAGATGCGGGCCGTCGCCGCGACGTTCACCCGCAACGCCCTGCACCGCCGCGGGCTGCACCCCCGGCTGCGGCACGACGTCGGCGGCACGGGCCGCCCCGGCACCGACCGCGAGCAGGCGCACGTGGCCGCCTGGCTCCCGCTGCGCCAGTGGTCCCCGGCGATACCCCGCCAGGTCCGCCGCGTCCAGCCCGAACTCCCGCCGGCCCCGCTGATGGGCGTCGACACGTACTGCGGCGCTCTGCTGGCCCGTTGGGGATGAGCACAAAAGAAGGATCCCGCCCGATCTTCCGATCGGGCGGGATCCTTCGTGTCTGTGGACCTGTGGGGATTTGAACCCCAGACCCCCTCGATGCGAACGAGGTGCGCTACCAGACTGCGCCACAGGCCCTTGCGACGTGTGAAACATTAGCATCCCGATCGGGGTGGTTGGAAATCCGATCCCGCCGGCTCACCGTCGCACCGTCATTCGTTGGCCGCGCGGGGCCGGTCCTCGTCCGCGTACTGGTCGAACAGCGGGGTCCGGCCGTGGTCGCGGCCGCGGCGCTGCGGGGCGCTGCGCTGCCGCGGCGCGGGGGCCGGGGCGACGGTGGGCTCGGCCGTGGAGGAGCGGGCGGCGCTCCAGGTCTCCGGGTCCGTGATGTCGACGCCACCGGTGGCGCGCGGGGCGACCGGGGCCGTCACGTACGTGGGCAGCGGCACCGGCACGGGGTCCCAGCTGTCGCCGCGGACCGGGCCGCGCTCGCGCTGCTGGTCCACCCACTCGGCGTGGTCGGTCTGTTCGACCAGCGCCCGGCGGCCGGCCTCCTGCGGGGAGAGCGAGGGCTTGGGCTCCGGCTCGGGCCGGGCGGGCTCCTCGTCGGCCGCCTCCGGGGCGGGCTGCCGGCGCGGCCGGCTCTCGCGCAGCCGCTGCGCGGCCGCCTCGGCGCGCCGGCGGTCCATGACGTACACGAACCGGCGCCGCTCCTGCTTGCGCAGATGCACGATGTACGCGCTGAGCAGCACGGCCGGCACGGCCGGGGCCCACAGGAAGGCCAGGCCGCCGACCGCGGCGACGACGGAGCCGAGGGTGAAGGCGAGGAAGAGCATCACCGTGGTGCGCCGGCGGCGGGCCAGCACCTTGGAACGGCGGGCGCGCTCGGCCGCCGGACCGCCCTGGGGGCGCCGGCGGGCGGGCGCGGGGGCCGGCTCCTCGGGAAGCTCCAGGCGCGCCTCGGTCCTGGCCGCGGGCGCGGAGAAGGCCCGGACGTCGACCGAGCTCACGTGCTCGGTCTCTGCGTCCGGGTCGTCCTCGGGCCCGTCGACCACGTCGCGCTCCCGCAGCTCCCTGGCGTACCGGCGCTCCATGCCCGCCCGTCCGGACAGGAGCCGGATGGCGGTGCTGAAGCGTTCCGTCGGACGAGCCTCGTTGAGCTCGTCCTGCCTGCGGAGCCACATCGGCACCAAGTAGGCGGCCCAGGCCCCGACGATGACTGCGTAAATCAGGCCGCTGCTGCTCACGCCTCACACCGTAGAGGGGTTCGCCTGAAGGCATCGGCCAATTGAGCCGGTGTGTCGCACGATCTGGCTGATATCACTGAACTTTTTTGTGATTGTTCAGATCGATTGGCGGTCGACTGCTGACTAAATTCGAACACCTTTGTTATTTCATGGGTCGCGGGGGCGTCGGTCGTGCCTGGTGCCAGCGTCGCAGCAGCCCCTCCGGCACCTCCTCCGCCGTGAGCGCGAACACCAGATGGTCACGCCACGCACCGTCGATGTGGAGATAGCGCGGGCGCAGCCCTTCCTCGCGGAATCCCAATTTCTCCACCACCCGGCGGCTGGGGCCGTTCTCCGGTCGAATGCAGACTTCCATCCGGTGCAGGCCGACCGCGCGGAAGCAGTGGTCCACCGCGAGCGCGACCGCGGTCGGCATGACGCCGCGGCCCGCGACGTCCCGGTCGACCCAGTAGCCGACATGGCCCGAGCACATCGAGCCCCAGGTGATCCCGGCGACCGTGAGCTGGCCGACCAGCCGACCTTGGTACTCGATCACGAACGGCAGCATCCGCCCGGCGTTCGCCTCCGCGCGCAGGTGCCGCACCATCTGACGGTACGTCGGGCGCTGGGCGACCGGGCCGCCGGGCGCGGGCGGCGGGACGGTCGCCTCCCAGGGGCGCAGCCAGTCCCGGTTGCGCTGGTTCACCTCGCGCCAGGCACGGTGGTCGCGCAGCTTTATCGGACGCAGCACGACGTCGCCGTCGCTCAGGACCACGGGCCAGCTCGGAATCATGACGCCGCGCCCGCTTCCGCCGCCGGTCTCGGGTGGTCGCCGCCGCGGATCTGGTCGACCGCGTGCACCAGCAGCGGCTCCAGGACGGCCAGACCGTCCCGCACCCCGCCCGTCGAACCGGGCAGGTTCACGATCAGCGTGCGGCCCGCGACGCCCGCGAGCCCGCGTGACAGCGCGGCCGTGGGCACCTTCTCGCGGCCGTACGCCCGGATCGCCTCCGGGATGCCGGGGATCTCGTGGTCCAGCACCGCCCGGGTGACCTCGGGGGTCGCGTCGCCGGGCGCGATGCCCGTACCGCCGGTGGTGAGGACCACGTCGTACCCGGCCGCGACCGCCGCGCGCAGCGCCGCGCCGACAGGCTCGCCGTCCGGCACGACCTGCGGCCCGTCGACGGCGAAGCCGAGCGCGGCCAGGCCTGCCGCGAGGATCGGGCCCCCCTTGTCCTCGTACACCCCGGCGGCCGCCCGGTTGGAGGCGGTGACGACGAGGGCGCGGTACGCCGTGGTGCCATCGGTCGTCACGACGCCGGCTCCTCGCGCGTCCAGTGGCCCGACTTGCCGCCGGTCTTCTCCTCGACGCGGACGTCGGTGATGACCGCGCCCTTGTCGACGGCCTTGACCATGTCGACGACGGTCAGCGCCGCCACCGACACCGCCGTCAGGGCCTCCATCTCGACGCCCGTGCGGTCGGTGGTCTTCACCGTCGCCACGATCTCCACCGCGTCGTCCGCGACCGTCAGGTCCAGCTTCACACCGGAGACCGCCAGCGGGTGGCAGAGCGGGATCAGGTCCGGGGTCCGCTTCGCGCCCATGATCCCGGCGATCCGGGCCGTGGCGAGCGCGTCGCCCTTCGGGACGCCCTCGCCGCGCAGCAGCTCGACCACGCGCGGCGAGACGAGGACCCGTCCGCTCGCCCGGGCGGTGCGCGCGGTCACCTCCTTCGCGGAGACGTCGACCATGCGGGCCGCGCCCGCCTCGTCGATGTGGGTGAGTCCTTGCTGCGTGCTCATGGCGGTGACACTCCCGGTCGCTGTGTGGGACGACACGGTACCGCCACCATGCCCCACCGGTCCGTGCCGGACCACTCCGCGGCCGGGCGGGGCTCCCGCTCAGCCGAGCAGGACCACCTCCAGCTCCTCGCCGGGCTCCAGCGACGTCACGTCCTCCGGCACCACCAGCAGCGCGTCCGCGTGCGCCAGCGCCGCGATCAGGTGCGAGCCGGAGCCGCCGACCGGCGCGACCGTGCCGGACTCCGCGTCGTACCGGCCGCGCAGGAACTGCCGGCGGCCCTCGGGCGAGGTCAGCGCCCTGTCCGCCTTCAGCACCGCCCGCACCCGCGGCCGGTGCAGATCCTCCACGCCCATCAGCGCCCGGATCGCCGGCCGCACGAACAGCTCGAAGGACACGTACGAGGACACCGGGTTCCCCGGCAGCGCCAGCAGCGGCGTGTGCTCCGGGCCGATCGTGCCGAAGCCCTGCGGCTTGCCCGGCTGCATCGCCAGCTTGCGGAACTCCACCTCGCCGTCCGCCGTCAGCGCCTCCTTGACCACGTCGTACGCGCCGACGCTCACCCCGCCCGTGGTGACCAGCAGATCCGCCCGGATCAGCTGGTCCTCGATCGCGGCCCGCAGCGCCTCCGCGTCGTCGGCGACCGCGCCCACCCGGTACGCCAGCGCGCCCGCGTCGCGCGCCGCGGCCGCCAGCTGGAAGCTGTTCGAGTCGTAGATCTGGCCCTCGCCCAACTCCTCGCCGGGCTGCACCAGTTCGGTGCCGGTGGAGATCACCACCACGCGCGGCCGGGGCCGCACCCGCACCGTGCCGCGGCCGATCGCCGCGAGCAGACCGAGCTGCGGCGGGCCGAGTACCGTGCCCGCCTCAAGCGCCAGATCGCCCGCCTGCACATCGCTGCCGCGGGCCCGGACATGCGCCCGGCCCTTCGCCGGCCGGTAGATCCGAACCTCGCCGCCCGCGCCCTCCGGCGCGGCGCTCGCCGCCCGCATCCCCGTCGCCGCGCCGCCGCCCGTGCCGCCGTCGGTCCACTCCACCGGGACGACCGCCTCCGCGCCCGGCGGCAGCGGCGCACCCGTCATGATCCGCGCCGCCTCGCCCGGGCCGACCGTCGGCAGCCCGCCGGCCCCGGCCGCCACGTCGCCGATCACGGTCAGCACCGCCGGGTACTCCTCCGACGCCCCGGCCACGTCCGCGACGCGGACCGCGTAGCCGTCCATGGAGCTGTTGTCGAACGGGGGCAGCGCGACCGGCACCGTGACGTCCTCCACCAGGACGCAGCCCTGCGCGTCCGGCAGCTGCAGCTCGATCGGGTCGAGCGGCCCGACCGTCGCCAGAATGTCGTCCAGGTGCTCGTCGACCGACCACAGTCGGGCCGCCGAGGGTGCCGTACTGCTGCTCACCGCGCTACATCTCCTCGCTGACGAACCTGCGGAGCCAGGAACGGAAGTCCGGTCCGAGATCTTCACGTTCGCACGCCAGTCTGACAATGGCACGCAGATAGTTGCCGCGGTCGCCGGTGTCGTAACGGCGGCCCTTGAAGACGACGCCGTGCACCGGGCCGCCGACCTTCCCCGCGCCGGAAGGCGCTGAGTCATACGTCGCGGCCAGCTTCTGCAGCGCGTCCGTCAGCTGGATCTCGCCGCCGCGGCCCGGCTCGGTCTCCCGCAGTATCGCGAAGACCGCCGGGTCGAGGACATAGCGGCCGATGATCGCGTAGTTGCTCGGCGCCTCCTCCGGGGTCGGCTTCTCCACCAGATCGGTCACCTTGACCACGTCGGAGTCGACGGTCGCCTCGACCGCGGCGCAGCCGTACAGATGGATCTGCTCCGGCTCGACCTCCATCAGCGCGATCACGCTGCCGCCCTCGCGCTCCTGCACGTCCACCATCCGCGAGAGCAGCGGGTCGCGCGGGTCGATCAGGTCGTCGCCGAGCAGCACCGCGAACGGCTGGTCGCCGACGTGCGGGGCCGCGCACAGCACCGCGTGGCCGAGACCGCGCGGGGTGCCCTGGCGCACGTAGTGCATGGTGGCGAGGTCCGTGGACTCCTGGACCTTCTCGAGGCGCTCGATGTCGCCCTTGCGGGTCAGCGCCTCCTCCAGCTCGTAGTTCCGGTCGAAGTGGTCCTCCAGCGGCCGCTTGTTGCGGCCGGTGATCATGAGGACGTCGGTGAGTCCGGCGCCCACCGCCTCTTCGACGACGTACTGGATGGCAGGCTTGTCGACGACCGGCAGCATCTCCTTCGGAGTGGCCTTGGTCGCCGGCAGGAACCGGGTGCCGAGACCAGCGGCCGGGATGACAGCCTTGCTGATCCTGGGGAACGACTCAGTCATGCCGAGCACCCTATCCGTTCGGTATGGAAGAAAAGATGAGGCTCCGATTAAGTTCCGTGCCATAAGCAGCCATAAGAGAGGTTTGTGAATCAGCTGTGTCCGAGGACAAGTCCGAAAAGACGACCTTGCGCCGCCAACTCCTCTCCCGCCGGGCCCTGCTGAGCAGCGACGACACCGACACCGCCGCCCGCGCACTCGCCCGGAACGCCCTCGGCCTGGCCGAACTCGCCGGGGCCGGCACCGTCGCCGCGTACGTGTCCATCGGCGCCGAACCCGGCACCCGCGCCCTGATCGACGCCCTGCGCAAGCGCGGGGTGCGCGTCCTGCTGCCGGTGCTGCTGCCCGACAACGACCTGGACTGGGCGGTGTACGAGGGTGCCGAGCGCTTGGAGCGGGCCAGGCTCGGACTGCTCGAACCGGCCGGCGAACGGCTCGGCCCGGACGCCGTCTGCACCGCCGACACCGTGCTCCTGCCCGGCCTCGCCGTCGACGCCCGCGGCATGCGCCTGGGCCGCGGCGGCGGCTCGTACGACCGGGTCCTCGCCCGGCTCGCCCGCGCGGGCGCCGACCCGGCGCTCGTGGTGCTCCTGTACGCGGACGAGGTGGTCGCGCGGGTCCCGGAGGAACCGCACGACCACCCCGTCCAGGCGGTGGTGACGCCGGAGGGCGTCCACCGCTTCTGAGTTCTCTGCGCTGGGCCTTCTGCCGGAGCCGGGCCCGCTCAGCCGGCCTTCGGCTTGAGGACCAGGGTGTCCTTCGTCGCCGCGGCCACGGCCTGCTCGCCGTAGGCCCAGTCGAGCAGCTCGCCCTCGGCCCACTTGTCCGTCTGGTCGGTGTAGTGCCCGTTGTACGCGTGGCCCGAGGCGCCGCTCAGGTTGATCCAGCGGGACCGGTCCCAGTCGCCGACGTTGACGACCATCCGCATCGACGGCACCCAGACCACCTCGTAGCCGGCGGCCGCGTTCCAGCCGGTCGCGTTCACCGCGGCCTCGCCGCCGCCCAGGTTCCACGGGCCGCGGTTGAGCATCCCCTGCAGGAAGCCGGGGCCCGCCTTGCCGAGGGTCTGGTTCTCCAGCGTCAGCTGGTGCAGACGGCCCCACGACCAGGTCGACACGTCCTTGCCGAGCTTCGCCGTCAGCTCCCAGCGGGCGTCCTTCATGGCCTGTGCGAGCAGCTGGTCACGGGTCTCGGTCGGGGCGTTCGTCCGGTTGCCCGGCGTCTTCCACCAGTCGCTGTTCTCGTTCTTCAGCAGCGGGCGTACCACCTCGTACCAGCGGTCGCCGCCGTCCGGCTGCGCCGAGCCCGCCTCGCGCTGACCGCACTCGCGGACCAGCTTGTTCTGCTCGTCGACCGGGCCGGTGGAGTCGGCCTTGCGCACGTTGATGCAGTCGCCCTCGACCCGCATCTCCTTCGGCAGCTTGTTGCCGAAGGACAGCTTGAGCACGTTGCGCCAGACCGCGTTGAAGTACGCGGCCGCCGCCGAGTCCGGCTCCTGGGTGTAGTCCCAGCCCTCGAGGAGCTTCTGCGCCTCGCGGACGTACGGGTCGGAGACGTCGATCTTCAGCAGCAGCGGGTTCAGCAGCGTGGCGATCTCGCTGCGGTTGTCCGTCTGCATGGTGCGCATGTCGTCCGGCGAGATCTTGCCGCCGTCCTTGATCTTCGACTCGATCAGGTCGTTGATGCGCTGGCTGCGGGCGCCGTAGCCCCAGTCCTTGGTGAGCAGTTCCGGGTACTGGGCGTTCACCACGGCCTGGTTGGCGGTGACGATGTAGCCGCGCGCGGGGTTGTACTCGTACGGCAACTCGTCGTACGGGATGTAGCTCTTCCACTTGTACCGGGAGTCCCAGCCCGGGGCGGGCAGGGTGCCGTCGCCCTTGGCGCGGACCGGGATCTTGCCGGGGGCCTGGTAGCCGATGCTGCCCTTGGTGTCGGCGTAGACGAGGTTCTGCGAGGGGACCTCGAACTTGGCCGCCGCGGCCTGGAACTGCTTGAAGTCCTTGGCCCGGTTGAGCTCGAACACGGCGTCCATGGACGTGCCGGGCTGGAGCGCCGTCCACTGCAGCGAGACGGCGTAGCCGTCGCCGCGGTCCGGGGCGACGTTGTCGACCGGGGCCTCCTCGCCGACCCGCTCCAGCTCGGAGGAACGGTCGGAGATCAGCGGGCCGTGGCCGGTGGAGCGGACCGTGATGAGCCGGCTGCCGCCGCCCGCGATCTTGATCGTCTCGTCGCGGACGGTGAACTTCCGGCGGCGGCCGTCGACCAGGTAGCCGTCGTCGCTGATCTTCTCCAGGTACAGGTCGGTCACGTCCGCGCCGAGGTTGGTGAAGCCCCAGGCGATGTCGGCGTTGTGGCCGATGATCGCGCCCGGCGTGCCGGAGAACGTGTAGCCGGCGACGTCGTAGCGGCAGCTCGCGGACACGGTGCGGCAGTGCAGACCCATCTGGTACCAGAGGCTCGGCAGCATCGGCGCGAGGTGCGGATCGTTGGCGAGCAGCGGCTTGCCCGAGGTCGTGTACCTGCCGGAGACGACCCAGGAGTTCGAGCCGATGCCGTTGCCGTTCGGGCCGAGCAGGGCCGGGACCTCGTCGAGCGCGTCGGACAGCGCGGCCAGCTGGGACTGCATCCCGACGACGGCGTCTGCGGGCGAACCGGCGTGCGGGGACCGCTCGTCGGCGCTCTGCGCGCCGCCCTGCCGGCCCTTCCCGTCCCCCTTGCCGCCCTCGGCCTTGGGATCGAACTTCCCGGTCGTCTCGTCGACGCCGCCCTGCGTGACGATCGGCTGGTGCAGGGCGTACGGGTACGCCGGGTACAGGTCCTTGATCTGCTGCCCGCTGAGCCGGCTGGTCATCAGCGAACGGTCGATCTCGTCCTGCATGTTGCCGCGCAGGTCCCAGGCCATCGCCTTGAGCCAGGCCACCGAGTCCACCGGCGACCACGGCTCGATCGCGTAGTCGTGGGAGAAGGCCAGGGCCGCGTACTCGACCGAGATCTCCTCGTTGCCCTTGCCCTTGAGGTAGGCGTTGACGCCGTCCGCGTACGCCTGGAGGTTCTTCTTCGTCTCCGCGGACAGCACGCTGTCGTACTCGGTCTGCGCGACCCGGCGCCAGCCGAGGGTGCGCAGGAAGGCGTCGGTGTCGACCTGGCTCCTGCCGAACATCTCCGAGAGGCGGCCCGCGGTCATGTGCCGGCGGACGTCCATCTCGTAGAAGCGGTCCTGCGCGTGGACGAAGCCCTGCGCGCGGAAGAGGTCCGCCTCGCTGTCGGCGTAGATCTGCGGGATCCCGTACGCGTCGCGCTTGACGTCGACCGGGCCGGACAGGCCCTCGATCTCGATCGTGCCGGAGGTCTGCGGGAACGACGCCCGGACGGTGCTCACGCCCCAGTAGCCGCCGTACCCGGCGCCCGCGAGCACTGCCAGGACCAGGACGATGACGATCAGGCGGGCGCGTCGCCCCTTCTTCTTGGCGGGAGGGGCGGTGGTGTTGGAGGGCATCGCTGTCCTTCGAGCGGCAGGGTGGTCCTGGAGTGCTGGGAGCAACCATAGGCGCAGCACTCCTTCGGCCCGGACGCGGAGTCAGTAAGGAGACAGGAAGGAGACCTGGCCCCGTCAAGAAAGCGTTAAAGATTAGGTAAGGTAACGAAGTACCGGCTGCCAGGAGGAACGATCCGGCCGCCGCCGAGGGGAAGGGAACGCGCCCTGACTGTCCACCAGCTCAACGAACTCCTGCTCGTCTGCTCGCTCGTGCTGCTCGTCGCCGTCGCGGCGGTGCGGATCTCCTCCCGCAGCGGGCTCCCCAGCCTGCTGCTCTACCTCGGGATCGGCGTCCTCATCGGCCAGGACGGCATCGGCAACGTCGCCTTCGACAACGCCGAACTCACGCAGGTCATCGGCTACGGCGCCCTCGTGGTGATCCTCGCCGAGGGCGGCCTGGGCACCCAGTGGAAGGAGATCAAACCCGCGTTGCCCGCGGCGGCCGTACTGTCGACCGTCGGCGTCGCGGCGAGCGTGGGCATCACCGCCGCAGGCGCGCACTACCTCGTCGGACTGGAATGGCGCCAGGCCCTGATCATCGGCGCGGTCGTCTCCTCGACCGACGCCGCCGCGGTCTTCTCCGTCCTGCGCAAGGTGCCGCTGCCGTCCCGGGTGACCGGCGTCCTGGAAGCCGAGTCCGGCTTCAACGACGCCCCCGTCGTCATCCTCGTCGTCGCCTTCTCGGCGGCCGGACCCGTCGAGCACTGGTACCTGCTCGTCGGCGAGATCGCCCTGGAACTCGCCATCGGCGCCGCCGTCGGCCTCGCCGTCGGCTTCCTCGGCGCATACGGGCTGCGGCGCATCGCCCTGCCGGCCTCCGGCCTCTACCCGATCGCCGTGATGGCGATCGCGGTCACCGCCTACGCGGCCGGCGCGCTGGCGCACGGCTCGGGCTTCCTCGCCGTCTATCTGGCCTCGATGGTGCTCGGCAACGCCAGGCTGCCGCACCAGCCGGCCAACCGCGGCTTCGCCGAGGGGCTCGGCTGGATCGCCCAGATCGGCATGTTCGTACTGCTCGGCCTGCTGGTGACCCCGCACAACCTCGGCCAGGACTTCTGGGCCGCGGTGGTCATCGGCCTGGTGCTCACCGTCGTCGCCCGGCCACTGTCGGTCTTCCTCAGCCTGCTGCCGTTCCGGCTGCCGTGGCCCGAGCAGGCCCTGATGTCCTGGGCCGGGCTGCGCGGAGCGGTACCGATCATCCTGGCGACCATCCCGATGGTCGCCGGGGTCGAGGAGAGCGAGCGGCTGTTCAACATCGTCTTCGTGCTGGTCGTCGTCTACACCCTGGTCCAGGGGCCGACGCTGCCGTGGCTGGCGAAGGCGCTGAAGCTGGGCGACCGGGGGGAGGCGGCCGACCTCGGCATCGAGTCGGCGCCGCTGGAGCGGCTGCGCGGGCATCTACTCTCCGTGGCGATCCCGGAGGAGTCGAGGATGCACGGCGTGGAGGTCGCCGAGCTGCGCCTGCCGGCCGGAGCGGCGGTCACCCTCGTCGTCCGGGAGGAGAAGAGCTTCGTCCCCGGCCCGTCCACGGTGCTGCGGCGCGGCGACGAGCTCCTCGTCGTGGCGACGGACCCGGTGCGGGACGCGACCGAACGACGGCTGCGGGCCGTGGGCCACGGCGGCAAGCTGGCCGGCTGGCTGGGCACCGCCGGCGCCACGGGCGTGATGCGCGGCGGCGCGGAAGGCGCCCGCCGCCCCCGGGGCGGCCCCGGCGGCGCCCGCGGCGGCATCCGCAAGGGCCGAGGCTGGGGCCGAGGCGGCCTGAGGCACTGAGGACGCTGAGGCGCGGGGCGGCGTCCGACCGGAGGTGTCCCGCGAAGAACGTCCGGTTAATCACAGGCGTACATAGGGAACGGTCGATATTTTCCCAGGCAGAAACCGGCCGTTCCCTGTACCATCAAGGAACACACTGATCGACCAACTCTGCCTGACGCAGAGCTGGCGCGACCGTATGGCGGCCGTGACACCCCTCCCGCAGCGGGGTGGCCTGGTATCTACCGCAGTTCAGCGCAAGAGGACAGCTCTCGGCGACTCCCGGCATCCCAGGGGCGCTACCAGGCGGCAGAAAGGCCAGGACCGTGGCATCCACGGTCACCACGTCCGCTGCGAAGCGCCCCGGGTACGGACAACTCCTGCGCACCCCCGGCGCCCTTTCTTTCCTCCTGCCCGGCTTCCTGGCCCGGCAGCCCTTCGCGATGCTGACCATCGGCATCGTCCTGCTCGTCCAGCACACCACCGGCTCGTACGGCAGCGCCGGCGCCGTCGCCGCCGTCACCGGTGTCTCGATGGCGCTGTTCGCCCCGCAGAGCGGCAAGCTCGCCGACCGCTTCGGCCAGCGCGCCGTCCTCGTCCCCGGCGTCCTGATCCACACCGCCGCCGTCGCCGCCCTGGTCACCCTCGCCCTGGCCGGCGCCCCGATGTGGGCGCTGCTGCTGGCCGCCGTGCCCACCGGCGCGTCCGTCCCGCAGATCGGCCCGATGGTCCGGGCCCGCTGGGCGGCCAAGCTCGACGGCAACCCGCTGATGCCCACCGCCGCCGCCTGGGAGTCGGTGACGGACGAGTTCACCTTCGTCGTCGGCCCGGTCCTCGCGACCGCCCTGTGCACCGGCGTCCACCCGGCGGCCGGCCTGATCGCCGAGGCCACGCTGACCCTCCTCGGCGGCCTGTTCTTCGCCGCCCAGCGCGCCACCCAGCCCGCGTACGGCGCGATCGCCGCCGCGACCGCCGGGCCACCCGCCTCCGCCCTGTCGATCCCCGGCGTCCGCGTCCTGGCCATCGCCTTCCTGGGCATCGGCTCGGTCTTCGGCGGCATGCAGGTCTCGCTGACCGCCTTCACCGAGGAGATCGGCAACCCCGGCATGAACGGCGTCCTGTACGGCGTCTTCGCCGCCGGCAACATGCTGGCCGGCGTCGCCTGCGGTGCCATCGCCTGGAAGATCGGACCGCGCCGCCGGCTGATCCTCGGCTACGTGGGTCTGACCATCGCCGCCTCCCTTCTGTGGTCGGTCCACTCCGCGCTTCTCCTCGGCGCGCTCGGCCTGGTCGTCGGCCTGTGCATCGCCCCGGCCCTGATCACCGGCTACACCATCGTCGAGACCCTCGTCCCGGCGTCGGCCCGCACCGAGGCCTTCACCTGGCTGACCGGCGCCGTGGCGCTGGGCCAGGCCGCCGCCGTCACCGTCGCCGGCCGACTGGCCGACGCGCACGGCGCGACCGCCGGATTCCTGGTCCCGATGGTCGGCACGCTGCTGGCCCTGGCCACCCTCGTAACCCTCCGCTCCCGCCTCGCCCCCCAGGCGCCGAGCCGGATCGCGGCACGTGGGATCGGTCACCGAGTGCCGGTGACGGTGGACTGATCCGACGGAATACGTCACTATGGATCGTCGTTAGCACTCATCGAGTGAGAGTGCCAGGAGGAAGACAAGTGCCGACCTACCAGTACCAGTGCACCGAGTGCGGCGAGGGCCTCGAGGCGGTGCAGAAGTTCACCGATGACGCTCTGACCGAGTGCCCCAACTGCAAGGGCCGCCTGAAGAAGGTGTTCTCGGCCGTCGGCATCGTGTTCAAGGGCTCCGGCTTCTACCGGAACGACAGCCGCGGCTCGTCGTCCAGCAGCTCGCCGGCCGCCTCCAAGTCGTCCTCGTCGACGTCTTCGACCTCCTCTTCGTCTTCGGACTCCAAGCCCGCCGCGAGCACGTCGAGCTCTTCGTCGAGTTCCTCGTCTTCCTCCGGCTCCACCTCGGCCGCCTGACCGGCCCCGCCGACCTTCCCGTGGACCCCGCCGCACTCCGGCGGGGTCCACGGCGTTCCCGGGGGGCTACGTTCCCCTGGGTCCACGGCGTACCCGGGGTCCACGTTCCCCTGGGTCCACGGCGTACCCGGGGTCCACGTTCCCCGGGGTCCACGGCGTACCCCGGGAATCCGGCTCCCGGTACCCCGGGAATCCGGCTCCCGTGACCACTGTCCGTCTCCCGGGCCAGCAGGGCAATCACCGCCCGGGGTGAGGAAGTTGTCCACAATCGCCCCGTAGTCCACAGGCTCAAGCAGGATTCCGGCGGAGGGCGGATGGTGGAGGTGCTCCGGACGTCCCGGGGCCTCTCGCACGAGACAGGCGGTGCCCGTCATGCCCTTCAACTCCCGCCCCTCCACCACGCCCTCCGCAACCTCCATCGCCCCCGCCGGCTACCTGCCGCACGTCCCCGCACCGGGCACGGTGCCGCAGTTCCCGCCCGTACGGGTGCGCGGCGGCCGGCGGCGACTGCCGCGCACCCCGCGGCGCGGGCGCCGTACACCCGCAGCGATCCTCGCGACGGCCGCCGCCGCCCTCGCGGCCACGGGCACGGTGAGCACGGTGTCCGCGGAGAGCCCCGCGGACCGGGCCGCACTCGCCCGCGAGAAACGGAAACCCCCCGCCGTACGGCTGGTGTCCGCGCCCGTGCGGATCGCGGACGCCGCGACCGTCCGCCTGCTGCGCCCCGGCGACCGCGTCGACGTCATCGCCGCCGCCAACTCCCCCACGGGAGAAGAGACCGACGCCCGCGTGATCGCGACCAGCGCCCGAGTGGCGGGAGTTCCCCGTGCGGGCGAGACTCGTCCGGACGGCGGAGCGCTGGTCGTCCTGTCCGTCCCACGGTCCACCGCGACGGCCCTCGCCGGCGCCTCCGCCACCTCCCGACTGGCGGTGACGCTGTGCTGATTCGCACGGGCGGCCTGTCAAGTAACCGGTCCGTGTGTACGGATTGGACGTTCCTGCACCCTTCACGGCGTAATGGCTCCGCCAACTCCACAAGCGACGAAAGGCGCCCTGGTGAGCCAGAAGAAGAAGGAGAGCGTGCTGGACGGCTTCAAGGCCTTCCTGATGCGCGGGAACGTGATCGACCTGGCGGTCGCGGTCGTCATCGGCGCGGCCTTCACGAACATCGTGAACTCCGTTGTGAAGGGCGTCATCAACCCGCTCGTCGGCGCCTTCGGCACCAAGGACCTGGAGAGCTATCAGTCCTGCCTCAAGGGCCCCTGCGAGGTGGACCAGGCGGGGAACGTCGTTTCCGGCATCCCGATCATGTGGGGCACGGTCCTCAGCGCCTGCCTGAGCTTCCTCATCACCGCCGCTGTCGTCTACTTCCTCATGGTCCTGCCGATGGCGAGGGTCCTGGCCCGGCGCGCCGCGCACGACAAGGCGAAGGAAGGCGTCCAGGAGACCCTGGAGGTCAGCGAGCTGGAGGTGCTGAAGGAGATCCGCGACCACCTCGTCCACCAGCGCGGCTCCGGCGAGTCGATCACGAAGGCGGGACGTCCCACCTCCTAGCCGGCCGGGGCCGGCGTCAGAGGTGGTGCGGCGGCTTCTCGTCGAGGAAGCGCGCGAGGTCGGCGGCGCTGTCGCCACCGGGAGGCCGCTCGCCCCACCCACGGTCCGTATCGTCCGCGGACTGCTGGTCCAGTGGATCGTCGAAGATCAGCTTCGGCTTGGGACGGGCCTCGGGCTGCTTCGCGTCTCGCGGTCCGTGGGCGGGGGCGGTACTCATACCCCCAGGGTACGCCGGGGCGTCGCCCCGCCCGCGTGCCGAGCGTGGCCCTCCGCACGCGCCTCTGCTGTGCTGGGGCGCATGACACAACCGTTCCTGCCGCTGACCGCGCGCTCCCGCGAGGAGTCGCACCGCGCGGCCACCCCGCTCGAGCTGTTCTTCGACCTCTGCTTCGTCGTGGCCGTCGCCCAGGCGGGCGCGGAGTTCGTGCACGCGGTCGCCGAGGGCCACGCCGGCGAGGGCCTGGCCTCGTACGCCCTGGTCTTCTTCGCGATCTGGTGGGCGTGGATGAACTTCACCTGGTTCGCCTCCGCCTACGACAACGACGACGTGCTCTACCGCGTCGTCACCCTCGTACAGATCGCCGGCGTCCTCATCCTCGCCGCGGGTATCTCACGGGCCTTCGAGGACCACGACTTCCTGGTCGTGTTCCTCGGCTACCTGGTGATGCGGCTGGCGATGGCGAGCCAGTGGCTGCGGGCGGCGCACCACGCCGGTTCGGCCGCCGAGCGGACCCTGTGCCGCCGGTACGCGGGCGGGGTGATCGCCGTCCAGATCGGCTGGGTCTCGGTGCTGCTCGTACCCGAGACGGCGCGGCCCTGGGTGTTCCTGGTGATGGCGCTGCTGGAGCTGGCGGTTCCGATGTATGCGGAGAAGGACGTCACGACGGCGTGGCATCCGCACCACATCGCGGAGCGGTACGGCCTGTTCACCATCATCGTGCTCGGTGAGTCGGTCGCCGCGGCGACGGTGGCCGTGAAGTCCGGGGTGCGCGAGCACGACGCGCTCGGCGAGCTGCTGCCGATCGCGGCGGGCGGGCTGCTGATCGTCTTCGCGGCGTGGTGGATCTACTTCGTCGTGCCGGCCCACGACCGGCTCACGGAGAACCGGCAGGGGTTCCTGTGGGGTTACGGCCACTACGTGATCTTCGCTTCGGCGGCGGCGATCGGCGCGGGCATCGAGATCGCGGTCGAGCAGGCCGTGGGCAAGGCACATCTGTCCACGCTGGCGGCCTCGTCCGCGGTGACGATCCCGACGGCGGTGTTCCTGCTGTCGGTGTGGCTGCTGCACGCCCGGTACTTCAAGGTCGGCATCGCCCAGCAGCTGGTGCTGCCGGTGTCGGCGCTGGCGATCCTGATGTGCACCTTCGCCGGTCACTGGGCGGTTCTGGCGGCCGGCCTGGTCGCGGCGGCCACGGTCGCCGTCGGGGTGACGCTCACGCAGCGCAATCCGACGACCCGGCACTGACCGCCGTGGTAGGCAGAGAGGCATGACGCATCAGGAGGCGGACGGACGGTACGAGGGGCACAGCGGAGGGCACGACGGACAGCCCGACGAGCGGCACGACGGGCGGCACGACGGGCTCACGGATGTGGCCGGTCTGCGCGTGGGACATGCGCGGGTGGCCGGGCCGGGGGCGCTGAGCGGCACGACCGTCGTACTCGCCCCGGAGGGCGGGTCGGTGGCCGCCGTGGACGTGCGCGGCGGCGGGCCGGGGACGCGGGAGACGGACGCGCTCGATCCGCGGAACCTGGTCCAGCGGATCGAGGCGGTGGTGCTGACCGGAGGCAGCGCGTACGGACTGGAGTCGGCGGCCGGGGTGATGGCCTGGCTTGAGGAGCGGGGGCGCGGGGTGCGGGTCGGCCCGGACCCGACGCATGTGGTGCCGGTCGTGCCGGCGGCCTGCGTGTTCGACCTGGGCCGCGGCGGCGACTTCAGGGCGCGGCCGGACGCGTCGACGGGCCGGGCCGCCGTGGAGGCCGCGGCCGCGTCGGAGTTCGGTGCGCCCGTGGAGTGCGGGGCGGTCGGCGCGGGCACGGGCGCGGTGGTCGGCGGCATGAAGGGCGGCGTCGGCACGGCGAGCACGGTCCTGCCGTCCGGCATCACCGTGGCCGCCCTGGTCGTGGTCAACGCGGTCGGCTCCGCGCTGGACCCGGCGACCGGTGCACTCTACGGCCGGTTCTTCGAACCGCCGTACGGGGCGGGTGGGGTGGGCGGGGGAGGGGAGGGGGAGGGGCCCCTCCCCCCGTACGCGCCCGATCCCGCCGTTCATGCCGCGGCGACGGAGCGGTTGGCGCGGGCGGCCGGGGGGAGGGCGGCGCCGCCGATGAACACGACGCTCGCGGTGGTCGCCACGGACGCGGATCTCACCCGGGCGCAGGCGCAGAAGCTTGCGGGGACGGCGCACGACGGCATCGCGCGCGCCATCCGGCCGGTGCATCTTCTGAACGACGGCGACACCGTTTTCGCGCTGGCGACCGGGGAGCGTCCGCTGCCGGAGGAGGGCGGTCCGCTGGCCCCTAACGAGATCCTCGCGGCCGGCGCGGACATGGTGACCCGGGCGATCGTGCGGGCGGTACGGGCCGCGGAGGGGGTGTCGGGGCCGGGCGGCGACTTCCCCTCGTACACGGATCTGTACGGGCCCGGAACGGTGAAGAAGGAAGACGGGTAAGGGAGTTGGGGGCGTGCGGGAACTCGACGCGCTCCCCCTTCGTTTTGCCGAACCCGGGACACGATGTCAGACCCAGGGGCTACGTTAAGCGAGCACCACGTGACATGCGGCGACGGCCTGGAGACCCACCTTGAACGATCCTCACGATCCGTACGAGACCACCGAGACGCACGTCGAGCGGCTCCTGGGACGGGCCCTCAACTCCTTCGAGCTGCCCGACGCCACGATCGAGCAGCTGGAGGCCGCACTGGCCCACTCCTTCGCCCTGCACTCCTCGCACCACAGCGCGTCGCTGCACCGCAGCACGTACCGGCACACCTTCCTGCTCGCGGACGGCACCGCCCTGAGCCTGTGGGAGCTGGTGCACAACAGCGGCCGCGGCGGCGCCGAGCACCACGAGCTGTACGCGGACGAGGCGGAGGCCACGCTCGCCGCGTCCCGGCTGCCGGCCGGCTTCGACGGCGACTGGGGCGTGGAGCGGTTCGGCGTGCTGTCCAACGATCCGGACGACGAGTTGGAGAGCGATCTGGAGGCGCTGACCGCGCTGTTGTCCCGGCCGTTGCCGCGGCAGCCGCGGAGGTACGTGCCGGACAACTCGGCGGACCACGCCCGCCGCGTGCTGCGGCGTGCGGAGAACGCGGACCGGCCCGGCGAGGAGACCGCGCGCCGGCTCCGGCTGGCGTTCGCGCACCACATCACGCAGGCGTTCGGGCGGCATTGCCCGGTGGAGGGCCGGGACGCCGGCTTCACCCTCTACGAGCACGCCTTCCTGCTGCTCGACGGCAGCGAGTCGAGCCTGTGGGAGGTCGAGCACACGGCGACGCCCGACGGGCGGCACATGTGCGAGGTGTACGGGGACGAGCGCACGGCGCGCGAGGCGATGGAGTCCCGGGCCCGGGTGCGCTGAGCGTCGCTCCCCCGTCACCGCCACCCGGAAACGGAAGCGGAAACGGAAGCAGGCATGCCCCGGGGTTCGCCCCGGGCCATGCCCGTGTCCGTCCGTACCGCGGCCGCCCCGTAGACGGGCCTCAGCCCGCCAGGGCCGGCTCCTTGGCGAGGATGTCCGGGGTCTCGTCGGCCTCCGGCTCCGCGCCCTCCACATGCTGCTTCGGCTTCGCCGGCAGGGCGAACATCACCAGGAAGATCACCAGGAGCACCCCGGCGACCCAGCCCAGCGCGTTCTGGAACGCGTCCGCGAACGCCGTGCCCACTTCGCCGGGGACCCGCTCGAGCCGCTTCTCGTCGATCACGCCGAAGAACACCACCGACACCAGGCCGAGTCCGAGCGCGTTGCCCATCTGCCCGGTCGTGTTGATCAGGCCGGACGCCGAGCCGGCGTGCTCGCGCGGGACCTGCGAGAGGACCGCGTCCGTCAGCGGGGCGACGATCAGGCCCATGCCCGCGCCCATGACGACCAGCGGCAGCACCATCTGCCAGGGGGCGATGGACGTGCCGTACCGGCCGGCCTCCCAGATGTAGAGGAGGACGCCGGTCGCCATGATCAGCGCGCCGCCCTGCAGCACCTTGCGGCCGAACCGCGGCACCAGCTTCTGCACGGACATGCCCGCCGCGGCCGACACCGCGATGGAGAACGGCACGCCGGTCAGGCCCGCCTTCAGCGGGGTCCAGCCGAGCCCCTTCTGCATGTACAGCGTCCAGACCAGGAAGAACACGCCCATCACGACGCCGAAGGTCAGCTGGACCGCGATGCCCGCCGCGAAGCTCTTCACCTTGAACAGGCTCAGCTCGACCAGCGGCGAACCGTCCTTCTTCGTCTTGTACTTCTCGTACGCGATGAGCGCGCCGAACACGAGGAGGCTGCCCGCCATCGTCAGGTGGCCCCACAGCGGCCAGTCCAGCTCGCGGCCGCGGGTCAGCGGGTAGATCAGCATGAGCAGGGCGCCGGTCACGAGCAGCACGCCGACGAGGTCGAGCTTGAGCGCCTTCGGCGCCTTGGACTCGGTGATGAACTTCCGGCCGAGGAGGATGCCGGCGATGCCGACGGGCAGGTTGATCAGGAAGATCGGCCGCCACTCGAGGCCGAAGAGGTTCCACTGGGTGAGCAGCGCGCCGAGCAGCGGGCCGGACACGGCGCCGAGACCGATGATCGCGCCGAACATGCCGAAGACCTTGCCGCGTTCGTGGGCGGGGAAGGTGACGTGGATGATCGACAGGACCTGCGGGACCATCATCGCGGCCGCGGCGCCCTGGAGCAGCCGGGAGGCGACCAGCATCTCCGGGCCGGCGGCGAAGCCGCAGAGCGCGGAGGCGACGGTGAAGCCGGCGGTGCCGACGAGGAAGAGGCGCTTGCGGCCGTAGATGTCGCCGAGGCGGCCGCCGGTGATCAGGCCGGCGGCGAACGCGAGGGCATAGCCGGCGGTGATCCACTGGATCGCGCCGAAGGTTGCGCCGAGGTCGCGTTCGATGCTGGGGATCGCGATGTTCACGATCGTGGCGTCGACCAGGTCCATGAACGCGGCGGTCATGACGATGGCGAGGGCTATCCAGCGTCGGCGGTCGCCGTCCGCCGTCGTGCCGGCGGTCGCTCCCTCGACGGGCGTCGCAGCCCGGTCGGAAGTCTCGGTGGCCGCCTGCGGGACGGCGTCGTGTGAACTCATGAGAGGACAGTAGGACCGATATAGGTCAGCTCATGTCCTAGTTGGCCTTCATGCTGGTGTGCATGACGGACACCCCGGCACGACTTCTGAATCTGCTGTCGCTCCTGCAGACGCCGCGCGAGTGGCCGGGCAGCGAGCTCGCCGAGCGGCTCTCGGTCTCCCCGCGCACCATCCGGCGGGACATCGACCGGCTGCGGGACCTCGGCTATCCGGTGGAGGCGACGAAGGGCGCGATCGGCGGGTACCGGCTGGTCGCGGGTACGGCCATGCCGCCGCTGCTGCTGGACGACGAGGAGGCGGTGGCCATCGCGGTCGGACTGCGGGCGGGGGCCGGGCACGCCATCGAGGGCGTGGACGAGGCCTCCGTACGGGCCCTGGCGAAGCTGGAGCAGGTACTGCCGGCCCGGCTGCGGCACCGGGTCTCCACGCTCCAGAACGCCACGATCCCGCTGACCAGGGGCGACGGGGTCACGGTCGCCCCGCAGACGCTGACGGCGCTGGCGGGCGCGGTGACCGGGCAGGAGCGGCTGCGCTTCGGCTACCGCGCGGGCGACGGGGCGGAGAGCCGCCGGCTGGTGGAGCCGTACCGGCTCGTGTCGACGGGGCGGCGGTGGTACCTGGTCGCGTACGACCTGGGGCGCGAGGACTGGCGTACCTTCCGCGTGGACCGGGTCAGCGACCCGTTCCCGACGGGGGCGCGGTTCACGGCGCGGGAGCTGCCGGCGGGGGACGCGGCGGAGTTGCTGAAGCGCTCGATGTCGCGCTCGCAGCAGGAGCTGGCGCTTGACGTACGGTTCGAGGCGCCGGCCGAGTTCGTGGCCGCGCGGCTGCCGGACCATCTGGCACCGGTGGCCACCGGCCCGGACACCTGCCGGCTGCGGGCCCGTACGCCGGACTCGGTGGAGTGGCTGGCGATCCGGCTCGCGCTCGTGGACGCGCCGTTCACGATCCACGCCCCGGACGCGCTGCTCGCCTACGCCCAGGACCTGGCGGCCCGGCTCGGCGCGGCGAGCGGGGGCGGCGGCGCGAACGCGGGCGCGGCGGACGACGGCGCGAACGCGAATGCGTACGGGGCGGACACGGCGGACGGGTCGGAAGCGGTCGGCTGAGCCCTCTGAGCCCGCGCGGACTCACGTCCCCGCGGGCTCCTGGCTCCCTGCAGGCTGCGGGCTCCCGCGTCGCCGGCGGCTCACGCCACCGCGTCGAAGCCGGTGTCGTGGGCCATCTTCTTCAGTTCGAGCAACGCGTGCTTCTCGATCTGGCGGATCCGCTCGCGGGTGAGGCCGTGCTCCTTGCCGACCTCGGTCAGCGTGCGCTCCCGGCCGTCCTCGATGCCGTACCGCATGCGGATGATCGAGGCCGTGCGGTCGTCGAGCTTGTCGATCAGGTCGTCGAGCTCCTCGCTGCGCAGCAGCGTGAGCACCGACTGCTCCGGCGACACCGCCGACGTGTCCTCCAGGAGGTCGCCGAACTGGGTCTCGCCCTCGTCGTCCACCGACATGTTCAGCGAGACCGGGTCGCGCGCCCAGTCCAGGACGTCCGTGACCCGCTCGGGCGTCGAGCCGAGCTCCTCCGCGACCTCCGCGGGCTCCGGCTCGCGGCCGTGCTCACGGTTGAACTCGCGCTGCACGCGCCGGATCCGACCGAGCTCCTCCACGAGGTGGACGGGGAGCCGGATGGTGCGCGACTGGTCGGCTATGGAGCGGGTGATGGCCTGGCGGATCCACCACGTGGCGTACGTGGAGAACTTGAAGCCCTTCGTGTAGTCGAACTTCTCGACCGCGCGGACCAGGCCCGCGTTGCCCTCCTGGATCAGGTCGAGCAGCGGCAGGCCGCTGCGCGGGTAACGCCGCGCGACGGCGACGACCAGGCGCAGGTTGGACTTGATGAACAGGTCCTTCGCGCGCTCGCCCGCCTCGTAGAGGGCTTCGAGCTCCTCGCGGGACGCGCCGTCCGCCCTGCTTCCGATCTCGCTCTCCGCCGCACCGTCGAGGATCTGCCGGGCGTACACGCCCGCCTCGATGGCCTGGGACAGCTCGACCTCCTTGGCGGCGTCGAGAAGCGGCGTGCGCGCGATCTCGTCGAGGTACATGCCGACCAGGTCGCGGTCGGCGATCTCTCCGCCTGCGCGAACGCTGCTCGCCCGGCTGCTTCCGCTCGCGCTGCGCTTGGTGCTGGTGCTGCTCGTGGCGGACGACTGACGACGGGCGACGGCACGGGTTGCCATGCGTGCTCCCTTGCTGAGTAGGCCGCGACACCCTGTGCGGGTGCCCTGCATCCGACGGAAACAACGACTGGAATCAGGACAGAATTCCCACTCGGCGCATCGATTTTCGCGATCATGCAGTATCCTGCGCCGCCTTCGGGCGCACCGAGGTCGTCGGAGCGGACGAAGGTGCAGGTCAGGCGGCTCCCTCGACGCCACTTCCATCCCAAGGGACGCAGAGCGTCGCCGTACGGTTGCTCACGGCCGCACCCGTCAGCCGAACTGCACGGACCGCTTCGCCAGCCCCATCCAGAACCCGTCGATCACACTGCGCCCCGCACCGAGGTCGCCGGCCGCGTCCGCGGCGCCGAGGGTGACGAACAGCGGGGCGAAGTGCTCGGTGCGCGGATGGGCGAGCCGGCCGGCCGGAGACTTGTGCTCGAAGTCGAGCAGCGCGTCGACGTCCTGCGCCTCCAGGGCGTGACGCCCCCAGTCGTCGAACTCGGCGGACCAGCCGGGCACGCCCGCGCCCGTGTGCCGCAGCGCGGCCAGGTTGTGGGTGAAGAAGCCGCTGCCGACGATCAGCACGCCCTCGTCGCGCAGCGGGGCGAGGGTGCGGCCGATCTCCAGGAGCTTCTGCGGGTCGAGGGTCGGCATGGAGATCTGGAGTACGGGGATGTCGGCGTCCGGGAACATCTCGACGAGCGGGACGTACGCGCCGTGGTCGAGGCCCCGGTCGGGGATGTCCTGCACGGGCGTGCCGGGGGCGCGCAGCAGCTTGCGGACGGATTCGGCGAGCGCGGGCGCGCCGGGGGCTGCGTACCGGACGCGGTAGTAGTGCTCGGGGAAGCCCCAGAAGTCGTACACGAGCGGCGCGGTCTCGGTCGCGCCGAGGGCCAGCGGGGCCTCTTCCCAGTGCGCGGAGACCATGAGGATCGCGGTGGGGCGGGGCAGGCCGGCGGACCACGCGGCAAGCTGGCCGGGCCAGACCGGGTCGTCGGCGAGCGGCGGCGCGCCGTGGGAGAGGTAGAGGGCGGGCATCCGCCCGGGGGTCGCGACGCTCATGACCGCCGCCTCCGATCTTCGAGAGAGTCCCGAGCCAGCTCGTTCTTTGAAAGTTCAAGCTCGCCTGACATGACGAGCTTAGACGCGATCTAGTTCAACTTTCAAGAATGGGTCGTACGATGGAGCACATGACCACGGCATCCCGGGAACCCCGCTGGCTGAGCGACGAGGAACAGCACGTCTGGCGCGCCTACCTCCACGCCACCACCCTCCTCGACGACCACCTCGACCGCCAGCTGCAGCGCGACGCCGGCCTGCCGCACGTCTACTACGGCCTGCTCGTCCACCTCTCCCAGGCGCCGCGCCGCCGGATGCGGATGACCGAACTCGCCAGGAACGCCAAGATCACCCGCTCCCGTCTCTCGCACGCGATCGCGCGCCTGGAGAAGAACGGCTGGGTGTCCCGCGAGGACTGCCCCTCCGACAAGCGCGGCCAGTTCGCGCAGCTGACGGAGGAGGGGTACGAGGTACTGCGGGGCAGCGCGCCCGGGCATGTCGCCGCCGTGCGGCAGGCGATGTTCGACCGGCTCGCGCCGGAGCAGGTGAAGCAGCTCGGCGAGATCATGCGGGTGATCGCGGAGGGCCTCCAGCCCACGGACCCGGACGCGGACCTGCCCTGGCTCCGCTGAGCTGAAGCTCGACAGAACCAGGGCAGGTACGGGACAGGCGCCGGGGGCGGCTACGAGGTGGGGAAACCCGTTCCGTCAGTGCGCGACGACCGGGATCCTCACCTCGTCCTCGACGCCCTCACCGGCGCCCGCCCCTGCGTCGGTCACCTCTCCGACCTGCGGCTTCCCGGTGTTGATGAAGGTGAACGCGATCGCCGCAGAGACGGCGAGGATGCCGACCGCCCACCAGATCGCCGCCGCGTACCCCTCGACCATGCCCTGCAGCTGCAGCAGCTTCTGGGCGGCCGGGGTGGTCGCGCCGGCCAGGTGGTCGGCGACGTAGGCGGTGGTCGCGGAGGCCGCGATGGTGTTCAGGAGCGCGGTGCCGATCGCGCCTCCGACCTGCTGCGAGGTGTTGACCATCGCGGAGGCCACACCGGCGTCCCGCGGGTCGACCCCGTGCGTCGCCAGCGACATGGCCGGCATGAACGCGGTGCCCATGCCGAGGCCGAGCAGCAGCTGCGCGGGCAGGATCAGCCCGGTGTACGACGAGCCGATCTCCAGCTGCGTGAGCAGCAGCATGCCGACGGCTGCGGTCAGGAAGCCCGGGCCCATCAGCCAGCGCGGGGCGACCCGCGTCATCAGACGCGTACCGATCTGCGTGGAGCCGATGATCATGCCCGCGATCATGGGGAGGAAGGCGAAGCCGGTCTTGACCGGCGAGTATCCCTTCACGACCTGCAGGTAGTAGGTGAGGAAGAGGAAGAGGCCGAACATCGCGATCACGGCCAGACCGAGGGAGAGATACACCCCGCCCCGGTTGCGGTCGGTCAGGACGCGCAGCGGCAGCAGCGGCGACTTCACCTTCGCCTCGGTGAACACGAACGCGGCGAGCAGGACGGCGGAGCCGACGAACATGCCGATCGTGGTCGGGTCCGACCAGCCCTGGGACTCGGCGCGGGTGAAGCCGTACACGAGCGCGACCAGGCCGAGGGTCGACAGGACGACGCCAGGGATGTCGAGCGGCGAGCGGTTGCGGCCGCCGGCCGGCTCGCGGATCACGAAGTACGCGCCGAGGGCGGCGACGACGGCGAACGGGATGTTGACGTAGAAGGTCCAGCGCCAGTCGAGGTACTCGGTGAGGAAGCCGCCCAGGATCAGGCCGACCGCGCCGCCGCCACCGGCGATCGCGCCGTAGATGCCGAACGCCTTGGCGCGCTCGCGCGCGTCGGTGAACATCACGGCGAGCAGGGACAGGGCGGCCGGCGCGAGCAGCGCGCCGAAGGCGCCCTGGAGCGCGCGGGCACCGAGCATCATCGCCTCGCCGGTGGCCGCGCCGCCGAGGGCGGAGGCGGCGGCGAAGCCGGCGAGACCGACGACGAAGGTCCGCTTGCGGCCCCACAGGTCGGCGATGCGGCCTCCGAAGAGCAGCAGTCCGCCGAAGGCGAGGGCGTAGGCGGTGATGACCCACTGCCGGTTGCCGTCGGAGATCCCCAGGTCCTGCTGGGCGGAGGGAAGGGCGATGTTCACGATCGTCGCGTCGAGCACGACCATCAGCTGGGCGAGTGCGATGAAGACCAACGCTTTCCAGCGGCTGGGATCGGGGATTTTGGACATGGGGGTAGCCACCTCTTGACGCATAAGACAAGAAAAAGGACGAAAGAGTTACAGAGCTGAAGAGCTAAGGAAGGGCGGGGAGGTCGGGGCTCACCGACCGCCGGGAGGCGCGGTGCGCGGGCCGTGGGTCAGCAGGCCTCCCCCGCATCCCGTCGGCGCAGGGTCTCCAGCGTCGCCGCCGTACCCGGCAGCACGGAGCGCGCGGGGGCCTCCAGGCCGTCGAGGAACAGCTGCAGATGACGGTGGACGAACTGGTCGAAGTCGGGGAGGCAGGCGCCGCCCGGCAGCGGCCGGGTCAGCTGGGACAGGGCCACGATCAGATCGCCGACGGCAACGTCGGCGCGGAGCCGGCCGGACTCGTGCGCACGGTCGACGAGGCCCTGTACGGCCTCCTCCAACCGGGCGCGTTCGGCGAGGAGTTCGGGGTGGTCCTTGTCGAAGGTGCCGTCGAGCATCGGACACAGGGCGCCGATCCGCTCGTCGGCGGCCGCGTGCGTGAACCGGCGCAGCGCCTCGAACGCATCCGCCTCCTCGGCGGCCGCCAGGGCCGCCTGCTCGGTGGTGCGGGCGGTGACGGAGACGACGACCTCGTGGACGAGGTCGGAGCGCTCGGGGAAGTTGCGGTACAGGGTGGCGTTGCCGACGCCGGCGCGGCGCGCGATCTCGTCGAGCGGCACCTGGGGGCCGAACTCGACGAACATCTCGCGGGCGGCCGACACGATCCGCTCGCGGTTGCGCAGCGCGTCGGCCCGCGGCCGCGGGACGCGACGTGCGGGCGCGGACGCGGTTTCGGTATCGGCGGTGGGGTTCACGCCACTGGCTCCTGCCGTGATGAGGAAGAGGATGAGAAGACGACGGGTACAAGGTCTGATCCGTGATCCGGGGAGCAGCTCCCCGTTTCGGCGAACACAGGTGTAAACGGGGACGCCATCCCCACTTATTTCCCGCCCCGGATGTGACCCGCACCACTCCCCCACGCGCCCGCCGCACCCCGCCCACGGCCCGCCCCCCGATACCCACGATCGGGCCACCCGACGCGCGCCCCCGGATCACCCGGCACAGGCTGATCGGACAGCGCAGTACGGACCCGGCCGGCTGCCGCGCACCGAAGGCGACCGCATGCAGCAGACCCGCCGGCGGATACGCAGACCCCTCGCCCTGGCCGCGGCCGGGGCGCTCGCGCTCGCCACTCTGGCCACCGCGAGCGCCACCCTCCCCGGGCCCGCCCCCGCCTCCGCGGGGCCCGCCCCGGCCGCCCCCGCCGAGGCCCTGCTCGGGCCGTGCCGGATCACCACGGCGCTGGGCGTGCAGATGTCGGAGGGCCTGCCGACCGCCCCCGGGTACGTGCGCTCCACCGGACGGGTCCGGGCGCTGACCCTGATGATCGACTTCCCGGACGCCGAGGGCGAGGGGACGGCCATGGGCCGGTTCCGGGAGTTCTTCCCGCGGACCGCGGACTGGTTCCAGGTCAGTTCGTACGGCCGGCTCGCCTACCAGCCGGAGACCCCGCTGGACGACTGGCTGCGGATGCCGATGCCGTTCGCCTCGTACGGGATAGAGCGCGGCTCACCGTACGAGCCGGGGTACCGCAAGCTGGTCCAGGACCTCGTGAAGACCGCCGACGCGGACGTCGACTTCAGCGCGTACGACCTGGTCAACGTCCTGGTGACGCCGAACGCCGGCCCGTCCGCCCTCGACACGGTCCTGTCCGTCACCTTCTCCGGGAACGACGAGGCGCCGTACGCGGACGGCGTCCCGCTCTCCAACACGTCCTTCGTCTACAGCCGCCAGGACGACGGCTCGGGCTCGTACGACGAGACCGGCTACCGGGTGCTGCCGCACGAGAACGGCCACGTCTTCGGCCTGCCCGACCTGTACACGGTCGACGGCGGCGGCACCGTCGGGCACTGGGACATCATGTCCGAGGACTGGGGGGCCAACAACGATCTGCTCGGCTGGCACAAGTGGAAGCTGGGCTGGCTCGACAACGACCAGGTGCGGTGCGCGTCGGCGACCGGGGTGCACGAGTACGAGCTGACGCCGCTGGCCGTCGCGGGCGGGCCGAAACTGGCGTTCGTCCCGCTGTCGGAACGCTCGGGGTACGCGGTGGAGGTCCGCACCCAGGACGGCAACGACGAGGCGGTGTGCGAGCCGGGGGTGCTCGTGTACCGGGTGGAGTCGGACGTGGACACCGGGCACGGCCCGATCAGCGTCTCGGACAGCGACCGCGACAGCGGCGGCTGCACGCGCCGCCCGAACGTCCACGCGGAACTGTCGGACGCGCCGTACCGGCCGGGCGAGTCGTTCACGGACCGGGAGAACGGGATCCGGATCGCGGTGCTGTCGAAGGAGGACGGCGGGAGTTACCGCGTCAAGGTCACCCGCTCGTGAGGGTCACCGCTCGTGAGGGTCACCCGCTCGTGAAGGAGCCCCTGAGCTCGCCCTTGAGCACCTTCCCGGTCGCATTCCGCGGCAGCGGAACGTCCCGTACGAGAACCCGGGCGGGCACCTTGAAGGCGGCGAGGCTCCGCCCGACATGGGCCCGCAACTCGTCCGCGCCGGCGGTCGCGCCGTCCCTGAGGACGACGACGGCCGCGACCTCCTCGCCGAGCACGGGGTGCGGGACGCCGAGGACGGCTGCGTCGGCGACGGCCGGGTGGCCGTACAGGGCGTTCTCGACCTCGACGCAGTACACGTTCTCGCCGCCGCGGATCACCATGTCCTTGATCCGGTCGACGACGGTGACGCGCCCGTCGGCGTACGAGGCGAGGTCCCCGGTGCGGAACCAGCCGTCCGGGGTGAAGGCGGCGCGGGTGGCGGCCTCGTCGCGCCAGTAGCCGCGGACCAGGCACTGCCCGCGCAGCCACAGCTCGCCGACGCCGGAGTCCGGGTCGGGATTCTCGATGCGCACCTCGGCGGCGGGGGCGGGGCGGCCGGCGCTGTGCGGGTGGGCGCGGTACTCGTCGCCGAAGTTCGCGAGGACGCCGCCGCAGGTCTCGGTGAGCCCGTAGCCGTTGCGGGGTTCGACGTGCTCGCCGAGGAGGGCGGTGAGGCGGCCGACGAGGCCGGGCGGGGCGGCGGCGCCGCCGGTGTTGAAGTGGCTCAGGGTGGCGAGACGGTCCGCCCAGCCGCGGCGCTCGACGAGGTCGACGAGCTGCAGGGCGGTGGTGGGGACGCCGGCATAGTGGGTGACGCGGTGCCGCTCGATGAGCTCGACGGCGCGTACGGGGTCCCATTTGCGCATGAGGACGAGGGTGCCGCCGGCGGCCATGACCGGATAGAAGGACGTGAAGGCGGCGACGTGGAACAGGGGGAACGTGGTCAGCGAGACGGGCGCGGGCCCCTGGCCGGGGATCCGCCCGCGCAGAAGGCCGGAGACGGCGGCGTGGTACCGCGGGTTGAGCGCGGCGCCTACCTGCGCGCGGTGGGTGGCGACGGCGCCCTTGGGGCGGCCGGTGGTGCCGGAGGTGTAGACGATCGTGGCGTCGTCCTCGGGGAGGACGTCGACGGGCGGCGGCCCGAGGGAAGGATCGGCGTCGGGCGCATACGGAACGAACCCGTCACCAAGCGGATCACCGTCATCGGGATGGAAAACGATCCCGGGCACGCGGTGCGTGCGTGCCCAGTCCCGCACACGGGGCAGCCGCTCCCCGTCGACCAGCAGAATGCCGGGCGCGCAGTCGTCGAGCGCGTACGAGAACTCGTCCTCGGTCCACCAGGCGTTGAGCGGCACGGCGACGAGGCCGGCGAGCTGGGCGGCCCAGAAGGCGATCTGCCACTCGGGATGGTTGCGCAGGGCGACGACGGCCCGGTCGCCGGGCCGCAGCCCGTACGTGTCGGTGAGCCGGCGCGCGAGCCCGCAGGCGGCGGCGAAGAACTCGCCGTAGGTGTAGCTGCGGCTCTCCCCGACGACAAACGGCCGCTCCCCGAAGGCCCAGGTGGCCTCGACGAAGTCCCGAAGCGTCGCGGGACCGCCGCTGTAGGCGCCGTCCCGCACGGCGAAGGGCGCACCGGGCGAGGTCAGCTGCTCGGCCACCCGAACCAGCGCGAGGCGCCCCTCGTCACCCGACCCCATCACGCCCGCACCCCTAAGCACCCGCTCAACACCGACCCACGACGCTAAGCGCCCCAAAACCCACCAGTCAAGGCACACCACCCCCACCAACCGCCCACACCCCCCATCCACGACCCCGCACGCACACCCATCCGCTACCCTGTTCACGACTCGCCTTCGTCGCCTTCGTGGGCCTTGCGGATAATTGCGAAACCGCAGGTCAGGGCCTCGTCGCAGTCCGCCTCAGGAACGCCTCCCGTGAAATTCGGGAACGCCCGCGAGATCGTCGCAGGTCAGAGCGGCCACGCAGGGCGACTGATCCATATCCCATCGCCGCGCCTCAGTGCAGTTTTCCAAAGGCCCCAGCTGAGCAGAATCCGCCCTCCTCTGTAGGGGCAATGTTGCGAGCGCGCTGGGTGCTCAGGACTGGTTCCTCGTACGATGCGGTGTCAGTAGAAGCGGCTACGGTGGCAGCACACCGGATTACTCGGTGAGGTGTGACGCGGATGGCGGCCAGCGCTGAGCATCTGAAGGCCCTCGTCCGGGCGCACGCCGAGGCAGATGACGATCGCTTCTACAGCATCGCCCTCCAGGTCGCGGCCAAGTCCGCGCGGCAGGGGCACGGGAAGCTCGCCGTGGAGCTGCGCGAGCTGGTCGATTCGATGCGGCAACAGGGCGCAAAGCCGGTGAGCACGGTCGGGCCAACGCCTGTTGTCCAGCCCCGTGGGGAATTGGCGAGCCTCTTGAGCGCGGGATATCACGATCTCCGCCTCGACGACATGACGCTCGGATCGGAGCTTCGGGCTTCCTTGGACCGGGTCCTGCATGAGCAGCGGCAACGAGCCCTGCTTGAGCGTTTCGGCTTCACCCCGGCACACCGGATCCTGCTGTCAGGACCTCCGGGCACAGGGAAGAGCATGACGGCGGCTGCGCTGGCCGGGGAACTGTCCCTGCCGCTCTTCACGATCCGCTTGGATGGACTGATCAGCCGTTTCATGGGCGAGACCGCATCGAAGCTGCGGCAGGTTTTCGATGCCGTGGCACAGACGCGCGCGGTCTATCTCTTCGACGAGTTCGACGCACTGGGTGCCCAGCGCGCCATCGATCGGTTGGTAACGGTCGGCCCGGTGGCCCGACAGAAGTGAGCTGTGGCCAGCAATAAGTACGGCGCTCTGTGCGCCTCCGAGTTGTGCGCGACCTATGTGCCGCCGGCGTCGGCATTCTGATCCGCGGCGAGAACGGCTGGCTTACATATTGCCCCGACGACGACCCAGCACTCCGCGCCCGCAGATACTCGGCCAACCCCGATGGACGCGACCACGAGCCAGTCGTCGCCTTCCTCCTCGCTCGCCTCGACGAGGAGGAGGCGGGACTGCTGCATGAACGGGTTCACCGGAGAAACCGTTCGGCGCGGCCATGTAAGCCAACGTGACCTGTGTGCGCCCTACCGTATCCCGGGCACCGCTCCTATGACTAAGGCTTCTTCGTACTTGGGGACCGGCCGACCGCATACACCGCTGGAAGTATTCCATTCCTCACCAATAAGTAATGGGGTGACGGCATGTGTTGCAGTCACCCCATTACTTACGTATTGCTCTGGACGGCAGAGTCGCTCACTCTGCCACGGCGCTCGCGCCTACGCCGTCCACAGTCCTATTCGAATCGAATGGTGAAGCGATCGCTCCACCCGAATTTCTCGTCCTGAGCTTGCACACGCAGGAGGACGCTACGCAGGCCGTCGAAATCCGATTCGCCCATTGCGGCTCTACTGGATTCAGAGTCCCGCCAGACGATCTCGACGGGCCTCTCGATATCCGTTGACAGGCGGTCCCAGAGCGCATCCAAATTGGGGCTGTAGTACGGCCCGAAATCAAGTGCTTGCGCCAGTGCCGCATGGAACTCCTTGGCGGACGTAATCCGCACACCGTCGATTTCGAGGCGAATTTCAATCACTTCCAATTTGGTATCTGATGGAACGAGACGTAGTGGTTACTTGTGATGAAGGCGAGGCCGTCGCTTGAATAGACTAGCCGAGTTCCCGGCTGCTTTTTTCGGGAAATCATATTATTGATGCCGATGTCGGCCTCGTACCAGATTCGCCCTTCCGCTGACGGCAGTAGCCCAGTCGAGTTCCCGTAGACGTCACCGCCTATCTGCCCATCGGGTATATGGTTCCCTAGCGCCTTTCCGGCAACCCATCCGTGCGCCTCCGCTTCCGCCTTGGTTACATAGTTGCCTGGCAGCCTTCCGGTGGCTCTGAGGCTCGCCACGAGGTCATTGGCCAATTCCGCGGTCCCTAGACTTACTTTGAGCCCCGTACCTCGAGCGGCGCTTGTTGCTCCGAACGGGCGTGCAGGAAGGCTTCCCAGGCTTCCCCCCGCTGCACCACCGGTGGCGACTTCCGAGACAGTGACTGCGCACCCCGCAGGGTTGGCAAGGCAGGCCGCCGCAACCTCGGTTCCGATGGCCATCGCCGCTGGTGCCAAGATGACTGCGGCGCTGGCACCGACGACTACGCCGAGGACGACCTTCTGCCACGTGTCGAGTGGCGGACGCTGGATCCAGTCGTCGCTGACGCCGGGGTCGTAGTTCGGGTTGGAGCCCATGGCCCAACCGTGGAATTTCTGCTCCTTCGGGCGCTTCGGGCCCGGCTTGAGGCTGGTCTCCATGGCGTAGCCGGACTTGCGGTTGTAGGAGACCCGCGTGATCACGGTGTACGACTGGTTGCCTTGGTGGACCTGCTGGATGTTCGTGGAGCTCCAGCCCCAGGACCAGCTGCTGCCGCCGTTGTAGGTCCAGGTCTCGACCTTGTCGTCGCCGCTCGCGGTCTTGCCGACGACGCAGCGGCCGGCTCCGCCGCAGGAACCGTCGGGCCTGAGGCCCGTGGGGTCTGCGAGGGTGACAGGGGTGTTGTTGGCGTATGCGTAGCCGTTGAGGGATTCATGGTCGCCCGGGGCGAGGATCGGGTCGACGCTGATGAATCGGCCGATCTCGGCGTCGTACTCGCGGGCGCCTACGTGGGTGAGCTGCGTGCTTTGGTCGTGGGGTTTGCCGAGGAATGTCTTGTCGTCGGGCCAGGACTGGGGGGCTGTTCCACGGGCCTCGCCGAACGGTGCCGTGTAGCGGCGGGTCAGGGCCTGTGTCGTCGCGTCGACGGCGAGGGAGGCAGTGTTGTGGTGGTCTGTCACCTTCCAGGACAGGCCGGAGTTGGTGCGGACGACTGTGCCGCTCCCGGCGCCGTAGTAGCGCTGGCCGGTGAAGGTCTTTGCGACGTGGTCGTAGTGGACTTCCTGGCCGGGCAGGTAGAGGACGGTCTCGCTGGTGCTGCTGCGGGTTAGCAGGCCGCCGGTCGCGTCGTACAGGTATGAGGTGGTCTTGCCGCCCTCGGTGAGGCTGGAAAGGCGTCCCTCGAGGTCCCAGGTCAGGTTCTGAGCGCCAGTCGGTCCCGGCCGGGTCGTGGTGTTGCCGCTCTCGTCGTACGTGTAGCTGCTCGGCTTGTCCGCGGTCGTACGGCTGGTGAGCGTGTGGGGCTGGCCTGCGCCTTCAATGGAGACTGCCGGGTAGGTGTAGTCGGTGACGGTGTTGCCGGACGTGGCGTGGTTGGTCTGTGTGTCACGCAGGCCGGCTGTGGTGTAGGTCCAGCTGGTCCAGTAGGGAGCCGGGCCCCCCAGCTTGTCCGCGGTTGGGGCCGCGCCGCAGTTTCGGTCTGCGGGAGTCCATGCCTGCGTCAGTCGGCGATGACCGTCGTAGGTGAAGCACTGTGCGTCCGAGGTGGCCTTGTCGATGGCAGAGGTGACGTTGCCGCTCGCGTCGTAGGCGTAGTCGACGTCGCTCGTGTAGCCGGCGTTGGTGTCGTCGAGGCTGTGCGAGTTCTTCAGGCGGCGCGTGCCGTCCTCGTAGGTGTTGAGGATCTGCATGCGCTTGGCCGTGGACGACGTGCCGAGAAGGGTTTCTTCGACGTCACCGAGCGGCGAGTATCCGACGGAGCGGATGTAGTCGGTGTCGCCGCTGACGCCCGTGACCATGCCGAGGCCGTTGTGCGCGTAGGTGATGGTCTCTGCCGGGAGCCCGCCGGCCGCCGGAACGCGGGTGCTCTGGGAAGTGCCGTCCGCGTTGTACACCTGGTTCGTGGTGTAGCTGCTGGGCGCACCTGCGAGTACGAGGGGATCCGTCGCCGCGAGGGCGATCTTCGATTCGGTGGGCCGGTAGAGGCTGTCGTACTTGACTACCTGACTGGAGTAGACCTTGCTGCCGGTCTGTCCGACGCCGCCGACGTAGCGGACCGAGGCTGCAGGCATGCCCTTGCCGTTGGCGACGGTGTCGTAGGTGAATCTGGTCAGCTGGTGGGCGTTGTCCTTCTTGCCGTCCCAGGTTCCGATGGGACGGCCGAGGACGTCGTAGTCGGTCAGGACTGTGGTGTTACGGGCGTCGGTGGTGGAGACGACCTGGTCGGCGTCGTTGTAGACCATGGTGGTCTTACCGGTGTCCGGATCCGTCTTCTCGGTCACTCGGCCACGCAGGTCGTAGGTGTAGGTCCAGACCGACTTGTCAGGTCCGGTCATTGTCTTGACCTGACCGGAGGGCGAGTAGGTGTAGGTGGTTTTGGTGTAGCTGTCGCCCTCCGGCTTGGGGCCCGCGTATTCGCGGTGCTCGACTGCCTTGCCCCGGCCGTTGGTGATGGTCAGGGTGCCGGATCCGCCGTTCGCGGCGGTGGTGGCGACGCGGTCGCCGAGGTGGTCGGTCTTGGTGCGCCACTTCTCCTGGTCGTAGACCCTGAAGATCGATTCGGTGCCGCGGCTGGCTCCGTCGAACACGGTCTCGTTGGAGGCAGGAACGGACCCGGGCAGGGTGTTGGCCAGCGTCCCCTGCGGAGCGTTGTTGTCATGGACGTCGGCGTTCGTGATGGTGGCGAGGCCGCGGTCGTCGTAGAGGGTCTCGGCGATCACCCGGCCGCCGGAGGGCGAGGGGGCTTGCTTCTGCCGGGACCGCAGCAGTGCGTCGAAGATTTCGTAGCTGTCGGTGTAGGTCTTCCCGTCGGCCTTGATGGTGCCGGTGCGGACCCACGAGGCCACGGTGTCGCTGACGTGGTAGTCGTATTCGATGCTCGCGGCGTCGCCGAGCGCACGGTGGCGGTCGGGGCGCCAGACATCGGTGACTCGGCCCAGGGCGTCGAAGGCGTATTCGGTGGTGCTGCCGTTGACGTCAACCTTCTTGGTGACCGCGCCCCATGCGGGATCGATGGTGCTGGTGACCGTGTAGCCCTTGGGGTCGGTGACGACGTTGCCGGTCACCGGGCCGTATCCGGTAGTCATGGGGGTGTAGGTCGTCGTGGTCGTGCGGTTGAGGGCGTCCTTGACGCTGGCGACGCGTCCGAGTGCGTCGTAGGTCGTGGTGGCGAGGGTCTGGTAGTCGGGTGTGCTGCCGGTGTAACTCTTCACCCGCGCGGACTCTGTGGCGTTGCCCTTGGTGGGGGCGGTGCCGACCAGCTGGTTGTCGTATGCCGTTGTGGCATCAGAAAGGGTGTCCTTGGGCAGCTCTGGGGTCGTCCCGCAGGCGACCGCGTAGGACTCGACGCGGGACGGCAGGTTGATCAGCCACGCCGTGGTGTTGCGGACGTAGGTCGTCTTGGTGCAGGTCTCGTCGCCGCTGACGGCGTCGTCGCCGGCGTCAGCAATGGTGAGGGGGCTGCCGTAGGTGGTGTCGAACGTCGTGGTCGAGGACTTGCTCCGGTAGGAACCGTCCGGCAGCCGCTCGCGGGCGTGCACCGTCCCCGTGTTGACGAACCAGGCCTCGGTCGTGCCCCAGGTGTAGGCGTGTGAGGCGGTGCGGCGAGACCACGGGTCGTTGATCGTGGTGCCGACGACGTCATTGCCGTTGTACGTCGTGGTCTCGCGGAGGAATCCGGAGTACTGGCGAGAGTCCTCGATGACCTTGCCGGTGGAGTCGGTGACTTTCTCGTCGCGGGGAGTTCCGTCCTTCTCCTTCTCGCCGTCCAGCCCGCGCATGAACAGGTCGGTCTTCTTGCTGCGCGGTCCGGTGGCGTCGCCGACGGTCGTGGTGACCTTGGCGTAGCCGCGCCACTGCGACCAGGTGCGGTGCTTGTCCTTGGTCAGTCCCTCGTCGTCGTTGTAGCCCCAGCCGGCTCCACGGTCGTTGACGCCGTAGGTGTTGTACGTCTCAATGGTGCGGCCGGCACCGGTCGGGTCGTCCTGGAAGACGGATTCGACGACGTACTTGTGGAACCAGTCGAGTGTGGGCTCGCCGCCGTCGCTGGCCCAGTAGACCGGGTAGCAACGCAGGTCGTTCTTGTCCTCCGAAGCTGGCATCAGAGTGCCGCGGATGCACTGCACGTCGGAGTAGTTGACGGTGATGACAGAGCCGGTCTCGGACTTGATGGTCCGCACGCGCCACTTGATGAAGGGCGCGATGTCGTCGTTGGGGTGGTCGACGCGGTTGGACTTCTGGATTCCGCCGAACGTGACCTTGGGCAGTGTGATCGCGGTGCCGGCCTTGCCGGTGTTCTGGATGGACTCCAGCCACAGGCTGGGCTGGCTGACGTCACCAGTGCTCGGGAAGCCGTGCTCGAGGTGCCAGCCGTCTACGGAACGGAAGTCCGCTTCGGTACCCACCCCAGTGCCGGTGCCCTTCCAGACGGAAGTAGTGACGTCGGTCAGGCGCTTGCGAGTGAAGAAGGACGGGCTGACCAGCAACGGGCACGACGCGCCGTTGGCACAGATCTGGTCGAAGGGAACGTCGGGCCAGTTCTTCTTGGTGGTCGACGTCAGGCTGGTGCAGCCATCGGTGACGATGCACCGCTCGGCGTAGGTGAAGGAGACGCGCTGCGATGCCGGCTTGCTGAACAGGCTGGCTTCGCGCTGGCCGTACTCGATGCGCTGCAGGTAGCCGCCGCGGATGTAGGGGGTCGCGGTGCCGGTGGTGGTGTCCTTGGCGTAGTTGTTGGTCTCCTTGGCGTACCAGTAGCTGCTGGCGTTGCCGTGCGGGTCCACGACGTAGTCGAGGTTCCAGCGCCATGCCTGAGTGCAGAACGAGGCGGAGAACGTGGAGGCGTTGCAGGGCTCACCTGCGTCGTCGCCGAAGACGGGTGCGGTCCATACGGAGTTGGTGACGCGGTCGTCGGCGGCGGTGCCGTTGTCGCTCCAGCCGGGGAGCTTGTGCCGGCCGAAGACGTACTGGGTGCCGTCGCCGGTGGTGACCTTCCAGTATTCGCCGTTGGCGTCGCCATTGCCCAGGGTGGTATCCGTCAGGCGCTCGACGCGGGAGGCGTCATCGCCCTTGAGGCGCCAGTTGGTGGAAGCGGCCTGGGACTTCTCGTCGGTGCGGCAGGCGGTGGCCGTGGCGCAGGCCTTGACGAGTTCGCTGGCTTTGCCGTTGAGGACGAGGGTGGCGTTGTCGTACTTCCAGCACAGGTCGCCCTTGCCGGCTTGCCCGTCGTCCTTGCAGGAGTCGTACTTGCGCTCCACGTAGGACTCGGTGATGTTGAAGCCTTCTCCGACGACGGAGGTCTGGTTGTTTTCCGAGGCGGTGCGTCCGTCGACGCTGCTGGAGTCGTAGCTGATCCCCAGGTGGGGTTCAGGCCCGGCGGTGGCAGGGGGCACTCTCAGCGGGTAGTTCCAGGTGAAGCTGCCGGTGCTGCCGCCACTGTCCCAGGATGCCGACTGCGAAAGGGGTGTGGCGCTGAAGTCGCCGCCGGAGGACTCGCCGCCTGCTGCTGCGGCGAACACCATCTGCTGCCCGGAGGCTGCCAGCGTGCGCGCCTTCGTGTCGGCAGGTAGGGCGGTGACTGTGGCGGTGAGCTGCTGGTCCTCAGTGTTGTTGGCTGAGCGCAGGTCCTTCGGTGCGCGGCAGGCCGGCTTGCTCGGCGTGGTCAGCGCGCACGCGGGGAGCTGGACCAGCTTGAGACGGGACCCGTAGGAGCCGCCGTAGGAGGAGGCGAAGGAGGAGTAGTCGAGAGTGAGCTCCAACTTGCCGGTGCCAGCGCTCAGGCCGTCGGGGCTCAGGGTGAACAGGAGGCCGTTCACGCCTGCCTTCTGCGCGGCCCCCTGGCCCAGAAGTTCCACCTTCGCCGTTCCGGGGGCAGCGACTGCAGACGCCTTCGACGAGGCTGCCCTGCCGTCCCTCTTCGCTTCGGAGCCGACAGTCTTGACCGTGAGGGGGAGGTCGCCTGCCTTCACAGGCTTCGCGCCTGCTGCGGGCAGCGTGATGCTTACGCTGGCCGCCTTCGGCCACTGGGTGTTCTTCAACCGCTTCAGGGTGAGGGACTCGGCGGGGCGTGCCTGGTCCGCCGGCGCCTTGGACTTCTTCTTCGTGAAGGGAAGAACCTTGTCGATCTTGTCCTTGGGCGGCTTGGGGAAGTCCTTCCGGCCAGCCGCTGCAGCGGCTGCGGTGGTGGCCTCGAAGCCTGCTGGTATGGCGAGTTGTGGTAGACACGCGAGCGCGACGACCAAGGCTCCGCGCTGGATCCAGCGCCGGGCCCCTGCGGCGGTCCGACCGCGGTTGGGAGGAAACACGATGGTTGACTTCCTTGTTTTGTCGGGCGGGCCGCTCGTCAATGCGGCCATGCCGAGAGGGCTGCATGGGAGCCCGGCTGACCAGCCGGGCTCCCATGACAGTCAGTGAGAATGGCAGTGCGATCTGAGGGCTACTGCTCGGCGTAGTAGAGGTCGGAGACGGAGCCCTCGTCCATGGCGCCCGCCCAGACGCGGATGCCGGCGATCCAGCCCGGGAAGTGGTTCTGCGTCAGGCTGTCCTTCCACGCGCGGCCGACGTTCAGCTTGCCCGTCGCCTGCCACGGTGCTTCGAAGACCTCGCCGTCTTCGTCGCTGTAGCGCTGCGCGTTGACGTAGAGGAACAGTGCGCCCTGGTGGAGGTCGCCCTGGTCGTCCTTGGTCTGCTGCTGTGCGTCGTAGACGACCGTCAGGCGTACCCACTCGTCCTTGGCGGCTGCGCCGGACTGAACCGTCGTCGTGGTCGGGCCAGCGGCGTCCTTGTTCGTACGGCCGAACTTCCACTGCCCGACACTGCTACCGACGGGTTGCTCGTACCACAGGCCCCAGGAGGACTGCGTCGTTCCCGGAGTGCCGAGGACCTGGACCGTGTGGGCCTTAGTGGTGTCGGAGAGCTTGCTGCCGTCGACACGGGCCCAGACGGTCGCCGTGAACGAGCCTGTCTCGTCGACGATCGAGTTGGGTCCGGCTGCGCTGGAAGCATTGCCGCTCAGCGCCATGACCTGGCGGGAGGGGACACTCGGATCGATTTCCTGGTCGATCAGAGACTGGGGATCGGTGGCGAGCGTGGCCCCGCTCAGGGTCATCGCACGGTTGTAGACAGAAGCGTCGGCGATTGTGGTGCCCGTCGCCTTGGCCGTGTTGGTTGCATCCCAGTCGCCGACCTTCGCCACCAACGGTGCGCCGGCCGAGCCGTCGCTGTCGTCGGTGTCCTCGACGCGCGAATGCGCGACGGCCTCGTCGGCGCTCAGCGCCCGCGACCAGATGTGGACGTCGTCGACGTCACCGCCGAGTGGTTCCACGTAGCCGGCGCTGCTGTGGAAGCGGCCCACCTGCATCGGCCCGGTGGCATTCCAGGGAGTGGTGAAACTGACGGGAGCGCCCTGGGCGCGGCCGTTGACGTACAGCTGCAGGGTCTGCGCGCCGGCGTCGTAGACGCCGGTCAGGTGCGTCCACACGTTGGCAGTGGGCTGCGCATTGGACACGGATCGCGCCGAGGTCGGCGTGGCGACGTCGCCGGAGTATCGGGTGAAGGCCCACTTCTTGAGACCGAAGGAGTAGTGCAGGGCGAAGCTGGACAGGGTCGTCGCCTTCTGCGAGAGGACCGTCTGGCTGCGCGACGTGTCGCTGATCTTCACCCATGCGGAGACGCTGAAAGACTTCGACGTGTCGAGCGGGGCCGTGCTGGTGGCAGCATAGGCAGTGGTGCCGTTCAGCCGGAGGGCATGCGAGCCGACGCGGGCCGCCGGCGTATAGACCGCAGAACCGCCGAGCGTCAGATCGTGCTTGGTCGCAGCCGTGACATCGGCACCGGAGTTGTCCAGACGCCAGACGCCGGACGGGGCCTCGGCTCCCGCGACCCTGAACCGGTACTCCCCCTCCAACGACGAGTGACCGGCGGCGTCATAGCCCCATACCCGAATGGTGTTCTCACCCGGCTGATCCGGCGTGATCTCGACATCCTTGGCCGTACCGACAGGAACGGTCATCGAGGCCGAGATGGCGTTGCTGTTCAGACGGTAGCGGTAGGAGACGACATCGGACTCGAGGGCGGGAGTAGCCGGGTTGGCATCACCCGGTGTGAAAGTGAATACGCCCTTCACACCTACTCCGCCCGAGGCGGGGTGGGTCTCCGATGGCTGGTACAGCTCGGGGTTCTTGCTGGTGACCAGCGGTGCTGGCGGGCTGTCGGTGTCCACCTTGAAGTAGCACCACGCCGACCAGCCTGAGAAAAGTGAGCCTGTCACCCCTCGGTCGGTCTTGTAGTACGCCTCCGTGCGGGCACGCATCTTGTAGAGCGTCTGCGGAGCGAGCGCACTGGTGTCCGCGCCGCGGATCGACGGTGCTGCCCACGTGGTACCGGGGGAACTGGCGCCCCACGTCTTGGCAGTCGCGCCGTCCTTCCACACCTCGAACTGGGCGCGCAGTTGTGCCTGCGATCCGTCGGCCGAGTCGACCGGTGCCAGCACCTGCGGAGTGGTGTCGCTGGTGAAGAACGGTGCCGTAGCTGTGCCGCACTTGGTGCCGGTGGTGCCCTGTCGGATACCGAGGGAGGCACCTGCAGGCGTCTTCGGAGGCGAGACGTAAGTGACCGAGAGCTTGGCGTCGTTGCGGAAGCGTGCCCAGGACGCGGTCGAGGACTCGTCGTGCGCCGTCAGCGACAACGTGATCTGCGGCTTCTTGCTGTTGACGAAACTCTGCACAGTCGGTGTGAGGTTTTCATTGGATTCGTTCGGATCCGTGACGTTGTCGCTGAACTCGACCCAGTTGGCCGGCTGCGACGGCGAACACAGCGTCCCGCGGCCGTTGGAGACGTTTCGGTCGCCCATGAGGTCGATTTCCTTGGGCTGGGTGCTCCAAGTAGTCGTGGAGGACACGCCGGCGTCTCTGTACTCGACCAGGTTCAGGTCGTACCAACGCGGTTCGCAGGTGAACGTCCACACCTGATAGGCCGAGAACGTCGCGTCGACGACCGTCTTGCCGTACAGGGAAGCGAGCGGATACTCGAAGAACATCCGCTGCGTGTACGGGGTGTAGGAGCACAGGTATCCGGCGTAGTCCTTGCAGTAGCCGACACCCTTGTCGCCCGAGAACTCCCAGAACTTGTCACCGTCGGAAGACAAGGCCGTCCAGTCCGAGCGGACCAGACCCGACACCGGCGGGTCGACGTAGACCGGGAACACGGTGTCCGCACCGCGCAGAAGCTTCAGATCCGGAGCGATCTCCAGACTTCCACCGGCGATCTTCACCGGGAGAGCGGTGGCCTTGTCGCCACTGCTGGGGCCTGCGGAAGGCTCCTCCACATTGGAGGGATCGGGGGTGAGCTCCGTGGCGGGAGTGGGAGCGGACTCCGCAGCCGCGGAGCGCTGAGTCGCCTTCGCTACGCTCCGGGTTTCTGCCGATGCGGGCTGGTCACCTCTGGAGTCCCACATGTGACCAGCAGGGGCCTCGAAGACCTTGGCACCGTCGTCATCCACGAACCGCAGGCCACCACCCTCGCCAGACAGGGTGCGGACGCCTTTCGCGGCCACCGACATCCTCAGCCGCTCAAGCCTCGGATTGGCTGCCGCCTGCGGTGTCTTGACGACAAGCACCTGGGTGAATCCGGTGCTGGTGGCAGTCAGTCGCAGGTCCACGCCGGGCAGAACCTCGGCGTACGTAGCCGCATCTCCATCGAGCTTCGGCTCCGGCAATTCATCCGGCCAACCGAGCGAGACCGTCTTGCCGTCCTTCTTCAGGCTGACCATGCCGCTGCCGACGCCACCGCCAGAGAACGACACCTCGGCCGTCGTCGACTTGGCCCTGATTCTGCCGCCGTCGGTCCGTTCCAGGGTCGTGTCGATGCCGGCCCATGAACCGTCGCTCTTGCGGGCCCGCACAGGAGCCGCGTTCATCGTCTGTGTGAACGTGCCGTCCGGGTTCGCGAAAAGTTGTGAGGTCTCGCTGCGACGCTCGCCGACCTCGGCAGGCTTCCCCGTCTCCTCCGCACGCGATGCCGCCTTCGACTCGGGCGTCTCCTCGGACAAGAGAGCGCCAGCGTGAAACGGAGTCGTGGCTGCGGAGGCTTCACCGACCCACGGCTGGAGCGCGGCCGCCATGACCGCCGCCGCCGTCACCAAGCCGACTCTATGGCGTGCATTACGCCATACTTGATAGTTCAAAATCCCCACCCCAAACTTACATGATCTTTACGTACGTAAATATCAGAGTGTGATCCAGGCCGGTCAACAGTGACGTGCGTCACGCTGGGTACAGAAACCCCGCGCCGCAGGACATTTCCTGAGAGAGATGCGGCCTGCCTCGCCGCCAGATGCCGCCAGCCCACGTGGGGCATGCATCTTCACCTCGCGGTTCGGCTGATAATCGCGGAATGCAACACGCGACCCACGCCCGCCGCCGGCCTGCAGCGGACCTGTCAAACAGGGACAAGCTGCCCTCCTTGACGGGGCTTCGCTTCTGGGCGGCTCTCCTCGTCGTTCTGTACCACCTGTCCCGTCAGGTGGGAGAGATACCTGGCATCAGCGAGACGGTCTGGTACGGCCGAAGCGGTGTCACATTCTTCTTCGTGCTGTCTGGTTTCGTCCTGGCGTGGACCTACGACGGCATGACGGTTCCCGCAAAAGTGTTCCTGTGGCGGCGTTTCGCTCGCATCTGGCCGCTGATGGTCGTCACAGGCGCTCTGTCTGTCGGGGTGTGGCTGTGGCTGGGGAAGGCGGTGTCGGCGAAGGCCGTCATTGCGAACCTGTTCCTCGTTCACGCCTGGATCCCCGAGACCGTGATCCTGAAGGGCGCGAACCCGGCCGCCTGGTCGCTCAGCGACGAGGCCTGGTTCTATCTGGTCTTCCCCCTGCTGATGCTCCTCCCGGCACTCCGCTCAGGCCGCGGTCGCCGCTGGATCTGGGCCCTGACCTGCGTCGGCGTCGTCGCGGTATGGCTGAGCGGCTCGTGCGTCTCCGATACGGCGACGAGGGTGTGGCTGCTGGACTACCTCCCGCTGACACGCATGCTCCAGTTCGTGCTCGGAGTGGCGGCGGGGCTCGCGGTGGCTCGGGGATGGCGGCCGCCTCTCGGTCTCTGGTCGGCCGTGGCGCTGACGGCGGCCTGGCACCTCGTCCTGATCCCCTGGTCGTGGTACGCCTCCGACGCCCTTTGGTACGGCCCGCTCCACGCCTCCCACTTGCTCTCCACGCCGGTGTTCGCACTTCTCGTCGCGGCTGCCGCGCGCGCGGACCTGGACGGCCGTCGGACCGGCTTGGGTGGTCGGTGGTCCGTGCGCCTCGGGCACTGGTCGTTCGCTTGGTACCTCGTCCACGAGATCGTCATCAGGACCTGGCTGGGCGCGTACGGGCGCCCCGACGGCCTGCTCGACACGGCCCTCGTGTGGCTGCTGGTGATCGTGGTCAGCCAGGCCCTGTCCGGCTGCGCGTATCACTGGGTGGAGCATCCCCTGGAGCGGTTGCTGCGAGCAGCGGGACCTCAGGCTCGAAGTCATCCGCAGCGCACACCTCGCTCCGGTGTGCCCGCGGCCGCTCAACCCTCGCCTACTGGGGCCACGCGAAATTAGCAACGCCAGCGATCGCCCTGACGACCCGCGCTGCTCCAGTGCATCCAGGGTTGCGTGCACGGGTGTGCCCCATCAGTAGAGGGATACGAGTCCGTCGGGAAGCCATCCCTCTAGGTAGCCCAGGGTTACGAGGGCCAAGCCCTCGGGTGAGAGGTCCCGCTGGCCTGCCTTCAGGTCCGCACACCTCCAGCGGGCGTGAGTCGCGGATCGCTCCTGGAACGCATCGGACTCTTCTGCGCTGATCCTGATGGGCAGTGCGTGAGAGACGGTCGGGCGGTCGTGAAACCAGCAGTCGTCATCACCCGTGGTGTGGATGCCGTGCAGTGTCCCGCTACCTGGGATGGCGAATCCCGAGCTGGTCGGTCAGGTGGCGTGCAACGGCTTCGTGGAGCTCTGCCTCGCTGTCTAGTAGCACCTGTGGGGCGGGCCATCAGGTGGTAGGTGTCGATGACCCGGCGCGGGGTGTGGGGGCACAGGAGGTCGCCTGCGATGGCGACGACGCCCTCGACCGCGTTGCGGTCCTTCTTGACCATGGTGGTCTTGAAGTCGGCAACGGGTTCGTAGCCCAGTGCCCGTACGGGGGCGTGGAAGCTTTCGACTCTGGCGTCGGAGTAGGCGAGGTCGCCTGCGACGAAGCCAGTCTCGGGCCAGATCTGCTTGACCGCTTCCAGCAGGCGTACGGCCTGGAGTCCGATCTCTTTGCTGGGTGCGTGGAGGGACATGCCCATGCACAGCTGGGGGTAGCGTCCGGCGCGTTCGGGGGTGGCGTGACCGGCCACGAGCAGCATTGCGCTGTAACCGAAGGTTTGGTGGCCGCCGCCGGAGACGTGGTAGCCCGCGCTGACCTCCAAGGAGGACCACTGCTTGGTGTGGTACTGCGCCCAGGTGGGGATGGCGGTGGTGTCCACCGACAGGTCACCTCTCCACTCGTCCAGCAGCCCGCGTGCCACGGCGGCTCGCACGGGAGCGAGTACCAGGCGGTTCGCCGTGCGGGACAGGACGGGTGCGGCGTCCAGGACGGGGCGTGCCCAGACCCGTCGATAGATGACGGACTCCTCGCGCGACAGTCGGCGGCGCCGGTCGTGGCGGGCTGGGTCGAGCACGGTGCTGATGCGCGACCAGGCGTCGTAGAACCGCTTGGAGGAGGTCCGGCAGGCCCTCACGTCGGTCGGCTGGATGCGCGGCAGTTTGAAGTACTTGAGCCAGTGCGGGCCGGCGCGGAACTGGACGCACTCCCATGCGTCGTCGAGGTTCGTACTGCGCCGCTCCATCGCGGCGAGAGTCAGCCCGACCAGCACGGTCTCCGCTGGCAGTCCTTTGGGACCGCGGCGCGCGGCCTCCAGCGGGGCGATCTCGTCGAGTGCGCCGCTGGAGCGCACGAGGTCGACGGCCTGGCGTACCGCGCGGTCGTCGATGCGGGAGGGGAAAGGAGCTGGCCTTCCCTACGGGTGGTGCCACGGCCATCGCGCCGACGGTCGCGGAGGTGCATTCTCCATATCGCCGTTTGCAGAAGCTCGCGGCACCTGATGTGTCGAAGGAATAGCGCCCGATCACCTCAAGCAGAGATCTGCGGTACCAGGATCTGCGCGTATGCGAGTTGACGGACACCAACCAACGGTAGATGGTCCGCACCCGAATTTGAGTGCGGACCATCGAGGTCGCTCACGACCTCAAACAAACAGGCGGATGCTGACCCACCTGCCGACGAGGAGCTCGACGAAACGAGCCCCACAGCCTCGCCAACCCATTACCCTATGTTCCATACTTGCAACACCAGTGACGGTCATCCAGAGAAGGCCAGGCGGGGAAAGGTGCGGACCCATGGGTACGTGGGATGATCTCGGCATGCCCCGGAGCAGCAACGATCAGGTCCCGCGCCACTATGTGGTCGACGGCACCTGGCCACACGCCGCTCTGACTCCCGACGCCCCCGTGAGCGCGCACTACGGGCAGGCTTTGGCCCGCAACCTCGAGCGCGCCATGGCCTCCACCGGGCACACGCTCCGTACGCTGGCTGACGTCACGGGCGTCACCCATTCCACCGTGAGCCGAGTGGTCAACGGCAGGGTCATGCCGGACTTGGGGACCATCGCCCGACTCGAGGCCGCATTCGGATTCCAGCTCTGGCCAGGGCCGGCCGCACTGCCATCGGGCCCGCCCCTCTGACGGCGCGACCACCAATCCCCGTTTAGCCGCATCCCACTTGCACGGCACGTACACTCGGGGACGATTCAGACATGTGCATGTATGCACCTCTGATGCGTCGACTGGTGTACCTCCTGTGCTTCGGGCCCGGCCATGAGGTACTGACACTCCGCCAGGAACCGGCGGGCAGACTCACGCTTCCCTCGACGCGGCGCCGCGAACGTGAGACGTACGAGCAGGCCGCCCTCCGCCTGATGGCGACTGGTGACATACGGCCAGGCGACGTCGTCGCGCGTGCCGAACCCCTATCAATGCCGTCGCCGACCGGTCGGCGCGAGGTCCGCATCTTCACCGCCCACGCCGACGAGCCGTTCCCGATGGAAGCGGGGGGCTGGGAGCAATGGGAGGCCGTTCTCCCGGAGTTGAGACACCTGGGTATCCCGGCCTTCGCCTTGCTCATCGAGGGATACATCGGGGGCTGGATCCCGGACGGATGGGTCACGTTGGACCCTGACTGAGCATCCGCTGCCCGTCACCCTCGCCCATCGACAGACATTTCACTCCCGTGCGCCCCCCTTCCCCTCGTGCGGGCCACACTGACTCTGGGTAACTGATGCCTAGTGAAGAAAACGCACGTGAGAGCACATGCATCATCGCAGAATGGCACCACACGCTGACATCCGAGGCCCCCTATTCGGTTTCTGTTCGAGGAAATCCACCTCTTCCCCTTAGGGCTCCAATGAGGGGTTTCCGGAGAAGGCCTACCGGACTGATGCGGAGCTGGATAATCTCGTCACAGATTGCAGATCCTGGGAACTGAGGGGAGGTTCTTCCGTGCAGTCACAAGCAGCGGTGGCCGTTCTTGGCGAACTCAGGTCGCTGGCCCTCTGCGACGAGCAGCGGCTTGCCGCGGCGAAGGACCGCCTTGCCCGCGCAGAGGAGGAGGTCGCCGCGGCCCGTACTGCATTCGACTCCGCGAATGCGCGCGCGGAGGTCTCTCAGCGGGTGGCGCTGGGTGCCGAGGAACTACTTGCCGGCGTCGTGCAGCCAGGCGATGACGTACCGGAACCTCTCGGCGAGCCAACCGGGTCGGCTCCCCGTGGCTCGCGGCCGACGCTAGGCCAGGAGATGGTGGCCTACGTACGCGCACAGGGTCGCGGCGTGCCCCGCGCGGAGATCGCCCGACACGTAAGCGTCGTGCGGCCGGACCTCAGCCTCGGCGGCATCGGCCCGGAGCTCACCGAACTCGTACGGGCTGGGACGCTCATCCGCCTTGAGCGCGGTGTGTACGGCATCCCCCAGGAGCCCGAGGCGGGTGATGCTTAGCGAGTAGGACCCTCGATTCAACAAGAGGGAGATGCACGCGCAAGTGCCGCCGGGGGCTGGAACCGTTCGGCGGCACAAGGACGCGCGTCTTTCTGGGCTCACGCATCGCCGTTATTCTAAGCGCCTTTTGGCGTGATCGCGAGAGCCCGGAGCAAATTCGGCCCGCCATGGGTCGGGAAATGGGCTCATCGTGTCTTTCTTCTCGCATTCGGATTCCACGACAGGCGGGCGCGCCGACACATCTGCGGCCTCGATGCCCCGGCAGCGAACCAGTCGGCAGGTAGCGGCCACGTCACCCGCGCCCCGGCGGGCGCCCAGCGGTCGCTCCAGCCCCGTGCAACAGATCAACACCGTCGTGACTCTGGCCCAGCTGGTCGAGGGCACAGGCCAGGTGCGACGGAGTGAGCTGGCGCAGCACACCGGCCGGAGCGCGGCCACCGTCGGCGATTGCATGGGCTTCTTGGCGGACGTTGGCCTCGTACGGGCAGACCGCGGCCTGTATGCAATCACCGACGAGGGGCGGGAGTTCGCCGAACTGTGGCCTCGCGATTCCGCGCGAGCCCGGCTCCTGCTGCACCCGCTGCTCGCGAGGCACTGGTCCGCCTCGGCCGCGGCACGGCTTCTCGCCGACGGCCCCCTCCCGCAGGAGGAACTGGCCGCCAGCATCCGCGCGGGCCTGCCCGGAGTGCCGCTGCGCGGCATGTACTTGGTCGAGTGGCTGGTGATCGGCCTGGTCCTGGTCCGCGACGAGCAGCTACGAGTGCACCTTGCCCCGGCCGGTGGCCATCGGCCGACATCCGGTCGGACCGACGGACCAGCCGCCGGCGAGGCAGCACCTGGGCCGAGCGGGGACGGCGCGTCGCAGGCAAGGCCAGGGCTGGAGCCGGATTCGAGTATGGCCGAACCCCCCACGGGCATCACCCTGCTCGGGCTGACCCTTCAGGAGGTCCAAGCCCTGCCCGACGCCCGGTACGCGGCATTCCTCGACGGCGTCCTGCAGAGCCTTCGCGGCGCCCACGCCCCCACCGCCTGATCCCCGGAGCCCCGAGTAACAGCGGAATGTCGCCCTGGCGTGAGCCGGGGCGACATTCCCGGGGTGGCGGCTGGTGTCCGCGCGAGGATCTGGAGCCTGGGCGCGGAGGGTTCGATCCCCTCGCCATCCACCCCTTGTCGACCAGCATGGCACTACGCACCGGAAGGGAACCAGCACCCATGCCCAACATCACCATTCGCCCAGCACACTGAACGAACGTCAGCTCGCACACCGAACGGCCGAGCCTTTCACCGCTTGGGCGTCCTCGCGTTGCGCACGTCGGAAACCCTCCCCACGGTGGTGCATGTTCGCACCACTTGCGTGGAGGTCTCCTCATGCCCCATATCCCTCAACCAACCCTCCCGGCGAGGTCGTGGCCGTGCCCGATGGCCTCAGAGGTGGCGGACCGTGGCCGGTGAAGTCACGCTCACGGCCACCGTCAGACAGGTTCTCGCCGATTGGCAGGGCTTGGTCACGCGCGGCGAGATGTCCGAGCAGACACTCAGCCGGTTCGGCCAGCTACTGCACCGCTTCGAAGCATTCGCCACGGCCCAGGGTGCCCCGCTGCTCAGAGAGCTCGACACCCCGCTGACCACGCGGTTCATCGACGCTCACGGCCGGACGCGTCACGGGCGGGTGGCCCCGGCCTCGCTGTCCACCCGACATCTGCGGCGCAGTGTCCTGCGCATGTGCTTCGCCACCGCCCGTCGGCTCGGCCTCACCGACACGGACCCCACCCGGGACATCGGCCTGCCGCCTCGCGTGACGGGCGAGACCCGGCCTCTGGACGAGGCCGAGGCCGTCGAACTACGGACGGCGGCCGAGTTCACCCGCCATGCAACGCGCCATGCCGCCGCTGCCGCGCTTGCCCTGGCCGGCGGATTCAGCGGCGAGATCGGCCATGTCACACCGTCCGACCTCGACCTCACAGGCGCGCGGGTGTGGATGCACGGCTCGACCAAGACGCGACCGCGCTGGTGCCCGCTGGACGCCTGGGCCGCCCACGTCCTGGCGGCCCGCGTCCACCACGTCCAGGCCACAGCCCCACCTGCACTTGATCCCCACCACCTCCGGCTCGCCGTCTCGTCCCGCAACGGAACGTCCGAGCAGATCCAGGCTCGTGTCTGCGTAGCGCTGCGCGACCTGATCAACCGCGTCGGCCTCAGCTCCGACAGCGCCATCCGTCCCGCCTCCATCACCGCGTACGCGGGGTGGGAGACCTTCACCCGCACCCGGCGCATCGAGGCCGCGGCCCGCCATCTCGGTATGAGCTCCCTCGACAGCACTGCAGCCCTCATCGGACACGACTGGCAAGCCCGCACCGACGACAAGCAATCCCCTGCACAGAAGGGAGACGGCAGGAATGCCTGACGACCTCTTTGGCGACCGCGTACACCGTGCTCAGCGCAAGAAGACCGCCCGCCGCGCCTGCGAATCCGACCTGCGCACCGTCTCCCGGCGCGTCAGGGACATCGCCCGGTTCGAGGACCTCTACCGCCTCGCCGCCGCCGTCGAACAAGAACCTGGCACCCGCCGGGGCCGCCCACCCGAGTACCCGCCATACGTCTACGTCCTCTTCCTCGCCCTGCGCGGCATCCACGGCTCCGCCCGCTACTGCGCCGGCGACCTGCAGGACGAGGCGGTCTGGAAGGAGATCCGCAAGGGCGTCGGCCACTACCTGGGCGAGGACGAGGCTAAACGCCTGCCCAAGACTGGGCCCTCGCGCCACCAGTGGCAGCACGCGCAACGCAAGCTCCTGGTTCCGCGCCTGGAGGCGCTCAACGCCACGTTCGCCGAGCTCGCCCTCACCCAGGCCCTGCGCCAGGGACTACTCCCCACCGACAGGCGACGCTGCTGGAGCGGCCCGCAGCGCCACCAGCTCATCGCCGGCGACGGCACCGTCGCCAAATCACCCACCCTCTCCACCACCCCCTACAGCGTCGATCCGACCACTGGCGAGGTCCGCCGCCACCGCGTCGACCCAGCCTCTTCCTGGCAGAAGGAAGGCGGAGCCGACCGCAAGGGCGCACCCGCCGAGCAGACGGCGGCAGCCACGGTCGCGCGGGAAGACGAATCTGGTGAGGCGATGGTCCTGGGCACCAAGTTCGTCGTCTTCTCCACCCGCCACCGCGGCTACTTCCGCCGCGTCTTCCTCAACTACGCCCACGTCCCGCACGACCAGGAAGGCGGCGAGGCCGCCGTCGCACTCAGTCTCGCCTGCGACATTCTCGACGCAGCCGACGGCTGCATGGGCGTCCTGTACGACGGCGCCTTCCGTGGGATGCACCGTGACGTCATCGCCCGCCGCGGCCGGCTGCTCATCAACAAGCAGCACAAGGGCACCAAGCCCCGCTACATCCGCACCGTCGCGTACCGCCGCTGCCGCCACGAACTGTGGTCCTCAGGGGGCCGCGTGCACGAGCGCGCCAACCTCGACGACGGCACCAGCACCCTCGTACCCCTCCCGGTCCGCAAGCTCGAACGCCGCGCCAGCACCCACACCCACCGCTGGTACCACCTGCTCACCATCCCCTGCCCGCGCGGTCCCCACCAACACCGTGAACCTGTCGGCGTCACCACCGCCCCTGGCGAACGCGACGACGGGCAGAGCGACGTCGAGACCGGCTTCCACCGCGCCGAGCACCTCCTGCAGATCCCCGACGACACCGCCGTCCACCAGCAGCTCTACGGCGGCCGCGAAGACGCCGAAGCGGGCTTCTCCCAGTTCGACCGCTCGCTCTGGAACCGCCGCATGATCGCCTTCGGTGCAGAAGCCCAGAGCCTCGTGGTCCTCGGCTTCCTCCTGGCCCAGAACGCCACCAGCGCCGCACGGCACCAGGAAGACCCCACCTACTCCGATGCCGATGCGGAGACCAAGGACATCAGCGACACCACAGAAGGGTCCACGGTGATCACCGACGAGAGCTGACGCCACAGCCCACTGCCCCGATCCGATCCGCTAACCTGTCAGGGACCGCCCTCAGCGGCGGTCACTATCCTTGCCATGGCGTGGATGAGTCCTCACTCAGAGTATTCAGCCACGTTGTACGCAAGGCCCGCCTTCGTAGCTCAGGGGATAGAGCACCGCTCTCCTAAAGCGGGTGTCGCAGGTTCGAATCCTGCCGGGGGCACAGCGCCAAGGGCCAGTTCAGGGGCTTGATCCCCCTCGAGCTGGCCCTTTCGCGTGGTCGCGGCCGTGGGTCTTGGTGGAGGGCTAGCGGAGTCGGGTGAGTTTGGTGGTTTGTTCGGTGATCGCGGACTGGTGCTGCAGGGCTACGGTGAGGGCCTTGTCCGGGGTGTTCGTGGTTCGGGTGGTCGGGACTGCGGTGGCGAAGAGGGCAGTCTTGGTGCCGGTGCGGACGGCGATCACGACGTAGTAGGTGCTGTCCTTCTGGACCCCGGCGACGGGCACCTTGGCCGTCAGGACGTAGGCGACGGAGTCGTCGCCCTCCTTCGGTGCCGGCTTGCGGGCTACGGACGCCTCGGTTCGGGCGCCCCATTGCTCGGCCCAGGACAGTGTGGAGCAGTTCTCGAGTGCCTTCTTGAGCGATGCGAGATACGCGTCGGCTCCGCCCGGCCGGTGCTGGGACAGGGTGATGTGCCGCTCGACGGGGGCGATCGGGTCCTTCTTGTGCGGGTCGAGGGTCATCCGCACATGGGCCTCGGCCGTCCGGTCGGCGGCGCCGAGCGCCGGGTCGAAGAGCGGGCGGCACTGCGCGGGCGTGAGGGACTGCCTCGGGGACGCGCCCGCGTCCTTGCCGAGCGAGTCCAAACGCACCGAATGGCCCGGCACTTCGCTGTCGCTCAGCCGAGCGGACCAGAGTCCCACCTCGTCTGCGCTGCCTTCCCCACTGCCTTGCGCACTGCTCTCCGCCGTGCAGCCGGAGGTCCCGGCGAGCACCGTGAGTACTGCGGCCACGCCCAGCGAAGTTCTGCGCAGGAAGGTCACGCGACACACTCGGACGAAGTGGGTGAACAGGTGGTCGCAGGTTATGGCGGGGGTGGGCCTGTCCACAGCGCAGTCGGCGATCTTCATCCAACGGCCATCTCCGCGACACGGGTCGCGGGCGCCTCAGGCTGTGTGCGGCTGAACTGCCTGTCCCGCGGTTGGAGTTGTCCCGTCGGGGTGGCTGATCTCAGGACTACGTCCAGGGCCCTGGACGGGTCCGCGGCGTAGAGGGTGCTGAACCATGGCATGTTCGCTTCGACGACGGCCCACTCCCCCGCCGTCACGCCTATGTCCAGGACCACGGCGCTCGGCAGGGTCTCGCCGTGTCGTTCCAGGAGGGTGGTCGCGAAACGGCGGGCCTCGGGCTCCTGGTGGTGGGCCATCAGCGGTGCCACGTCCAGCAGGCCGTGGCGGGCGTACTGGGAGCCGGTGCGGATCTCGCCGTCGAGGACGAACAGGCGGAACTCCACCGACCAGTCGACGACTTCGCTGACCAGGACCTTCGTGGTCGGAGCGAGCTGCGTCGGCAGGTCCCTCCCGTCGGCGTAGATCCTCGCCGGGAACGTCTTGTCCCTCGGGGGCTTGGCGAAGACGCGGGTGTCCAGCTTTCTCGCCTCCGCCAGGGGGAGTTCCTCGAGCGTTCGGTGCGTGAACTCCCTCGGCAGGTTCGGCAGCCAGTCGTCCTTCGGTTCCAGCAGGGTCACGGACAGGTCCTCGGCCACCGCTTCTCCGAGCGCCGGGCCGCCGTAGAAGTGGATCCGTTCCCGGCGCGCCCCGAGCTGCCGCGCCGCTCGTCTCGTCGTCAGGGGGATCACCTCCATGCGCCGCGCCTCCGCCGCTCGCGTCAGCAGCTCCCTGGTGGGGCTGGCGTGGGGGGTGGTCGCCAGGACCGGGGCGATCGGGGGGACCGGGGCGTGGTTCATCGGCAGCTCAGCCTCATCTGGGCCGCGCCGTGGTGCGCGCCATCCCGCTCCTGCGAGCCCCAGTCGACTCCCCGGTCCAGGAGGCGGACCGTGAACCGGTCGTCGTGCAGGGGGTACCACGCCGTGTGGAGGAGTTCGCCGCTGTGGGACGGCTGGTCGACCTCGAACCTCGCGTACGCCGAGCCGTTCGCCAGGACCTCGTACACCGTCGGATCCCCCGCCGCGTCCTGCCGGTCCGGCGGCGAGGGCACCTGGACGGCCAGCGTGCAGCTGTCGTAGCCCGCGCCCACGGGCCAACTCCACGTCGCCGTGTTGCCGTTGTCGCGCGTCGCGCTTCCCGACATGGGGATCGCCGTGAACCGGCCGTCGCACCCGTCGCCGCGGTGCCCGCCGGACGGCACCGTGTACCAGCCCTCCCGGCCGTCCTCGTACCGGCCGTGCTCGCGGTACTCGCCGCCCCGGCCGCCCGCGCAGCCCGGGCCCGCCCACGCGTCGTAGTCGGGGGACGGGGGCGGCGTCGGGGCGTGCGGCGGCGTCGGGGGCCCGCTCGTCGGGGGCGTCGGTGCCGCGCTGCCGGTCGGGTCGGCCGGCAGGCCCGTGGCCGGCTCCGACGGGAACTCCGTGGGGGCGATTCTCGTCGGGATCACCCGCACCAGTCCGCCGCCCGGTCTCGCGGCCGCCGCGCCCTGCCGGGCGTCCCCCTCGTCCCCCTCGCCGCCCTCGCCGCCGACGAGGGCCAACACCGTGATCGCCGCCGCCACCGTCAGCGCGCCCGCGATCAGCAGCACCGTCCCGCCGTGCCGCACCGGACGCGCCCTGGCGCAGTCCGGACAGACCATGCCCGGCAGTGGTCCGCGCCGTCCGTTCCCGCACCGTTCGCATGCCATAGCCGCCCATCTTGCAGGACGGCGCGCGGCTGCGGGAGTCTCAGCGCAGTTCCTCCGGGCAGGCGGTACCGCGCGGGAAGATCTTGTACGGGGCCGCCAGGCGGTACGTGCCGGGCCGCGGCGCCAGCAGCTCCGTCCACTCGTCGCCCTGCCCGTCCGGCTCGGCCTTCAGCAGGCAGCCGTGGGTGTTCGCGTACTGCGGCGGCAGGTCCTCCTCCGACGCCTCGCGGGCCCGCTTCGACGCCTCCGTCTCCTGCGGCGGCTCGAGCTTCGCGCCGTTCTCGTCCAGCAGCGCCAGCCACGGCGAATACGGCACCCGGATCAGCACCCGGCCCGCCGACTCCAGGCGGATCGTCACCTCGTTCTCGCCCGCGCGCTCCACCTTCGCCGGCGGGTCGGCCAGCGGCGTCGGGTCCTGGACCTCGTACAGCCGCCAGTTCTCGTCCGACCACACCTGCTTCAGGTACGGCAGCCCCGCCTCCACCAGTTTCGCCTCGCGCTCGCCGCCCGTGTCCGGCGCGCCCGTCGGCAGCACCACGTAGTGCACCGCCCAGCGGTCCAGCCACTCCTGGTAGTTCGCGGCGTCGAGGGTGTCGTCGTAGAAGACCGGGTTGCGCTCGATGTCGGCCTGCCGGTTCCAGCCGCGGGCCAGGTTGATGTACGGGGTGAGCGCGGACGACTCCCGGTGGCTGCTGGCCGGTACGACCTCGACCCGGGCCTTCTCCGCGCCCCGCACCTGCAGTTGGTTGACCAGCGGCGCCAGCTCGCGCGCCCACGACGCGTCGGGCGCGGTGCGGATCACGTCGTCGACGCTCTTGTAGCCGATCCACAGGTGCAGTCCGGCGATCGCGAGCACCAGCGCGTACCAGCGGCGCGAGCGCGGCACGGTGTACGGCAGCGCCGCCAGCAGCACCACGCCCGCGAACAGCATCGGGAGGCGCGAGACGTTCGAGCCGATCTGGGAGTCGACCACGAAGGTGAGCGCCGTGCCCGCCGCGTAGACCGCCGCGCCGGTGCGGACCGTCCGCCAGTCCTTCGGGACCAGGGCGTACACCAGCACGCCGAAGGCGAACGGCAGCGCCGTCGACCCCAGTGACATCGGCTGCGTGCCGGAGAACGGGAACAGCCAGGCCGACAGCGCGACCACCACGACCGGCGCCAGCCCGAGCGCGTACGCGCCGGGCCGCCGCTTGTTGAGGAACAGCGCGGCCGCGGTGACCCCGAGGAACAGGCCCGCCACCGGGCTGGCCGCCGTGGCCAGGCCCGCGAGCGGCGCCGCGACGGCGGCCTTCGCCCAGCGTCTGCGCCGCCAGCGGTGCGGCCAGCAGAACACCGCCGCGACCGCGCCGAGCGCGAACGTCATGCCGAGGCCGAACGTGACCCGGCCCGACATCGCGTTGCACAGGAAGGCGAACACCCCGGCCAGCGCGCACACCATCGGGTTCCGGACCGCCCGCACCCGGACCAGGATCAGCGCCGTCAGACCCGCCGAGAGCGTGCCGACGATCATCATCGTCGTCCGCACGCCGAGCAGGGACATCACGTACGGCGAGACCACGCTGTACGAGACCGGGTGCATCCCGCCGTACCAGGCCAGGTTGTACGCCGAGTCCGGGTGCCGGCCGACGAACTCCGCCCAGGCGTCCTGCGCGGCGAGGTCGCCGCCGCTGTTCGCGAACAGGAAGAACCAGAGGATGTGGAGGAGGGCGGCGACGCCGGTCGCGACGAGGACGGGGTAGCGGCGGCGACGACGGAAGGGGGTGCGGGGGCGGGGTACGGAGGGCCGCTCCGTGACGGGCGGCGCGGGTGCCAGGGCTGCCTGGGCCGGTGCCGTACGCGGCGAGGGCAGCGCTATTCGCATGGCCGCGTCCGGGCGGTGCTGCGGCCCGTCGTGCTCCAGGTCGAGCGGTCTGTCGTGCGGTCGGTCGTGCGCGTTCGTACCGTCGTCGGCGCGTGTCGGCTCGGCGGTGGTCACTCGGCTCTCTCCGGTCCCGGTCCTGTCCCGCTCCCCATCCCCGTCTCCCGATCGGACGCCGTCCCCGCGCCGTCGGTTGCCCCGGAACGCTAACAGGTGGGCGCCCCGGAGACCGGGGCGCCCACGCGCGCGAGAGGCCGCTGCGCGTCAGCCGAGGCGGGCCAGCTTCGTGCCGACGCCGGGCTCGACCAGGTCGGACTTGAGCGCCACGGGCGCGCTGACCTGGCCCGCTCCGACGCCGACCGACACCGTGCCGACGATGTCGCCGGCCTTGCCGCTGTGCGGGACGGTCTTGCCGCCGTCGGTCAGCTCCAGGTGCACCTTGTGGCCCGGCCAGCCGATCGGCTTCAGCTCCTTCGTCGCGACGACCTCCGTGCGGCCGCCGAGACCGTCGTCGACGTACCCGACGACCTGGCCCTTGCGGATGACGGCCGCGGAGGTCACGTCCTTCTGGGCCTGCCGGATGAGTTCGAGGCTGTAGTCGATCGAGAGCTGCAGCTTGTCGTCCAGGATCTTGGCGTTCTTCGCGCCCATGACGACGCCGAGCACGCGGTGGATCTTGCCGTCGACGACGGTGTTCGCCGCCCAGAGCAGGTTGCCGCCGGCGGGCGTCGAGGAGCCGGTCTTGATGCCGCTGACGCCCGGCTCCAGCAGGATGTTGTTGTTGTTCTCGATCCGGCCGGGGATGCCGCGGACGGTGATGTTCGGGCTGTTCACGATCTCCCGGAACACGTCGTACTGCATGACCGCCTTCGCCAGCTTCAGCTGGTCCTTCGGCGTGGACACCGTGGTGGAGTCCAGACCGGACGGGTCGGTGTACGTCGAGCTCGTCATGCCCAGGTCCTTGGCGGCGGCGTTCATCTTCTCGACGAACGCGGCCTCCGAACCGGCGTCCCAGCGGGCGAGCAGCCGGGCCACGTTGTTCGCGGAAGGAATCATCAGGAGCTGGAGAAGTTCCTTCTCCGTGTACTCCTGCCCCTCCTTCACCGGGGCGCGCGACTCGTGCGTGTTGCCGGCCTCGTCCGCGGCCTTCTTGTCGACGGTGATCTTCGGACCCTTCTGCTTCCCCTTCAGGGGGTGGTCGCGAAGGATCACGTACGCCGTCATGGTCTTCGCCACGCTGGCGAGGGGGGCGGGCTTCTGCTCGCCGTACGTGCCCATGGAGCCGACGCCCTCGACCTCGACCGCGCCCTGGCCCTCGGTGGGCCACGGCATCTTCAGCTCGCCGCCCTCGAAGGTGTGGACGGGGGCGACGGAGAGGGACAGGACGGGCTGCGGCAGGGGGCGCACAAGCTGCACGACCGCAAAGACGATCAAGACGAGGACCACCAGCGGGGTCCAGATCCTGAGGCGCCGCACGAGCGTGCGCATCGGGCTGGGCGGCGGGGGCGGCGTGTTGGTCAGCTCGGCGAGCAGGTCGAGCGGGGGCAGCGGCGGCATGGGCTGCTGCTTGGTCCGCTCGGGCTCACTGAGCGACGCGGGCTGCTGCGGCGGCGCGGCCGGCGACGGGGCGGCCGGCGACGGGGCGGCCGGGGACTGGGCAGCCGGCGACGGGGCGGCCGGGGCGGAGGCCTCCTCCTTGCGCAGCGGCACGAAGGTGCTCGGCCGCTCCGGGGCGGGCTCGCTCCGGGGCGGAGTCGCGGGCGCCAGCGACGACGGGAGCTTCAGGGCGGTGGTCGGCTGGTCGACGACCGGCGGGCGGACGGCCTTGAACACGGCCGTCGGCTGGTCCACGACGGGCGCGGCGGGCTTCTCGGCCGCCGCGGGCTTCTCCTCGGCGTCCCCGGGCTTCTCAGGCGTCTCCGGAGCCGCCTTCGCCGCCTCGGGGGCCTTGGGGTCCTCCTCGGGCGTAGGGGCGGGCGTGGCGGGCTTCTTGGCGGCGAACCAGGACTCCGGCACGGGGGCGGCCTTCGCGGCCGGCACGGGGGCGGCCTTCGGGGCCGGCACGGGGGCGGTCTCGGGCTCGTCGTCCGACGCGGACTCGGGCTCGTCCGAGTCGGGCTCGTCCGAGTCGGGCTCGTCCGACTCGGGCTCGTCCGACTCGGGCTCGTCCGACTCGGGCTCGTCGACTGCGTCCGCGTCCGCGTCCGCGTCGGTGTCCGCGTGGACGTCGGTCTCCGCGTCCGTGTCGGAGTCCGCGTCGGTCTCCGCGTCCGCCGCCGGCTCGGCGGCCGCCGCGGGCTCGTCCGTGGCGGGCTCCTCGGCCGTCTCCGGCTCGGCGTCCGCGTCCGTCCGCGGCTCCGCCTCCGGCTCCGTACGGGCCTCCGCGGACTCCTCCGCGTCCTCCGCGTCCTCCGCCTCCTGCGAGGCGGCACGATCCTGCGCCTCAGCGCCCTCCGCGTCCGCGTCGTCCGCCCCGTCCCCGTCCGCGTCCTCGTCCGCGTCGTCCGTGGCCACCCACGCCGCCACCGCGGCCTTCAGGCGGTCGTCGGCGCCCTTCTCGGGCTCCGCCGCGGACTCGGCCGCGGACTCCGCCGCCGGCTCGCTCGCGGGCTCCGCAGAGGGCTCCGCCGTGGCCTCGGAGTCCTCCGGGGCCCGGGGGGACACGGTCTTGAAGACGGCGGTCGGCTGGTCGACCCGTACCGGGGAACCGGAATCGCCCAAGAGGGCCAGCCGCGGATCCTGTCCGCCCGAAGCCGCCTCCCCCGACGACTTCCGCTGCTCCGACTTGTCGGGGGACTCGCCCGCCACCGTGCCTCCTCCATGCGTCATCTGTTCGTCCGAACCATCTACCAGTGTCCTGTGTGAACCCCTTGGCTCCCGTGCTAGACGAGAACGACATACCTACCGGTTCCCGCCCCAACCGACCAGGCACTCTCGACAGATGAATGTGAGAGGGGTCACCCTGTCATTCATCCACGCGGGGAGGCATGGATGGGCAGGAGCCGCAGAACACTTCCGGAGGAGCTTCTGCTGCTCGCTCTGGACCCGACCACGGGTACCACAGCGCAGCCGCAGTCGCTCGACCTCGGCCTCGCCGGAGCACAGCTAGTGGAGCTGGCTCTGGCAGGACGGATAGCCCCTGACGGGGATCGTATCGCCGTGGTGATGCCACGGCCGACCGGAGATCCGACTCTGGACTCCGCACTGGAACTGCTGCGCAGGCGCGGCAGCCCGGTCCGGGCCGTCCACTGGATAGGCGGACCCCGACTGGGGCTCCGCCAGATTTACCTCGCTCATCTGGAGCGGTGCGGCATGGTCCATGCCGTGGCGGGTCAGATGTGCGGAGTGCTGCCGACGACTCGCTACCAGGCGACGGACACGGCGATCAGCCGGGACATCAGGGCCCGGCTGGACAGTGCGATCCGCACCGGCGTACCGCCGGACCCGCGGACCGCGGCGCTCGCCGCTCTGGCCCACGCGGTCGGTCTCGGCAAGCACCTGTACCCGGGCAACGAAGGACGGTCGTCGCGGTCCCGGCTGCGCGACCTGATCCGGCACGACCCGATGGGCGGTCTCGTCGCGCACGCGGTGATGGACGTCCAGAACGGCGTGGGCGCGCAGCCCCGCCGTGCGGCCCCCGGCGGGGGCCGTCAGGCGGCGGTGCCGGTGCAGCCGGCCCGCGGCCGCATGGCCCGCGCGGTCGCGTCGCACTGACCGCGCGGACCACTGGTACGTGTGCGCGGGGCAGCCCCACCGGCTGTCCCGCGCACCTGCGTTGTCGCCGTTTTCCAGCGCGCCCCGCACCTTTGGTGGCAGTCTGCCAAGCAGTAGATACGTACAGCTACGCAGCCGGAGGTGCAGTTCCCGTGGCGTCCAACGTCAACCCCACCGTCAGGCGACGCCGATTGGGCCAGGAGTTGCGCCGGCTTCGCGAGCTGAAGGGCATGACGGCGGAGCAGGTGGCGGAGCGCCTCCTGGTCTCCCAGTCGAAGATCAGCCGGCTGGAGAACGGCCGCCGTTCCATCAGCCAGCGCGACGTCCGCGATCTGTGCGGCGTGTACGAGGTGGAGGACGACAGAGTCGTCGAGTCGCTGATGCAGATGGCCAAGGACTCCCGCCAGCAGGGCTGGTGGCACGCCTTCGGCGACATCCCGTACAGCGTGTACATCGGCCTGGAGACCGACGCCGAGAGCCTGCGGGTCTACGAACCCCAGGTCATCCCCGGCCTGTTGCAGACGAACCGGTACGCGGAGGCGCTGATCGCGGGCGCGCTGCCGGAGTCGACGCCGACCGAGATCGAGAAGCGGGTCAACGTGCGCACCCGGCGGCAGGACCGGATCAAGACGCAGGAGGTTCCGCTGCGGCTGTGGGCGGTGATCGACGAGGGCGCGCTGCGCCGGATCGTCGGCAACAGGCAGCTGATGATCGAGCAGCTGCAACATCTCGTGGAGCAGTCGCAGCTGCCGCATGTGACGGTTCAGGTGTTGCCGTTCGACTTGGGGGCGCATCCGGGCATCAGCGGGCATTACGCCATTCTGGAATTCCCGGACACCTCGGACTCCAGCGTCGTGTACATCGAAGGCGTGACGAGCGACCTGTATCTGGAAAAGGCGAATGACGTCTCCAAGTACAGCGTCATGTACGAGCACCTTCGCGCGCATGCCCTGAATGTCGAACAGACCCGGCAGTTCATCGAGCGGATCGCGAAGGAGTACGCGAGCTCGAACTGAGGGAGCGGAACGGTACACCCCGGTTCCTCGTCACCGGAAGTCCCACTGGAATATGCCACTCTCACGAGTGAACACCCGGCCCACGCCCCGAGGCCGACCAGTAGCGTCGATCACGCCAGCATGAGCGCCGGCGACAACGTCGGTGCCACGTCGATCGGCAGAATCGGAGCCAAGAACATGGCGATTATCCAGGGTGGTACGGACAGCTGGACGAAGTCCTCGTATTCCCACGGAGACGGTGCCTGCGTGGAGGTCAAGTCCCCGGTCCTGGCCTCCATCGCGGTGCGTGACTCAAAGGCCCCCGAGGGTCCTTCGATCACTTTCGCACCGCACTCGTGGAACGCGTTCGTGGGCGAAGTGAGCACGGGAACTCTCTGAGTGCTCCACTCGTCCGATCCACACCGGCACGCACCAGCACAGAGCCCTCTCGACCGGCTTCGCCGTCCTGGCCGAGAGGGCTCAGCCTTGCCCGCCGACCCCCTACTCCCCCGTCAGCGCAGCTCGTCCACGTAGCGGTCCGTTCCCGGCACCGTCGGGACGAACGGCGCGACCAGCTCCACCCTCCCCAGTTCCCCGGCGTCCAGACCCGTGAAGTGCTCCTGCCAGCAGGCGCGCGGGTCCGCCTCCAGGAACCACAGCAGCGTCAGCCGGGTGTCGACCCCCTCGACCTGCTTCACATACGTCATCCGGTCGCCGGGCAGCGGGGTCGGCCGGAAGACCGTGACCATCGCCGCCGGTGAGCCCGCGAGGCGGCGGGGCAGCTCCCGGGTGCGCAGCCACTCCAGGAGTTCGGCCCGCCGCTCCGCGTCCTCGGCGTCGATCACCTGCAGGACGAGCCCCTGGTACGGATGGTCCAGGGCGTGGAAGTCGCGGGGGCCGGCCGCGCCGTCGCGATACACGGTGGCCTCGTGGTCCTGGAAGGACGTGAAGACGTGCGTCCGGGCCTGGTGGACGCGGGCGTCGCGGTTGAGCCGCTTGTTGATGGCGACCGTCCACTTCATGTGCTCGGCGTAGCGGCCCTCGGTGATCCAGTACGTGGAGATGTAGCAGCCGGCGGTGACCGGCTGGGCGACCGCGGACTTCTCCGGGTAGCGCAGTTCCTGCAGTTCGCGGGTGGCGACCCAGCGGCGGCCCGCGTACATCCAGGGCATCGCCATCGCGCCGGCGTAGTAGTGGTCGTCCTCGTACCAGCGGTTGTACGCGTACTCGTGGCCCGGGTGCGGCTCCACCATGGTGATCAGCGCGTGCCCGGGGCGGATGCCGTACGGGCCGACCGCGGCCAGTTCGGCGTACGCGTCGCCGCGGGTGTCACCCTGCTCGTCGCTCATTCGCTGCCCCTTCCCAAGTCGTTGCCGGAGACCTACTCTGACGGGCCGTCAGATGGATGGCCAGAGCCGGGAGGTCGCGGATGCTGCTGCAGGGAAAGACCGTCGTCGTGTCCGGAGTCGGCGCCGGTCTCGGACACCGGGTCGCCGCCGCCGTCGTGCAGGACGGCGGCAACGCCGTCCTCGGCGCCCGCACCGAGGACCGGCTCGCCGCCTGTGCCGCGGAGCTCGACCCGAAGGGCGAGCACACCGCGTACCGGGCGACCGACATCACCGACGAGGCGCAGTGCGAGGCGCTCGCCGCGCTCGCCGTGGAACGCTTCGGGGCGATCGACGCGGTGGTCCACGTCGCCGCCCTGGACAGCTACTTCGGCGGCCTGGAGGACGCCGACTTCGCCACCTGGCAGGGCGTGCTCGACGTCAATCTGCTCGGCACGCTGCGGATGACCCGGGCCTGCCTGCCGGCGCTGAAGCAGCGCGGCGGCTCGGTCGTCGTCATCGGCACCCAGTCCTCCGTGGCCGCGCCCTCGCAGGTCCGGCAGGCGGCGTACGCGGCGTCGAAGGGGGCAATGACCAGCGCGATGTACTCGCTGGCGCGCGAACTGGGGCCGCACCGGATCCGGGTCAACACCGTGCTGCCGGGCTGGATGTGGGGCCCGCCGGTCCAGGCGTACGTGACGTTCGCGGCGAGCACGGAGGGTGTGCCGGAGGAGGAGGTACTGGGGCGGCTCACCGAGCGGATGGCGCTGCCGGAGCTGGCGACGGACGCGGACGTGGCCGACGCGGTGGCGTTCCTGGCCTCGGACCGCGCGCGGTCCATCACCGGCCAGTCGCTGCTGGTGAACGCGGGCGAGCTGATGCGGTAGCGCCGGCGCTCCGGGGACGCGCTCAGTCCCTCGGGTAGCGCGTCAGCCAGGCCTGGGACGACTCGGCCGGGCTGTGCAGGGCCGCGCCCTGCGTCATCTCCATCGCGAAGTCGTCGGCCAGCTCCAGGATCGTGGCGCGGCCCTCCAGCTCGGCCACCCAGGCCGGCGGGAGGGCCGTCTCGCCGTGCAGGGCGCCGAGCAGCGCGCCGGTCAGGGCGCCGGTGGCGGCCGACGGGCCGTCGTGGTTGACGGACAGGCGCAGGCCGTGACGTATGTCCTCGCCGACGAGCGTGCAGTAGACGGCGACCGCGAGGGCCCGTTCGGCCAGGTCCTCGCCGGCGCCGAGCGCGTCGACCCGGCCCGGGCCGGGTATGCCCTGGCGTACCGCGCCGAGGGCCTGCTGGAGCGCGTCGGCGACGGGCTGGTGGCCGGGCCGCCGGGCCAGCTGGGCCAGCGCCCGCTGCACGGCGCCGTCCACGGTCTCGCCGCGCGCCAGTCCGTGCACGATCAGCGCGAACGCCCCGGCGGAGAGGTACGCGGCGGGGTGGCCGTGGGTCTGCGCGGCGCACTCGACGGCGAGCTGGCAGACCAGGTCCGGCTCCCAGCCGACGAGCAGCCCGAAGGGCGCGGAGCGCACCACCGCGCCGGCGTCCCGGGCCTCGGGGTTCTTGGGCTTGTCGAGGGTGCCGAGCACCTCGTCGCCGAACCCGGTCAGACAGGCGCGGGACGGGTCGCGGCGGGCGTACAGCCATTCCTGGCGGGCCAGCCAGCCGCCGTCCTTGCGGCGCTCGTCGGGGCCCCAGTCGCGCTGGGTGGCGGCCCAGCGCAGATGGGCGCGGTGCACGTCGGTGGGCGGGTGCCAGGCGCCGATGTCCCGGCGGACCTGGGCGCGGATCAGGCCGTCGACGGTGAACAGGGTCGTCTGCGTGGCGGCCGTGACGGCGCCGCGCAGCCCGTACGCGGGGACCGGTTCCATCAGGCCCTGCGCGCCGTGGGCGGCGCGGATCTCCTCCAGGTCGAGCCCGGCGGCGCCCGCCCCGAACGCGTCCCCGACGGCGCCGCCGAGGAGGCAGCCCCGTACCCGGGAACGGAAGTCCTGCTGCTCGGCCCGGCCCCAGACGGCGGCGGTGGCTGCTGCTGTGGTCACGCGTTCCCCCGTGGCTCCCGTGTTCCCGTGGCGACTCGGCGGCGGTCTGGCGCAGCACTGTAACCGATCAGGTTCAGTCGGTTCAGGCCACCTTCCGGTCACCCTGGCCGGGAAGCGACTCCGCCGGGCGGCGGAGCGGGACCCGACCCAGGACGGAGGCGCGGGCCCCTGAGAGTCGGCGACGCTCGAGACACGGGAAGCCCACAGCAAGCACACGAAAGCCCACAGCAAGCCCCGCCTCTCCCCGACAGGAGCCACCGTGCTGAAGCACACCCTGCGCGCCGCCGCCGTCCTCGCCCTGGTCGCCGCGGTCGCCGCCCCGGTCGCCGTCGCGGCCCCCGCCCCCGCGGCGCCCGACGAGACGGTCCGCGTCAGCGTGACCGCGCACGCCCCGTCCGGCGGATCGTGGTCGGACAGGTCGGACAGGCCGGACAGGCCCTAGTCGACCAGCGGCAGCAGTTCGGGCAGGTGGCCGTCCGAGGCCGTGGCGGCCGCCACGCGCTCGGCCGGCACCTCCCCGTACAGCGTCGTCCGCGGCCTGGCCGGCCGGCCCGCCGCCTCCGCGATCGCGACGAGGTCGCGGACGGAGCGGTACGAGCCGTAGCTGGAGCCGGCCATCCGGGAGATGGTCTCCTCCATCAGCGTGCCGCCCAGGTCGTTCGCGCCGGAGCGGAGCATCGCCGCCGCGCCGTCGGCGCCGAGCTTGACCCAGCTGGTCTGGATGTTCGGGATGTGCGGGTGGAGAAGCAGCCGGGCCATCGCCGTGACGGCGCGGTTGTCGCGGACCGTCGGGCCGGGGCGGGCGATGCCCGCCAGGTACACCGGCGCGTTGGTGTGGATGAACGGCAGCGTCACGAACTCGGTGAAACCGCCCGTCTCCTGCTGGATGCGGGCCAGCGTGCGGAAGTGGCCCAGCCAGTGCCGGGGCTGGTCCACGTGCCCGTACATCATCGTGGACGAGGACCGGATGCCCAGCTCGTGCGCGGTGGTGATCACCTCGATCCAGGTGGCGGTGGGCAGCTTGCCCTTCGTCAGCACCCAGCGCACCTCGTCGTCGAGGATCTCCGCGGCCGTGCCGGGGATCGAGTCGAGCCCGGCCTCCTTCGCCGCGGTCAGCCACTCGCGGATCGACAGGCCGGTGCGCGAGGCCCCGTTGACGACCTCCATCGGCGAGAAGGCGTGCACGTGCATGCCGGGGACGCGCTCCTTCACCGCCCGCGCGATGTCGAAGTACGCCGTGCCCGGCAGGTCCGGGTGGATGCCGCCCTGCATGCACACCTCGACCGCGCCGACCTCCCACGCCTGCTGCGCCCGGTCGGCGACCTGCTCCAGGGACAGCGTGTACGCGTCGGCGTCGGTGCGGCGCTGCGCGAAGGCGCAGAAACGGCAGCCGGTGTAGCAGACGTTGGTGAAGTTGATGTTCCGCGTGACGATGTACGTGACGTCGTCGCCGGCCACCGACTTGCGCACGTCGTCGGCGACCGCGCAGAGCGCGTCGAGCGCGGGTCCGTCGGCGTGCAGCAGGACCAGGGCCTGGTCGTCGGTGAGCCGCGTCGGGTCGTCGGCGGCGACGCGCAGCGCCTCCCGCGCGTCGGTGTCCATGCGCTGCGGGACCATCCCGGGGGCGGCGGCCTCGCGCAGCGCCTCCCAGTCCCCGTACACCTCGTCGAAGTCGTCGCGCCGGTCGCCGGTGCGGCCCTCGGTGTCGATGGTGCGGTGCAGGTCGGTGCGGCCGGCGGCGGTGAACGCCTCGTCCGGCTCCTGCCAGGGCAGTCCGCGCACCTCGGCGTCCGGGTTCGCCAGGCCCGTCTCCGGGTCGGCGAGCGCGCGGACGTGCGGCAGCAGCCGCGGGTCGAGCCAGGGCTCGCCGCGGCGGACGAACTCCGGGTAGACGCAGAGTCGTTCGCGCAGTTCGAAGCCGGCCGCGGCGGACCGCTCGGCCAGCTCCTCGATCCGCGGCCAGGGCCGCTCCGGGTTGACGTGGTCGATGGTGAGCGGGGAGACCCCGCCCCAGTCGTCGACGCCGGCCCGGATCAGCCGCTCGTACTCGGCGTCGACGAGGTTCGGCGGGGCCTGGAGGCAGGCGGACGGCCCCATCACGAGCCGGGCGACGGCGACCGCGGCGACCAGGTCGTCCAGCTCCGCGTCCGGCATGCCGCGCATCGCCGTGTCCGGCTTGGCACGGAAGTTCTGGATGATCAGCTCCTGGACGCCGTGGTACGCCCGGGAGACGCGGCGCAGCGCGAACAGCGACTCGGCGCGCTCCTCGTACGTCTCGCCGATGCCGAGCAGCAGCCCGGAGGTGAACGGCACGGAGGAGCGTCCGGCGTCCTCCAGGACCCGCAGCCGCACGGCCGGTTCCTTGTCCGGGGAACCGTGGTGCGGGCCGCCGGGCTCGGACCACAGGCGGGTCGCCGTGGTCTCCAGCATCATGCCCATGGACGGCGCGACGGGCTTCAGCCGCTGGAAGTCGGTCCAGGACAGGACCCCCGGGTTGAGATGGGGCAGCAGCCCGGTCTCCTCCAGGATGCGGATCGCCATGGCGCGGACGTACGCGAGGGTGTCGTCGTAGCCGTGCGCGTCGAGCCACTCGCGGGCCTCGGGCCAGCGGTCCTCGGGCTTGTCGCCGAGCGTGATCAGGGCTTCCTTGCAGCCGAGTTCGGCGCCGCGGCGGGCGATGTCGAGGACCTCGTCCGGCGACATGTACATCCCGTGGCCGGCTCGGCGGAGCCTGCCGGGGACGGTGACGAAGGTGCAGTAGTGGCACTTGTCGCGGCAGAGCCGGGTGAGCGGGATGAACACGCTCTTCGAGTACGTGATGACGCCCGGCCGCCCGGCCGCCTCCAGACCCGCGTCCCGCACCCGCCCCGCGGTCGCGGTCAGGTCCTCCAGGTCCGCCCCGCGCGCCTGCAGCAGCACGGCGGCCTCGGTCACGTCGAGCGCGACGCCGTCCCTCGCCCTCTTCAGGGCACGTCGCATCGCGTTCTCGGTGGGCCGTCCTGCCTGGTGATCCGTCATGGACCGAGCATACGAGCGGGTGCCGACGAGGGGGACGGGTCGGTCGCGGGCAGGCGGTCCGAGGACCGGATCCGAGGAGTGGACGCGAGAAGCGGAAGACGCGAGAAGAGGAGCGGATCTGAGTACCTGATCTGAGTCGTCGCACGGATCCGGCCGCTCCGGTCCGCCCGTAGCGTCGGGGTCATGAACGAGCGTCTCCGCGGCCCCGTGCGCGCCGCCCTCTTCGTCGTCCTCTGCGTGGTCGGGCTGCCCGTGCTGCTCATCGTCGGGCTGTTCGTCTGGTACGGCATCGACAAGGCGACCGGCGAGAACTTCGACAGCGTGCGGCCGGCCGACATGGCGCGGCGCGCGACCGACCGCTCGCAGGAGATGTACGAGGCGTCCGGCCTCACCCGCCGGGTGCCGAGCGTGCCCGGCGGCGGCGACTACAGCGCGGCTGCCAACGTGCTGTCCGCCGACTACTGCCACCAGAGCGGCATCGAGGGCATCGAGGACACTCCGGAGCCCCGCTCGTACCGGATGTACCACGAGTGGCGGCTGAACGCCGTCACCGAGGCCGAGGGCACGGCGGCCCTGGACCGGCTGGAGGCCCATCTGAAGAAGACCGGCTGGACGGTCACCGACCACCGGAAGTCCGGCGACGACTGGGAGCTGCGGGCGAACAAGGGCGACGACGACCGGCTGTCCTTCACGTGGTGGTCGCACTGGAAGACCCTGGAGGGCTTCACCGGCATGCCCTGCGCCTACGACCCGGCCGGGGCGCAGGGCGACGACGCCGCCGATCAGCTCTACCCGCCCGTCCTCCGGCCGGCTCAGAGGTAGTCGGCGTACCCGTCGAGGACGCCCAGGACCTCCGTCTCGTCGCCCGGCGGCAGCTGGAGGACGACCTCGGGGCAGCCCAGGTCCGCGTAGTGGGCCAGCTTGCCGGGGTTGGGCAGGACGCCGTACGGCACGACCTGGAGGTCCTCCGGGTCGCGCCCCGCCTTCTCCCAGGTCTCCCGCAGCACCGGCAGCGTCGCCGTCAGGCCGCGGCCGCCGATCGGCAGCCAGCCGTCGGCGTACTCGGCGATCTGCGCGAACAGCTTGGGCCCGGCCGCGCCGCCGAGCAGGGTGCGGGGTGCGCCGCCGGCCGGCTTGGGGTGGGCGTGGGAGGCCCGCACCGAAACCCCGGACTCCCCCTTGTACGCGGTCGGTTCGGCGGCCCACAGTGCCCGCATCAGCGCCATCCGCTCCCGGCCGAGTTCGCGCCGCGTCGCCCACTCCACACCGTGGTCGGCGGCCTCCTCGCGGTTCCAGCCGAAGCCGACGCCGAGGGTGAAGCGGCCGCCGGAAAGGTGGTCGAGCGTGGCGACCTGCTTGGCGAGGCCGATCGGGTCGTGCTGGGCGATCAGCGTGACGCCGGTGCCGAGGCCGAGCCGTTCGGTGACGGCGGCGGCCTGTCCGAGGGCGACGAACGGGTCGAGGGTGCGGCCGTACTCCGGGGGCAGCACGTCGCCGGCCGCCGGGTAGGGCGTGGTCCGCTCGATCGGGATGTGCGTGTGCTCGGGGAGATAGAGCCCGGCGAAGCCGCGCTGCTCCAGCTCACGGGCGAGCCGGACGGGGGTGATGGTCTCGTCGGTCAGGAAGATCGTGGTCGAGATCCGCATGGTCCGCACGGTAGGGGCTGCCGCGCGGATTTCCGAGAGGTGCGGCAGCACGGCGTCCCGCGTTGTTCCCGTGTTCACGGGTTCGTACGAGAGTTCTGGTCATGAGCGAACCCACCAGAAGAACGCTCCTGACGACGGGCATGGCCTCCGCCCTTACCTTGGGGACCGTGAGCTTCGCCGAGGCAGACACCCCCGGCGGCGACCGGACGGAGACCGTCCGGGGCACCCTGCCGCCCGGCTCCCCCGACTTCGTGTACCTGCCCTTCGAGGTGCCGAAGGGCGTCCGCGAGATCCACGTCTCCTACACATACGAGCAGCCGGCCGTGCCCGCCGGCACGCAGGGCAACGCCCTCGACATCGGGCTCTTCGACGAGCGCGGCACCGAACTCGGCGGCAAGGGCTTCCGCGGCTGGTCCGGCGGCGCGCGCAAGGAGTTCTTCGTGCGCGCCGACGACGCCACGCCCGGGTACGTGGCCGGGCCGGTGCGGGCCGGGACCTGGTCCGTGGCGCTCGGCCCGTACACGGTCGCGCCGCAGGGCCTCGCGTACAGCGTGACGATCACGCTCCGGTCCGGCGCGGCGGCGCCCGCGGTGCGGCCCGCGTACCCGCCGGAGCGGGCGAAGGGCCGCGGCCGGGCCTGGTACCGCGGCGACTGCCATCTGCACACCGTGTACTCCGACGGGCGGCGCACCCCCGCCGAGGTCGCCGCCCTGGCGCGCACCGCGGGCCTCGACTTCGTCGCCGGCACCGAGCACAACACCCACGCCGGGCACGGCGCGTGGGCGGGACTCGCCGGGGACGACCTGCTGGTCCTGCTCGGCGAGGAGGTCACCACCCGCAACGGCCACGTCCTCGCGCTCGGCACCGACCCGGGGACCTTCGTCGACTGGCGCTACCGGGCTCGGGAGAACCGCTTCGGCCGCTTCGCGCGGGAGATCCGCCGGGCCGGCGGCCTGGTCGTCCCCGCGCATCCGCACGCCACCTGCATCGGCTGCAACTGGAAGTTCGGCTTCGGCGAGGCGGACGCGGTCGAGGTGTGGAACGGCCCGTGGACCCCGGACGACGAGGTGTCCCTCCAGGCGTGGGACGCGGCGCTCGCCCAGGGCCGCTGGACCCCGGCCATGGGCAACAGCGACGCGCACCGCGACCCTGACCCGGTGGGCACGCCGCAGACGGTGGTGCTCGCCGACGACCTGACGCGCGAGGCGATCCTGGACGGCCTGCGCGCCGGCCGCTCGTACGTCGCCGAGTCCTCGGCGGTCTCACTGGAACTGACGGTCACGGACGGCCGGGGCCGCACCGCGGGCCTGGGCGAGCGCCTGCGCACCGCCCCCGACGCCCCGGTGACGGTCCGTCTGACGGTCGCCGGCGCCCCGGGGCGCACCGCCCGCCTGGTCACCGACCAGGGCGTCCTGCACACGGCGACCCTGCAGGCGGAGGGCCCGGGCACGGTCGAGTGGCGCACGACGAGCGCGTACGCGACGTACGTCCGCGCCGAGGTCCGCCACGCTGCCGTGCTGCCGCCGCTGCCGGGGGCGTTGGCGGCGTTCACCAACCCGGTGTTCCTGGACCGGTTCTGAGGGAGCGAAACCCCTTCGGGCGATGACGGCGGCCCCTGTTAGGCTCGGTGATCATTTGCCGGGGGCAGGGGAAGCCGGTCAGGGGGACCGTCGCTCGCAGCTCGCCGGCGGGTGCGCGACATACGCGCGCCCGCCTCCTCGCCCTGCCTCCGCGCCACAGCAGGGGGATCTCTCATGCGCAGAAGCAGAAGAACGATCATCTCGGCGGCGCTGCTGCCCACGCTCTCGCTGACGCTGGGTGTGGTCAGCGCGGGCTTCACCACCGCCCTCGTCACGGCCGCGCCCGCCGCGGCGGCCGACCGGACGTGGTCCGCTCCCGCGGCCCTGACCGGGGAGCGGAACACCAGCGCAGGCGTGGTCGTCACGCCGGACGGCACGGCCGTCACCGTGTGGACCAAGGGCACGTTCGGCGACGCGACACAGGAACTGTGGGGCGCCACCCGAGCGGCAGGCGCCACGGCCTGGAGCGCGCCGGTCCGCATCGCCGCCGACCAGACGATGGTGACGGGCGTGCGCCTGGTCTCCGGGGAGGACGGTTCCGCCACGGTCGTCTGGAACCGCCACGACGACGAGAACTTCGACTCGCACCAGACCTCGACCCTCAAGCCGGGCGCCGCCGCGTGGACGGCCCCCGCGCGGATCACGGCGGCGCCCTTCGCGCACGACCTGATGCTGGTGAACGGGCCCGGCGGCCGTCTCACCGCGGTGTGGAACGGCGACCCGACGCCGGGCGAGAACGACGCGGACGCGGGCGTGTACGCGGCCGATCTGCCGGCGACCGGTGGCACGTGGTCGGACGCCGTCCTGATCGGCGCCGGATACGCGTACGAGTTCAAGGCGTCGGCCGGGGCAGACGGAACGGTGACGGTCGCCTGGCAGGCCGACACCTCCGGCGCCGAGCAGCTGCGGGTGTCGACCCGCGCGGCGGGCTCGGCGCAGTGGAGCGCCCCGGCGACCGTCGGTACCGGCGATCGGTCCCTGGGCGAGCTCGACGTGCAGACGGCCGCCAACGGCGCGACTCTGATCACCTGGTGGCACTACAACCTCGGCCGCGACTTCGTCTACCGTCCTGCGGGCAGCGCGACGTGGGGCCCGCGTCAGTACCTCCCGGCGGAGACGGACCGGGGGTCCACCTCCATCCCGCAGCTGGAGGCCGACGGCCGGGTGACGGCCGTCTGGTACGGGGCCGGGGGGCTGCGGACGGCCACCCGCGCCGTGGACGGCTCGTGGTCGCAGACCCGCACGGTGGCCGAGAACACCGACGCGCACCGGATCTGGGCCCCGAGCATCGGCCGCGACGGCTCGCTCGCGGTGCTCTGGACGACGCTGCAGGGCGAGCTGTGGGCGCTCACGCGCTCGGACGGCGCCTGGGGGAAGCCCGCGAAGGCGGGCGCGATCGACCTGTCGACGGAGGGTTCCGTCGCCGCCGGGGCGGACGGCCGGGCGGTCGGCGTCTGGGACAAGCAGCTCGGGACGACGAGCGACCACCACGCGATCAACCAGGTGTGGTCGACGTCCACGGGCGGTGTGAAGCCGGGTCCGCCGGCGAAGCGCCGCGACTACGTCGGCGCCGACGGCTTCCCGGACGTGTACGCGCGTGGGGCCGACGGCTCGCTGCTGGTGTACCGGGGCAACGCGGCCGGGACGGTGTCTGCGAAGGCGGACGGCGGCCTCTGGCCGACGACCTCCACGGTGGTCCCGTTCGGCGACCTGAGCGGCGACGGGGCGAACGACACGCTCGTCACCGACGCCTCCGGCACGATGCACCGCTACGCGCCGGAGCGCGGCAAGCCGGTCACCCCGGGGACCGCGTCGGTGAAGCTCGGCACGGGCTGGACGGCCTTCGACGGACTCACCTACTCCGGCGACTTCACCGCCGACGGCCTGCCGGACCTGGTGGCCCGCCAGACCGCCACCGGCGATCTGTACCTGTTCGCGGGCACGAAGTCCGGCGGCCTCGCCCGCACCGGCAAGATCGGCACCAGCTGGAAGTCCCTGACGATCGTCGGCGCCGGCGACCTCAACGGCGACCGGCACGCCGACCTGGTGGCCCGCACGGCGACCGGCGACCTGTACCGCTACTACGGCACCGGCAAGGGCACCATCGGCTCGGGCACGAAGATCGGCTCCGGCTGGGGCGGCATGGCCGACTTCGTCGGCATCGGCGACCTCACCGGCGACGGCAAGGACGACATCCTGGGCCGCACCAAGACCGGCGACCTGTACCGCTACGCCGGCAACGGCACGGGCGGCATCGGCTCCGGCGTGAAGATCGGCACCGGCTGGAAGTCGTTCACGAGCGTCAGCTGACCCTGGACGAGACATGGAAGACCCGCGCCGACGTCCGTCGGCGCGGGTCTTCCGCATGACTCCCGGCCCGTCCCACCCCTTGCCTGACGGACCGTCAGTGACGACGATGGGGGCTCGCGTCCATAGCTGACGGATCGTCAGACGGGTTGGTGGGTTCCATGGTCATGTACGGGATGCAGCTCCCGGTTCAGTCGCAGAGCACCATGTACGCCGAGCCCTGGGAGGTCGCGGCCGGGCCCGGTGATCTGGCGGAGATCGCGCGGGTCGCCGACCGGGTGGGCTTCGGGTATCTCGCCTCCTGCGATCACGTCGCCATTCCGCGGCGGCTCGCCGGGGCGATGAGCACGGTCTGGTACGACCCCGTCGCCACCCTCTCCTTCCTCGCCGGGGTCACCGAGCGCGTCCGGCTGATGTCGCACGTCGCCATCGTGGGGCTGCGCCATCCGCTGGTCTCCGCCAAGGCGTACGCGACGCTCGACCGGCTCTCCGGGGGCCGGCTGATCCTCGGCGTCGGGGCGGGGCACGTGCAGGAGGAGTTCGAGGCGGTCGGCGCGGACTTCGCCGGGCGCGGGGCCCTGCTCGACGAGACGCTCGACGCGCTGCGGGCGGCGCTCGGGCCGGAGGAGTTCCCCGAGTTCGCCGGCGAGCGGTTCGCCTTCAAGGACCTCGGGCAGCAGCCGCGGCCGGTGCAGGAGCGGGTGCCGGTGTGGGTGGGCGGCTCCTCGCCCGCCGCCGTGCGCCGCGCCGCTCTGCGCGGCGACGGCTGGCTGCCGCAGGGCGACCCGCGCGACAAGCTGCCGGCGAAGATCGCCAAGCTGCGCGCGCTGCGCGAGGAGGCCGGGATCGAGGCGCCGCTGACCGTCGGCGCGATCACCGAGCCGCTGTACGTCGGGGAGGCCGGCTGGGACGTCGGTCGGCGCACTCTGACCGGCGGGCCGGAGGCGCTGGCCGCCTCGCTGCGCGCGTACGGGGGCATGGGCGTGCACCAGATCCAGGTCCGGTTCCGCTCCCGGAGCCGTACCGAACTCACCGACCAGATGGCGGCGTTCGCCGCGGAGGTCGCACCACTCTTGAGCTGAGGAGCGTGGCAGGCATGGGCAAGCTGGACGGGCGGGTCGTGATCGTCACGGGCGCGGCGCGCGGGCAGGGCGAGCAGGAGGCCCGGCTGTTCGCCGCCGAGGGGGCCCGGGTGGTCCTCGCGGACGTCCTCGACGACGCGGGCGAGGCGCTGGCGAAGGAGCTGGGCGAGGAGCGGGCGGCGTACGTCCACCTCGACGTCACGCGGGAGGCCGACTGGACGGCCGCGGTGGCGGGTGCGAAGGAGAGGTTCGGGCGGATCGACGGGCTCGTCAACAACGCGGGCATCCTGCGGTTCAACGAGCTGGTGTCCACCCCGCTCGACGAGTTCCAGGCGATCGTGCAGGTCAACCAGGTCGGCTGCTTCCTCGGGATCCGCACGGTCGCGCCCGAGATCGAGGCGGCCGGCGGCGGGACGATCGTCAACACGGCCTCGTACACCGGGGTGACGGGCATGGCGGGGGTCGGCGCGTACGCGGCGACCAAGCACGCGGTGGTCGGCCTGACCCGGGTCGCGGCGGTCGAGCTGGCGGCGAAGGGGATCCGGGTGAACGCGGTGTGCCCTGGGGCGATCGACACCCCGATGAGCAATCCGGAGGGCGTGGACCCGGCGGCGACGGCGGAGCTGTACCGGGGTCTGGTGCCGCTGGGGCGGATCGGGAGGCCGGAGGAGGTGGCGGCGCTCGCGCTGTTCCTGACCGCCGACGACTCCTCGTACATCACCGGCCAGCCGTTCGTCATCGACGGCGGCTGGCTGGCCGGCGTGAAGCTGTTCTGACGAGGCCGGTCCACCAAGCAGTTCTGACGCTTCATCAGCTATTGACGCACCCGCCGCACGGTGCGACAGTCGGGCACATCAAGAATCTGACGGTACGTCAGAAATACTGAGGACGAGGACGGTGAACCCCCTTGGAATTCGGGATCTTCGTGCAGGGATACGTCGGCAAGCGCGCCGAGACCGATCCCGAGGCCGAGCACCACGCGCTGATGGAGGAGACCGAGTACGTCATCCAGGCGGACAAGTCCGGCTTCAAGTACGCCTGGGCCTCCGAGCACCACTTCCTGGAGGAGTACTCGCACCTCTCCGCGAACGACGTCTACCTCGGGTACCTCGCCCACGCCACCGAGCGCATCCACCTCGGTTCGGGCATCTTCAACCCCCTCGCCCCCGTCAACCACCCGGTCAAGGTCGCCGAGAAGGTCGCCATGCTCGACCATCTCTCCGGCGGCCGCTTCGAGTTCGGCTCCGGGCGCGGCGCCGGGTCCCACGAGATCCTCGGCTTCTTTCCCGGCATCACGGACATGAACCACACCAAGGAACTCTGGGAAGAGACGATCGCCGAGTTCCCCAAGATGTGGCTCCAGGACGAGTACGTCGGCTTCCAGGGCAAGCACTGGTCCCTGCCGCCGCGCAAGATCCTGCCCAAGCCGTACGGGAAGTCCCACCCGGCCATGTGGTACGCGGCCGGCTCGCCGTCCTCGTACGCCATGGCGGGGAAGAAGGGGCTCGGCGTCCTCGGGTTCAGCGTGCAGAAGGTCTCCGACATGGAGTGGGTCGTCGAGTCGTACAAGACGGCGATCAAGGAGGCCAAGGCGGTCGGCGACTTCGTCAACGACAACGTGATGGTGACCTCCACGGCGATCTGTGCGGAGACGCACGACAAGGCGGTCGAGATCGCGGTCGGCGGCGGGCTCAACTACCTGCAGTCGCTGCTCTTCCGCTACCACGACACCTTCCCGCGGCCCGAGGGCGTCCCCGAGTGGCCCGAGCTGCTGCCGGAGTACTCGGCGGAGATCATCGAACTCCTCATCCAGGAGGAGCTGATGATCTGCGGCGACCCGGGCGAGGTGCTCGCCCAGTGCAAGCGGTGGGAGCAGGCGGGGGCCGACCAGCTGTCGTTCGGGCTGCCGATCGGGGTGTCGTACGAGGACACGATGAACACGGTCAAGCTCATCGGCGAGCACGTGATCCCGAAGATCGACACCGACCCGGTCCACCGCACCACCCGCTTCCGGCAGGCCGCGGGCAACTGACGACTGCCAGCCGCGGGCAACTGACGACTGCCCACAACGAGCGCGGGGCGGTGTCTTCCCGGACCACCGTTCCGTACCGGCCCCGGCCGGGGGCGTCGTAGCCGCGGCCGGCTACCGACGCCCCCGGCCGGGGCGTGTTCACGCGCAGAGAGGACCGTCATGCTCGACCACCTGATCAAGGGAGCCACCGTCGTGGACGGCACCGGCGCCCCCGCCTTCACGGCCGACGTGGGGATCCGCGACGGACGGATCGTCTTCCCCGAGCCCGGCGCGGCAGCGCGTACCAGTGAGGACGCGTCCGGGCTGATCCTCGCGCCCGGGTTCGTCGACCCGCACACGCACTACGACGCCCAGCTCTTCTGGGACCCGTACGCCACCCCGTCCCTCAACCACGGCGTCACCACCGTCGCCGGCGGCAACTGCGGTTTCACCCTCGCCCCGCTCCACCCGGACCGGCCCGAGGACGCCGACTACACGCGCCGCATGATGTCCAAGGTCGAGGGCATGGCCCTCAAGGCCCTGGAGGAGGGCGTCGACTGGTCCTGGTCGTCGTTCGCCGAGTACCTCGACGCCCTCGACGGGCGGATCGCCGTCAACGCCGGCTTCATGGTCGGACACTGCGCCCTGCGCCGGTACGTGATGGGCGCCGACGCCGTCGGCGGGCAGCCCACCCCGGAGCAGCTGCGGCAGATGGTGGCGCTGCTGGGGGAGGCCATGGAGGCCGGGGCCTGGGGACTGTCCACCACCCAGTCCGCGACGCACTCCGACGGCGACGGCGCGCCCGTCGCCTCCCGGCACGCGGAGCCCGCCGAGCTGATCGCCCTGTCGCGGGCGGTCGGCAAGTACGAGGGCACCCAGCTGGAGGCCATCCTCGCCGGCTGCCTCGACCAGTTCTCCGACGACGAGATCGAGCTGTTCGTCGAGATGACCGCGGCCGCCGGCCGGCCCCTCAACTGGAACGTGCTCACCATCGACGCCGCCGTCCCCGAACGCGTCCCGCGCCAGCTCACCGCCTCCGAGCGGGCCCGCAAGGCCGGCGGCCGGATCGTCGCGCTCACCATGCCGATCCTCACCCCCATGAACATGTCGCTGGGGACCTTCTGCGCGCTCAACCTCATCCCCGGATGGGGGGAGATCCTCGGACTCCCCGTCCCCGAGCGGATCGCCCGGCTCCGCGACCCCGCCGTCCGCGCCGAGATGCTGCGCCGGGCCGACTCCAAGGAGGCCGGCGTCTTCCGCCGGCTGGCCCGCTTCGACCGGTACGTCATCGGCGACACGTACAGCCGCGAGAACGAGGGCCTGACCGGGCGGGTGGTGAAGGACATCGCCGCCGAACGCGGCCAGGACGCCTTCCAGTGCCTCGTCGAGATCTGCGCCAACGACGAACTGCGCACCGTCCTGTGGCCCATGCCCACCGACAACGACCCGGACTCCTGGGCGCTGCGCCGCGAGACCTGGGAGCACGAGGACGTGATGCTCGGCGGCTCCGACGCGGGGGCGCACCTGGACCGGATGTGCGGGGCCCCGTACACCACCCGTTTCCTCGGCGACTGTCTGCGCGGGCGGAAGCTGGTGCCGCTGGAGCGGGCGGTGAAGATGCTGACCGACGACCCGGCCCGGCTGTTCGGGCTGCGCGGGCGCGGCCGGATCGCCGAGGGGTACCACGCCGACCTGGTCCTCTTCGACCCCGAGCAGATCGACGCGGGCCCGGCCACCCTCGTCCACGACCTGCCCGGCGACAGCCCGCGGCTCGACTCGAAGGCGCTCGGCGTGGTGTCGGTACGGGTCAACGGCGTCGAGGCCATCCGGAACGACGAGGTCACCGGCGCGCTGCCGGGACTGGTGCTGCGTTCCGGCCGGGACACGAGGACGGTGAGCACCAGGTGATCACGGAGAAGCTGTACATCGGGGGCGCCTGGGTGGAGCCCGACGGCGGGCACTACGAGGTGCTCGACCCGGCGAGCGAGGAGGTCGTCGGCCTCGCGCCGGAGGCCTCCCGCGCCCAGGTGTACGAGGCCGCCGCGGCTGCCCGGGAGGCCCTCGGGGCCTGGTCCCGTACCAAGCCGGAGGAGCGGGCGGCGATCCTGGACCGGGCCGCCGACCTGATGGCCCGCGATGCCGAGGCCAACACCGTCCTCGCGCAGGCGGAGACCGGCGCCACGACCGGTACCGCCCGTGGCATGCAGGTCGCCGTCGGCGTCTCCCGCTTCCGGCGGTACGCGCGCGGCGCGCTGGAGCCTGTCGAGCAGGCGCTGCCGCCGCAGATCAACGAGGCCGGGCCGATGGGGAAGGCGGGGGTGTTCGGCGCGGTCGCGGTGCGCCGCCCGGTGGGCGTGGTCACCTGCATCACCTCGTACAACAACCCCTGGGCCAACCCGGCCGGCAAGGTCGCCCCGGCCCTCGCGATGGGCAACACGGTGGTGGTCAAGCCCGCCCCGCAGGACCCGCTGTCGGTGTACGCGATGGCCCGGGCCCTCGAGGAGGCGGGCGCGCCGCCCGGCACGGTCAACGTGGTCACCGGCTCCGCGCCGGCGGTCGGCGAGGCGGCCGTGGACGCCCCCGACGTCGACATGGTGTCGTTCACCGGCTCGACGGCCGTCGGGCAGGCGATCGGCGAGGTCTGCGGCCGCTCCCTGAAGCGGCAGCTGATGGAACTGGGCGGCAAGGGCGCGGCGCTGGTCCTCGACGACGCCGATCTGGACGCGGCGGTGATGGGCATCGGCACCACCTGGGCGTTCTACAGCGGCCAGATCTGCACCGCGCCGACCCGGGTGCTCGCCCAGCGCGGGATCTACGAGCGGCTGGTCGAGAAGCTCGGCCGGTACCTCGCCTTCATGAAGGTCGGCGACCCGAGGGAGAAGGGGACGGTGGTCGGCCCGGTGATCTCGGCGGCCCACCGCGACCGGGTGGAGTCGTACGTGGAGCTGGGCCGCAAGGAGGGCGCGCGGGTGGCCGCGGGCGGCGAGCGGCCGGCCGGTCCGGGCCTGGACCGCGGCTTCTACGTGGCGCCCACGCTGCTGGTGGACTGCACGAACGACATGCGGGTGGTGCGGGAGGAGATCTTCGGTCCGGTGGTCGTCGTCGTGCCCTTCGACGACGAGGAGGAGGGCGTCGCGCTGGCGAACGACAGCGACTACGGACTGATCGACTACGTGTGGTCGGGCGACGTGGCCCGCGCATTCCGCATCGCGGCCCGGCTGCGGGCCGGCGGGGTCGGGATCAACACGGTCGGCCGGAACATGGAGGCGCCGTTCGGCGGCTTCAAGAAGAGCGGTGTGGGCCGGGACGTGGGCTCGTACGCGCTGCACGCGTACAGCGAGCTGCAGTCGGTCGTCTGGCCGGGCTGACCCCGCTTCCCGTAAGGCTCGGAAAATGGTTCGGGAAACTTTGGAAACGGACATTTAGGGCGCGGCTGCGGTTCCCGCATATCGGACGCGATCGCGAACACCGACTGATCGGTCGGCGTACCGGATCGCACATCTTCCAAACACCCGGTGAATCGACCCGAGGGCCTGGCAATACAAGGCGAAGATCGCCGGTGGGGCCTGGATTGCGATCCTCCGGATGTGGAAACCGCAGCCCTTAACGTCCTCTTCATGACTCAGGTGGAAGCCCGGCCCCAGGCCGGAGACACGGTAAGGGGCGTCGACGCGGGCGACCGCCACGGCGTACGCCGCAAGGGCCTGGGCGGGAACTCCGTCGGCCTCATGGGCAGCGCGGTCATCGGCGTCTCGACCGTCGCCCCCGTCTACTGTCTGACCTCCACGCTCGGCTCCACGGCCGGCGAGGTCGGGCTGCAGATGCCCGCGATCTTCCTGGCAGGCTTCCTGCCGATGCTCCTCGTCGCCTTCGCGTACCGGGAGCTCAACAAGGCCATGCCGGACTGCGGCACCTCCTTCACCTGGACCGTGAAGGCCTTCGGCCCCAGGATCGGCTGGATGTGCGGCTGGGGCCTGGTGATCGCCACGATCATCGTGCTCTCCAACCTGGCCGGCGTCGCCACCTCCTACTTCTGGCTGCTCGCCGGCGAACTCACCGGCAGCGAGTCCGTGGCCGCCCTGGACGACAACAAGGCCGTCCACATCGTCACCTGCCTCGCGCTCATCGCCGTCGCCACCGCGATCAGCTACCGCGGCATGACCGCCACCAAGGGCGTGCAGTACGCCCTCGTCGGCCTCCAGCTGCTGGTCCTGGCGATCTTCGTCGCGATGGCCCTGACGAAGGCCGGCTCCTTCGAGACGTCCATCGACTTCTCCTGGTCCTGGATGAACCCCTTCGCGGTGCAGTCCTTCGCCGCCTTCACCGCCGGACTCTCCCTCTCGATCTTCATGTACTGGGGCTGGGACGCCTGCATGGCGACCAACGAGGAGACCGTCGGCAGCGAGAAGACCCCCGGCCGCGCCGCGCTCATCGCGATGGTCGTCCTGGTCGGCTCGTACCTCGCCACCGGCATCGCCGCCCAGATGGCCGTCGGCTCCGGCGACAAGGGCCTCGGCCTCGCCAACCCGGAGACCTCCGACAACGTCTTCGCCGCCCTGGCCGGCCCCGTCATGGGCCCCGCCCTCGGCATCCTGCTCTTCGTCGCCGTGCTCGCCTCGGCCGCGGCCAGCCTCCAGACGACCTTCATCCCGGTGGCCCGCACAGTGCTGGCGATGTCGACGTACGAGGCCCTGCCGCACTCCTTCACCAAGGTCCACCCGCGGTTCAAGACGCCGGGCAAGGCCACGATCGTCGCGGGCGTCGCCACCGGCGTGTTCTACACCGTGATGACCCTGGTCAGCGAGAACGTCCTGGTCGACACCATCTACGCGCTCGGCCTGATGATCTGCTTCTACTACGCGCTGACCGCCTTCGCCTGCGCCTGGTACTTCCGCGCCGAGCTGTTCCGCTCCTTCCGGGACTTCGCCTACAAGGGCCTGCTCCCGGTGCTCGGCGGCCTGATGCTCACCGCAGTCTTCGGCAAGACGCTCTACGACATGTGGGACCCGGCCTACGGCTCCGGCTCCGCCGTCCTCGGCGTCGGCTCGGTCTTCATCATCGGCGTGGGCCTGCTGCTCCTCGGCGTGGTCATCATGCTGGTCATGCAACGCCGCAGCCCGGCCTTCTTCCGCGGCGAGATCCTCACCAAGGAGACCCCGTCGCTGGTGGTCACCGACTGAGGACCCGTACCGCCTGAGTCATGAGGAGACCCGCGCCGATCCGATCGGCGCGGGTCTCCTCACGTACGGGGCGGTGACGGCGGCAAGCGGGCAACTCGCCACGGTGGCATGGGCGTCCCCGATGAAGGACCTTCGGTGCGTGATCGAGGCGTTCCCGGGGCTCCGTGCCCCCGAAGTCCGGCACGGTGTTCCGTCCGTCAGGATGGAGACATGACCGAGATCCGCACGCCCCGCCTCCTCCTTCGCCGCTGGACCGACGACGACCTCGTTCCCATGGCCGAGATCAACGCCGACCCCGAGGTCATGCGGTGGATCGGGGGCGGGGCGGTGTGGGACCTGGAGGAGACCGCGGAGGGCATCGAGCGATGGGAGGAGGAGTGGGACGAGGAGGGGTTCGGGCTCTTCGCCGTCGAGCTCATCGGGTCAGGGGAGCTGATCGGCTTCGCCGGGCTCTCCGTGCCCGAGTTCCTGCCTGAGGTGCTGCCCGCCGTGGAGATCGGCTGGCGGCTCGGGCGGCCGTTCTGGGGGCAGGGGTACGCCTCCGAGGCCGCCCATGCGGCCCTGGAGTTCGCGCTCCAGGACCGCGGGCTCGACCGGGTGATCAGCATCGCGCACGTCGGAAACACGGCTTCCGAGAACGTCATGCGCAAGCTCGGGATGGTTCTCGAGCGCGAGACGACTCACCCGGTCTTCGGCGTCCCCCTCCGCGTCCACGCCATCGACCTCAGCGAGTACCAGGCTTGACCGTGTCGGTACACGGCCCCGCCCAGAGGCCGTCCTGGGCAGGCCGATGAGGCACATCGCGCGGATGATCGTCGCGTGGGCCGCCGCCCGGCGGCCCGGTCAGGCCCGTGGGACATGCAGGGTGTGGCGGCCCTCGGGGAGGTCGAACGGGGTGCCGTCGACGGTGAGTGTGAGGGGGCCGCTCGTCTCCGCGGTCAGCCGGCCGTGTCCGTCGTCGATGACGTTCAGCGAGGTCGTGCCGCACCACAGGCCCCGGATGCCGGCCGCCCCGCCGGGGCGGGTCCAGGTCACCTCGTTGTGCGGGGCGTCGACGCGGAAGCCGAGGACGTGCTCGATGAGCATGGCGATCGGGGCGAGCGCGGACCAGCCGCAGAAGTCGGGGCGGACGATGTACGTGTCGTCCTTGCCGGTCGACGGCGCGGCGAGGTCCGGCGCGTACGCCTCCCAGATCGTCGCCGGACTGTGCTCGGCGTAGGTCCGGGCCATGTGGTCGAGGAGCCGGCGTGCGGCGCGGGCCGCCACGGCGCCGTGTCCGGCGTCCGCGAGCGCCCGCGCACTCATGTAGGCCAGCGGGATCCACACCCCACCGCGCCAGTAGTGCCCCGTGCCCCGGAACGTCGCGTCCTCGCGTGCCACCGAGGGCCACGGGACGTCACCGCCGAACACGGCCTCGTCCTCCAGCGCGGCGGCCAGCTTCGCCGCCTGCTCCGGGCCGGACGCGCCTGCGAGCAGCGGCCAGTACGCGGCCGGCGTCTTCACCCGGTGGAAGTCGAACGGGGCGGTGGAGGCGCGGTCGAAGTACATTCCCGCCTCCGGATCCCAGAAGTCCTCGACCAGCTTGACCAGTTCGATGTGGTGGGACGAGAACTCGGCCGCCAGGCCGTGGTCGCCCACGAGCTCGGCGAGCCGGGCGATGCTCTGCGCCGAGAGCGCCTGCTGCGCCGCGGCGTCGAGCCAGAGGATGTCGCCGTACGTGCCGCCGTCCCCCTGCTCGGCCGCCCGCGGCGTGTTGTCCATGCCGCTGCACACACCGTTCCAGAGGTAGCCCCGGTCGGTGCGCTCGATGGAGGTGGGGGTGTGGCTGTAGGGGAAGACCGATCCGACCGGGACGGTGTCGAAGAAGGTGAAGTGCTTCTGCAGGTAGCCCCGTTCGAGGATGCGGGCCACCCGCGCGAGGTCGCCGGTGTGGCGGACGTACTCCTCCTCCGACCAGGCGAACAGCGGCGGGTTGTCGGGATGCTGGACGGTCAGCGACGACGCGGCGCCGTCGTGCATCACCCCGTAGAAGTTCTCCAGGCTCTCGATGCCGGGGAACCTGCCGGGCGCGTACTTGCAGAAGTGCGCCATGAAGCAGGTGTCCCAGATCCAGATGGTGTCCGGGTCGAAGCCCTCGTCCATGTACGGCGACCGCGCAACGCCCTCGCGCTCGACCACGTGGTCCCAGGCCATCTCCCACGCGGCCCAGTAGAGCTCGATCAGGTGGGGAGCCGAGTCGAGGACCGGCTCGGGGATGCCGGAGCGGTCGAACGGTATCGGGTCGGTCGATGCCATTGCCCAGGTCCTTGCCCTGTAGTCGTTGTCATCCCGGTTGCTCTCGGCGCAGCCTCCGGCTGCGGAGGACGGCCGTTCGGAACGGGATGACGGCGGGGCCCGGAAACTACCGCAGAATAAATAACTTCGTCCAGTATTGATTTTCGGGGGCAGTTGAGCCACGCCGGGACGGGTGGCTCAACCTGCGGTCCCCCAGTCGCCGCGAGGACACTAAGCCCCCGCCCACAGCCCGTCCGGGGTCAGGCCGAGGAGGTCGATCGCGTTGCCTCGGACGATGCGGTCGACGGTCCCCGGGTCCAGGTGGCCCATCTGGGCCTCGCCGACCTCGCGGGACTTGGGCCAGGTGGAGTCGGAGTGCGGGTAGTCGGTCTCGTACAGGACGTTGGCGACACCGATGGAGTCCAGGTTCTTCAGGCCGAAGGCGTCGTCGAAGAAGCAGCCGTAGACGTGGCCGGCGAAGAGTTCGGACGGCGGCCTGGTGACCTTGTCGGCGACGCCGCCCCAGCCGCGGTTCTCCTCCCAGACCACGTCCGCGCGCTCCAGGATGTACGGGATCCAGCCGATCTGCCCCTCGGCGTACATGATCTTCAGGTTCGGGAAGCGCTCGAACTTACCGCTCATCAGCCAGTCGACCATCGAGAAGCAGCAGTTGGCGAAGGTGATCGTGGAGCCGACGGCGGGCGGGGCGTCCGCGGAGGTGGACGGCATCCGGCTGGAGGAGCCGATGTGCATGGCGACGACGGTGCCGGTCTCGTCGCAGGCCCGCAGGAACGGGTCCCAGTAGTCGGTGTGGACGGAGGGCAGTCCGAGGTGCGGGGGTATCTCGGAGAACGCGACCGCGCGCACCCCGCGGGCGGCGTTGCGCCGGACCTCCTCGGCGGCGAGCTCGGCGTCCCAGAGCGGGACGAGGGTGAGCGGGATGAGCCGGCCCCGCGCCTCGGGCCCGCACCACTCCTCCACCATCCAGTCGTTGTAGGCGCGCACCCCGAGCAGGCCCAGTTCGCGGTCGGACGCCTCGGTGAACGTCTGGCCGCAGAAACGGGGGAAGGTGGGGAAACAGAGGGCGGACTGGACGTGGTTGACGTCCATGTCGGCGAGCCGGTCGGGGACGCTGTACGAGCCCGGACGCATCTGCTCGTACGTGATCACCTCCAGCTTGATCTCGTCGCGGTCGTAGCCGACGGCTGTGTCGAGGCGGGTCAGCGGGCGGTGCAGGTCCTCGTAGACCCACCAGTCGCCGATCGGGCCGTCGTCGCCCTTGGCGCCCATGACGGGCGCGAACTTCCCGCCCAGGAAGGTCATTTCCTTCAGCGGGGCGCGGACGATGCGCGGGCCGACGTCGCGGTACCTGGACGGGAGCCGGTCCCGCCAGACGCTGGGGGGCTCCACGGTGTGGTCGTCCACCGAGATGATCTTCGGGAAGGTCTCCATGGCTTCACGGTAGCGCTGATCTGACGCATCGTCAGCTATCGGTGCGGCAGATCCTGTGCAGACGGTCACCCGATGCTGACGCGCGCCCTCCGGACAAGGCAGACTGTCTTGGGCGAAACCAGCGGTACAGGCAGGGGGAGCTATGGACCGTGAGAACGGCCCGCGAGTGCCGGAGCAGAGAGCTCCGCGAACGGGCCCCGAGCATGCGGCGGACGCGACCGCGGCGGGCACGTCCGCGCTGCCCGGAACGGCCTCGGCCGGGTCGGGGGCGGAGCACGACGGCACGGAGTACGACACCGAGCGCGGGGCCCGTATGCCCGCCACCGGTGTGCCCGGTACCGCTACGACGGACGGAACCGGTACCGCCGCCCCCGCCGCACCCGCCACCGAGGACGACCGCCCCGCCGACCTGCGCTTCGGCGTCCTCGGGACCGTACGCGCCTGGCGCGACGAGCAGCCCCTGCCGTCCGGCTCGCCGCAGCAGCGGGCGCTGCTCGCCGCGTTGCTGCTGCGCGACGGGCGCACCGCCACCGCGGCGGAGCTGATCGACGGCATCTGGGGCGACGAGCCCCCCTCGCAGGCGCTTGCCGCGGTCCGTACGTACGCCTCCCGGCTGCGCAAGGTGCTCGGCCCCGGGGTGCTGGTCAGCGACGCGGGCGGGTACGCGATCCGCGCCCCGCGCGCGGCCCTCGACGTGAACGTCGCGCAGGACCTGGCCGCCGAGGCGGAGAAGCTGCGGGCGGCCGGTGACCGCGGCGCGGCCCGCGCCCGGATCAACGAGTCGCTGGGCCGGTGGGACGGCGAGGTGCTGGCCTCGGTACCCGGCCCGTACGCGGAGACCCAGCGGGCCCGCCTGGAGGAGTGGCGGCTCACCCTCCTGGAGACCCGGCTCGACATGGACCTGGAGGTCGGCAGCCACGCGGAGGCCGTCTCCGAACTGACCGCGCTGACCGCCGCGCACCCGCTGCGCGAGCGGCTGCGCGAGCTGCTGATGCTGGCGCTGTACCGCAGCGGGCGGCAGGCCGAGGCGCTCGCGGTGTACGCGGACACCCGGCGGCTGCTCGCGGACGAGCTGGGCGTGGACCCCTGCCCCGAGCTGTCCCGGCTGCAGCAGCGCATCCTCCGGGCCGACGCGGAGCTGGCCCGCCCCGTGGAGGAGCCCGCGCCCGCGCCGGCGACGGTGGCGCGGCCCGCGCAACTGCCGGCGACGGTGCCGGACTTCACCGGCCGGGCCGCGTTCGTCCACGAGCTGAGCGACCGGCTGGCGACGGCGGAGGGCCATGTGATGGCCGTGTCGGCGCTGGCCGGCATCGGCGGCGTCGGCAAGACGACGCTCGCGGTGCACGTCGCGCACGCGGCGCGCCCGCACTTCCCGGACGGTCAGCTGTACGTGGACCTCCAGGGCACGGGGGCGCGGGCGGCGGCGCCGGAGACGGTGCTCGGCGCGTTCCTGCGGGCGCTGGGGACGCCGGACTCGGCGATCCCGGGCTCGCTGGACGAACGGGCCGCGCTGTACCGCTCGACGCTGGACGGCCGCCGGGTCCTGGTCCTCCTGGACAACGCGCGGGACGCGGCCCAGATCCGCCCGCTGCTGCCGGGCACGGCGGGCTGCGCGGCGCTGGTGACCAGCCGGATCCGGATGGTGGACCTGGCGGGGGCGCATCTGGTGGACCTGGACGTGATGTCGCCGGAGGAGGCGCTGCAGCTCTTCACGAAGATCGTGGGGACGGAGCGGGTGCAGGCGGAGCGGGAGGCGGCGCTCGACGTGGTCGCGGCGTGCGGCTTCCTGCCGTTGGCGATCCGCATCGCGGCGTCCCGGCTCGCGGCGCGCCGCACGTGGACGGTGTCGGTGCTGGCCGCGAAGCTGGCCGACGAGCGCCGCCGCCTGGACGAGCTCCAGGCGGGCGACCTCGCGGTCAAGGCCACCTTCGAGCTCGGCTACGGCCAGCTGGAGCCGGCCCAGGCCCGCGCGTTCCGCCTGCTGGGCCTGGCGGACGGCCCGGACATCTCGCTGGCCGCGGCGGCCGCGGTCCTGGACCTGCCGCCGCACGACACGGAGGACCTCCTGGAGGCCCTCGTCGACACCTCCCTCGTGGAGTCCGCGGCCCCGGGCAGGTACCGCTACCACGACCTCGTCCGCCTCTACGCGCGTGCATGCGCGGAGCGCGACGAACAGCCCCCGGCGGAACGCGAGGCGGCCCTGTCCCGGCTCCTTGACTTCTACCTGGCGACGGCGGCGGGCGTGTACGCGATCGAGCGGCCGGGCGAGCGCGTCCTCGACCACTTCGAGCGGACCCGCTACCCCGGGCTCGTGTTCGACGACCGCGAGGCCGCGCTGGACTGGCTGTTCAGCGAGGCGGGCGGACTGCTCGCCTGCGCACGGCAGTCGGCCGCGACGGGGATGCTGCGCCGGGCGGCCGACCTGCTGATGGCCACCGTGGACCTGGGCGAGTCGGGGGCGAACACGCACCAGTTCGCCCAGGCGGCCGTCTCGGTGAGCGAGGCGGCCCGGGCCGCGGACGACCCGCTGGCCGAAGGGCGCGCCCGCACCATGCTGACGCACGTGCACAGCACGTCCGGGCGCTTCACCGAGGCCGAGGAGGAGGCGCGCCGCGCGCTGGAGTGCGGAGTGGCCGCGGACGACCCCGTCTCGCTGGGGCAGGCGCGGAACCAGCGAGGGATCATCGCCCTCTACGAGAGCCGGCACGCGGACGCGGAGGCCCATCTGTCGCGGGCCCTGGACGCGTTCCGGGCGGACGAGAACAGGCCCGGGGAGGCCAGCGCGCTCTGCAACCTGTCCCGGGTGCACCTCGCGATGGGACGCACCAGGAGCGCGGTGGAGCTGGCCCGCCAGGGCATCGCCATCTACGAGAAGGCCGACGCCGGTCTGCCGCTGCGGCTCGCCAACGGCAAGTACGCCCTCGGCCTCGCGCTCACCGCGGCCGACGAGACGGCTCAGGCCCGCCTCGTGCTGGCCGAGGCGCTCAGCGTGTTCCAGGAGAGCCGGCAGAAGCTCTGGCACGGTATGACGCTGTTCCGGCTCGCCGAGGTGTTCCTCGCGGAGCGCAGGCCCGCGTCGGCAGCCTCGCACGCCGAGCAGGCGCTCGCCGTCCTGCACGGGATCGGCGGGGAGTGGCGGCGCGCCAACGTGCTCACGGTGCTGGGCCGTAGCCTGTCGGCGCTGGGGCAGGCCGACCGGGCCCGGGTGTGCTGGCGCGAGGCGCTCGCGGTCTTCGAGGAGCTGGACTCGCCCGAGGCGGTCGACGTCCGGTCGCTGCTGAACCCGGCCGCGGCCGCATGAGCCGACCGGCCTCCTGAGCGGACCGCCGCCTGAGCCGACCAGCCCGTTCATCAATCGTTTATCGCCGCAGGCCACTCTCGTGCTTGTCGATCCGTCGCGTCGGGGGGCAGACGGTTCGTCATGAGGCCCCACCGTTATGGTGATCGGCCCTGGACGTCCGCCCGGCGATCCTCGGGGGAGTCTCCGGGCGGACGCTCCGCTCTCCAGACCGAACAGCTACAGGAGTTGATCCTCATGGCCGACAACCTCAAGCCCACGGACGCGCACGCGACGGGCGAGGAGATCACCACGCTGGACGCGCACGCCACCAGCGAGCCGATCAAGCCGCTCGACGCCCACGCCACCGGCGAGCCGGTCAAGCCCACCGACGCCCACGCGACGTCGGAGCCGGCCAAGTAGCCACTCCCCCACGGGGTACGGCCGCGGCGGCGCCAACGGGGGAGCCGCCGGGGTCGTAGCGTCCGGACCGCCGGAGCGCTGGTGCTCGGGGGACGCTCGCGGGGCTCGGGGGATCCCGGCGAGCTGAGCACAGCGCACCACCCACCGGACGCACAAGGGAGGGGCCGGGCGAAAGCCCGGCCCCTCTGTGGTGCCATACCGCTCACCGGACCGCGTGCGAGTGACCGGAGCACACGTCGAGGACTCGCACGGCGTCGGCGCGGGCATGGTCAGAGCCGTCCCCTACTACGGAGGCTTCGCCGTGACGTCCCATCGTGCTCCCGCCCCGCCCGCCCTCTCCCCCGCCGTCGTCGCCGACTGGCAGGCCGGAGGGGGGTCCGTCTTCGAGCTGCTGAGTCTCGTCAACGCGCTCGGGCCTGTCGCGCGGGTGTCGTTCGGGGCGGTGGACGCCGTGCTCGTCTCGCAGCCCGAGGCCGTGCACCACGTGCTGGCGCTGCACCCCGAGCGGTATGTGAAGCGGTCGCACCGGCTGGCGCCGCTGCTCGGGGGCGGGGTGCTCACCGCCTCCGGGGACCCGTGGCGGGCGCAGCGGCGGCTGCTGCAGCGGCACTTCACGGGGCAGGGGATCCGCCGGTTCGAGGGGGCGATCGACGGGGCCGCCGAGCGGGCCTCGCTGCTGTGGGAGCGTGCGTCGGGGACCGGTGAGGTCCGGGACCTCGCCGGCGATCTGCGGTTCTACTCGCTGGACGTCATCTGGCGGTGCCTGACCGGGCGGCCGGTGACGCCGGAGACGTACGAGGAGCTGCGCGCCGTGGACGCGATCATCGGCGCCCTCCCCGTCGTCCCCCGGCCCGGCGACGCCCCGCCCGACCTCGGCCCGGAGTTCGCCCGTATCGACGCCGTCGTCGAGCGCACCATCGCCGAGGTCCGGGCCTCGCCGTCCGGCGCCGGCCTTCTCCACGTGCTGCTCGAGGCCTACGACACCGAGCAGCTCGTCCGCGACGAGGTCGCCACGCTGATCTTCGCCGGGCACGAGACCACCGCCACGACCCTCGCCTGGCTGTATCTGTTCCTCGACGCGGAGCCGCACTGGCGCGCCTGGGCCCTGGAACGCGGCGCCGACGGCGTCCGGGCGCTGCTCGCCGAGACGCTGCGGCTCTACCCGGTGGCGTGGCTGATGCCCCGGCACGCCACCGAGGACGACGTTCTCGCGGGCTACCGCGTCGGCGCCGGGGACATCGTCCTCACCAGCCCGTACTTCACCCATCGGGACCCCGGGCTGTGGCCGGAGCCCGACGCCTTCCGGCCGGACCGCCCCCACCTCGCCGAGCGGCATCCCGCCGGGCACGGCGCCTACTACCCCTTCGGTCTGGGGCCCCGCGCCTGCCTCGGCGCCCAGTTCACGCACCGCGAGGCGCAGGCACTCCTCGAACGCGTGCTCCCCGCCTTCGTCCCGAAGCTGCTCGACCGGCCCGGGCCCGCCTTCGACATCACCGTCCACCCGGCGGGGCCGCTGCCCGGCACGATTCAGCGGGCGTAGGCGCCGAGGCCGATCAGGCAGTACACGTACTCGTTGATGGTGGCGCCGTTCATCGTGTAGCGGTACGAGAAGGCGTACTGGGTACGGGGGTTGTTCCGGCAGCGGTTCATGTCGGAGGTGAAGGGGATCGTCTGGATCACCTTGTAGTGCGCGTCGGAGGCCGAGCACGACACCTCGTCCACGTCGCTCACGCTCTCCGGGGTCGTCGAGTCCGGCAGCGTGCCGTTGAGGCAGGTGCCCGCGTCGTACGGGTCCGGCGGCGCCTCCGTCGTCGGGTCGGGGGCGGGCGCGTATGTCGGCTCGGACGTCGGCTCGGACGTCGGTTCGGACGTCGGTGCGGACGTCGGTGCGTCCGAAGGTTCGTCCGACGAGTACTCCGTGGGCTCGTCCGTCGGCTCGTCCGTCGCGCCGTAGCTCGGCTCGTACGACGAGCCGTACGTCGGGCCCGCCGTGGGCTCCGTGTCGTCCTCCCCGCCGGCCGTCAGGACCAGCGCCGCGATCACCGCGCCCACCACGCCCAGCGTCACCAGAGGCCCCAGCGCCCCCGACTTCCGCACCGGGGCCGCGGGGCCGCCCTGGACGCTGATGCGCAGGACCGCGCCCGGCGCGCCGGGCGCGGTGGGGACGCGGACGAGGTCGCCGTCCCGGACGCCCGGCGGAACGTCCACGTGAGCGGGGCCGGACGGCAGCTCGAGCGTCAGGCCCACGCCGACGGCGGCCTGCCGGGACGTCAGGGACAGCGGGATCTCGATTTCCACCGGACCGCTCCGAAGTCTTGGGGAGGTGTGGGAGGTGGCGCGTCAACTGCTCTTAACACGCGCCCACTTGACCCCCCGGTTGCGCGGCCCGCTCCCTCAGTTCGCCCTTCGTCACCTTGCCGCTCGCGTTCCTCGGCAGCTCGGTCACGAACTCGACCTGCCGCGGCACCTTGTAGTTGGCCATCTCCCGCCGCGACCAGGCGATCAGGTCGTCCGCGGTGAGCGTCGCGCCGGGCCGCCGGACGGCGTACGCCTTGCCGACCTCGCCGAGCCGCGCGTCCGGGACGCCGATCACCGCGACGTCGGCGACGTCCGGGTGGAGGCCCAGGAGCTGCTCGATCTCCGCGGGGTAGGCGTTGAAGCCGCCGACGATGAACATGTCCTTGATGCGGTCGGTGATCCGCAGGTTGCCCGACTCGTCCAGGACGCCGACGTCTCCCGTGTGCAGCCAGCCGTCCTCGTCGATCGTCTCCCGCGTCGCCTGCTCGTCCTCGAAGTAGCCGCGCATCACGTTGTGGCCGCGGACCAGGACCTCGCCCGCCTCCGACAGGCGGACCTCCGTGCCCGGGATCGCCCGGCCGGACGTCGTCGCGATGACCTCCGCCCCGTCGCCGCGGCGGCACATCGTGACGATCCCGCTGGCCTCCGACAGGCCGTACGCCGTGAGCACCGTGTCCACGCCCAGTTCGCCGCGCAGCCGCTCCACCAGCCGCAGCGGCACCACCGCCGCGCCGGTGACGACGAGCCGCAGCGCGGACAGGTCGTACGAGGTGCGGGCCGGGTGGTCGAGGAGCGACTGGTGCAGCGTCGGCGGGCCGGGCAGCACCGAGACCCGTTCCGCCGCGATGTTCGCCAGCACCGTGTCCACGTTGAACACCGGCTGCGGGATCATCACCGCGCCCCGCATCAGGCAGGCGATGATGCCGGCCTTGTAGCCGAAGGTGTGGAAGAACGGGTTCACGATGAGGTACCGGTCGCCCTGCCGCAGTCCCGCCAGCTCCGCCCACACGTCGTAGCAGCGCAGGGTCTGGGCGTGGCTGATCACCGCGCCCTTGGGGCGGCCGGTGGTGCCGGAGGTGTAGACGATGTCCGAGGGGGACGAGGGGTCGACCGCGTCCGCCCGCGCGCGCACCTGCGCCGCGCTCACCCCGTCCCCCGCCGCGAGGAACTCCTTCCAGGTCGTGTAGTCGTCCGGGGCGGTGTCGCCGAGGACCACGACCCGTTCCAGGTCGGGGAGTTCGACCCCGGCCCGCCGCAGCGAGGCCACGTACGAGGTGCCGAGGAAGGTGCCCGTGACGAACAGCAGCCGCGCCCGCGACCTCGCCAGGACGTCCGCCGCCTCCGTGCCCTTGAAGCGGGTGTTCAGGGGGACGAGGACCGCGCCCGCCGTCACCGCGCCCAGCGCGGAGACGATCCAGTCGAGGGTGTTCGGGGCCCAGATCGCGACCCGGTCGCCGGACCGGACGCCGGTCGCGATGCACGCGGCCGCGGCGCGTTCCACCCGCTCGCCCAGTTCCGCGTACGAGACCCGCAGCCGGCCCTCGACGACGGCCTCCTGCGGCCCGTACCGCTCCGCCGCCGCGCGCACCAGCCTCGGTATCGAGCTCCACTCCAGGTCGCCGCGCATCCGCACCCCTCCAAAGAGCCGGTATCGAAGAGCAATCGAGCCGTCCGAAGACAAGTAGCTGACTGTCCGTCAGATTAGCTGTAGCCTGACGCGCTGTCAGCAGTGAGGACGACCGGAGGGGTTGCCGTGCTCAAGGACCGCACAGCCATCGTCGGGATCGGGCAGACCTCCTTCGCGAAACGGCTCCCCGAGTCCGAGAAGACGCTCGCCTGCCGGGCGATCCTCGCCGCCCTCGACGACGCGGGGCTGGCGCCCTCCGAGGTCGACGCCTTCGCCTCGTACACGATGGAGGAGACCGACGAGGTCGAGGTCGCCAAGGCGATCGGGGCCGGCGACGTCACCTACTTCAGCAAGATCGGCTACGGCGGCGGCGGTTCCTGCGCCACCGTCGGACACCTCGCCGCCGCCATCGCCGCCGGTCAGGCCACCGTCGGCGTCGCCTGGCGGTCCCGCAAGCGCGGCTCCGGGCCCCGGCCCTGGAAGAACACCGCCGTCCAGCTGCCCACCCCCGGCCAGTGGACCCGGCCGTTCGGGCTGCTCCGGCCCTCCGACGAGATCGGCATGCTGGCCCGCCGCTACATGCACGAGTACGGCGCCACCCGCGACCACCTGTTCAACGTCGCCCTCGCCTGCCGCAACCGGGCCAACCAGAACCCCGCCGCGATGATGTACGAACGGCCGCTGACCCGCGAGATGTACATGACGGCCCGCTGGATCAGCGAGCCGCTCTGCCTCTTCGACAACTGCCTGGAGACCGACGGCGCGCTGGCCTGCGTCGTCGTCTCCGCCGAACGCGCCCGCGACTGCCGGCAGAAGCCCGTGTACGTGCACTCCGCCGCCCAGGGCCTGCCCGCCCAGCACCACGGCATGGTCAACTACTGGAACGACGACCCGCTCACCGGCCCCGCCTGGACCGCCGCCCGACACCTGTGGAAACAGGCGGACTTCGGGCCCCAGGACGTCGACGTGGCGCAGATCTACGACGCCTTCACCCCGCTGATCCCGCTGTCCCTGGAGGGCTACGGCTTCTGCGACCGCGGCGAGGGCGGCGCGTTCACCGAGGGCGGAGCGCTGGAGATCGGCGGGCGGCTGCCGATCAACACCGGCGGCGGCGGGCTCTCCGAGGCGTACGTGCACGGCTTCAACCTCATCAACGAGGGCGTGAAGCAGCTGCGCGGCACGTCCACCGCCCAGGTCCCGAACGCCGCCACCTGCCTCGTCACCGCCGGCGAGGGCGTCCCCACGTCAGCCGTCCTGCTGAGGAGTTGATCCGCCATGCTGAGTCCCGTCGTCGACGAGGACGGCGCGCCCTTCTGGGCGTACGCCGCCCGGGGCGAGCTGCGCGTCCAGGCCTGCGCGGCCCCCGACTGCGGCGAGCTGCGCTTCCCGCCCCGCCCCTGCTGCCCGCACTGCCGGTCCTTCGACAGCGAGTGGCGGCTCATGTCCGGCCGCGGCCGGATCTGGTCGTACGTGATCCCGCACCCGCCGCTGCTGCCCGAGTACGCCGCCCAGGCCCCGTACAACGCGGTCCTCGTCGAACTCGCCGACGCGCCCCGCATCCGGCTGGCCGGCAACGTCGTCGCCGCCCCCGATGCCCCGCTGAACTCCGTCGACCCGGCGCGGCTGCGGATCGGCGCGGCGGTGAAGGTGGCGTTCACGGAGATCGACGGGGTCACCGTGCCCCGCTGGCTGCTGGAGCGCGGATGAGCGCCCCCGACACCCCCGGCATCACCGTGGAGCGGGACAAGGAGACCGGGGTCGCGGTCGTCACCCTGGACCGGGCCGCGAAGCACAACGCGATCACCCTGGAGATGGCGCACCGGCTGGGCGAGGTGTGGCGGGGCTTCCGGTACGAGGACGACATCCGCGCGATCGTCGTCACCGGCGCGGGCGGCCGGGCCTTCTGCACCGGCATCGACCGGGACGCGGCGCGGAACGTGCCGCAGCCCTCGTCGCCGTACACGATCGACGATCCGCTGCTCGCGATCGGCCCCAAGGCGAACGACCTGTGGAAGCCCGTGGTGGCGGCGGTGGAGGGGATGGCCTGCGGGGGTGCGTTCTACCTGATCGCCGAATCAGAGTTCGTGGTGGCCGGGCAGGACGCGACGTTCTTCGACCCGCACACCACGTACGGCATGGTCTCCGCGTTCGAGACGATCCTGATGGCCCAGCGGATGCCGTACGGGGAAGTCGCCCGGATGGCCCTGATGGGCACGGCCGAACGGGTCTCGGCCCGGCGGGCGTACGAGACGGGCCTGGTCAGCGAGGTGACCGAGCCGGGTGGGGCGCTCGCCGCGGCGCGGGCGGCGGCGGCCGTCGTCGCCTCGTACCCGACGGAGGCGGTGCAGGGCACCGTACGGGCCCTGTGGTCGGCGAAGGAGCCGGGGCGCACGGCCGCCCTGGCCCACGCCCCGCACCTGGTGACGCTCGGGAACCTGCCGCCGGAGCGGCAGGCCGGGCTGTTCACGGGGCGGGGCGGGGGCGGGGGCTTCCGGGTCCGCTGAGGCGGTGCGCCGGGAAGGCGCGTCAGGCCGCGGTGCGGTCGGCGAAGGCGACCTCGCACTTGGTGTACTCGGAGCCGTCGCCGGTGCCGGTGTACGGGGTGGTGGCCTCGGTGGACTTCGAGGCGCCGGCCTCGACGCGCAGGTCGTTGACCTGCGCGATCGCCAGGCCGGCAGGCTTTCCGGCGTCGCCCTTGAACTGCATGGTGACGTCGTAGAGGTACGCCGAGGAGTCGGTGTTGGTGATCGTCAGCTTGGCGACGAGGTTCTTGCCGTCCGCGCTGAGCGCGCACTCATCGATCTTGATGTCGCGGGAGGCGCGGTCGCGCGACGAGCCGCCGACGCCGCTGACGCTGCCCGAGGAGCTGCTGGAGCTGCTGCTGCTGTCGGAACCGCTGCTGCTGGAGTGGCTGGAGCCGCTGCTGGAGCCGCCGCCGCAGCTGGCCCCGTGGGAACCGCGGGCGCCGGTGAGCGCGACCAGGGCGATACCGAAGACGGCGATGGCACGGACTTGACGAAGCTTCACGCTTCAACCCCCGTTGAGTGTGTGCGAATGCGCAGGCAGGCGAGTTTGAACACCCGTCGGGATGGGTATTGACGGGCGCACGTCACCTTACTGGACGCTGACTGCCTCGATCTCACACTTCCTGACCTGATCGACCGCCGACGGCGAGGACATCGGCACGTCGACGGTCAGCGTCTGTCCCGGCTCCAGCGTGACGGTCTTGCTCGCGTCGTCCCGCTCCATCCCGCCCGCGTCAAGGAACTCCAGCTCAACGCGGAAGGTCTCGGTCACGGCCGCCCGCGAGGTGATCCGGACGGAGGCCGTGGTGTCCGCCTTGCGGGCCGGCCGGCCTTTGCGCTTCTTCTGCGCGAACTTCACGCAATCCACCACGGTGACCTCCGCCGGAGCGGTGGAGGAGGTGACGGTGGGTGTCGGCGCGGAGTCGGTCGGGTACGCGTCGGAACCCCCGCTGCCACTGCCGTCGTACTCGTAATCGTCGTCGTCGTGGTTCTTCTTCTTGGAGCTGGAGCAGCCGCCGCCGCTGCTGCTCTTGCTGCGGCTCTTCCCGCCGCTGCCGCCGCTGCTCTTGCCGGACTGGAAACCGGTCAACGCCAGCACGACCACCACCAGCACCGCCGTGAACCGCAGCCGTCGTCCCGCACCCACCGTGTCCCGCTCCTTCACCGATCCTGACGTGTTCGCGCCACACTAGCGCCGCGTGGCGGGGCATCCGCACCCGGCGTAGCGTCGGGACCGAGAGCCGGACCCGAGGAGGCCGCGCGATGATCCGCAACATCGTCGGCTCGGTCCTGGCGCTCGCCGGAGCGACGGCCGCCGTATGGAGCCCCTTCCGTGCCTGGTACGACGGCCGTCACGGCACCGACTACCGCATCGAGGACCTCTTCGGCGGGATCACGGACGTACGGGCCGAGGTGATCGGCTCGATCCTGCTGCCGTACGCCTTCGCCGCCCTGGTGACCCTGGTGGGCGTGGTGCTGCGCTCCCGGCTGCTCGTCGCCCTCGCCGGGCTGATCGTGCTCGGCTTCACGATCCTGTGGGCGGTCCGCGTCGGCCAGGTGGAGGACGGCCTCTCCGTCGCGAGCGACGGGGCCGGTCTCGGCCCCGGCGTGGCGATGGCCTTCGGCGGCGCGCTCCTGCTGCTCGCGGCCGCGGCGATGATGCCGGGCCGGCACGCCGGACACCGCACCCGGCTCACGGAGCCGACGCACCCGACCCACCCGGCGCACCCCACGCACCCGGCGCAGGGCGGCCCGCAGCAGCAGCCGCAGTCCCCGTACGACGGGTACGGGGAACCCACCCGGACGATGGACGTCCCGCAGTGGGACGCCCCCGACCAGGACCAAGGCCCCGGCGGACAGCCGCCGGGCCGACAGCGGTGAGGCGCGCAGTCGCCCGGTGGTGCCGTCAGGCCCGCGCCTGCGCCGCGCCGCGACCCGTCGCGGTGCCCTTCACCGCGTCCAGGGCGTACACGCAGCGGTCCTTGCTGCAGGCGTAGACGACGCCGCCGCGGGCCACCGGCGAGCCGGTGATCTCGCCGCCGGTCGCCAGCTTCCAGCGGAGCTGGCCGCCGGCCGCGTCCAGCGTGTACAGCACGTGGTCCGCGGAGCCGAAGTGCAGCCGGCCGTCGGCGACCACCGGGCTGCCGGTGATCGCGCCGCCCGCCGGGAACCGCCACTTCGGCGTGCCGGTGACCGCGTCCAGCGTGTACAGCGCGCTGCCGCTGGCCACGTGCACGTTGCCCGAGTCCACCAGGACCGGCTCGCCCGACTGGCGCTGCTCGGTGGCGATCCGCCAGCGGTCCTGGCCGGTCGTCGCGTCCAGCGCGTACACGGTGCCGAGGTAGTCGGCCAGGTACACGCCGCCGCCGGTCACCGCCGGGCCGGGCACGAACGCGGGCGGCGACAGGAAGACCGCGGGGGCCTCGAAGTGCCAGCGGACGTGGCCGCCGGCGATGTCGATGGACAGCACGCGGGTACCGGCCGCGACGTACACGCAGCCGTCCTCCGCCGGGGCCACCCGGACCGGCACGTTCCCGCAGGACGCGGCGTCGCCGATCGGGTACGACCAGCGCTCCGTGCCGGTGCGCGCGTCCAGCGCCTGGAGGCGGGCGTTCCGCCATACGTACACGGTGTCGCCGTGCACCGCCGGGCCGGCCTCGGGAGTCTCGAAGTCGGTCTGCGCGCCGCTCAGCTCCCACAGCTTCGCGCCGTTGGACGCCTCCCAGCCCTGCACGCCGCCGCCGCGGGTGCCGGTGACGACGGTGCCGCGGTCGACCTTCAGCGAGTACACCCAGGCGTCCGTAGACAGCCGCCAGCGCTCCGCGCCGCCGGCGGCGTCGAGGGCGTACAGCGTGGGCCCGTCGGAGGCGTGGATACGGCCCTGGGCGACCGCCATCGACCAGGCGACGTCCTTGGTCTTGAACTGGCGGCGGCCGCTGGCCGTGTCCAGGGCGTGCACCTCGAAGGAGGTCACGTAGAGCAGGTCGCCGTCGACGACCGGGGTGCCCCAGACGTCGTTCGACATGCGGAACCGCCAGGGCCGCCAGTGGCCGGGCTCCGGCTCGGCCGGCGGCTCGGCGGGGCGGGCCGGCCCGGGCAGCGGACGGGAACCGGGCGCGGGGCCGGGCTCCGCGCCGGGCGGACGGACCCAGCCGGTGGCCGGGCCGGTGTCGGCGACCATCGAGGCGCGGGTGTCGGCCACCCGCGGGCCCGGGCCGATCGGCACGGCCGCGCCGGCCAGCCGCACCGGACCGCCGTCGCCGTGCGCCGACTCGGCGGGTCCGGCGTGCCGGCCGCCGACCGGCCCCACGCCGACGGGGGCGGGAGCGCGCGGGTCGCTGTGGTGCGGCCCGGACGGGGGCGGGCCGGGCGGGGGCGGCGGCGTGGCGGCGCGTCCGGACGGGCCCGGGCCGGGCGGGTGCGGCAGGGTGGTGCGGCCGCCGCGCCGGGTCTCGATCATGGCGACGGCGCTCTGCGGCAGCCACGCCGAGGCGGTGCCGCTGTCGTCGCTGCCGGGGCCGAAGAGGTGCGGGGCGAGCTGGGCCTGCAGATCGGCCGGGCTGGGCCGGAGCGAGACGTCCATCTGCATGCAGGAGTCGATCAGCGGCCGCAGCTCATCGGGCAGACCGGCCAGGTCCGGGCCCTCGCGGAGCAGCATGAACACCGTCTCGACCGGGTTCGCGCCGTGGTACGGCGCATGGCCGGTGGCGGCGAAGACCAGCATCGAGCCCAGCGAGAAGATGTCGCTGGCGCCGGTGACGCTGCGCGAGTCGCGGGCCTGCTCGGGCGACATGTACGCGGGCGTGCCGACGGCCACGTTGGTCATGGTCAGCCGGGTGTTGGAGACGCCGGACGCGATGCCGAAGTCGATCACCCGGGGGCCGTCCTCGACGACGAGGACGTTGGACGGCTTGAGGTCGCGGTGGACCAGGCCCGCGCCGTGGATGGACTGCAGGGCCTCGGCGACGCCGGCCGCGAGCCAGCGCACCGCCTGGGCCGGGAGCGGCCCGCACTCGTTCACTATCTCCTCGAGCGAGGGCGCGGGCACGTACGCGGTGGCCAGCCAGGGCACGGCGGCCCGGGGGTCGGCGTCCACCACGGCCGCGGTGTAGAAACCGGAGACCGCGCGGGCGGCCTCCACCTCGCGTGTGAACCGGACGCGGAACAGCTGGTCCTCGGCGAGCTCGGTCCGCACGGTCTTGATCGCCACGCGCCGGCCGGACGCCGACCGCGCGAGATAGACCAGGCCCATGCCTCCGGCGCCGAGCCGGCCCAGCACCTCGAAGGGACCGATCCGCCTCGGGTCGTGCTGCGTCAGCTGCTCCACTTGCCTTGCCACCTCCCCGTACGGGCCATGAGGGTACGGCCCCGTCGCCCCCTGATTCTTCCTGTCCCGGGCGGCGGTTGCGAACCCGGGGGCGGATCGGGGTGTCCTAGGTCATATCGTCGGGCTTTTCAGCGGACTTTTCGGCCGTTTTCGCCGGTTCGGCGGGAGCGGGGGCCTCGCGCGTGGTTCCGGGGGCCTGTTCCGCGGCCGATTCTGTGACGGATTCCGCAGCCGTTTCCGTGCGGTCGTCCTCCTCGCCGCCGTCCGTACCGGCCTTGCTGCCGTCCGTACCGGCGTCCGTACCGGCGTCGGCCGATGCGCCCGTCGCACCCTTCGCGCCGTCGCCCTCCTCCGCGCCCTCCTCCGCGTCCGCCTTCCGGGCCGCTCGTCCGCGCTTGCCGTCCGCCGGCTCCGCGAGGACGGCGAACCGTGCGCCCTGGTTGTCGGTGAGGACGGCGATGCGGCCGTGCGGGGTGTCGAAGGGCTCGTTGGTGATCCGGCCGCCCATCTCGACCGTCGCGGCGCAGGCCGCGTCGGTGTCGGCGACGGCGAAGTAGACGAGGACGTGGCCGGGCATCTCGGCCGGGAAGGCGTCGGTGATCACCGCGCGGCCGCCGAACGAGGAGTCGTCGCCGGGCCGCGAGCCCGGCGGGGACCAGATCCGGTAGTCGAGGTCGCCCTCGGCGAGGTCCTGGGCGACGTAGCCGAAGACGGCGGCGTAGAAGGTGTCCACGGCGTCCTTCTCCCGCGTGTACACCTCCATCCAGCAGAAGGAGCCGGGCTCCATGTGCGTCTGGATGCCGTCGTCGCGCTCGCCGCCCTGGCGCAGTCCGAACACCGCCCCGCCGGGGTCGGCGGCCAGCGCCACGACCCCGTACGGCCCGACGGGGTACGGCTCCATCACCATCTGGCCGCCGGCGGCCTTGATCCGCCCGGCGAGGACCCCCGCGTCCGCGGTGGCCAGGTAGACCGTCCAGGTGGTGGGCATCCGCCCGTCCCGCTTGGGCACGAGCCCGGCCGCGCGCTTGCCGTCGATCCGGGCCTCGCCGGTGGCCGGGTCGAAGGTCCAGCCGAAGAGTTCGCCGTAGAAGCGCTTGCCCGCCTCGATGTCGGGGAGCTGCACGTCCACCCAGCACGGCGTGCCCTCTGCGAATACGGCCATGGGCGTGGTTCCTTCCAGATACCGGTATCCGGTGTCCACGCTAGGTCGGGGCGAATCGCCCCGCACCCCCTGATATCGAACATGTGACGGCATGGTTGTCCACCGACGTTATCCACAGGCTGTTAATAAGCCTATTCGGGTAGGCGGGGGGCGGCCCCGCGTACGGAGACCCTTTCGAGGGGCCCGGGAGCCGCGCCGGGGACCGCCCGCGGAACCGCTCCCAGGGGCGTGCACCCCATTTGCAGTCGGTCGAATCGCGCCTCGATCACCCCTCGGTAAGCTGACGGCATGACAGGACAAGTACGCACCGTCGACGGCCGCGTGGCCGGTCGACGAGGTCAGGCGACGCGGCAGAAGCTGCTCGACTGCCTCAGCGAGATGCTCAGCTCCTCTCCGTACCGGGACGTCAAGGTCATCGACGTGGCCCGGAAGGCGGGCACTTCGCCCGCGACGTTCTACCAGTACTTCCCCGACGTCGAGGGCGCCGTGCTCGAGCTCGCGGAGGAAATGGCCAAAGAAGGCGCGGGGTTGACCGATCTGGTCTCCGGCCGCTCCTGGGTCGGCAAGGCCGGCTGGCAGACCTCCGAGGAGCTCGTCGAGGGCTTCCTGGACTTCTGGCGCAAGCACGACGCCATCCTGCGCGTGGTGGACCTGGGCGCCGCGGAGGGCGACAAACGGTTCTACAAGATCCGTATGAAGATCCTGAACTCGGTCACCAACTCCCTTACGGACGCGGTGAAGGAGCTCCAGGCCAAGGGCAAGGTCGACAAGGACGTCAGCCCGGCCGCGATGGCCGGCTCGCTCGTCGCGATGCTCGCCTCGGTGGCCGGCCACCAGAAGGGTTTCCAGACCTGGGGGGTCAAGCAGGCCGAACTGAAGCCCAACCTGGCCCTGTTGGTGCACCTCGGGATCACGGGCAAGAAGCCGACGAAGTAGCCCGCCGGCTCCGGGCCACGGCCCGCTCGCGGCCGGCCACGGCCACCTGCGGCCCCCCACGGCCGCACCTCAACGTCCTGTCGCGCCGACGGCGGTCACGCACCACGACCGCCGTCGGCGTTCCCGTCTCACCGCAGCGTCCCACCGCCGCATCTCACCGCCGTGCCTCAGCGCCGCGTCAGCCGGAACAGCCGGATCTCCCGCTCCACCCGCGCCTGGTACGTCGCGTACGGCGGCCAGAAGCCGAGGACGGTCTGCCAGACGGCGGCCCGCTCCTCCCCCGCCAGCAGCTCCGCGCGCACCGGGATCGTCTCGCCGCGCCAGCTCACCTCCGCGTCCGGATGGGCCAGCAGGTTCGCGGTCCACGCGGGATGCCCCGGACGGCCGAAGTTCGAGCCGATCAGGATCCAGGTCGCCCCGGACTCCTCCGGCATGCACGCCAGCGGGGTCGTGCGCGGCAGCCCGGACTTGGCCCCGCGGACGGTGAGGATCACCCCGGGCAGCATCTGGGCGCTCAGCATCACCTTGCCGCGGGTCAGCCGGTGGACCGTGCGGTCCATCGCGGGGATGAAATGCGGCGCGATCTTCGCGAAGGCGCGCGTGGAGGACACCTTCTGCATCAGGCGCAGTCCGACGGGCATCAGGCCGCCGCCCCCTTCCCGTTCCCGTTCCCGGCCCCGGCCTCGTTCCCGACCCCGGTCCCGTACGGGCCGAACAGCCCGGCCTCCCCGGCCGCGGCCGCCCGCAGCCGGTGCACCGGGCCGAAGAGCAGCTCGTCGGCGCTCGCCCGTTTGAAGTACAGATGCGCCTCGTGCTCCCAGGTGAAGCCGATGCCGCCGTGCAGCTGGACGGTCTCGCCGGTGACGGCCCTGGCGGTCTCCAGGCACTGGGCGAGCGCGAGCGCCGCGGCCCCGGGTTCGCCGGAGCCGGTGCGGCCGGCGTCCCAGGCCGCGTAGTACGCCGCCGAGCGGGCCGCCTGGAGCTGGACGTACAGGTCGGCGAGCCGGTGCCTGACGGCCTGGAAGGAGCCGATCGGCCGGCCGAACTGCTCGCGGGTGCGCACGTACGCGACCGTGCGGTCCAGGCAGTGCGCCGCGACGCCGACGGCCTCGGCGGCGACGACCGCGGCCGCCGTCCGCCCGACGGAGGCCAGCGCCCCGGCGACGTCGGCCGGGTCGGCGCCGAGCAACTCGGCCTCGACGTCGCGCAGTTCGACGGCGGCTTGGGGGCGGGTCTCGTCGAGGGCGGTCCGCCGGGTCCGGGTGAGCCCCGGCGCGTCCGCGCGGACCAGGAAGACCAGGGTGCGGCTGCGGGCGAAGCCGCCGGTGTGGGCGGCGACGAGCAGGAGGTCGGCGCTGTGCCCGTCGAGGACCTGCCCGGCCTCCCCGTACAGCGTCCAGCCGTCCCGCGAGGGCCGGGCCTGCACCCCGCCGGCCCGGCCGTCACCGGCCCAGTCCGGGTCCCCGCCGGTGAGCCCGAGGGCCACGGCGAGCGAGCCGCCGGGCACGGCCAGCGCGGCGGTGAGCGCCCCGGAGGCGATCTTCGGCAGCAGCTCGGCCCGCTGCTCGGCGGTGCCGAGCGCGGCGATCAGCGGCGCGGCGAGCACCGCGGTGGCGAGCAGCGGCGAGGGCGCGAGGGCCCGTCCGGTCTCCTCGCAGGCGAGCGCGAGCTCGGCGGGGCCGCAGCCGGCGCCCCCGTACTCCTCGGGCAGCGCGAGCCCCGGCAGCCCGAGCCGCTCGGCGAGCCGCTGCCACAGCTCGGCGTCGTACCCGGCGGCGCCGGCGACCGCCGCCCGCACCTCCTCGGGCCCGGACCGTTTGACGAGCAGTTCCCGCAGGGTGCGGCGGATCTCTTCCTGCTCCTCCGTGAAGGCGGCGTCCATGGAGCTCCCCTCCGTATCTGACGGGCCGTCATGTTAGGGCGGGGCGGCGGCGATGCACAGGGGCAGGGCGGAACGGATCGGAGTCGTTACGGGGAAGCCGGAGGCGCACAGTGAAGGCCGCGGCGCCCATATCTGATGTACCGTCAGATTCATGCCCACCACTCCACGGAACCGCGCCGGCCGACGCGTCGCCGTCGTCGGCATCGCCCTCTCCGACTGCGGACGCGTCGACGAGGCCACTCCCTACGCCCTGCACGCCCAGGCCGCCCGCCGGGCGCTCGCGGACAGCGGGCTCGGCCGGGAGGTGATCGACGGGTTCGGCTCGGCCGGGCTCGGGACGCTCGCACCGGTCGAGGTCGCCGAGTACCTGGGGCTGCGGCCCCGCTGGGTGGACTCGACCGCCGTCGGCGGGGCCACCTGGGAGGTCATGGCCGGGCACGCCGCCGACGCCATCGCCGCCGGGCACGCCAACGCCGTCCTGCTCGTGTACGGGTCCACCGCGCGCGCCGACATCAAGGCGCGCCGGCGCACCTCGAACCTCTCCTTCGGGGCGCGCGGGCCGCTGCAGTTCGAGGTGCCGTACGGGCACACGCTCATCGCCAAGTACGCGATGGCGGCCCGCCGTCACATGCACGAGTACGGGACCACCCTGGAGCAGCTCGCCGAGGTCGCGGTGCAGGCGCGGGCCAACGCGGCGCTCAACCCGGAGGCGATGTTCCGCGAGCCGATCACGGTCGACGACGTGCTGTCCGGGCCGATGATCGCCGACCCGTTCACCAAGCTGCACTGCTGCATCCGCAGCGACGGCGGCTGCGCGGTGCTGCTCGCTGCCGAGGAGTACGTGCCGGACACGGTGAAGGCACCGGTCTGGGTGCTCGGCACGGGCGAGCACGTCTCGCACACCACGATGTCGGAGTGGGAGGACTTCACCGTCTCCCCGGCGGCCGTCAGCGGCCGGCTGGCCTTCGAGCGGGCCGGGGTCGCACCCGCCGACGTCGACCTCGCCCAGATCTACGACGCCTTCACGTACATGACCCTCGTGACCCTGGAGGACCTGGGGTTCTGCACCAAGGGCGAGGGCGGCGCGTTCGTCGAGAAGGGCCGGCTGACGGTGGGCGGCGGGGGGCTGCCGGTGAACACCGACGGGGGCGGTCTTTCCGCCTGCCATCCCGGGATGCGGGGACTGTTCCTGCTGGTGGAGGCGGTGCGTCAGCTGCGCGGCGAGGCGGACGGACGGCAGGTACGGCGGGCGGACGGGAGCCTGCCGGAGCTGGCGGTGGCCTCGGGGACGGGAGGCTGGTTCTGCTCGTCGGGGACGGTGGTGCTGGGGCGGGGGTGAGGGGCGGCGTCCCGGAGGCCCGGAAGGGATTCATACAAGCGTCATAGACAAGCGTGTAGGACATCCGTATAGTCGTGGGTGCGGGCAGGGGAACGCCCGCACCCTTCCGACGAGGAGTCCCGCCATGACGCGCACGCCGAACGCCTCCACCACCCCCACCGCCCCTGCCACCTCCACCTCCGCCGCCAAGACCGTCCTGATCTCCGGCGCCTCGATCGCCGGCCCCGCGCTCGCCCTCTGGCTGCACCGCTACGGCTTCGCCCCGACCGTCGTCGAGCGCGCCCCCGAACTGCGCGCCGGCGGCTACAAGGTCGACATCCGCGGCACCGCGATCGAGGTCTGCCGCCGGATGGGCGTCCTCGACGAGATCCGCGCCAACTCCACGGACATGAACGGCGGTTCGTACGTCGACGAGAAGGGCCGCACGGTCGGGGAACTGCCCGCCGAGATCTTCGGCGGACGGGCCGAGGACGACGACGAGATCATGCGCGGCGACCTCGCCCGGATCCTGTACAAGCGGACCCGCGACGACGTCGAGTACCTCTTCGGCGACTCGATCGCCGCCCTCGCGGAGGACGCGGACGGCGTCGAGGTCACCTTCGAGAGCGGGGCGGTGCGCCGCTTCGACCTGGTCGTCGGCGCGGACGGGATGCACTCGAACACCCGGCGCCTCGTCTTCGGCGACGAGCGGCGGTTCAAGCGCCACCTCGGCGCGTACATCTCCATCTTCACCGCCCCCAACCACCTGGGTCTGCAGCAGTGGGAGACGTACCACGCGCTCCCGCACAAGCTGATCTCCGTCTACAGCTCGGCCGGCGAGACCACCGCCAAGAACAGCTTCGTCTTCTCCTCGCCCGAGCTGCCGTACGACCACCGCGACACGGCGCGGCAGAAGGAGATCCTGCGCGAGCGCTTCGCCGGCGACGGCTGGGAGATCCCGCAGTTGCTCGACCACGCCGACCGGGCCGAGGACTTCTACTTCGACTCGCTCGCCCTCATCGAGATGGACCGCTGGTCGAAGGGCCGGGTCGTGCTGCTCGGCGACGCGGCGCACTGCGCCTCCCCCGCCTCCGGCCAGGGCACGGGCCTCGCCCTGCTCGGCGCGTACACCCTCGCCGGGGAGCTCGCCGCCGCGGGCGGCGACCACACGGTCGCGTTCGACGCCTACGAGCGGGTGATGCGGCCGGGCGTGGAGCAGAACCAGAGGTTCGCGGAGGGCTTCGCCAAGGAGATGACGGTGTCCTCGCGCCGCAAGATCGCGATGCGCCTGTTCATGCTCCGCGTCCTCCCCCGCACCCCGCTCAGGAACCTCATCGCGAAGAAGATCCGCGAGGACGTGCAGAAGGCGTCGCATGCGGTACCGGTGACGGAGTACGGCACGCACGCCACCCGCGCGTGAGGGCGGGGCGGCGGGCGCCTAGGCTCGAGGAGTGCGCAGGCGCGGACATCAAGGCATCAGCGCATCCCGGCCACAGGAGAGGACACCGGTCATGAGCGAGAGCGACGAGTTCCACTCGGCACTCCGGTCCCTGCGGGTGTGGGACACCGAACTCCCCGCCTTCGACCCGGCGGCCGCGCCCGCCGAGCCGGTGACGCTTTTCCGGTCCTGGTTCACCGAGGCCGCCGCGGCCGGCGCGGTCGAACCGCACACCATGCACCTGGCGACGGTGGACGAGGCCGGGCGGCCGGACGTGCGGACGCTGATGCTGCACGACGCGGACGCCCGCGGCTGGCACTTCGCCTCGCACGCCGGCAGCGCGAAGGGCCGCCAGCTGGCCGCCCGCCCCGAGGCGGCGCTCGGCTTCTACTGGCCCGCGCAGGGCCGCCAGATCCGCGTCCGGGGGCGGGTGACGGCCGGCACGGCCGAGGAGGCGTACGCGGATCTGCACGCCCGTTCCACGGGCGCGCTGGCCGCGGCCCTGGTCGGTCGGCAGAGCGAACCGCTGCCGGACCTGGACACCCTGGCCGCGGCGAGCGAGGCCGCCTGGGACCGGGCCCGGCGGGAGCCGGACGCGGAGCCGGAGACGTGGACGGCGTACGTACTGGAGCCGGCGGAGGTCGAGTTCTTCCAGGGCGACGCGCGCCGGCGGCACGTACGGCTGCGCTACCGGCGCGAGGGCGACTCCTGGGTACGGGAACTGCTCTGGCCCTGAGGACGGGATCGAGGGCGGGGCCCTACGCCGGGACGAACACCGCCACCGCGGGCCCCTCGTCGGCCGGCCGGAAGACGACCCGCAGCGGCATCCCGATCCGCAGCGCGCCCTCCGGGCAGTCCACGACCTCGGTCATCATCCGCGGCCCCTCCTCCAGGTCGACGACCGCGGCGACGTACGGCACGCGCTCGCCGAACGGCGGCAGGTCGTTGCGGTGTACGACGGACCAGGTGTAGAGCACGGCCCGGCCGCTCGCCGTCTCCCAGGCCACGTCCTCGCTCCAGCAGAACGGGCAGAACTCGCGCGGGTAGTGGTGCGCCCGGCCGCACTCCCCGCACCGCCGGATCAGCAGCCGCCCGTCGTCGGCGGCGTCCCAGTAGGCACGGGTGAAGGCGTCGACGTCGGGGATCGCCGTCATCGGAAGAGTCCCATCGCGTGGTCGAGGGACCAGGTCTGCCAGGACAGGGCGAAGAGGGCGACCAGCGAGATGAGCGCCATCATCGCGTTCTGCCCCTGCTCGGCCCAGTCGTGGATCATGAGGACGAGGTACAGCAGGTTCAGGAGCAGGCCGCCGATCAGGGCGACCGGGGTGAGGAAGCCGGCGACGAGGCCGAGGCCGAGGGCGAGTTCGGCGTAGACGACGATGTACGCCATGAGCCGGGGGCGGGGCGCGACGACCCGTTCGAAGCCGCTCCGGACGAAGCCCCAGCGGTGCTTGCCGGCGACGTCCGCGGCCCAGGCTATGCCGGTGCCGCGCTCGAACCAGCCCTTCTTGTCCTTGTGGCGCCAGCTCTCCAGCCACCACAGGCCGAGGCCGATGCGGAGGACGGCGAGCCACTCGGCGCCGGTGAGCCAGACGGTCTGCATGAGGGCCCCTCCCTGCTAGATCTGACGGTACGTCAGTTCAGCGGACGGGCGGCCCCGCGCGCAAGGGCTGCGCACGAGGCACACAAGAACCGCACCGGCGTGACCGTTTCGCAACCGATTCCCGTCTTGACCGAGACCCATCAGGTGACCACGTCATTACGCTCGGAAGTCATGGTCACCACCTCCCACGATCACTCCGTCCACCCCGTCTACGTCATCGGCGGCGGGCCGGGCGGACTCGCCGCGGCGGCGGCGCTCCGGACCCGGGGCGTGCGCGCGGTCGTCCTCGAGAAGTCCGAAGCCGTCGGGGCCTCCTGGCGCGGCCACTACGACCGGCTCCGCCTGCACACCACGCGCCGGCTCTCCGCCCTCCCCGGACTGCCCATGCCCCGCTCGTTCGGCCGCTGGGTCGCCCGCGCGGACATGGTGCGGTACCTGGAGCAGTACGCGGAGGCGCACGAGCTGGAGTTCGTGACCGGCGTCGAGGTCGACCGGGTCGAGCGCGCGGACGACGGCACGTGGCTGCTGCACGCGACGGGCGGGCGGCGGCTGACGGGCCGCGCGGTGGTGGTGGCGACCGGCTACAACCACACGCCGCGACTGCCGGACTGGCCGGGCCTGGAGACGTACGAGGGCGAACTGCTGCACGCGAGCACGTACCGCGAACCGTCCCCGTACGCCGGCAAGGACGTCCTGGTCGTCGGCGCCGGCAACACCGGCGCGGAGCTCGCCGCGGACCTCGCGGAGGGCGGCGCGGCGCGGGTACGGCTCGCGGTGCGCACGGCCCCGCACCTCGTCCGCCGCTCGACCGCGGGCTGGCCGGCCCAGCGCACCGGCATCCTGGTCCGCCGGCTGCCGGTCCCGCTCGTCGACCGCGCGGGCCGCCTGCTCGCCCGCGTCTCGGTCCCGGACCTCACGGCCCACGGCCTGCCCCGCCCCGAGACGGGCCTGTACTCCCGCGTCCGCGAGGGCGCGATCCCGGTCCAGGACGTGGGCCTGATCGACGCGATCCGCTCGGGCCGCGTGGAACCGGTCGCCGCGGTGGAGTCCTTCGACGGCGGCAAGGTCGTCCTGGCCGACGGCTCGACGATCACCCCGGACACCGTGATCGCGGCAACGGGCTACCGCCGCGGCCTGGAGCCCCTGGTCGGCCACCTCGACGTCCTCGACGACCGCGGCCACCCCCGCACCCCCGGCCCGAGACCCCACCCCCACACCCCCGGCCTCTACTTCACCGGCTACACCAACCCCATCAGCGGCATGCTCCGCGAACTCGCCCGCGACGCCGAACACATCGCGAAGCACATCGCCCGGCACACCGCCTAGCGCACCGCTCGGCACACCGCGCAACTCGCCGCCGCCACCCGTGTCGGCGCTTCCCCGCTGCACGACTGTTCCTGACTGGCCGTCAGACTTGTAATCTGACTATGCGTCAGGTCAGTGGACGGGACGGCGCCGTCGGGTCGGCGGTGGCCGGTGAGCAGGAGAGCGGGCGGAACGATGCTTGGTTCGACGCATGGCACCTTCACCACCGATCTCCGTGCCCGTGTGGTGGCCTGTGGGGAGGAACGCGGGACCGTCGTGCACGGGGTGGCGGCCGCGCCGGGGGACGTGGACGTCAGCGGGCGGGACCTGTACGCGGCCGTGCCGGACCTCGACCGGTTCTTCCGGCCGGAGTCGGTGGCCGTCGTGGGGGCGTCCGACGCCGAGGGGCGGCCCAACACCGGGATCACCCGGCAGCTGCTCGCGTGGGCCGAGCGGGTGGGGGCGCGGGTGCATCCCGTGCATCCGAGCCGGGAGAGCGTGTTCGGGCTGCCCTGCGTGCCGTCGGTCTCCGCGCTGCCCGAGACCATCGACCTCGCCGTCCTGCTGGTCGCCGATCCGCTGCCGCTGGTCGCCGAACTCGCCGAGAACAAGGTGAAGTTCGCCGTCGCCTTCGCCTCCGGCTTCGCCGAGACCGGCGCGGACGGGGCCGCCGCGCAGCAGCGGCTCGCGGAGGCCGTGCGGAAGTCCGGCGTACGGCTGCTGGGGCCGAACACCAACCTCAACGCCTTCGAGCGGTTCCGGGAGGACCTCCCGGGTCCCGCCGTCGCGCTCATCACCCAGTCCGGCCACCAGGGGCGGCCCGTCTTCACCATGCAGGAGCTCGGCGTCCGGCTCTCCCACTGGGCGCCCACCGGCAACGAGGCCGATCTGGAGACCTCCGACTTCGTCTCGTACTTCGCGACCAGGCCTGAGGTCGGGGCCATTGCCTGTTACGTCGAGGGGCTCAAGGACGGGCGCTCGTTCCTGCTCGCCGCCGACCGCGCCGCGCGCGCCGGCGTCCCCGTCGTCGCCGTCAAGGTCGGCCGCACCGAGACCGGCGCGCGGACCGCCGCCTCCCACACCGGCAAGCTCACCGGCGCGGACCAGGTCGTCGACGCCGCGATGCGGCAGTTCGGCGTGATCCGGGTCGACGGGCTCGACGAGCTCCAGGACACGGCCGCGCTGCTCGCCCGCGCCCGCCGGCCCGTCGCCGACGGCGTCGTCGTGTACTCCATCTCCGGCGGCACCGGCGCCCACTTCGCCGACCTCGCCACCGCGGCCGGTCTGAGCCTGCCGACGCTGGGCGACGCCAAGCAGGACGAGCTGCACCAGTGGATCCCCGAGTACCTCAGCGTCGCCAACCCCGTCGACAACGGCGGCCACCCGGTCGGCGACTGGCGCGGCCGGAAGATCATCGACGCGATCCTCGCGGACCCGGCGGTGGGCGTGCTGATCTGTCCCATCACCGGCCCCTTCCCTCCCATGAGCGACAAGCTCGCGCAGGACCTCGTGGACGCCGCCGAGGCCACCGACAAGCTCGTCTGCGTCGTCTGGGGCTCCCCCGTCGGCACCGAGGACGCCTACCGCCGCACCCTCCTCGGCTCCTCCCGCGTCGCCACCTTCCGCACCTTCGCGAACTGCATCACCGCCGTCCGCGCCCACCTGGACCACCACCGTTTCACCGCCGCGTACCGCTCCCCCTTCGACGAGGCCCCGCGCACCCCGTCCCCGTCCTTCCGCAAGGCGCAGGCCCTGATGCGGCCCGGCCACCGGCTCAGCGAGCACGCGGCGAAGCAGCTGCTGCGGGCGTACGGGATCCGGGTGCCGCGCGAGCAGCTGGTGACCAGCGCCGCCGCCGCGGTACGGGCCGCCGGCCTCGTCGGCTACCCGGTCGTCATGAAGGCGTCCGGCGCACAGCTCGCGCACAAGACCGAACTCGGCCTGGTCAAGGTCGGGCTGACCTCCGCGAGCCAGGTCCGCGACGCGTACCGCGAGCTCACCGACATCGCCCGCTACGAGGGCGTCGACCTCGACGGGATCCTGGTCTGCCAGATGGTCGCCAAGGGCGTCGAGATGGTGGTCGGGGTGACCCGGGACGCCCTGTTCGGGCCGACCGTGACGGTCGGACTCGGCGGCGTGCTCGTCGAGGTCCTCGACGACACGGCCGTACGCGTACCGCCCTTCGGCGAGGCCCAGGCCCGCGACATGCTGGACGGACTCCGCGGCCGCGCCCTCCTCGACGGGGTGCGCGGCGCCCCGCCGGCCGACGTGGACGCGCTCGTCGAGGTCGTGCTGCGGGTGCAGCGCATGGCCCTGGAACTGGACGGGGAACTGTCCGAGCTGGACATCAATCCGCTGATGGTGCTGCCGCGCGGGCAGGGCGCGGTGGCGCTCGACGCGCTGGCCGTGTGCCGATAGGAGACCGGACCGTTGGAAGACGAACTGCACGTACTGCACCGCATCGAGAACGGCGTCTCCTGGATCACCCTGAACCGCCCCGAGGCGATGAACGCCGTCACCTGGGACCAGCGGGAACGGATCATCTCCCTGCTGGAGGACGCCTCGGCGGACCCGGACGTCCGGGCCGTTGTGGTCACCGCCACCGGCAAGGGCTTCTGCGCGGGCGCGGACCTCAGGGGCGCGCCGGCGCCGTCCGGCGAGCGAGGCGAGATGGGGGTCCCCCCGGCCGAAGGCCGGGGGAGGGTCGCCGGGGACGTGGCGCGAACGATCCGGCGAGGCGCCCAGCGGTTCGTCGCCGCGGTCCTGGACTGCGAGAAGCCGGTGCTCGCGGCGGTCAACGGCACCGCGGCCGGAATCGGCGCGCATCTGGCGTTCGCCTGCGACCTGGTGCTCGCGGCGGAAGGCGCGCGGTTCATCGAGGTCTTCGTGCGCCGCGGGCTCGTCCCGGACGGCGGCGGGGCGTATCTGCTGCCGCGGCTGGTGGGCCCGCAGCGGGCGAAGGAGCTGATGTTCTTCGGCGACGCCCTGGAGGCGGCGGACGCCGAGCGCATGGGACTGGTGAACCGGGTCGTCCCGGCGGAGGAGCTGGAGAAGACCGCGCGCGAGTGGGCCGAGCGTCTCGCCCAGGGCCCCACCCGCGCCCTGACCCTGACGAAACAGCTCGTCAACGCCTCCCTGGACAGCGACCGCGCCACCGCCTTCGCGGCGGAGGCCGCGGCCCAGGAGATCAACATGACCACCCGCGACGCCAACGAGGGCGTCGCGAGCTTCGTGGAGCGGCGGACGCCGGAATACCGGGGGAGGTAGGCGGGGGCGGTCGGCGGGAGCCCACCGCCCTGCCGTCACCGCCCTCGCCTACCGGACCGCGCGCGCAGAGCGGCCGCTACCGGACCGCGTCCTCCTGCGTCCCGCGCGTCCCGCCCCTGATCGTCGCGCCCGCGAGCACCGCCGCGAGCAGCAGTGCGCCCGCGCCCACCCAGTTGACGAAGGCGAAGGCGCCCAGGACGGCGCCGCCGATCGAGCCCTCGGACTGGACGTCGTCGCGGTCGATGGTGTTGAGCACCGTGCTCAGGACCGCCCCGCCCGCCGTCTCGCCGACCTGCTGGGCCGCGAGGACGGCCGCGGCCGCGGCGCCCGCGTGGAGCGGGGTCGCGGCCGCTGTCGCCACGGCGAGGAGCGGGGCGAAGGCCAGGCCGGTGCCGAGTCCCACGAGGAGCAGGGAGGGCAGCGCGAAGGCGTAGCCGCCGCCGGCGTCGATCCCGGTCAGCAGCGCCACGCCGGCCGCCGCGGTCGCCAGGCCCGCCGTGGCGGGCATCTGCGGGCCGGTCCGTCGGGTCAGCGCGGGCCCCAGCGCGAGGGCGCCGAGGACGGCCCCGACGGCCATGGGCAGTTGGAGCAGCCCGGCCACGGTCGGCGGGTGGCCTGCGACCCCGCTGAGGTAGTAGTTCATGGTCCAGAACATCGCCAGGACGCCGACGCCGGCGAGCAGCAGGGCGAGGAGCCCGCCGGCGCGGGCCGCGGGCCCGAAGGGGTGCGGGCCGCCGTCCGTCCCGGTCCGCCGCCCCAGGTACGCGGCGAGCAGCGCGAGGCCGCCGACGACGGTCACGAGGGTCAGCGGGGACGTCCACGAGCGCGAGCCGCCGAGGCCGTCGAGGTTCAGGCCGAAGACGAGCGCCGCCATGCCCGCGGAGCCGAGCAGCACGCCGGCCGTGTCGAAACGCCCGCCGGGGCCGCCCCGGGCGCCGGCCGGCAGCCGGAGCGCGCCGATCAGGGCGGTGACGGCGAACGGCACGCCGGCGTACTCGGCCGGCCGCCAGCCGGCGAATTCGACGAGGGCGCCGCCGGCCAGTGCCGCGACCACCCAGCCGCCGGCCAGGAGCGCCGCCCAGACCCCGTAGGCCCGGCGGCGTTCGCCGGGATCGGTGAAGCCGCCGGTCACCAGGGACAGCCCGGCCGACACCACCAGTCCGGCGAAGACGCCCTGGAGGAGGCGGCCCCCGGCCAGCGGCCCGTAGGCGGGTGTGAGGCCGCCGAGGACGCAGGCGACCACGAGGCCGCTCAGCCCGATGGTCAGCGTCCGCCGGGCGCCGACGACGTCCGCGAGGTGTCCGCCGAGCAGCAACGCCGCCGCCGTGCCGAGCGTGTACAGGCCGAAGAGGCTCCCGATGTCCCCGGAGTGCAGCCCCAGGTCGGCCTGGGTCTCCGCCGCCGACCTGGCGGACGCCGACGCCGCGAACAGCACGGCGAGCTGGCCCCATACGGCGACCCTGAGCCCCAGCCACCGCTTGGGGTCCGGCCCCGCCGGGACCTGGGGGTACGGGTACGGGTACGGCTGCGGCGGGCCGAAGCCCTGCGGGGGTACGTGGTGCGCCGGGGTCGTCGGCGCGTACGCGGGCGGCGGCGGGACGGGAGCAGCCGCCGGGGCGGCGGCCTTGACCAGGCCCACCCGCGGGTCAGCCGGCGCCGCCGGCGTGGGCTCCGGCGCGTAGTCCAGCAACTGGGCGGCCCGCCGCCCGAGTTGGGCGAGCACCGACCCCGGCAGCCATTCCTCCGCCGCGTCCGCCGTCGTCCGCTCGGCGATCTGCTGCGGGGTGGGCCGCAGGGCCGGGTCCTTCTGGAGGCACTCCCGTACCAGCGGCAGCAGCGGCTCCGGTACGCCGGTCAGGTCCGGCTCCTCCTCCGCCACCCGGAACAGGTGGGCGTTCAGGCCGGTGTCCGCCGCACCGAAGAGCAGGCGTCCGGTCGCCGCGTACACGAGGACCGCGCCCAGGCAGAACACGTCGCTCGCCGGGGTGAGTTCGAGGCCGCGGACCTGTTCCGGGGACATGAATCCGGCCGAGCCGATCAGCATCCCGGTGCGGGTGTGCATGCTGTCCCCGGCCAGGCTGTCCATGGCCCGGGCGATGCCGAAGTCGATGACCCGCGGGCCGTCGACGGTGACGAGGACGTTCGAGGGTTTGAGGTCGCGGTGGATCAGGCCCGCCGCGTGCACGGCCTGCAGGGCGAGGGCGAGCCGGTTCGCGAGGGTGCGCACGGAGTGCTCGGGCAGCGGCCCGTAGTCCTCGGCGACGACGGAGGTGAGGTCGGGGCCGGGGATGTACTGGGTCGCCACCCACGGCACCGCGGCCTCGGGGTCCGCGTCGAGCACCGCCGCCGTCCAGTCTCCGCCGACCCGCCGCGCCGCCGCGACCTCGCGGGCGAACCGGCGGCGGAACTCGGGGTGTCCGGCGTGCTCGGCCTGGACGACTTTCACGGCCACCGTGCGGCCGCCCTCGGAGCGGCCCAGATAGACCAGGCCCATGCCGCCTGCGCCCAGCCGGGCGATCAGGCGGTAGGCGCCGATGTGGGTGGGGTCCGTACCGGTCAACTGATCCACACCCGGAAAGGTAGTCCAACTCTCCAAACGTGCAGGCGCAATTGGCGAAAGCCGGCCGTGCCGGGGCGTCCGCGGATCCTGCTCGCCGCCGGCGTCGCGACCTCGATCGGGCGTCAGGTCACTCCGGCCGGGAGTCCGCCCCGGCGGCCGACCGCGCCGCCGCCAGGAACGCCCGGATCAGCTCCGGGTCCTTCACCCCGCGACTCGCCTCGATGCCGCTGGAGACGTCCACGCCCCAGGGGCGGGCGGTGCGGATCGCCGCGGCGACGTTCTGCGGGGTGAGGCCGCCGGCCAGGAGCCAGCGGACGTCCGGCCCGGGCAGCCGCTTGCCGGTGAGGTCCCAGGTCTCGCCGGCGCCCGGCACCGGGGCGTCGAGCAGCAGCACGTCCTCGCCGCGCTCCCCGTACGCGGGGGCCTGCTCGCGCACGGACGCGGCGCGGATCAGGGTCCGGCCGGGCGGCAGGAAGCCGCGGACGGCCCCGAAGTAGCCGAGGTCCTCGTGGCCGTGCAGCTGGACGGCGCGCACGCCGGTCTCCTCGACGGCCGCGCGCACCTCGTCCAGGGGCTGGTCGCGGAAGACGCCGACGGTGAGGACGGACTCGGGCACGCGGGCGGCGAGCCTGCGGGCCGTCTCCGCGTCGATGCGGCGGACGCTCTCGGCGAAGACGAACCCGATGGCGTCGGCCCCGGACTCGACGGCGACGTCGACGTCCCGCTCGGTGCGCAGCCCACAGACTTTGACGAACATGACCGCCACTCTACGCAGGGCCGCGAGGGTTCCCATCTGACGAACCGTCAGCTTCAATGGTTGCTGTGATGGGACATGCCGGGATGGCGGCCACCGCCGTCCGATACCTCAGGTCGGTCGGGGCCCCGACAGGCGTCGATACGCTGCCGCGCCCCGAGCTGCGCGCCGTGGGCGAGGACGAGCGGGCGCCTGTCGACCCGGGCGAGTTCCGCCGCGTCCTCGGCCACTTCGCGAGCGGCGTGACGATCGTCGCGGCGCGCGACGAGGACGGGCCGGCGGGCTTCGCCTGCCAGTCCTTCGCCTCGCTCTCGCTCGACCCGCCGCTCGTCGTGTTCATGGTCGCGCGGACGTCGACGACCTGGCCGCGGATCGCCCGCGCCGGCACGTTCTGCGTGAACGTGCTCGGCGCGGAGCAGGGCGAGCTGTGCCGGGCGTTCGCGGTGAGCGGCGCGGACAAGTTCGCGGGCGTCGCCCACGCCCCCGCCCCGGTGACGGGCTCGCCCCGGCTCGCCGGGGTCCCCGCGTGGATCGACTGCACGATCCGCGCGGTGCACACCGGCGGCGACCACCTCATCGTGGTCGGCGCGGTCGAGGCGCTGGGCGCGGAGGACGACTGCGCGCCGCTGCTGTTCCACCGCGGCCGGTTCGGGCGCTTCAGCGCGTAGCGCCGCCCGGGAACGACAGGGTCGTCGTGCCCCCGGGGCGCAGGGCGAGCCCGTCGGCATTCTCGCGGCGGCCGCCGTCGGCCGCGTACGAGACGTCGTACGTGCCGCGGTCCGGCGTGACCCGGTACGTCGCCGGCGCGGCGGGCGTGAGCGCCCGGGAGACGCCGACGGTCGGCCCGGCCGACGGCTGCAGGTCCACCGTGCCGGGCCGCGTGGTGCGGATCCTCAGGGTGGCGAGGTCCTTCGGGGCGGGCTGCTTCGTGAGCCCGGTGAGGGCGCGGCCGCCGGTGACCGTGTGCCCGAGGGCGTAGTCGACGCCGGTGCCGGGGGACGTCCAGTACGCGTCGTACCACTGCTTCACCGAGCCGGGTTCGGCGGCGGGGCCGAGGTGGGCGACGCGGAGGTCCGGGCGGGCCTCGATCCGGTTGAGGAACCGCTCGGCGCCGCCGTGGGAGACGGTCAGGAACATCCCGCCGTGCTGGAAGCGGGCGGCGGCGTCCGGCGGGCGCACGTCGACGGGGCGGGCGGTGCGGGCGTCGACGGTGACGGTGGTGTCGCGGTCGAGGTCGAGGCGGGGCTGCACGATCCAGTCGGTGCCGGCGGCGGTGGTGAGGGCGCTGTCCAGGACGTACCGCCCGCGCGGCAGCCGGACGGTGGTCGTGCCGTCGGCGTCGTACGGCCGCACGGACGTCTCCGCGCCCGCGCCGGTCAGGCCGGTGACGGTGGTCTCGTACCCGGCGGTGGGCCGGCCGGCGCGGTCGAGGTGCCGGACGGTGAGGGTGACGGTGCCGGCGTCGGAGCCGGTACCGGCGGCGTCGGGAGCGGCGGCGCGGGGGACGGAGGCGGTGGCGGCGGGCGCGGCCGTGGCGAGGACGGCGGCGGCGGCGAGGCCGGCGAGGGCCCGGCGGCGGGATACGGAGAAACGATTCATACTGCGGCACTGCCGGGAGCGCGGCGCGGGTTCCCGTGACGCACGTCACCGGAACCGGCGCAACGCCGGTGGCAGGGCATGGTGTGGAAACACTCATGAGGAATCGCTTCCGCCGCGGCGACCCGGACGCCCTGGCCGAGCTGTACGACGAGCACGCCCAAGTGCTCCACCGGTACGCCCTGCGCGTGACGGGGAACTGGGCCGAGGCGGAGGACGTCGTCTCGGCGACGTTCCTGGAGGCGTGGCGGGGCCGGGAGAAGCTCCGGCCGGAGGGCGACGGGCTGCGCCCGTGGCTCCTCGGCATCGCGACGAACGTCATGCGCCGCAACGCCCGGACCCGGCGGCTGCGCGAACTCGCCCTCGCCCGACTGCCGGAGCGCGGCTCGGTCCCGGACTTCGCGGACGACCTGGTCGCGCACCTGGCGGACACGGAGGAACTGCGCGCCGCGCAGGCCGCGCTGGCCCGGCTGCGCCGCCGCGACCGCGAGGTCTTCACCCTGGTCGTGTGGGCCGGTCTCGACTACGCCGCCGCCGCCGAGGCCCTCGGCGTCCCGGTCGGCACCGTCCGCTCCCGCCTCTCCCGGGCCCGCACACGCCTGCGCGAACTGGCCGCCGAGGAAACGGCCAGGACCGCGAAGACCGCCCGTACCCCCCGCCGGGCCCCCGTCGTCACCCCCGCCGCCCACCCAGCCTCCCCGTCCTCCCCGTCCCACCCGTCCTCCCCGCGCCCCCTGGAGACCCGCCGATGAACGCCGTCGTCCCCCGTCGTACCTCCGAAGAGGCCGAGGTGCGGGAGCTCGCCGCCCTGCTGCCGCCGCCCGCGGTGCCCGAACTGCCGCGGGAGCGGGCGCTGGCGCTGAAGCAGGCCGTGCTGCGTCAGGCCCGGCCCGCGCCGCCGCGCCGCGTCCGCCGGCGGGTCCTCGTGCCCGCCCTCGCCTGCGCGCTCGCCGTAGGCGGCGGGGTCGTCGTCGTGAACGGCATCGAACGGCCGCCCGCCGTCGTGGAGTCGGACGCCGCCGGGCAGCTGCTCGACCGGATCGCCCTGGCCGCCGCCTCCCGCACGCCGGGCGCGGTGCGGCCCGAGCAGTTCGTGTACGTGCGGAGCCAGGTCGCGTACGCCGGGCAGAGCGCCGGCGGGGGGCCGCTCACGCTGTCGCCGGTACGGAGCCGGGAGGTCTGGCTGTCCGCCGACGGAAGCAGGAACGGGCTCGTACGGGAGGCGGGCCGGGCGGACTCGGTCGTCGTCCCCCTCGGCGACGACGCGCCCTCCGTCTCCAGCTCCTCCCACGCCTTCGTCACGACGCTCCCCACCGACCCCGCCGCCCTTCTGGCCCTCGTCCGCGAGCAGACCCGCGGCCAGGGCCAGGACCCCGACCAGCGGGCGTTCGAGGCCATCGGGGAGCTACTCGCCGAGACGGCCGCGCCGCCGCAGGTGTCCGCCGCGCTCTACCGGGCCGCCGCGCGGATCCCGGGCGTGACGGCGGCCGGGACGGCCGAGGACGCCGCCGGCCGCACGGGCGTCACCGTCGCCCGCACCGCCCGCGGCGAGCAGAAGCAGTGGATCTTCGACCGGAGCACGTACGCGTACCTCGGCGAACGCACCGTCCTCGTCGAGACCACCGACGCCGGCCCCGCCGGCACCGTCACCGGCACGTCCGCCGTGCTGGCCGCGGGCGCCGCCGACCGTCCGGGCGAGGCGCCCTAGGGGGTGTCTGACAATTCCCCGCGGCGTCGCGACGTCCGGCACGCACGCTCGCCGCGTTGCCGAAAAGCCCTAGTAGCTCCTTCCCCAAGCTCTCAGCTCCGTTCGAGCAGGGGAGACCCCATCCGAGGCCTCTCCGGCGCCTTGCGATCGCACGCACCGGACGCCGCTCCTTGTTCCGCGGGGAATTGTCAGACACCCCCTAGCCGCGGCGCTCCAGGATGTACAGGTTCCAGGAGTCGGGGTCGCCGATGTAGACGAACAGCTTCGGGTGCTCCTCCGTACCGAAGAACTCCCAGGTCTCCAGGTCACAGCCGGAGACCGTCACTTCGACCTCCTGGGCCCAGGGGTTGTCGCCCGGCTCGTAGGACCAGTTCCCCGAGCCGGTGCACTCCTGCTTCACCTCGATCCAGTCGTAGATGTTCACCCCGGTCGCCGTCGCCCTGCCGTCCTCGCCGAGGACCAGCGTGCCGCCCTCGCCGTCGCTCCACGTCCCGGCGAGGCGCTGCCCGCTCATCTGCGGCGGCTCGTAGCCGATCCCGGCCCACAGGCCGACGCCGGCCAGAGTGAAGGCGCTGACGACGGCGAGCGTCCCGTACAGAGCCACCCGCCCGAACATCCGCCCGCCGGAGATCCGCCATTTGTCCGGCCGCACCAGCCTGCGGGCGACGAGCGCCGGACCCGCGAGGACCGCCGACGTCACGAACCAGCAGGTGAGGGCCGCCCACCCGGAGTCCAGCAGCACCCCGGCGATCAGGCCGGTCAGCACGCCGACGGCGGCCGCCAGCGCCGGGACCGGCCACCAGGCCGGACGCCACGTGACGCGTCGGCCCACCCGGTCGGCCACGATCATCAGCGGCATCACGGCGACGACCGAGAACAGCGCGGCCAGGATCGCCCCCGCCAGCGCCACGAACGGCGCCATGACCAGCAGGACGAAGCCGCCCAGCGCGCTGAACGGCAGGCCGCCCGGGCTCTCCCGCGTCTGGCCCCAGACGAGCAGTCCGATCCAGCCGATCACGGCCTCGACGAACAGCACCGACATCGACGCCAGCAGCACCGCGCCGAACCGGTCCCTGATCCGAATTTCTGAACGCATTCAAATCCCCTCCCGAGGGCATCATGCACCCTGCGGGAGGGGTCCCGGCACCCGGGTCCCTACGCCGCCGCCGCGCCGCTCCCCCTCCGCCGGATCACCAGCGCCATCAGCGCCGCCACCGCGCACAGCGCGCCCGAGGCGTACCAGACCACGTCGTACGAGCCGAAGACGTCCCGCGCCACCCCGCCCGCGAACGCGACGACCGCCGCGCCGACCTGGTGCGAGGCGAGGACCCAGCCGAAGACGATCGCACTGTCCTCCCCGTAGTGCTCGCGGCACAGCGCGATCGTCGGCGGCACGGTCGCCACCCAGTCCAGGCCGTAGAAGACGATGAAGAACACCATCGGCGGGTGCACCGACGGCGCCAGCAGCAGCGGCAGGAACAGCAGCGAGACGCCGCGCAGCGCGTAGTACACGGCGAGCAGCCGTCGCGCGTCGAAGCGGTCGGTGAACCAGCCCGACGCGATCGTGCCCACCACGTCGAAGACGCCGATCACCGCGAGCAGCGAGGCGGCGGCCGTGATCGGCATGCCGTGGTCGTGCGCGGCGGGCACGAAGTGCGTCTGGACCAGCCCGTTCGTCGACGCCCCGCAGATCGCGAAGGTGCCGGCCAGCAGCCAGAAGGGGCCGGTCCGCGCCGCCTTGAACAGCACGGCGACGGTACGGCGGGCCGCGCCCGTCACCGGAGGCGGCTTCGGCACGAACTCCTTCGCTCCGTACGGGGCGAGCCCCACGTCTGCCGGGTGGTCGCGCAGCAGCAGCCAGACGAACGGGACGACGGCGAGCGCGGCGAGCGCCACCGTGACGGCGGCCGGCCGCCACCGGTGCTCGTCCACGATCCACGCCAGCGTCGGCAGGAAGATCAGCTGGCCGGAGGCCGCGGCGGCGGTCAGGATGCCGGTGACCAGACCCCGGCGCTCGGTGAACCAGCGGTTGGTGACGGTCGCGGCGAAGGCCAGCGCCATCGAGCCGGTGCCGAGGCCGACGAGCAGGCCCCAGCAGAGCAGCAGCTGCCAGGCCGCCGTCATCCACACCGTGACCCCGGAGCCCACGGCGATGATCGTGAGCGCGACGGCGACGACCTTGCGGATGCCGTACCGGTCCATCAGCGCGGCGGCGAACGGCGCGGTGAGCCCGTACAGCGCGAGGTTGACGGAGACGGCGAGCCCGATCGTGCCCCGGGACCATCCGAATTCCTGGTGCAGCGGGTCGATCAGAAGACCCGGCAGCGAGCGGAACGCGGCCGCTCCGATGATCGTGACGAACGCGACCGCCGCGACGAACCAGGCGCGGTGGATCCGACCAGCGGCGCGGGCGGGGGGAAGGGTCTCGGGCGGGGTCTCGGTTGTCTGTGCCACGTCATGAGCTTCCCGGGGCCCCGGCCCGCCGACCACTGGCCCGACTGTCAGCTTTCACAGGGATCGGGCCATCGGCGTCACACCCCCTGCGCCCGCCCCAGCGTCCGGATCGGCCGGACGAGCAGCAGCGCCGCCACCACAAGCACCGCGAGCCCCGACCCCGCCAGCAGTACCCGTTCCGCGCCCACGGCCTCCGCGACCGGGCCGGCAAGGGCACGGCCTGCGGCCATCATCAGGAGGGAACCCGCCACGTCGTAGGCGTGCATCCGGTTGAGCGCCTCCTGCGGCACATGCGTCTGGACCGACGTGGACCACATGACCAGCCAGAACGCGAACGCCGCCCCGGTGACGAACTGCCCGGCGGCGAGCCACCCCACGGGCGCCCCCGTGCCCAGCAGGTACAGGTTCACCGGCAGCCCGAGCAGCGCCACCGCGCCCGCCGCCAGCGGGCGGCGGGGCCGCAGTCGCAGGGCGAGCAGCCCGCCGGCCGCGTTGCCGGCCCCGCTCACGGCCATCAGCAGTCCGTACGCGGTCGAGCCGTGCTCCCCTGTCACCACGGTGGCGGTCAGCGTGACCATCGGGCCGGCGACGGTCAGGCCGTACCCGGTCCAGATCACGATGACCCCCCACAGCCAGGTCCGCTCCGTGAACTCCCGCCATCCCAGAGCCAGTTCGGCGCGCATGGAGCCGCGTTTCCGCCGGTCGTGGGCGGCCGCGGGGATCCGCATGAGGGCCAGGCACAGGGCGCTGACGCCGAAGGTCGCCGCGTCGACGGCGAAGACCGCGCCGACGTCCCAGAGCACAAGCAGCAGGCCCGCGAGGGCGGGCCCCGCCATGGTCATCAGCGACTCCACGACCCGCAGCACGGCGTTCGCCCGCTGCACGTCCGCGGCGATGCGCGGGATCGTCGAGGCGACGCCGGGCTGGAAGAGCGCCGCGCCGACGCCGCTGAGCGCGGAGAGCGCGTACACGGACCACAGCGGCGGGCTGCCGGCGGTGAACGCGATCGCGAGCACGGCCGCGCCGGGCAGCCGCAGCAGATCCGCGATGATCATCATGCGCCGGGCGGAGAACCGGTCGGCGAGCACGCCGCCGACGAGCACCAGCAGGGCGAAGGTGCCGATCCACGCGCCGAGCGCGTAGCCGACGGTCGAGTCCGGCCGGCCGTCGTCGAGGAGTCCGGCGGCGAGGCCGACCGGGACCATGCCCTCGCCGAGGACGGCGACGGCGCGGGCCGTGAAGAACAGCCGGAAGTCCCTGTTCCACAGCGGGGGCGGCCCGGCCGGCGGGGGAATGCGCGGGGCTGCCGCAGACTTGTACGTACGGGCTCCGGGCTTGTCTGTGCGCTTGTCCGTCACGGCCCGAGATCTACCATCGAGTGGTCTGGACCACCAGGGATTTACGGGAGCCCTCCGTGGACTTTCCGTGAGGAGCGAACATGGCCGGAGGGAACCTCGTGCCGCACCGGCCGCACCGTGTCGCCGTCCTCGCTCTGCACGGCCTGCTCCCCTTCGAACTCGGCATCCCGCACCGTATCTTCGGCCGCGCCAAGGACGCCGCCGGCCGGCCGCTGTACGAGATCGTCACCTGCGCCCCGGCCGCCGGCCCGGTCCAGACCGACGCCGACTTCGCGGTGGACGTCCGGCACGGCCCGGAGGCCCTGGCCACTGCCGACACGATCGTCGTCCCCGCGTCCTACGAGCTCGGCCCGGTGTACGAGGAGGGCCGGCTGACCGAGGAGCTCGCCGCCGCGCTGGCGCACGTCCGGCCCGGTACGCGCCTGGTGTCGATCTGCACCGGCGGGTACGTGCTCGCCGCCGCCGGCTTCCTGGACGGCCGCCCGGCCACCACGCACTGGGCCTCCGCCGCGCACTTCCAGCGGCTGTTCCCGTCCGTCAGGGTCGACGCGGACGTGCTGTTCGTCGACGACGGGGACGTGCTCACCTCCGCGGGCGTCGCCGCCGGCCTCGACCTGTGCCTGCACATCGTGCGCCGCGACCACGGCGCGGCCGTCGCCAACGAGGTCGCCCGCCGCACGGTCGTCCCGCCGCACCGGGACGGCGGCCAGGCCCAGTACATCGCCCGCCCGCTGCCCGAGCCGGGCACCGCGACCACCACCTCCGCCCGCGCCTGGGCGCTGGCGCATCTGCACGAGCCGATCCAGCTGCGCGACCTGGCCGTGCGCGAGTCGATGAGCGTGCGGACCTTCACCCGCCGCTTCCGCGAGGAGGTCGGCGTCAGCCCCGGCCAGTGGCTGACCCGGCAGCGCGTCGAGCGGGCCCGCCACCTGCTGGAGTCCACGGACCTCGCGGTCGACCAGATCGCCCGGGACGCCGGCTTCGGCACCCCGCAGTCGCTGCGGGCGCACCTGCAGGCCGCGATCGGCGTCACCCCGACCGCGTACCGCCGCACCTTCCGGGCGGCGACGGCCCGGTGAAGCGGCTCACGACGGCCTCGTGAACCGGCTCACGTCGCCGGCTGGATGTCCTGCGTCGCGCGGAAGAAGTTGTCCGGGTCGTACGAGCCCTTGATCTTCGCCAGCCGGTCGTAGTGGTCCCGGTAGGTGGCCCGGACGCGCTCCTGGCTCTCGTCCGCGCCGATGAAGTTCACGTACGCGCCGCCCATCGACTGCGGGTGCACGGCCTCCCAGTAGTCCTTGGCCCACCGGGTGACCGCCTCCGCCTCCGCGGGCTCCTTGCCGATGCCGGCGATCACCCCGGACCAGACCGCGTCCCGGTACGCCCAGGCCGTGTCGTCCGCGCCGACGTCGTGCGCCGCGCCGTCGACCGGGTACAGGTGCATCGTCGACAGCTCGGTCGGCATGCCGTCCAGGTACGCGGCGTGCACGTCGACCGACTCGTCGGTGATCCGGTCGAAGAAGTCGCCGCGCCAGTACCACTGGAGACCCTTGGGGATCAGTTCGTCGAACATCGCCTGGATCCCCGGGTACGGGATGGGCGTCGCGAAGTGGAAGGCGGGCGGGGCCGCCTCGTTCACCGCGGCGAACACCTCGGTCAGCCGGTCCTCGTCCGGGTTGTCGCCGGTGTAGCACCACACCACGCCGCACATCTTCTTCCCGTGCAGCTCCTCCGGGAACGGCGGTCCCGGGGCGATCGAGAGCGTGGCGAAGAAGCCGTTGAGGTCGCGCGGCGCGGCGGGCAGGAACTCCCGGTACCAGCGCGCCACCTCGCCGATGTGCTCCGGCTCCCACACCGTCACGGCCAGGCCGACCGTGTCCACCGGGTGCAGCCGGAACGTGAACGAGGTCGCCACCCCGAAGTTCCCGCCGCCGCCGCGCAGCGCCCAGAACAGCTCGGGGTGCTCGTCCGCCGACGCGGTGACCAAGGAGCCGTCCGCGAGCACCACGTCCGCGGCGAGCAGGCTGTCCACGGTCAGGCCGTACTTGCGGGTCAGATGCCCGTGCCCGCCGCCGAGGGTCAGCCCGCCCACGCCGGTGGTCGACATGACCCCGGCCGGCACGCCCAGGCCGAACCCGTGCGCCTCGTGGTCGAGGTCGCCGAGCTGCGCCCCGCCGCCCACCAGGGCGGTCCCGGCGGCGGGGTCGACGTGCACCCAGCGCAGTCCGGCGGACAGGTCGAGCGTGAGCCCGCCGTCCACCAGGCCGAGGGCGGCGCCGCTGTGCCCGCCGCCGCACACCCCGAACGGCACTCCGGTCTCCCGGGCGTACCGCACCGTCGCCCGGACGTCCGACGCGTCGGCGGCCCAGACGATCGCCGCGGGGCGCTTGTCCACCATCGCGTTGTAGACCGAGCGGGCTTCGTCGTACCTCTCGTCCTGTGGTCCGATCACCTCGCCGCGCAGGGCCTCGCGCAGGGTGTCCAGTGCCGTGCCGTCCATGGGGAACTCCTCGATCGGGACCCGGAAAAGGGCTCGCGATCGCCCCCGGCCGCGCTACACCACCAGTCTCCCCCCGGGCCGTCCGCCCCGCACGCCGTCGCCCCGCGGTCAGAAGGTGAGCACCCCGCGGGCGACCCGGCCCTGGTGGGCGTCGTCGGCGGCCTTGGCGAAGTCCTCGATCGGATAGGTCTCGGTGACGAGTTCGTCGAGCAGCAGCCGGCCCTGGAGGTACAGGTCGGCGTACAGGGCGAGGTCGCGCTGCGGCCGGGAGGAGCCGTACCGGCAGCCCAGGATCGACTTGTCGAGGAACATCGCGGCGGGCGCGAAGCTCGCCTCGGCGGTCGGCGCGGTCATGCCGAGCAGGATCGCCTGGCCGTGCCGGTCGAGCAGGTCGATGGCCTGCCGGACGAGCCCGGTGTGGCCGACGCACTCGAAGACGTGGTCGGCGCCGGTCGGCAGCACGTCCCGGACGGCGTCGGCGGAAGGCAGGAAGTGGGTGGCGCCGAACTGCCGGGCGACGTCCTCCTTGGCCGGGTTGGTGTCGACGGCGACGATCGTGGAGGCGGCGGCGAGCCGCGCGCCCTGGAGCACGTTGAGGCCGATGCCGCCGGTGCCGATGACGACGACGGTGTCGCCGCGGTCGACCTTGGCGCGGTTGAGGACGGCGCCGACGCCGGTGAGGACTCCGCAGCCCATCAGGGCGGCGGAGGTCAGCGGGATCCCGTCGGGGATCTTCACGGCCTGCACGGCCTTGACGATCGTCCGCTCGGCGAAGGCGGAGTTCGACGCGAACTGGAAGAGCGGCTTCCCGCCTCGGGAGAACGGCTGCCGGGGCATCCCGATCGCCTTGCGGCACATCGTCGGCCGGCCCCGGTCGCAGTCGGCGCAGGCGCCGCAGCTCGCCAGGGTCGACAGGGCGACGTGGTCGCCGGGTACGACGTGGACGACGCCCGCGCCGACGGCCTCGACGACACCGGCGCCCTCGTGGCCGAGGACGACCGGCGCGGGGAACGGGATGGTCCCGTCGATCACGGACAGATCGCTGTGGCACAGTCCCGCGGCGGCGACGGCGACGAGGACCTCGCCGGGACCGGGCTCGCGTATCTCCAGATCGTCGACGACCTGGGCCTGCTTGCCGTCGAACACGACGCCTCTCATCGGCTCTCCTTCGTTTCCCTCGGCAGGCCGAGCACCCGCTCGGCGATGATGTCGCGCTGGATCTCGTCGGAGCCGCCGTACAGGGTGTCGGCCCGGCTGAAGAGGAACATCCGCTGCTGGTCGTCGAGTTCGTACGCCCCGTCCCACGGGCCCGGCCCGGCGGTCGCGGCGGCGCCGCGCACGGCCATGGCGAGTTCGCCGAGGCGGCGGTGCCAGCCGGCCCACAGCAGTTTGGCGACGCTGGGCGCGCCGGGGTCGCCGGTGCCGCCGAGGGTGCGCAGCGCGTTCCACCGCATGACGCGCAGTGCGGCCCACTGGGCCACGAGCCGGTCGGCGAGGACGGGGTCGCGGGTCGCGCCGTTGGCGACGGCGGTACGGACGACGTCCTCCAGCTCGGCGGCGAACCCGATCTGCTGGACGAGGGTGGACACCCCGCGCTCCAGGGCGAGCAGCCCCATGGCGACGCGCCAGCCGTCGCCCTCGCCGCCGACGAGGTCCCCGGCGCGGGCGACGGCCCCGTCGAAGTACACCTCGTTGAACTCGCTGGTCCCGGACATCTGCCGGATGGGCCGCACGTCGATCCGGCCCGGCTGGTCCATGGGCACGAGCAGGAAGGACAGCCCGCGGTGCCGCAGAGACCCCTCCTCGGTCCGTGCCAGCACGAAGCACCAGTCGGCGTCGAGGGCGAGCGAGGTCCAGATCTTCTGCCCGGTGATCCGGTAGACGTCCCCGTCCCGTACGGCCCTGGTGCGCACCCCGGCGAGGTCGGAGCCCGCGCCGGGCTCGGAGTACCCCTGGCACCACAGCTCCTCGCCGCGTGCGATCCCGGGCAGGAAGCGCCGCTGCTGCTCCTGGCTGCCGTGCGCGAGGAGCGTGGGCGCGAGCAGGTTCTCCCCGATGTGCCCGAGGCGGGTCGGGCCGCCGGCCCGCGCGTACTCCTCGGCCCAGACGACCTGCTGGACCAGCGAGGCCCGCCGGTTCCCGTACGCGCCGTCGGCCCACCCGATCCCGATCCACCCGCCCGCGCCGAGCTGCCGCTCCCATGCCCGCGGGTCGTCCGGCACGGGATGCGCGGCCAGCCACTCCCGCGCCTCCCGGCGGAACGTCTCGCCCTCGGCCCCGAACTCGAAGTCCATGTCAGCCTCCCGGCCGGCCGGTCACCGGTTCGGGCGGTCGCCGGAGGCGGCCGCCTTCGCCATCTCCTCCAGCATCGTGAGCATCGGCATCGGGTCCACCCCCACCGTCCCGGGCAGGAAGTCCGCGATGCGTTCCGGCGTCCACGCGCCGGACTCCGCGTAGCCGGCCCGCAGTTCCCTCGGCTGGGCCCAGACCGCGATCTTGGGGCCGGCGATCGTGTACACCTGGCCGGTGATCTTCTCTGCCCTGGCCCGGTCGGAGAGCAGGTAGACGACGAGCGCCGCCACGTCCTCCGGTTCGCCGATCTCCTTCAGCTCCATCGGCACGTTCGCGGACATCCGGGTCCGCGCCACCGGCGCGACCGCGTTGGCGGTCACCCCGTACTTGTGCAGGCCGAGCGCCGCGCTGCGGACCAGGGAGATGATCCCGCCCTTCGCCGCCGAGTAGTTGGCCTGCGCCACGGACCCCTGGTGGTTGCCGCTGGTGAAGCCGATGAGCGTCCCCGCGCCCTGCTTCCGCATGACGGCGGAGGCCGCCCGGAACACGGTGAACGTGCCCTTGAGATGAGTGGCGACCACCGGGTCCCACTCCTCCTCCGTCATGTTGAAGAGCATCCGCTCCCGCAGGATGCCCGCCACGCACACGACGCCGTCGATCCGCCCGTACTCGGCGAGCGCGGTGTCCACGACCCGCTGTCCGCCGGCCATCGTCGAGATGTCGTCGGCGACCGCGACGGCCGAGCCGCCGGCCGCCTCGATCTCCTTCACGACCGCGAGGGCCACGTCCGACGCCGGCTCGCCGCCCTCGACGGAGACGCCGTAGTCGTTGACGACGACCTTCGCGCCCTCCGCCGCGCACGCCAGTGCGACCGCCCGGCCGATGCCGCGGCCCGCTCCGGTGACGGCGACGACCTTGCCTGCCAAGAAGTTCCCCACGACCGGCCCCTTCCGAGGTTTCTGACGGTCCGTTAGATTCGCCGTCTGGATTCTACGGCCCGTCAGATACCGGAAAACAAGACCCCGGAGGCCCGATGTCCCTGCCAGCCGAATTCCACGACATCGCCAAGCGCGTCAACAACTGGGGCCGCTGGGGCGCCGAGGACGAGATCGGCACCCTCAATCTCGTCACCGACGAGGTCGTACGGGAGGCCGTCCGCACCGTCCGCTCGGGCCTGCGCGTCCCGCTCGCCCTCGACCTCACGCAGGACGGCGTGCAGACCGGCATGATCCCCGGCCGCGTCAACCCGCTGCACGTCATGGTGCAGATCAACCAGGAGCTGTTCGGCCCCGGCACCGTCGCGACCAGCGACGACGCGGTGACGTTCGGCCTGCAGGCGGCCACCCACTGGGACGCCCTCACCCACGTCTCGCACTCCGGCCGCATCTACAACGGCCGCCCCGCCGGCTCCATCACCCCGCACGGCCGCTCCGAGTTCAGCGGCATCCACACGGCCCGGCACCTCGTCAGCCGCGGCGTCCTGCTCGACGTCGCCGCCGCGAAGGGCCTCGACCGGCTCCCCGGCGACCACGCGGTGACCCCGGAGGACCTCGACGAGGCCGCGGAGTTCGGCGGGGTCACGGTCGGCGCCGGCGACATCGTGCTCGTACGGACCGGGCAGATCCAGGCGTACCTCGGCGGCGACAAGCACGGGTACGCGTTCCCCTCCCCCGGTCTGTCGATACGCACCCCGGAGTGGTTCCACGCCCGCGATGTCGCGGCCGTCGCGAACGACACCCTGACCTTCGAGATCTTCCCGCCCGAGGTCGAGAACCTGTGGCTGCCGGTGCACGCCCTGGACCTGGTCGAGATGGGGATGCTGCAGGGCCAGAACTGGAATCTGGAAAAGTTGTCCACAGCCTGTGCACAAGAGCGGAGGTACGCGTTCCTGCTCTCCGCGATGCCCGAGCCCTTCGTCGGCGGCACGGGAAGCCCGGTCGCGCCGGTGGCCGTCCTGTGAGATTCCGGGTGGCGGCAAGCCCGCATGCGCACCCCGAGCACGGCACGGAGGTCGCCGCCACCCCGCACGACCCGCACTCGTCGAGGGCGGCCGGATCCGGACACGGATACGAACGGCACCCCTCGTCGTCCCCTCGCGACGAATCGCTCACCCCAGGGTGATCAATCGGACACGGGACGTCAACGGGTGGGGAAGGATTTACCCGTTACGCGTGATACGTGACGACACCGGGGGCCTCGAAACCGGGACCGGCCTTCTCGTAGCCGCGGCGGTCGACCTCGCACCAGATCCGCTTGCCGCGCCCCTCGGGCTGCCAGCCCCACCGGTCGGCGAGCCCGTCGACCAGCTCCAGGCCGCGCCCGTTGGTGTCCTCGCCGCCGGCGTGCCGGGGCCGCGGCGGGCAGTCGCTGGCGTCGGCGACCTCCACCCGCACCGTCCCGGCCTCGGGCGCGCCCGCGCCGAACAGCATCCGCAGCACCGCGGGGCAGCCCGTGTGCACCACGGCGTTCGTCACCAGTTCGGAGATGAGCAGCACCAGCGTCTCGGCGAGCGGCTCGTCATCCCCTATGCCCGAACCGGCGAGCCTCGAACGGGCCCAACGCCGGGCGCGTCCCACCTCAGCCGGGTCCGGCCCGACCTCCAACTGAACCTGAAGCACCTGCACCGCTCACACCATCCGAACCGGCGGACACATCGCCTCGCGCCTCACAGACAAAGCGGTCATCACGGAACGTGATTCCCTTGTGAGACAGCATGGTTGACGTACAGTCACCGCAACAAGCGCTTCGGGCATATTCCAGCGCGAAGGAGTACGCGTGGTGCATACTGTGCGACGCACGCTGCGGGGAGTCGAACAGGAGGGCGCAGAACGCCTCCACGGGCCGCGAGCGGCGGGCATTCCCGGGAGCGATGCCGCCGCTGGGGCGACACCGGCGGGTACCGGGCTGAGAACCACTCGCATCCCACGGAGCGTACCGGAGCAGTGCCCCGACTCCGGGCCGTGACGGCCCCGGTGAAGGACACAACCCGATATCGACACTCCGTGAGCGCACGGTCCGCTCCGGGTCACAGCGCCGCCGCGACCGTCTCCTCGGCAGCCGCCGCCGTCAGGCGCCGCTCGGCCCGCACCCAGGCCCGCTTGAGGTGCAGGTGCACGTCCGCCTCCCACGTGAAGCCCATCCCGCCGTGCACCTGCAGACAGTCCCGCGCGCACCGCACGGCCGCCTCGTCGGCGAGCAGCTTGGCCCCGGCGACCTCGACGGGGTCGAGCGTCACCGCGGCGGCGTAGACCGCCGCCCGCGCCACCTCGACCCGTACGAGCATCTCCGCGCAGAGATGCTTGACGGCCTGGAACGCCCCGATGACCTGCCCGAACTGCGTCCGCGACCGCGCGTAGGCAACAGCCGCCTCAGTGGTCGCACCCGCACTTCCGAGCTGCTCGGCAGCACACAACAACACACCGAGGTCGACGTCGTCCCGCCCCGCCGTCGCGGGCGACGGCACCCTGTGCAGAGGCGTCAGCGGGTCGACGGACCGCACCCGCACCGCGTCCCCGACCTCCCCCTCCACCACATCCGCCTCGTCCAGCCACTCCACGAGCGAACCGTCCACCGCCGTGACGACCGTCTCCCCCTCCGCCGCCCCCGGCACCGCCCCCGCCGCCAGGTGGGTCGCGATCAGGGGGCCCGGCAGCAGGACGCGTCCCGCCTCCTCGAAGGCCAGCACCGCCTCCGGCGCGCCGAGGCCCACCCCGCCCCGCTCCTCCGGCAGTCGGAGCGCGAAGAAGCCGGCCTCGCCGAGCTCCCGCCAGAGCGCGCGGTCGAGCACCGGCCCCGCGTCCACGGCGCGCCGCAGGTCGAACCGCCGGGCGAGCAGCTCCCGTACGCCCGCCCGGAGCGCCTTCTGGTCCTGCGTGAGCCGGAAGTCCATGGCCGGGTCACCGCCCCTTCGGCAGGCCGAGTATCCGCTCGGCGACGATGTTCCGCTGGATCTGCGACGTGCCCGCCGCGATGGTGTACGAGAGGGAGGACAGCCGGTCCAGGTTCCACTCCCGCCCGAGGTCGAGCGCGTCCGGCCCGAGCACCGCGGCGGCCGCGTCGTACAGCTCCTGGCGGGCGTGCGAGTACCGCAGTTTGAAGACGGAGCCGCCGACCCCCGGCACCCCGCCCGTCGCCTCCGCCTCGCTGACGTTCCACTGGGTGAGCCGCCACAGCGCCGCGAACTCGGCGGCGAGCCGGCCGAGCCGGCGCCGGATCACCGCGTCGTCCCAGGTCCCGTTCTCCCGCGCCGCGCGCGCGAGTTCGCCGAGCACCCGGCGGCAGGCGACGACCTCGCCGACGAACGCCGTGCCGCGTTCGAAGGACAGGGTCACCATCGTGACCCGCCAGCCGTCGTTCTCGTCCCCGACCCGGTTGCCGACCGGCACCCGGACCTCGTCGAGGAACATCTCCGCGAACTCGGTGGACCCGGCGAGCGTCCGCAGCGGCCGCACGGTGATCCCGGGGCTGGACATCGGCATGGCGAGCCAGGTGATCCCGCGGTGCTTCGGCGCGTCGGGGTCGGTCCGTACGAGCAGTTCGCACCAGTCGGCGACCTCGGCGTGCGAGGTCCAGATCTTGGAGCCGGTGACCACGTACGCGTCGCCGTCGCGCACGGCGCGGGTGCGCAAAGCCGCCAGGTCCGAGCCGGCGTCGGGCTCGGAGAAGCCCTGGCACCACACCTCGTCGCCGCGCAGCACGGGCTCCAGCCAGCGCTTGCGCTGTTCCGGTGTGCCTTCGGCGGCGACGGTCGGTCCGGCGTGCAGCAGTCCGACGAAGTTCGCGCCGACGTACGGCGCTCCGGCCCGCTCGGTCTCCTCCAGGAAGATCAGCCGGCGGGTGGGGGAGGCGTCCCAGTGGACCTCGCCGTACCCGGCGTCGTACAGCCGCCGCTGCCAGCCGCAGTCGTAGGCGCGCCGCGCGGGCCAGTCGAGCGGGTCGGGCCGCGGCGGCAGGGTGGGCAGTTCGGCCGCCAGCCACTCCCGCAGCCGGGCCCGGAAGGCCTCCTCCTCGTCCGTGTACGCGAGGTCCATCAGACGAGGTCCAGGCCGAGCATCCGGATGGCGTTGCCGCGCATCAGCTTGTACACGGTCTCGTCGTCGAGGCCCTTCACGTGGTCGAGGGCGACCTCCTTGGTGTGCGGGAAGGTCGAGTCGACGTGCGGGTAGTCGGTCTCGAAGGTGGCGTTGTCGCGGCCGACGACGTCGAGCGAGGCGATGCCGTGCTTGTCGCGGAAGAAGCAGCAGAAGATCTGCCGGTAGTAGTACGTGGACGGCGGCTCGGGGATCAGGTCGCGCACGCCGCCCCAGGCGCGGTGCTCCTCCCATACGTCGTCGGCGCGCTCCAGGGCGTACGGGATCCAGCCCATCTGGCCCTCGCTGTAGGCGAGCTTCAGGCGCGGGAACTTCACCAGGACGCCGCTGAAGAGGAAGTCCATCATCGACGCCATCGCGTTGTTGAAGCTCAGGGACGCCTGGACGGCGGGCGGGGCGTCGGGCGAGGCCGCCGGCATCTGCGAGGACGACCCGATGTGCATGTTCACCACGGTCCCGGTCTCCTGGCAGACCGCGAAGAACGGGTCCCAGTAGCCGGAGTGGATGGACGGAAGCCCCAGATGAGTGGGGATCTCCGAGAAGGTGACCGCCCGCACCCCCCGCGCCGCGTTGCGGCGGATCTCCGCCACCGCGAGGTCGATGTCCCAGAGCGGGATGATGCACAGCGGGATCAGCCGCCCGCCGCTGTCCCCGCACCACTCCTCCACCATCCAGTCGTTGTAGGCCCGGACGCAGGCGAGCGCGACCTCCTTGTCCTTGGCCTCGGCGAAGGTCTGGCCGCAGAAGCGCGGGAAGGTCGGGAAGCAGAGCGAGGCCTCGACGTGGTTGAGGTCCATGTCCTTCAGCCGCTCGGCGGGGTCCCAGCAGCCGCGCCGCATCTCCTCGCGGGTGATGCCCTCCAGGGTCATGTCGTCGCGGTCGAAGCCGACGGCGGCGATGTTCCGCTTGTACGGGAACTTGAGGTCCTCGTAGATCCACCAGTCGGCGGGCGGCCCGTCGGGGTCCATCGTGATCTGGTACTTCCCGCCGATGTAGGCGAGCTCGCCGATGCCGGCGGTGAGCGGCTGGGGTCCGCGGTCCCGGTACTTGGCGGGGAGCCAGGTCGCGAAGAGATGGGCCGGTTCGATCACATGGTCGTCGACGCTGACGATCCGCGGCAGTTCGGTCATGGGACGCCTCCGTGGCACGTACGTAGTCCACCCTTATCTGATGACCCGTCAGAACGCAGGCTAGCCCCGCACCCCTGGACCGACAAGGAGCAGGGCCCTACGCTCTCCGCACGATCTGACACTTCGTCAGACGAGTCCGCCAGCCCGAGGGAGCGCCGTGACCGCGACCGACACCGCCCACGCCCTCGGCGAGTCCCGCACCCTCTGGGAGCTCGTCGAGCGCCGCGCCGCACTCACCCCCGACCTCCCGGTCCTCCTCCAGGGCGACCGCACCCTCACCTTCGGCGAGCTGCACGGCCGCGCCGAGCGGGCGGCCGCCGGGCTGCACGAGCGGGGCGTGCGACCCGGCACGGTCGTCGCCTGGCAGCTGCCCACCCGGATCGAGACCGCGCTGCTCTCCTTCGCGCTGGCCCGGCTCGGGGCCGTGCAGACCCCGGTGATCCCCTTCTACCGGGACCGCGAAGTCGGCTTCGCCCTGCGCGAGTCGCGGGCGGAGCACTTCGCCGTGCCCGGCGTGTGGCGCGGCCACGACCACACGGAGATGGCCCGGCGGCTCGGCGCGCACGGGATCTTCGAGGCGTACGAGACCCTGCCCGACGGGGACCCGGAGATCCTGCCCGCCCCGCCCTCCTCCGGCGAGGAGGTCCGCTGGATCTACTGGACCTCCGGCACCACCTCCGACCCCAAGGGGGTGCTGCACACCGACCGTTCCCTGATCGCCGGCGGCTCCTGCCTCGCCCACGCGCTGCGGCTCAGTCCGGACGACGTGGGCTCGATGGCGTTCCCGTACGCGCACATCGCCGGCCCCGACTACACGGTGATGCTGCTGCTGTACGGATTCCCGGCGGTGATGTTCGAACAGTTCCAGCTGCCGGACGCCCTGGAGGAATACCGGAAACACGGCGTCACGGTGGCCGGCGGCTCCACCGCCTTCTACTCGATGTTCCTCGCCGAACAGCGCAAACAGCCCGGCGAGAAGGTCATCCCGACACTGCGACTGCTCGCCGGCGGCGGCGCGCCGAAGCCGCCGGAGATCTACCACGCCGTCGTCCGCGAGCTGGGCTGCGAACTGACGCACGGATACGGCATGACCGAGGTCCCGATGATCACCATGGGCGATCCGGAGGACACCGCGGAGAACCTCGCGACCACCGAGGGCCGGCCGCCCGCCGGCATGGAGATACGCATCGCCGAGGGCGGCGAGGTGCGACTGCGCGGCGAGGCCGTGTGCCGGGGGTACCTCGACCCGGAGCAGACCGCGGCCGCTTTCGACGAGGACGGCTTCCTGCGGACCGGGGACGTCGGGCACCTCACCGAGAGCGGACACCTCGTCCTCACCGGCCGGATCAAGGACATCATCATCCGCAAGGGCGAGAACATCTCGGCCAAGGAGATCGAGGACCTGCTGCACACCCACCCGTCGGTCGGCGACGCCGCCGTGATCGGCCTGCCGGACAGGGAGCGCGGCGAGCGGGTGTGCGCGGTCGTGGAACAGCCGGCGGGCACGCCGCCGCTGACCCTCGCGGAGGTCACCGGCTTCCTGCGCGGCGCGGGCCTGTCGGTCCACAAGCTGCCGGAGCAGCTGGAGGTGGTCGACGCCCTGCCGCGCAACGAGACCCTGCGCAAGGTCCTGAAGTACAAGCTCAGGGAGCGGTACGGCGCCTGACGCCGGGGGCCGTCAGTTGGTCATGAAGTAGCGGGCGAAGGCGGTGACCGCCTCCTCCTCGTCGACCGTGCCCGAGCGGTCCGTGTCGAGGGACTCGGCGCTCAGCGCGGCCATGTGCGGCTCCACTCCGAGCACCACCAGGGCCTTCTCCACGTCCTTGGTCTCGGCGCGGCCGTCGCCGTCCGTGTCGGCGACCGCGAGCAGGGCGTGCAGGAACGGCCGGGCGATCTCGGCGAACCGCTCCGGGTGGTCGTGCAGCCGCTTGGCGGCGGACCCGAAGAACTCGTCGTGGCTGACCTTCTGGTCGCCGTCGACGTCGGCGATCCCCGCCATGCCCTGCCAGAACGCCTCCGCGCCGCTCCACAGCGCCTGGCCCTTGTCGGAGCGGAACGGCACGTCGAACGCGGCGAGCACGCGTTTGGCCGCGGTGGTGAAGTCCTCGCGGGAGATGGTGCCGTCGCCGTCCTGGTCGAAGGCACGGAAACGGTTGGCGAGGCGGCGGCGGTACAGCGCGTCGGCGTCCGTGGAGTCCATGGTGCGGAGCGTACGACGCGAAGGGCCGTGCTGCCGAGACGTACGACGTCACGGACGCGAGACGCCCACTATGCGGACAGCGGCTGCGCCTGTTCGCAGGTCGCCGCGGCGACGTCCTCGAACACGTCGAACAGCCGGCGCACGCCGAGGGCGGCGAACACCCGGTTCACGTGCGAGCCGGCGGGCGCGCCCTGCGCGGGCAGGATCAGCCGCAGCCGGCCGCGGCAGGAGTGCATGAGGCGGCGGGCGGCGATGAGCACGCCGACCCCGCTGGAATCGCAGAACCGTACGGCGGAGAGATCGAGGACCACGTCGTGCCGGCCGACGGCCACCGCGTCGTGGACCCTGCGGCGGATCACCGGCGAGGTCGCCAGGTCGAGTTCGCCGCTGATGCGCAGCACGGTCCAGGTGTTCTGCTCGTGCACGTCGACCTTGAGCGTCACGGTGCGAACCTTTCCGGAGGCGAAGGCAAGCGGAGGATGCCCTTCCTGTGCCCTCCCGCTGCCCCGTTCGGCGCAGTCGAAACCCCTTCACCCGAGTGTGGCGCTTTTCTTACCATCCCCTCACCGGCCCGGAGTGCTCTTGCCGCAAAGGGAGGTGCAGGTCGACGCGGCCCATTACTGTCGAGGGACAGTCGGGTCGGGAGGGCAGCCGGGAGGGTTTCGTATGGCGAAGGACACACCACCTCGCTGGGACCGCCGGATGCAGCAGCGACTGGCCCGCGGGGAGGCGGCGGCGCTCGGCGAGCTGTACGACCGCTACGCCTCCCTCGTCCACAACCTCGCCCACCGGGTGCTCGACGACGAGGCGGCCGCGGACCGGGTGACCCGCGAAGTCTTCGGCCACGTCTGGGAACACCCCGACGCGTACGACCCGAAGCAGGGCAGTCTGCGCGCCTGGCTCGCGCACCTGGCCCGCCGGCAGGCGGTGCAGCGGCTGCGCGAGACGGCGGCGGGCGAGGGCACGGCCGAGGAGCTGGAGCAGAAGGTGCACCGGGCGTCGGTGGCCGCCCGCGCCGACTACATCGCGATGTCCATGCCCGCGCCGCTGCGGGCCGCGTTGGACCTCGCGTACCGCCGGCGCCGCGACTACCGCCAGACGGCGGCGGACCTCGGCGTGACGGAGGAGGAGGCCCGGCGCCGGCTGCGCCTGGGCCTTCAGCTCCTTTCGACCGCCCACACCCGCGGCGGCCTGGAAGGCACCGCGCCGCCGGGCTACGGGCGTGCCCTGTGAACCGCTCCGACGACACCCCGGAGGAGCCGGAGGAGTTCCGCCGCATCCCCCGCATACCGGGCCCGCGATGGGCCCCGGACGACCACGCCGACCTCACCCGCCCCCTGGGCCCCCCGGTCCGGGCAGACTGGGTCGCCCCGGGGCAGGCGGAGCCGACGGCCGCGGAGGCCGAGCCGACGCGCCCGGAGGGCGCGCCCGAGCCGGACGTACGGACCGACCTCGACGCGCCGGCAGAGCTCGACGCGCCGCCGGAGTCCGGCGCGCCCGCGGACCCGCCGGAGCCCGACCCGCCGGAGCCCGACCCGGCGACGCCCGCCGACCCGGCGGCGTCCGGCCCGGTGGTTCCCGTCGCGCCGCTCGTGCTGCCGCACCGGCATCTGAAGTCGCTGCTCGGGGCGTGGGCGCTGGCGGCGTGCTCCGGGGAGGAGACGCAGGCGGTCGAGGCGCATCTGACCGAGTGCGCGGCCTGCGCCGACGAGGCGCTGCGGCTGCGGGACGCGGTGGGGCTGCTGCACGAGGACCGGGACCTGGATCTCGATCCGCTGCTGCGCTCCCGCGTGCTCGAGAACTGCCTCGGGCGGCGGCCCGCCCGGATCCCCGTGCCCGACTGGGCCGCCTCGTACGACGCCGAGACCGCGCGGCTCGACGCGCTGCTCCGCGACATCGGGGACTCCGAGTGGCACGCCCCGGTGCGGCTGAAGTGGTTCGAGGGCGAGCAGCAGGTCAGCCGCCGCACCACGGTCGCCGGGGTCATCGGCCATCTGCTCGCCGTGGACGGCCTCGTGGCGCGGGCCCTCGGCCTCGACGACCCGCTCGGCGAGCAGGCCGGCGCCGCCGGCGCCTCGCCGGCCGCGCGCACCGAGGCGTACTGGGAGAGCGGGCACTACCCGCCCACCCGCGGCGTCCGCGCGCCCTGGCGCGAGCAGAGCCACACCCTGGTGCGCACGGTCTCCTTCGCCGGCGGCGGCGTCGCCGACCTCACCGTGCCGTACGGGGACTTCGCCCTGCCGCTGCGCGACGCCCTGCTCGACCGGGCCTTCGAGTGCTGGGTGCACGCCGACGACCTGGCGAACGCGGTGGCCTACCCGTACGCCCCGCCCGGCGGCGCGCATCTGCACGCCATGATCGACCTGGCCGCCCGGCTCCTGCCGGCCGCCCTGGCCGACCGCCGGCGCGCGGGGCTTGCGTCCCCGCCGCGGCACCTGGTCGCGGCGGGCTCGCCGGGGCGTTCGCTGCACCTGGAGATCGAGGGCGCGGGCGGCGGCCACTGGTACATCGCCCTGGACTCCCCGGCGGCCCTCGGCACGGCCGAGACGTCGGTGGCCCAGGTCGCGATGGACGGCGTCGAGTTCTGCCAGCTGGTGGCCGGGCACATCTCGCCGCACGAGGCCGCGGCCGGGCAGGACGGCGACCGCGAGGCGATCAGGGACGTCCTGTTCGCCGCTGCGTCGCTGAGCCGGCTGTAGGGAATTGTCAGACACCCCCTCGGGGGGTGTCAGGCGAAGACGACCGTGCGGCGGCCGTTCAGCAGGATCCGCCGCTCGGCGTGCCACTTCACGGCGCGGGCCAGCGCCTGGCACTCGACGTCGCGTCCGATCGCCACGAGCTGGTCGGGGGTGACCTCGTGGCCGACGCGCTCGACCTCCTGCTCGATGATCGGGCCCTCGTCGAGGTCGGCGGTGACGTAGTGCGCGGTGGCGCCGATGAGCTTCACGCCCCGCGCGTGCGCCTGGTGGTACGGCTTCGCGCCCTTGAAGCTCGGCAGGAACGAGTGGTGGATGTTGATGATCCGGCCCGCGAGCTGCTTGCACAGGTCGTCGGAGAGCACCTGCATGTACCGGGCGAGCACCACCAGCTCGACGTTCTCCGCGCGGACCAGCTCCAGGAACTCGGCCTCGGCCTGGGCCTTGTTGTCCTTCGTCACCGGGATGTGCCGGAACGGGATGTCGTACGAGGCCACCAGCTCGGCGAAGTCGGTGTGGTTGGACACCACGGCGACGATCTCCACCGGCAGCGCGCCGATCCGGGAGCGGAAGAGCAGGTCGTTCAGGCAGTGCCCGAACTTCGACACCATCAGCACGACCCGCATGCGCTCTTCGGCCCTGTGGATCTGCCAGTCCATGGCGTACGAGTCGCCCACCGCCGCGAAGCTGGCCCGCAGCTTGTCCACGGTGACCGGGGCCTCGGCGGAGAAGTGGACCCGCATGAAGAAGAGGCCGGTGTCACGGTCGCCGAACTGGTGACTGTCCTCGATGTTGCATCCGGTGATGAACAGGTAGCTCGACACGGCGTGCACGATGCCCTTTTTGTCCGGGCAGGAGAGCGTGAGGACGTACTGGTCGGTCATCCCCATAGGCTGCCACAGTCACGGCGCTCCCCCGACCCGCCGTCCGGCAGTCGGACCGCCCCCACGGCCGTCCCCCGCGGTCCGTCCCCCCGCGGCCCGTCAGGCCGCAGACCGTCAGGCCGCGCCCGTCATGATCCGCAGTACGTCCAGCGAGCGCGGCGGCACGTCCGGGTCCTCCCCGTCCGCCGTCGCCATCCGTACGTGCGCCTCGCGCGCGGCCCGCACCGCCTCCGGCCACCCGTGGTGCTCCAGGAACGCGGAGACCGGGGCGTCCGCCCCGACCTGGTGCATGATCCGCAGCACGCGGAGCACGGCGACGTCGACCAGCGCGGCCTCGCCGGAGTCGCGGAAGATCGTCCCGACGTACTTCTCGGCGGACCAGTTGTCCAGCCAGGTGTCCTCGACCAGGCGGTACACGGCGTCGGTGACGTCGCCGTACCCCTCCTGGCCGGCCAGCCAGGTCTCCTGGTGGAAGACGGGGTCGGAGAGCATGTGCAGCGCCGAGCGCACATTGCTGCGCCAGCGCCACCACGGCATGTCATTGAGCGGCATGTCGCCCATGGTGGAGGAGCGACGGCCACGACGGGAAGAGTTCACCGAACCGGAAACAGGACTGGACACCGTTCGATCGTACGTTCCCCTTTTCGATCAAGTGGACGACACCCCTCCCCGTCTCACCGTGACCCCCGCAATTCACCTTGATGTCACCGAGCGTTGGATCGCGCACACTCCAGCGTTACCCGTGAGGCGGAATTGTGCATGGCCATGACCGGTAGGCGAATGACCTCACTCCTCGCATACGCGACGGCCACGGCAGCCGCCGCCTCGCTGCTCACCGGCTGCGGCATGATCCCTGGAGTCTCGGGGGGCTCCAGGGAGCCCATCACGGTGATGACCTGGGCGCCCGACGCCACCCGCGCCACCAACATGCCCGGAATGCCCGCCATGGCCCAGGCCTACGCCCGCTGGGTCAACGCCTCCGGCGGCATCGACGGCCACGAACTGCGTGTCCTCACCTGCAACGAGGAGAACAGCTCCTCCGGAGCCTCCGCCTGCGCCCGGCGCGCCGTCCGCGAGGGCGTCGACGCCGTCGTCGGCTCCTACAGCCAGCACGGCCGCGCCTTCATGGCCCCGCTGGAGGCCGCCGGCATCCCGTACATCGGCGGCTACGGCCTCTCCGAGGACGAGTTCACCAGCCACCTCTCCTACCCGGTCAACGGCGGCCAGGCCTCGCTGATCGCCGGCCACGGCATGCAGCTCGGCGAGTCCTGCCGCCGGGTCTCCCTCGTCCGCCCGGACACCATCACGGGCGACAAGATGCCGATGCTGCTCAACTCCGGCCTGCAGCGCACGAGCCACCGCACCGCCGCCGACATCCCGGCCGTCGAGGACGCGGGCGAGTACACCGAGCAGGCCACCGAGGCCCGCAAGAAGGCCGGCCGCGAGAAGGGCTGCGTCACCGCCGTGCTCGGCGAGCGGACCCAGACCTTCTTCGACTCCTTCCGCCGGCTGCCCGACTCCGACGACAGCGAGGTGCGGATCTCGTCCGTGCTCGGCAGCGTCGGCCAGCCGCTGGTCGACCGCACCGGCGGCTCGCGCAGCCCCTTCGAGGGCGCGTACGTCACCGGCTGGTACCCCGACGCGGGCGACCGGTCCTGGGATCCGATGCTCAAGGTCATCAAGGAGCACGCCTTCGAGGACAACCGCATCGACCCGGCCGACGCGGGCGTCCAGACGACCTGGATCGCGTACACGGTCCTGAAGAAGGTCGTCGAGACCATCGGCGCCGACGACATCACCCCGCTGCGGATCGCCCAAGCCCTCGACCGGGGCGAGGAGATCGACACCGGCGGCCTCACCCCGCCGCTGCGCTGGCGGTACGAGGACATGCTCGGCGCCGCCGACTTCCCCCGGATCGTCAACTCCGAGGTGACCTTCCAGGTCGTCCGCCAGGGCCGGCTCGTGGCCCAGAAGCCCGGCTTCGTCGACGTCGGCGAGACCGTGCGCAGCGCCCCGTAGGGACACCGCGCACGGCGGGCCCGCGGGCCTACAGCTGGTGCGGCTGGCGCTTGGTCAGGCCGTACTTCGTGGCGGTCGGGTTCCACAGCCCGGCCGCCTCGCGCTTGGCCGTGGTGGCCTCGCCGCTCTTCTTGGTGGCCTCGGCGGTCTGGCCGGTGTTCCGGGCCTTGCCGCCCTTGCAGGCCTTCCTGCCCTTCATCTGGTCCGCCCAGGCCGCGTAGTGGTCGTCGGCAGAGGCCGACGCCTGCCAGGCCCTGGTGAGCGCGCCGGTCAGCTGCGTGTGCTGCGGCAGCTTGTCGACGGAGAGCGCCTGCAGCCGGGTGATCAGGCCGCGGCGCTGCTGGGCCGCGCCGCGCAGGTCGGTCGCGGCCTGGTCGAGGTTCTTGCACTGGCGGATGTTCTCGACGGAGCGGATCACCGCGTCGCGGCTGTCGTTGCTGTCCGCGAGCAGCTTGTCGAGCGCCTTGGCCTGCGGCTCGGCCGGGTCGTCGGACTTCGCGCTCTCGGAGGGCCCGGTGGACGGGGCGGCGGAGCTGGACGCCACGTTCTTGCCGGTGTCGCCCTTGTCGTCGCCGCTGCTGAGCACCGCGCCCACGCCGAGCCCGAGGACCACGCAGCCGACCACGACGGCGGCGATCAGCGCCCCGGGGACCCTGCGGCGCGGCTCGGGGTCGTAGCCGTAGTCGTCCTGCTGATGCCCGTACGGGGGCTGCGGGGGCTGCTGCTGGTACGACGGCGGGGGCGCGCTGAACTGCGACTGCGGGGACTGCGGCTGCTGGAACTGCGGCTGACGCGGCATCTGCTGCGTGCTGTCGCTGCGGAAGAGGTTGTCGAACTCGGCGGGCGGCCGGGTGCGCTCTCCCTGAGACTGCGCGGCCACGGGCGGCAGGTACTGCGTCGACTCGGCGTCCCCGCCGCCGGTGCCGGCGTTGCCGCCGTGCGGCGGGAGCGGACCGGTGCCGAGGAAGCGCGTGTCGTCGGAGGCGCCCTGCGCGGCGACCGGGGGTATGTGCTGGGTGGCCTGCATGTCCCCGGCGTCGCCCGCGGCGGGACCGGGGTAGCCGTAGCCGGAGGGGTCGGCGGGACCGGGGAAGCCGTACCCGGCCTGCGGTGCGGCGGCGGGCATGGCCGGTCCGGCGGCCGCCGGGCCTGGGAAGCCGTAGCCGTCCTGCGTGCCCGCGGGCGGACCGTACGGGTCCTGCGGCGGCATCCCGTACCCGCCCTGGTGCCCGCCCTGGCCCGTCGCCGGGATCGGGGCGATGTACTGGGTGGCCTGCATGTCCGCCGCGCCACCGGGGACCGCCTCCGGCGGCAGCGGCTGGGCGACCGGCGGCGGCACGGACGGCTGCCCGGCGCCCGGGCCCCAGGCGCCGCCCCACGGCTGCCCGCCGGCCGGGCCGCCGCCGGGCTCGCCCGGCATACCGCCCTCCGCGGGCAGCACGACACCCTCGTGCGTGGGCCGTACCGCGGGAAGCTGCGGGTCCGGACCCTGTCCGCTCTGCGTCACCGGGACTCCTACCGATCTACCTTGATCCACTTACGGAAGCGTCGGTTCACGCTACCGGGTGCGTCCCGCGCTCCGCACACGTGTGTGGTCCCGGTCACCTCACGGGGGTGACCCCCGTCACCAACGGCCCCCGTTACGCGGCCTGGATCTCCAGCCGCGCCCCGAACTCCCGTACCGCGGGCTCCGCCGCGTACGACTCCAGGCGCTGCTGCAGGTCCTCCAGGTACTCCGCGCCCCGCGACGACCGCAGCGTGCCGAGGAGTTCGAGGGCGCGCGTCCCGGTGTGGCACGCCTGCTCGACCTCGCGCCGCTGCACCTGCGCGGAGGCCAGCAGCACCAGGCCGATCGCCCGCCGCCGCGCCCGCGTCCGCGGCAGCCCGTCCAGCGACTCCTCTGCGGCCCGAGCGGCCTCCTCGGCGCGCCCCAGGTCCCGGTGGCCGTGGGCCAGTTCGTCGGCGAGGTACGCCTGGTCGAAGTGCGCGATCCACGCCGGGTCGTCGCCCGACTCCGGGTCGGCCTGCTCCAGCGCCCGTACCGCCCGGCCCGCGACCGCGTCGAAGGTGCGGGCGTCGCCCAGCAGCGCGTGCCCGCGCGCCTCCGCCGCCAGGAACATCGCCTCGGCCCGCGGCGTCACGTGACCGCGCGCCCCCTCCTGCGCGGCGCGCGCCAACTGCGCGATCTCCCGCGGGTTTCCGAGCTGCGCGGCGAGATGGCTCATCGAGGCCGCCAGCACGTAGCCGCCGTACGCGCGGTCCCCGGCGGCCTGCGCGAGCCGCAGGGCCTGGATGTAGTACCGCTGCGCGAGCCCCGGCTGCCCGGTGTCCACGGCCATGTACCCGGCCAGTTCGGTCAGTCGGGCCACCGCGGCGAACAACTCCCGCCCCACCGAGTCCCGGTACGCCCCCGACAGCATCCCCGCGACCACGCTGTTCAGGTAGTGCACCACCACCGGCCGCACGTGCCCGCTGCCGAACCGGTGGTCGAGATCGACGAGCGCGTGCGTCATCTCCCGCACCGCCGCCACGTCCGAGGCCCCGACCCGCGCCCCGGCGGACCGCTCCACGTGCCCGTCCGCGCCGGTGATCAGCCAGTCCCGGCTCGGCTCGACCAGCGCGGAGGCGGCGACCGCCGAGCCGGACAGGAAGTCCCGCCGGCCGACGTCGCTCCGCCACAGCTCGCAGACCTGCTCGATCGCCCCGGTGACGGTCGGCGAGAACTGCAGGCCCACGCCCGACGCCAGGTTCTTGCCGTTGGCCATCCCGATCTCGTCGATCGTGACCGTACGGCCGAGTTTGCGGCCCAGCGCCTCCGCGATGATCCCGGGCGCCCGGCCGCGCGGCTGCTGACCGCGCAGCCAGCGCGCCACCGATGTCTTGTCGTACCGCAGGTCCAGGCCGCGCTCCGCGCCGACCATGTTGACGCGGCGGGCGAGGCCGGCGTTGGAGCACCCGGCTTCCTGGATGAGCGCCTGCAGCCGTTCGTTGGGCTGACGGGCGACGAGAGGCCTGGCTGCCATGAAGAACCCCCTGAGGCCGGACACGATCAGGACCGAACGATCAATGAACTGATCACTGCCCGACGGATATCCGGTCAATGCCGATGTGAACACGCGAAACCGGACGCATCGACCATGGCGCTCACGGCGCTCCTGCCGATGCCCCCCGACTCTGGCTACCCCTCCGCCGCTCCCCGCCCTCACGCGCGCCCCCACCCGTGCATCCATGCGCCCCGCGTGCAGGATCGATGCGCCAGGCGGCTCGCCGTGACGCCCGTAACCCCAGGTGACGGCAGGAGTTGAGTGGTGCGTGGAAGAGACCATCGGAGTCACGGAAGCCGCACAGATCCCCAAGCAGCGCGGCGAACAGCTGCTGGACAGCGCCGTGCGGTACGCGGAAGAACGGCACTGGGACGTGTTCGCCGGCACGTGGCTGGAGGCGGTGGAGGGCGCCGAACGCTGCTCCTGCGGTGCCGCCGACTGCGCCGCGCCGGGCGCGCACGCCGCCAGACCGGACTGGGCGACACAGGCCACCGGCAGCGCCGTCGCGGCCCGCCGGATCTGGGGCAAGCAGCCCAGGGCCTCCATCCTGCTGCCCACCGGCCGTACCTTCGACGTGCTCGACGTGCCCGAGTCGGCCGGCTTCCTCGCGCTGGCCCGGATGGAGCGGATGGATCTCACCCTCGGCCCGGTGACCTGCACCCCCGACCGCCGGATGATGTTCTTCGTCCTGCCCGGCGCGGCCGCCAAGGCGCCGGACCTGATCCGCAAGCTCGGCTGGGTCCCCAGCTCCCTCGACCTGATCGCCCGCGGCGAGGGCCACTACGTGGCCGCCCCGCCCACCCGCGTCGGCGGGCAGGGCGCCGTCCAGTGGGCCCAGCGCCCCACCGCGGCCAACCGCTGGCTGCCGGACGTGGAGGAGCTCATCAGCCCGGTCGCGTACGCCTGCGGGCGCGAGGCCGCGGCGGCGCGCGCCCGCCGGTCCTGAGGAGGCGCCCGCCTTAGGGTGGCTCCGGAACAACGGGGACGACCGAAGGGCGGGCGCCATGTCCGACGACCGGACAGCCGGGACGGCGAGCGAGGCGGCCGACGGCCTCGTGGAGGGGACGGCGCCGCCCGCCGTCCGCGTCGAGGGCCTGTGGAAGCGCTTCGGACAGCAGATCGCCGTCGCCGGCGTCGACCTCGTCCTCCCCTCCGGCCGGTTCATCGGGCTCGTCGGCCCCAACGGGGCCGGCAAGACCACCACCCTGTCGATGGTCACCGGCCTGCTGCGCCCCGACCACGGCCGGGTCGAGGTGGCCGGGCACGACGTGTGGCGCGACCCGGCCGCGGTGAAGGCCCGGATCGGGGTCCTGCCGGAGGGCCTGCGGCTCTTCGAGCGGCTCTCGGGCCGCGAACTCCTCGCGTACACCGGGCGGCTGCGGGGGCTGCCCGGCGACGAGGTCGACCGCCGCGCCGCACAACTCCTCGACGTCCTCGACCTCACGAGCGCCCAGCACAAACTCGTCGTTGACTACTCCACCGGCATGCGCAAGAAGATCGGCCTCGCCGCGGCGCTGCTGCACAACCCGGACGTCCTCTTCCTCGACGAGCCCTTCGAAGGCGTCGACCCGGTCTCCGCGCAGACCATCCGCGGCGTCCTGGAGCGCTACACCGGCTCGGGCGCCACGGTCGTCTTCTCCAGCCACGTGATGGAACTCGTCGAGTCGCTCTGCGACTGGGTGGCCGTGATGGCCGCCGGACAGATCCGCGCCCACGGCCCACTGGAACAGGTCCGCGGCGACGCGCCGTCCCTGCAGGCCGCGTTCCTGGAACTCGTCGGCGCGCAGGGCCGGGACGCCGGGGACACCCTGGACTGGCTCGGCGGCGGGACGGGCGGCGGCCGGTGAGCACCGCCCAGGACCTCACACCGGTCTTCGTACGCCTCAAGTGGGCGCTGCTGCGCAACGGCCTGCGGCAGTCGGCCGGCCGCGCGGCGGTCTTCGCCCTCTCGCTCGCCGGCGCGCTCCTGGCCGCCGCGGCGCTGATGCTGTCCTTCGTCCTGATGCGGGGCAGCGCGGACGTGGACACCCTGGCGGTCCTGCTGACCGGGGTGCTGGCGCTCGGCTGGGCCGTGATGCCGCTGTTCGTACCGAGCGGCGACGAGACGCTGGACCCGTCGCGGCTGGTGATGCTGCCGCTGCGGCCTCAGCCGCTCGTGCGGGCGCTGCTCGTGGCCTCCCTGGTGGGGATCGGCCCGGTGTTCACCCTGTGCCTGGCGGTGGGCTGCGCGCTGGCGCTCGCGCACGGGGCGGCGGGCGTGGCGGCGGCGGTGGTCGCGGTGCCGCTGATCGTGCTGGGCTGCGTGGCGCTGTCACGGGCGGTCGCCGCGGCCAACATCCGGCTGCTGAACTCGCGCAGGGGCCGGGACCTGGCGGTACTGAGCGGGCTGCTGATCGCGGTCGGCATCCAGGCCGTCAACTTCGGCGCGCAGCGGCTCGGCCGCGCCGGCGGCCTCTACGTGCTGGACCCGGCCGCGGAGGTGGTGGGCTGGCTGCCGCCGGCGTCGGCGCTCGCCGCGGTCGACGCGGCGAGCGAGGGCGCGTACGGGAGAGCGGCGGCGGGGCTGCTGCTCGCGGCCGCGGCGCTGTGGGCGCTGCTGCTGTGGTGGCGGCGGAGCCTGGTGCGGTTGATGACCGCGCCGGACGGCTCGACGATCGAGGCGGCGGGCGTACGGGGCACGACCGCGACGGGCAGCTGGGAAGGTCGTACCGGCGCGGTGATGCAGCGCAGCCTGCGGTACGTGTGGCGGGACCCGAAGACGAAGGCGGCGTGGGTGACGTCCCTGGCCATCGGCGCGATCGTCCCGCTCTTCAACGCCCTGCAGGGGACCGGCTCGATCTACTTCGCCTGCTTCGCGTCGGGGATGCTCGGCATCCAGATGTACAACCAGTTCGGCCAGGACACCTCGGCGTTCTGGATGGTGGCGCAGACGATCGCCTCGACGCGGGACGCCTACGCGGAACTGCGGGCGCGCGCCCTGGCCCTGCTCGTGATCACGCTCCCGTACACCGCCGTGGTCACGGTCGCCACCGCGGCCGCGCTCGGCGACTGGTCGGCCCTGCCGGACGCGTTGGGCGTGGCGTTCGCGCTGCTGGGGGCGATGGTGGCGACGGGCGCGGTGGCCTCGGCGAACTTCCCGTACTCGATCCCGCAGGACAGCGCGTACAAGAACGTGGCCCCGGGCCAGGGCGGCCTGGCGTGGATCTCCATCCTGGGCGGCATGGTCGCCGCGGCCCTCCTGTCCGCCCCCGTCGTCGCCGCGACGATCGCCCTCCACCTCACCGACCACCGCGACTGGCTCTGGCTGATCCTCCCGGCCGGCACGGCCTGGGGCGCACTGGTGGCGTGGGCGGGCGTGCGAACGGCGGCGCCACGGACGGCGGCGCGCCTGCCGGAGATCCTGACGGCGGTGAGCAAGGGCTAGGCGGAGCTTTTCAGGACGACCCGATGCGGATTCAAGTCCTCCACCCCTCAACCAATTTCGGATCGTCGCAGGTCAGAGGACCGTTCCAGCTTGAACCACTCGACTCTCCGGGCCCGTTGAGCACCCGAACGACCAGTCGGCGACGGGACAGGAGGGGTCGGCGGCCGGAAAGCGACAGGTAAAGGGACGGCAACGTGCGATCACTCAGGGCGTCGGCAAGACTCCCGTCCGCAGTCACCCTGCACCCGCACTGACATCCGAAGGGACACCCCCGTGCGTCACGTCAGCAACTTCCGACTCACCGCCCTCGCCGCCTGTACCGGCCTCGCCCTCGTCGGCACCGCCGCCTCCGGCATCGCCGACGCCGCGACCACCGGCCTGTACCCGCCGTCCGCCCTGGTCCTCACCATCGGCGCCGGCGACGACTCCGGCACCGCCACCGTCGTCCGCGCCGTCACCCTGACCTGCGCCCCCACCCCCGGCGGCAGCCACCCGGCCCCCGCGGCCGCCTGCACCGAACTGAACGCGGTGGACGGCCGGTTCGGCGAACTGGCCGCCGACACCCCGACCCGCGCCTGCACCCGCCAGTACCAGCCGGTGACCATCACCGGCGACGGCGTCTGGCAGGGCAAGCGGGTCAGCTGGACGGCGACGTACGGCAACGCGTGCGAGCTGGGCGCGACGATGGCACGCGGCCAGGTCTTCGCGTTCTGACGGACGACGCGGCCCGTACGGCTCAGACGGACCGCTCCCGGACGCTCTCGTAGATGCGGGCGAACCCTTCCCCACCGCGCCCCGCGTCGATCTGACGCTGGATGAGCCGCTGGACCATGGCGACGGGCTCGTCCCCGACACCCTCCTCGGCCGCGGCCTCCACGAAGCTCGTCAGGTTCGAGAAGTCCAGACTCTGCTGCCCCGGAACGGTGTAGTCCCCGCCGTCGATGACCTCCGCGAAACCCTCGAACCCCCCGGTCATCGCCGTCAGCCACGGTGCGGCCATCGCCGCGAACTCCCGCGCGGGCACCCCCGCCGGCGCGAGCATGGCCGCACCCTGTATGAACCCCGCGAACATCACGTACATCGCCGAGAGCAGGGCGAAGTCGTACAACGACGCCCGCCCCGCGTCCTCGCCGTAGTACGTGCTCGCCGCCCACAGATCGAGCAGCGCCCGGTGCTCCGTGAACACGTCCTCCGACCCGGAGTACAGAACCGAGGCACCGGGCTTCCCGATCATCGGGGGCACCGCCATGACCGCCCCGTCGAGATACGGGATCCCCGCCTCGCCCGCCCACGCGGCCAGCTCCCGCGCCTCGGACGGCTTGGTCGTCGTCACGTTGACCAGCGCCCGCCCGGCCAGCGCGCCGACGAGCGGGTCGAGCACGGAGTGGACGGAGGCGTGGTCGAAGAGACACACCACGACGACGTCGCTCGCAGCAACGGCCTCCGCAGCGGTCGCCGCCTCGGTCGCGCCGAGCGCGACGAGGGAATCGGCGCGGCCGGACGTACGGTTCCACACCGTGGTGCCGTACCCGGCGTCGAGGAGAGCACGAGCGAGCGCACCGCCCATGGCCCCGAGCCCGAGCACGCTCACACGACGACTGTTCTTCTCCACCATGAAAAAACTCCCAGGAATGCGATGAGTAACGAGATTGCGATGCGGAATGGGCGACGCATCGACGAATCAATCCTCAAACGCCCCAGTAGAGTTGACCAGTACGGACTAATTAGTGGGGTACTGACCAAAAGGTAAGGAGGTACGCCCATGCCGCGACCGACCAAGGGCCCGTACGCCTGCGGCGTCGACGCGGCCGTGGACGCCCTCTCGGGCAAGTGGAAGTCCAGCATCCTCTGGGAACTCCACGCCCACGGCACCCGCCGCTTCGCCGCACTCCGCCGCAGCGTCCCCGGAATCAGCGAGAAGATGCTGACCCAGCACCTGCGGGAAATGGAGGAGGACGGCCTGGTGCACCGCGAGGTGTACGCCGTGGTGCCGCCGAAGGTCGAGTACTCCCTGACCGACCACGGCAACCGACTCAACACCGCCCTGCAGTCACTGGCCGAGTGGGGCGACATCCACATGCGCCGGATCGGCGCGGAGAAACTGCAACCGACGCCGGACCGACAGACAGCCTGAGGGCCCCGTGATGCTTGTGCTCCTGTCGGGGACTCGGCCAGCATGTGACGAGCGCGGCCGTCGGGGCGTGCCTGTCTGCGGGGGTGTCGGGATGGCGGGCGAGTCGTCGGACGAGTCCGGGGTCGTCTGGTCGGGGCGGCTGGGCCGGGTCCCCGCAGAAGTACGGACGACAAACGGTCAACGAGTCCTGCGGATCGGCCGCTGGTCGACGGTCGTCGACGACCGCACGGAGATCCGCCACCGAACAGGTCGGTTCGCGCTGAGCCAGCGCATCATCATTCGTCAGCCCGGCAGACCCCCGTTCGTCCACCGCTACCGGCTCCCCTTGCTGCTCCAGCTGGCCCCGTACTGGGAGGCCACCTACGACCGGTTGTCGGCCGAGGCCGACGACCCGGGCCTGGGGCTGGTGGAACTGCTGGGCGGTACGGACGACTGGGTGTGACAAGCGGCCAGGGCCCTCTGGAACCACGCCACATCCCAGAACCGACCGAACTTCCGCCCGACCTGCTCGAAGCTGCCGACAAGCCGAAAGCCGAAACGCTCGTGGAGCCGCTGTGACGCCTCATTGGGCACGGTGATCCCGGCGAGCGCCACATGCACGTCCTCGTGCTCCAGCACGTCGAACAGCGCGGCGTACAGCAGGCCGCCGACACCGCGTCCCACATGCTCGGGCGCCACGTAGACGCTGGTCTCCACGGACGTCGCGTACGCCGGCTTCGGGAGGAACGCACTGCTGGTCGCGTACCCGAGGAGCTTCCCGCCCTCCTCGGCCACAAGGAGCCGGTGCGGACCGGAGTCCGGATGGGCCAGGAGCCACGGCCGGCGCTGATCCACCGTGAACGCCTCGACGTCGAAGGTGACCGCCGTCTCGACGACGTAGTGGTTGTAGATACGCGTCAGCTCCTCGAGATCGTCCTCACCCCCGGCCCGAATCCGCACGCCCATGCCAAACCCACCCCCACCCGCCTTCGCACTCACCCCACGACGGTACGCGGCACCCCGCCGCCCCCGCACGACCCTGTGGTAGTACCCCCTCACCTCGGATAACTTCGCGGCATGACCGAGTCATTCAGCGAACTCGTCCGCGCGCGGCTGCAGGCGCCCAACATCTGGTACGTCGGAACCGTGTTCGCCGACGGCGCCCCGCAGGTCAGCCCGATGTGGGTGGACCTCGAAGGGGACGGGGAGTTGACGTTCAACACCTCCGTCGGGCGGGTGAAGGAGGAGAACCTGCGCCGCGACCCCCGCGTCTACCTCTCGCACGCGGACGACGCCGACCCCTTCGACCGGGTCCAGATCAGCGGCGTGGTGGCGCGGTTCATCGAAGGCGAGGAAGCACGCGAGCGCATGGACCGGCTGGCCCGGAAGTACCTCGGAGTCGAGCGCTTCGAGTGGCTCATGCCGGGAGAGCAGCGCGTCGCGGTCGTCGTACGGCCGACCAAGGTCCGGCACATCGTCGGAGTCGAACGCTTCCGCCCCGGCGGCCCCGTCCCCGCCCAGTAGAACGTCCCCCTCGCGCTAACGCGCCGCTCAACGCCTCCGCTTCACCCCCCGAGTCCCACCACGCAACACCCGCCCCACCCATGAGGCGAGCGCACGTTCAGTGGCACGTTCGGTTCTCCCGCCCCCGAAAGCCGACCACCGGACAATGACCAGCGGGGCACGCGCCCCGCCCCCCCCCCCCACCGTCAGTCGCGTGAGCCCAGTACGTCGAGGTAGTGCTGGTTGTACATCACGCCCAGGATGTTCCCGAACGGGTCCGTCACCGACGCGGTGACGAAGCCCGCTCCGCGCTCCGTGAGCGGTTCGTACTCCTTCGCCCCCAGGGACAGGAGCCTCTCGAGCGTCGCGCTCACATCGTCGACGTGCCAGTACACGACCGCACCGCCCGGCACGCTCCCCGCGCCCGCCGGCGCGTAGCGGCTGTCGATGAGCCCCAACTCGTGTTGGTGGTCGCCGAGGCGGAACTCGGCGTACCCCGGACGCTCGAAGTACGGTTCCACGCCCAGCAGTTCCGCGTACCAACGCTTCGCCGCCCCCAGGTCGGCGGCCCAGAAACTGACAGTGGTGAGACCTCGCAGCATGGCATTCCTTCCCTCTCGGCCAAAGGCGATGCCGCGACAGTAGACCTCAATGAGGTCAGATCCTGACCTCATTGATATTGATCAGGATGAGGGACATGCCCACTGGGGACATGGCCCGTCACGGCGTCAACACCCCGTTCAGGAACGGCTCGATCGCCTCGCGCCAGGCCTCCGGGTGGTCGTAGTGGAGAAGGTGGCCGGCGTCGGGGATCTCGGCGTACGCGCCGTGGGGCAGAACGCGGACCATCTCCTGGGCCTCCGCGCGGCCCAGTTCGCCGTCGAGGCCGCGGACGACGAGCGTCGGGCAGCGGACCTGGGCGAGGGAGTCCCAGTGGGCGTCGTGCACCCAGGTCTCACGGGACGTCAGCATCTGGGCCGGATCGAAGACCGGCCGCCAGCCGTCCGCCGACTCCGTCATCACCTCGGCGAAGAACTCGCCGCGCGCCGGGTTCGGCCGCTCCACCCACGGGTCGTCCTCGCCGAACCACTTCCGTACCGCCGCGAGCGTGGGGAACGGGACCGGCCACGAGCGGAACCAGTCCGCCCACTCCCGCTGGGACGCCGCGCCGAGCGCGGAGGCGCGCATGTCGCAGACGACCAGGGCGCGGACGAGGTCCGGCCGTTCCGCGGCGAGCTGCCACGCGGTGAGCGCGCCCATGGAGTGGCCGACGAGGGTCACCGGGCCGAGGCCGAGCTGTTCGACGGCGGCGGCCGCGTCGGCGACGTACGCCTCGCGCGTGAACGGACCGCCGGCGGGCTTCGCACTGCGCCCGTGCCCGCGCTGGTCGAGCGCGATCACGCGGTGCCGGGCGGAGAGCCAGCGGGCCGTGGGCGCCCAGTGCGAGGCGCGACCCATCAGGCCGTGGAGGAGTAACACACCCGAGGCGGATGCGGAGTCGGAGGCAGGCCCGAGGTCGTCGGCGGGCCCGCCGCGGCCGCTCCTCTCGGGCGGCTCCGTGAACTCCCAGGCCGCCAGGCGTACGCCGTCGGCTCCGGTCACATCGATGCGTCGCACCATGTCCATGTCCCTGGCACCCCCTCTTCCGTCGGGCGTTCGTCAAGCGATCGTCGCGCGATGTCGAGCGCGGTCTGCGCGGTCTGCGCGGTGAGGCGCGTCGTGCGCAGCTCTGCGCCGGTCGAGCCCCGCCAGACTATCGAACCTGTATTCGAAAATGCGGTTCTGCCACGCAACACCCCTCGTTCGAGTGACGCCGCTCAAGGATTGACGCGCGCCGCCGAGGGGAGATCTTCTGCGGGAGGCGGACCGCTCGGGGAAACCGGTCCGAAGGGGATGACCCTGGGAGCTCGGGGCTCCGGGTCAGCACAGGGGAGGACAGGCCCCGGCGCCCATGGGCGCCGGGGCCCTCTGCCGCCTCACGCCGAGCGCACCGCACGACCTCGCCGCGCACGCCCACCAGCCCCACCACACCCCCAACACCCCGCCCGGCCACGCAGGCACCATCCCGCCCGGCCTCGCATCGAGCACCCCGCCCGGCCTCGCGCCCAGCGTCGTGCCCGGCCTCACGCCGCGTCGCCGGCATCATCCGGCCCCCTCCCGACCCGACCCGACCGACCTGACCGATCCGACCGACCGGCCCCCCGCCCGGTCTCGCCGACCCCAGCGTGGCACGCCGAGGGAGCGTGCGGGGCCATTCCGACGTAAACCGGGCTGTCTACTTCCCGCCGCGCAGCGCGCCGCCGCTACTCCCCGCCCCCACTGCTCCCCGCCCTCGGCTACTCCCCGCCCCCGCTACTCCCCGCCCCCGGCGCGTACCTCGCCTCGATGCCCGCCACGATCAGCTGCAGGCCCTCCTCGAAGCGGTCCTCGTAGTCGCCGAAGATCTCCGCCCCGGCCGCCGCCGCGAGCGGGAAGTCGGCGAGCCGCTCGGCGCGCTCCGTCACGTCGAAGCCCTCGCGCAGTTCGCCCGCGCCGGACTGCGCGCCCTGCTCCTCGGTCACGAACCCCAGCGTGAACATGTACGCCGTCGTGCTCGCCCGCACCGCCTCCCGCAGGTCGAAGCCCGCGTCCACCAGCGCGCGGAGTTGGCGCTCCATGTCGGCGGCGAAGTCGTCGCTGGTGAAGCGCGCGCCGCTGTAGACCTTCGCGCCGTCGCGGTAGCTCAACAGCCCGGCGCGCAGGCCCCGGTTGACGGCCAGGATCCGCTCCTGCCAGGTCATGTCGCCGGGCGGGCGCACGGCGGGGTCGGCGACCATCCGCCGGTACATCACCGTCGCCATCTCGTCGAGCAGCGCCTGCTTGTTCTTGAAGTGCCAGTACAGCGCGGGGGCCTGGACGTTCAGCTCGCCGGCGATGGCCCGCAGGGTCAGCCCCTCCAGGCCCTTCTCGTTCAGGAGCCCCAGGGCGACCTCCGCCACCTGCGCGGGATCGATCCGGGTCGTCTTCTTCGCTGCCACGCCGCCACGGTATCCGCCGCTTGACAGCTTAACGACGTTAAGGGAATGCTCTCCGACGTGAACTTAACGCCGTTAAGGAACTCTGGAGGTCTCACCATGCCTGCCGACACCACCCCGACTCCGACCCACACCCCCACCCACACCCCCACCCCCACCCACACCGACGTGCTCATCGCCGGCGCCGGGCCCACCGGCCTCGTCCTCGCCCTCGACCTCGCCCGCCGGGGCGTACGGACCGTGCTCCTGGAGAAGGCGGACCGGCTCTTCCCCGGCTCGCGCGGCAAGGGGCTCCAGCCCCGCAGCCAGGAGGTCCTCGACGACCTCGGCGCCCTGCCCGGGATCCTCGCCGCAGGCTCGCGCTACCCGCGGATGCTGGCCTGGGAGGGCGCGGAGCGGCAGCACGAGTGGGACATGATGGAGTCCGCGGAGCCGACCGAGCAGGTCCCGTACGCGAACGCGCTGCTCATCCCGCAGCACCGCACCCAGCAGGTGCTGCACGAGCGGCTGACGGAGCTGGGCGGCGCCGTCCGCTTCGGCGCTGCGCTCACCGCCTTCCGGCAGGACGCGGACGGCGTCGATGCCGAACTGTCCACCGGGGAGACCGTCCGCGCGGCCTACCTGGTCGCCGCCGACGGCGGCCGCTCCACCGTCCGCAGGGCGCTCGGCATCGGCATGACCGGCGAGACCGTCGACCCGCACCCGATGCTGGTCGCAGACGTGCGGCTGGCCCCCGGCACGGTCGTCGACCGCCGCAACTGGCACGTCTGGCCCAAGGCGGAGGGCGGCGGCGTCGCCCTGTGCCCGCTGCCCGGCGGCGCGGACCACTTCCAGCTGATGGCGGGCTTCGAGGACGCCGAGACGGTCGTCGACACCGCCCCCGAGGCGGTACGCGGGCTCCTCACCGCGCGGACCCCCCTCACCTCCGCCGACGTCACCGAGGTGCTGTGGGCCTCGGACTTCCGGGCCCGCGCGGCGATGGCCGACCGGTTCCGCGAGGGCCGGGTGTTCCTGGCGGGCGACGCGGCCCACGTGCACTCTCCCGCCGGCGGTCAGGGGCTCAACACCGGTGTCCAGGATGCCTACAACCTCGGCTGGAAGCTCGGTCAGGTGCTGCGGCACGGTGCGCCCGAGGCGCTGCTCGACACGTACGAGGAGGAGCGGCTGCCCGTCGCCGCGGACGTGCTCGGCATCAGCACCCGCATCCACCGCGCGAGCGCCACGGGCGAGAACACCCAGCGCGGCGCGGAGGTGCAGCAACTCGGCCTCGGCTACCGGGAGTCGTCGCTGGCCGTGGAGACGCGCCCGGGGCTGCCGGACGGCGCGCTGCGCGCCGGCGACCGCGCGCCGGACGGGCGGTACGACGGGGGCCGGCTCTTCGACGCCTTCCGCGGCCCGCACTTCACGCTGCTGACGGTGGGCGCGGAGGCCCCGGTCGTCGATGCCGCCGCGGTCCGGACCGCCCACCTCACCGGCGCGTACGAGCCCTACGGCACCGGCCTGTTCCTGATCCGGCCCGACGGGTACGTGGGCTGGGCGGGCGAGTCCGCGGCGGCGGGACTCACGTCGTACCTCGCCGGGGTGGGCGTGCGTTGACGGTCAGCCCTCCACATCCACGTCCACATCCACGCCCACGTCCAGCTTCAGGTGGGCGGACAGCGCGCGCAGGAAGTCCGGGGCGTCGAAGACCGCGCCGGCGGAGACGACACCGGTCGCCCTGGTCCGGCCGGTGAGGACGCGGTCGACGGCCTCCACCGCGAGCGGCGCGCTGACGGCGTAGATGTCCTGGCCGGTCACGACCGCCCGACGCGCCTCGTCGCCGGAGCGGACGAGCACGTCGACGAGGAAGGTCTGCGCCGAGCGGCCGCGCTCGTCGACGGCCGTCGGCGCGGAGCCGCCGGCGGCCAGGTCCGCGGCCGCCTTCGCGGCCATGTACGTCCGCACCTCCGGGACGGCGAGGTGGCTGGGGACCGTGATGACGTCGGCCATCGTGAACTCACCGATGACCTCCTGCGGGCCGAGCGGCTCCGGGAAGGACCACTCCAGGGTCGGCAGGGCGTCGTCGTGGTACGTCAGCTCGCCGCCGGTGAAGCGGACCCGACGGCCGTCCCGCCGCTCGTGGGACACCGTGCCCGAGGCGAGCGTGCCGCCGGTGGGGTGCCAGCTGCTCAGGCCGTACGCGACGTGCACCTCGTCCGCCGTCGTCCAGTCGCCCATCGCGGTGGTGACGAGCAGGTCGCCGAGGCCGCCGAAGAAGGCCATCGCGGGGACCACCACGGCCTCGGCCTCGCGGGCGCGCTCCGCGAACTGCTCGAACGTGTCGCGGTTCGCCTCGATCTCGGCGGCCACGTCGACGTACGGGATCCCGGCCCGCAGCGCCGCCTCGACGAGGGGGGCGGCGGTGGAGGCGAACGGGCCGGCGCAGTTGATCACGGCGGCCGCGCCGTGCAGCGCGCGGTCGAGGGAGCCGGGGTCGTCCACGGACGCCTGCCGCGCCTCAGGAGCACGGGAGGACTCTCCGCCCGCCGACTCCCCGCCCGCCGACTCCCCGGCGGCCAGCTCCTCGGCCAGTGCCCGCAGCTTGTCCTCGTCGCGGCCGACCAGCAGCGGGACGTACCCGCGCTCGCGCAGCTCCGCGACGACGAACCGTCCTGTGTGCCCGTACGCGCCATACACCGCCACGACGTCGTTCCGACCGGCGTTGCCCTGCCCCGCGTTGCTCTGACCCGCGCCCATGTCTGCTCCCACGTACTAGAAGAGAAGAAGTGATCTCGTACGGAAATCCTGTCGCCGATCCCCGCGCACGCCCAGTGTCCGGAACGACATGACCCATACAATTCCCGACATGACTTCAGCCCCGCGCCGCTCCGTCGCGATCGCCGCGACCGACGGGATGCTGCACTTCGAACTGGCCCTGGCCTACGAGGTCTTCGGCTCCGCCCCGGCCGCGCTGCCGGGCCCCTGGTACGACGTCACGGTCTGCGGGACGCACGCCGTCCGGGTCGGGCGGTTCCTGCTGGAGCCGGACCGCGGGTACGAGGCGCTGGCGGACGCCGACACCGTGATCGTCCCGGCGCTCGCGGACGTCGACGAGGAGCCGCCGGCCGAACTCGTGGCGGCGGTGCGCACGGCGCACGAGGCGGGCGCGGTGGTCGTGTCGCTGTGCACGGGGGTGTTCGTCCTCGCCGCGGCGGGTCTCCTCGACGGGCTGCGCGCGACGACGCACTGGGCCCACACGGACGAACTGGCGGCGCGGTACCCGCGGATCGTGGTCGACCCGGACGTGCTCTACGTCGACAACGGCACGGTGCTGACGTCGGCGGGCAAGGCCGCGGCGATGGACCTGTGCCTGCACCTGGTACGCCGCGACCACGGCTCGACGGTCGCCAACGTGGTCGCCCGGCGGCTGGTCGTGCCGCCGCACCGGGAGGGCGGGCAGGCGCAGTTCGTCGCCACGCCCGTACCGGCCCAGGAGGGCCATCCGCTGGCCGAACTGCTGCCGTGGGTGATGCGGCGGCTCGACCAGCCGCTCACCGTGGAGGACCTGGCCCGCCGGGCGAACATGAGCTCACGCCATCTGGCCCGCCACTTCCGCTCGGTGACGGGCACGACGCCGCTGCAGTGGGTGCTCACCCAGCGGATCCGGCGGGCGCAGGAGCTGCTGGAGCGCACGGACGACAGCGTCGACACGATCGCCTCGGCGGCGGGCATGGGCACGGCGACGACCCTGCGCCGCCACTTCCAGCGCACGGTCGGCGTCCCGCCGGACACCTACCGCCGCACGTTCAGGGGGTGAGGAACGGGCGAGGAACGGGGCGAGGAACGGAAACGGACGCCCCAGCGCTTCACCACACCGCCTCACCTCAGCGCTTCGCCACGAACACGTGCGACGCGACCTCCGAGTCCAGCTCCGCCGCCTCGCCGCCGCTGCCGACCAGCACGCCGCCCGGCGACTCGGTCACGCTGACCACGGAACCGGGCTGCACGCCGGCCCGCCGCAGCGTGTACATCAGCTGGGCGTCGGTCTGGATCGGCTCGCCGATCCGGCGGACGATCACCGTCTTGCCCTCGTTGCCCGCGTCCAGGTCGGCCAGGGACACCATGGAGTCGTCGAGGAACGCCTCCGTCTCCGCCTTCTCGCCCAGCTCCTCCAGGCCCGGGATCGGGTTGCCGTACGGCGACTCGGTCGGGTGGCGCAGCAGTTCCAGGACGCGCCGCTCCACCGCCTCGCTCATCACGTGCTCCCAGCGGCAGGCCTCGGCGTGCACCTGCTCCCACTCCAGGCCGATCACGTCGACGAGCAGGCACTCCGCGAGGCGGTGCTTGCGCATCACGCGGGTGGCCAGCTTGCGGCCCTCCTCGGTCAGCTCCAGGTGGCGGTCGCTGGCGACGGCCACCAGGCCGTCCCGCTCCATGCGGGCCACCGTCTGGCTGACCGTCGGACCGCTCTGGTCCAGCCGTTCCGCGATCCGGGCGCGCATCGGGACGACGCCTTCTTCCTCGAGCTCGAGGATGGTGCGGAGATACATCTCCGTGGTGTCGATCAGTCCGGACATACGTGCCCCTCGATTGAGTCGTGCGCTGGCCCTGCCCCAATTCTTACGCATGTCGCCGACAACCGTGCCCCGCCGTCTGAATGCCGGGCGGCCGGGCGGGGCGGTATTGACAGAGCAATGGTCCAGACCGCACCGTGATCCGCGACCACGACGAGAGGGAGCTTCGGTATGGGCGAGAGCGTGCGCGGGGACAGCGGGGTCAACGGCGGGGGCGACGGCGGGGGCGACGGCTCCACCGCCGGCGGAACGCCGGCCGACCGCTTCTTCGACGCGGCGATCGGTCTGCTCCGTCAGGTACGGGACGAGGACGCCGCGGAGATCGCCGCCGCGGGCACCGCGATCGCCGACACCGTGGCCTCGGGAGGCCGGCTGTTCGCGTTCGGCGCGGGGCACTCCTCCCTCGCCGCGCAGGACGTCGTGTACCGGGCGGGCGGCCTCGCGCTGATGAACCTGCTGGCGGTACCGGGCGTCGTGGGCGTCGACGTCATGCCGGCGACGCTGGGCTCGGCCCTGGAGAGGGTGGACGGCCTGGCCGGCGCGGTCCTCGACTGCTCCCCGGCGAAGGCCGGCGACCTGCTGATCATCGTCTCGCTGTCCGGGCGCAACGCGCTGCCGGTGGAGATGGCGATGAACGCGCGGGCGCTCGGCCTCACGGTGATCGGGGTCACGTCGGTGGCGTACGCGACGGAGACGAAGTCCCGGCACGTGTCGGGCACGTACCTGAAGGACCACTGCGACATCGTCCTGGACTCGCGGATCGCGGTCGGGGACGCGGAGCTGACCCACGAGGGCATCGAGGCCCCGTTCGCCCCGGCGTCGACGGTGGTCACCAGCGCCCTGATGCAGGCCACGATGGCCGCGGCGGCGGAAGAACTGGCCACCCGCGGCATCGAGCCCCCGCTGCTGCGCTCGGGCAACGTGGACGGCGGACACGAGTGGAACGGCCGCGTGATGACGGAGTACGCGGACCGGATCTTCTACCGCGCGTGAGATACGGCGGCGGGGGCGCGTACCGCGTTCGTACCGCTACCCGCTACCCGTTCCCCTAGCCCTCCCCCTCCCCCACTCCCACCCCCCGCAACGCCTCCGCCAGGTCCAATGAGGCCGCCAGCCGGGTCGTCACCGTTTCCGCGTAGACCGCGTCCGGGCGCTCGAAGGGCGGCCGGGAGGCCGAGCGGAGGAACGTGGCGATCCCCAGGGTGCGGCCGCGGCTGCGCAGCGGGATGCACAGGGCGTGGGCCGCGTCGCCGGGCCAGCGGCGCTCGGCCGCCCATTCCTCGGCCGCGTGCGGCCGGGCCACGGTGGCGGAGGCGCGGACCGGACCGGTACGGGCCAGGGCCTGCAGCGCCGGGTGCCCCTCCGGGTACGGGACGGGGACGCCGCCGCCGGCGACGGCCGCGACAGGGCCGGGCGCGCCGGTCGGCGTGGCCGCGGCGCGGACGAGGCGACGCTCGTCGGCCGTGACGTCCAGCAGGGCGTGGTCGGCGAAACCGGCGACGGCGAAGTCGAGCAGTACGGTCGCGGCCTCCATGGGGTCCTCGCACTCCGCGGCCGCGGCGCCGGCGCGGTGCAGCTGGCTGCAGCGGAAGCGCATCCGGTCCGCCTCCTGCTCGGCGAGCCGGGCCTCGGTGACGTCCTGGAACAGCCAGCCGACGCCCAGCGGCACGGGCTCCTCCGCGAGCGGCGAGGCGAGCCGCAGGAAGCCGCTGCGCCAGCAGCGTCTGCGGTCCCGGCCGTCGCCGCCGCGCAGGGTCACCCACATCTCGGCCAGGCCGCGCGGGGCGCCTTCGGCGAGGACGTGCTGGAGGGCGCCCTCGACCTCCTCGACGCCCTGGGCGATCAGTTCGCCGAGGGGCCGGCCGAGGGCGGTGGTGCGGCCGGTGCCGAGGGCGCGGGCGGCGCGGGCGTTGACGACGGCGGGCCGCAGGTCGACGTCGACGAGCACGACCCCCCAGGAGGCGTCCTCGAAGAGGGCCTCGCTGAGGGCGATGGACCGCTCCAGGTCGATCTGGGCGTGCACCTCGCTGAAGGCGCAGTACACGCCGGCCGGCCGGCCGTCCGCCCCACGTACGCCGGCGGACTGGGTACGCACGAGGACGCGCCCGCCGTCCTTCCGCAGCAGCGCGAACTCGTGCACCTGACGCCCCGGCGCGCGCATCGCGCCCATGAGCCGGCCCAGCACCTCGTCGGCGTCGGCCCGCCGCGCGGCCCACCCGGCGAACCCGCGCTTCCCGACGGCCTGCTCGGCCGACCAGCCGAGGATCCGCTCGGCCTCCCGGTTCCAGTGGGTGACGGTCCCCTCGGCGTCGAAGGCGCACAGCGCCGCGTCCATCCCGTCGAGCAGGGCGGCCAGCAGATCACCCCCGGGGCCCTCGGCCCGCCGCTCCGCGGTCCCGCTCCTGACAGCACTCATCCCGAACCCCCTGCAGGACGGTGTACGCGCACGCCCGAACCGCACGTCTTGTCCCGGTCATTCAACTCGAACGTGACGCAGGACACACCTGATTCGCGGAAATCGTTGCATGCCGGAAACGAGCACGAGGGCCACGTCGGGGGCCATGAGGGTCATGTCGCGGGCCATGGGTCATGTTGGGGGCATGAAGGTCGTACACACCGAAGACGCCCTGCGGGGCCTGGGCGCCAACCCCGCGCTTCCCGCCGAGCTGCTGCGCCCGCTGCTGGAGTGCGGGGTCCCGGGGCGGGTGGCCGCGCACCTGCGCGAGAACCTGCCACGCGGGCTCGCGGAGGAGCTCGCCGCCTCCGGGCGCGAGGAGGTCCTGTGCTGGCTCGCCGGGACGCCGAACCTCCCCGCCGACGTCCACCGCGCCCTCGCCGCTCACCCCGGGGACGCGGTGCGGTGGCGGCTGACCCGGGTGGCCGGCGAGCTGCCCCCGGACGTCCTCGATCTGCTGGTCGCCGACCCGGACACCCAGGTACGACAGTTCCTCGCCAAGAACGAGCACACGCCGGCCGGGACCCTCGCCCGGCTCGCCGAGGACCCCGACCCGGAGGTCCGCGCCGAGCTGGCGCAGTGGTGGGTGTCGGCCCCCGAGGACGTACGGCGCGGGCTGCTCGCCGATCCCGAGCCGAAGGTCCGCAAGGCGGCCTGCTCGACGTACTTCCGCCGCCTCCCCCACCCCGTACCGCCGCCCGACCTCCACCCGGCCCTGCTCGCCGACCCGGCCACCCGGGCGGGCGTGGTGGCCCACCTGGACCCGCTGACCCCGGAGGCCGCGTCCGCGCTCGCGGCCGACGAGGACGAGGACGTGCGGGGCGCCGTCGCCGCCCACCCGCAGCTGCCGGCGGCGCTGCGCGACGCGCTCGCCCGGGACGCGGACCCGATCGTCCGCGCCGCGGTCCTGGTCCGCGAGGACACCCCGGAGGAGCTGCGGGCGGAGACGTACGCGTATCTGACGGAGGGCGCGGCGCGGGCGGGGCGGTTCCGGGAGGGGTACGCGGCCGGCGACGAGGACGTCTTCTGCCAGGTCGCTCTGGCCGGCCTGGACTTCAGCACGATCGCATGGGTACGGGCAGACCCTCTGCCGCACGTCGACTCCCCGTACCCGTTCCTCCGCCACTCGGCGGCGTGCGGCGAGGGGCTGCCGCCGGAGGCCGTGGCCGGGCTGCTCGACGACGAGGACCAGTACGTCCGCCTCGTCACCGTCATGCGTCACGGCGCGCGCCTCGACCCGTCGTCCGTCGAGCGCGTGGAGCGGGCCCACAGGGACACCCGGAAGCCGGCGGACCGGCCGTCCGACGGCTACGCGTACCCGCCCGCGTACCTGCGCCGCTTCGCCGCCGACCGGGACCCCCGCATCCGCGAGCTGGCCCCCCGCGACCCGGACCTGCCGGCCGGGCTCCTGGAGGAGCTGGCGACGGACCCCGAGCCCCGGGTCCGCCGCGCCGTCGCCGACCACCCCCGCCTGCCGCTCGCGCACCTGCTCGCCCTCGTCGCGGACGACGACCGGCAGGTCGCCGAAGCCGCAGGCCGCAACCCCGCGCTCCCGGTCGCCGAGATGGCCCGGATCATCGCGGAGCACGCCCCCGCGACATCCGCCGATTAATTCACTTGAACCCCTCCGGACGGCCTCTTAGTGTGTGGGCACACGCGAAAGGAGGTGATCCGGAAAAATGATTTCTTTTCGGACTCGTGAGGTGACTGCGGGCTAAGGCCTGCCGTCGCACTCTGTGCACCTCGGCAGGCCTTCTGCCGAACACCCAAGCAGTCACCCGACCCGTGGGCCGCCGGTAAGTCCGGCCGGCTCCCGTCCGAACTCGAGCGGACGGGACCGAGGCCCACGGGTCGCCTGCATTCCCGGGGCCGACTCGCCCCACCCACCCGCCTACGTCCGCCCGTTCTGGTACCTGCTCCCCGGTTTCGGCTTATGCCATTGCCAGCCCGCCCGTGCGTTGGGCTCGGGCTTCGCCGGTGCGGAGGATGAGGGTGGCTGCGAGGAGCAGGAGGGCGCTCAGGGCGGCCAGGGCGGTCAGCGGGAGGGCCAGGTCCGTGAGGGTGCGGTGTTCCAGGAGGGCGCCGCGGAGGGCTACCAGGCTGCCGGTGAGGGGGAAGAACGCGCCGATGACCTGGACCGCGGCCGGGAGGGCGAAGTTGGGGAGGCGGACGCCCGCCACGAACCACAGGGGCTCGTCCAGGATCGTGTACAGGAACGTCGAGTCGCGGGAGAACACCAGCAGGCTGTTCAGGAACGCGCCCCACGCCACCGCCGGGATCAGCAGCGCCAGGAAGACCACCCCGTACATCCACCAGGCCGATACCGACAGCGCCCCGAAGCCCGTGAGCGCGGCGACCGTGAAGCAGGTCAGCAGCCAGGCGTTCTGCAGCAGCGCGCCGGCGCCGTTGGCGATCATCAGGGTCAGGCGGCCCGCCGGGGACAGGAAGAGGAGTTCCAGGGTGCCCGTGGTGCGCTCGAAGGCGAAGTGCCAGGCGGACTGGACGAGCGAGAAGAAGAACGCGTACGCGAGGGTGCCGGTGGCCAGGAACGCGAGCAGGCGTTCCGGGTCGGCGGCGAGGGGCCAGTTCGCGGCGGCCGGGGAGGCGGTCGCGACCGGGCGCAACGTGTAGTACGTGGTGGCCAGTTGGAGTACCGGCCAGACCAGCATCGAGAAGACGACGAGCGGCTGTCCGAAGAGGCGGCGGTGTTGCTTCAGGGCTTCGGCGGCGAAGATGCGCAGGGCGTGTCGGAGGTTCATCCGTGCACCGCCTGCCGGGTGTCCGACACGGATGCCGTCTGCCGCGTACCCGATGCCGTACCGTCCGCCAGCCTCAGGATCGCGTCCTCCAGGCTCGCCTCGGCGATCTCCAGGCCGCCGATGGAGCCTCCCGCCTCGACGATCGCGGCGGCCAGCGGGCCGGCGACGTCGTCGGGGTGGCTCAGGACGATGACCTCGCCGCCGTCCGGGCGGGGTTCGCGGGTCGCGCCGAAGCGGGCGGCAACGGCGGCGGTGCGCTCGCCGGGGTTCGTGACGGTCACGCGGACCGTGCGGTGGCTGCCGGTGGCCGTCTTGAGCTCCGCCGGGCTGCCCTGCGCGAGGTGCCGGCCCTCGGAGATCACGTACACGTGGCCGCACAGTTCCTCGACCTCGGCGAGGTAGTGGGAGGTGAGCAGGACGCCCGTGCCGGCGGCCGCCAGTTCCGCGACCACGCGGCGCAGGTCGCGGGCGATGGGGGCGTCGAGGCCGAGGGTGGGTTCGTCGAGGAGCAGGTAGGCGGGGCGGTTGATCAGGCCGCGGGCGATGGCGAGGCGCTGGGTCATGCCGCGGGAGTACCGCTCGACCATGGTGTCGGCGGCGTCGGTGAGGCCGACGAGGTCGAGGAGTTCGCTGGTGCGGGCGCGCAGTTCGGCCTTGGGGACGTCGTAGAGCTGGCCGAAGTACCAGAGGTTCTCGCGGCCGGTCATCCGGCTGTAGACCATGCGCTCGCCGCCCGCGATGAGGTTGATCCGGCGGCGTACGGCGCGGGCGTCGGCGACGGTGTCGAGGCCGTCCACGCGGACCGTTCCCGAACTGGGCCGCAGCAGGGTGGCGAGGATCTTGATGGTGGTCGTCTTGCCGGCGCCGTTGAGGCCGAGCAGTCCGGTGATCCGGCCGGCCGGAATGTCGAGGTCGAGGCCGTCGACGGCCCGTTTGGTGCTGCGCGGGCCGAAGAGGCCCTTGTCGCGTACGGGGAAGTCCTTGCGGAGCCCGCGGACCCGGATCCCGGTCGTACCCGTCGTCGTCACCATCGTCAGTAGGTCCTTTCCACGGCGCGGGCCTCGGCCCGCGGGAGGTACGTCAGGCCGAGCAGCAGGTAGCCGGCGGCGACGAGGGCGCTGACGCCCAGCCGCGGCAGGAGTTCGGCGAGACCCTGGCCGCCGGTGGTCGCGCCGTGCAGGACGTCGACGGCTGCGGTGGTGGGCATCAACTCGGCCAGCCACTGGGCCCATTCGGGCAGGTAGGAGCGGGGGAAGGTGTAGCCGCCGAGCAGGCCGAGGACGATGAAGACGGTGTTCTGCGAGATGTGCGCCTCGCCGGCGGCGATCATCAGTCCGCCGAGGCCTACGGAGAGCGCGAACACCGTGCCGAGCAGGGCGAGTACGCCGAGCAGCAGGCCGAGCGGCGAGGAGACCGGGATCGCGATGCCGAAGGCGGCGATCACGGCGCCCAGGGCCAGGAACTCGACGAGGCTGCTGGTGACGGCGAAGCCGGTGAAGCCGAGCAGGTACGGGAAGCGGCCGGCGGGCGCGACGAGCAGCGCGCCGAGCGTGCCCTCGCGCTGCTCGGTGATCAGCGCTTTGGCGGACCAGAGGATCAGGCGGACGGTGAACTGGAAGGCGGTGGCGCCGACGGCGATGTAGGCGAGGTACGCGGTGGTGCCCGCGCCGGCCGTGAAGTCGGCGGCCACCGCGCCGTCGCCGACCGCGTGGTAGCCGAGGTGGGCCAGCGAGATGGCGAGCGCGGCAGGCAGCACGGTGCCGACCGCGTACGACCACGGATAGGCACGGCGGGTCATCTGCCAGGTGCGCCATGCGGTTGCCCAGGCGATGGGCACGGACATCCCCCCTGTGGGTCCGGTGAGCCGATGAGTGGTTCCTGAAGGGCAGACCTATGAGTTCCACCCGCGAGTTTCTTTTGGGAACTTACCCTTGAACCAGAGAGTTTCTATCGGGAACTCACCCGGTGACGCAAGATGGGACCGCCGGAACCGAAGGAGACACCGACATGGCGCGAGCCGTACCCGACCGCGACGCCGCCTGCGCCGTCGCCCAGGCGGCCGCCGTCATCGGCGACTGGTGGAGCCTGCTGCTCGTCCGGGAGGCCGCCCGCGGCCGGCACCGGTTCGACGAGCTGCAGCGCGAGCTCGACATCTCCCGCAAGGTGCTCACCGAGCGCCTCGGCCACCTCGTGGACTCCGGCGTCCTGGAGAAGGTCCCGTACCAGCAGGGTCCGGTGCGCCACGAGTACCGGCTCACCGACGCGGGCCGCGCCCTGCTGCCGGTGCTGGTCGCCATGCAGGACTGGGCCGACCGCTGGGTGCTCGGCGACGGCCGGCTCACCGCCCTCGCCGACGAGGACGGCACCGAGACGCACCGCGTCCACTCCCTGCCCGGCGTACGGCTGCCCGCGCCGCTCCCGCTGCCCGCGCACACCGGCGGCGAGCTCGACCCGGTCGCCCCGGACGCGGCCGCGACGGTCCTGTTCTGCTACCCGGCCACCGGGCGGCCGACGCCGCTGCCGGAGGGCTGGAACGACATCCCCGGCACGATCGGCTGCACCCTGGAGAACCGGCTGTTCCGGGACGCGTACGAGAGTTTCACCGCGGCCGGGATCGCCGTGCGCGGCGTCTCCGCGCAGCGGTCCGACGAGCAGCGGGCCTTCGCGGCGGCGGAGGAGATCCCGTTCCCGCTGCTCTCCGACGCCGACAACAGGCTCTCGGCCCCGCTGCGGCTGCCGACCTTCCGGACCGGGCAGATGCTCCGGCTCAAGCGGCTGGTCCTGGTCGTGGACCGGGAGCGGACCGTACGGCACGTCCAGTTCCCGGTCACCGACATCCCGGCGGCCGTCGACACGGCCCTCGCCCGGGCACGCGAGGTGGCCGCGGAGCGCGCATGACCGTGCCGCCCGCACGGCCGCGGCAGCGGCAGCGGCAGCGGCACGGCAACCCCACCGCCCACCGCCCACCGCCTCACGGCGACAGCCGCTCCACCCGCCAGCCGTCGTCGCCCTCCCGGACGTACCGCAGCCGGTCGTGGAGGCGGTTCTCGTGGCCCTGCCAGAACTCGACCGTCTCCGGGGCCACCCGGAAGCCGCCCCACTCCGGCGGGACCGGGACCTGCTCGGCCTCCGGGTAGCGGGCGGCCAGCTCCTCGTAGCGGGCGAGGAGTTCCTCGCGGGAGTCGATCACCGCGGACTGCGCGCTCGCCCACGCGCCCAGCTGGGAGCCGTGCGGGCGGGTGCGGAAGTACGCGACGGTCTCGTCCCGGCCGGTGCGGGCGGCGGTGCCGGTGACGATGACCTGGCGGGCGACGGGGTGCCAGGGGAAGAGCAGCGAGACGTACGGGTTGGCGGACAGCTCGCCGCCCTTGCGGGAGCCGTAGTTGGTGAAGAAGACGAAGCCGCCCTCGTCGTAGTGCTTGAGCAGCACCGTGCGGGAGGAGGGGCGGCCGTCGGGGGTGGCCGTCGAGACGACCATCGCGTTGGGCTCGTGGATCTCCGGGTTCCCGGCCGCCTCCTCGAACCAGCGGGTGAACTGTTCGATCGGGTCCGGCGCGAGGTCCTCCACGTGCAGCTCCTTGGTGCGGTACTGCTCGCGCATGTCTGCGGGATCGAGGATGTGAGTCACACGATTCATCCTGCCGCAGCACTCCGCCGAGACGGCCACAGCACCCCGTGGCGGCCCCATTCTGCCCGCAGAAGCGTTTCTCTAATCCTGACTCGCCGGATCGGCGGAGTGTGCCGGATGTCACGCTTCCCCGCATCGTCGGAACCGTACAGACTCTTCGGCTGGATGACTGTTGCCTCCCCACGACCCAGACCCGCCTGCTGATTGATCATCGATCAACCCCCCATCACGAGGAGCCGCCGCATGTCCGCATTCGTACCCGGACTCGAGGGAGTCGTCGCGTTCGAGACGGAGATCGCCGAACCGGACAAGGAGGGCGGCGCGCTCCGGTACCGCGGCGTCGACATCGAGGATCTGGTCGGCCACGTCTCGTTCGGCAACGTCTGGGGCCTGCTGGTCGACGGGGCGTTCAACCCCGGCCTGCCGCCGGCCGAGCCGTTCCCGATCCCCGTGCACTCCGGCGACATCCGCGTCGACGTGCAGTCCGCGCTCGCCATGCTGGCGCCCGTGTGGGGCCTGAAGCCGCTGCTCGACATCTCGCCCGAGCAGGCCCGCCACGACCTCGCGCGCGCGGCCGTCATGGCGCTGTCGTACGTCGCGCAGTCCGCCCGCGGACAGGGCCTGCCGATGGTCCCGCAGAGCGAGATCGACAAAGCGCAGTCCGTCGTCGAGCGGTTCATGATCCGCTGGCGCGGCGAGCCGGACCCGAAGCACGTCAAGGCCGTGGACGCGTACTGGACGTCCGCCGCCGAGCACGGCATGAACGCGTCCACGTTCACCGCCCGCGTCATCGCCTCCACCGGCGCGGACGTGGCCGCGGCGCTGTCCGGCGCGGTGGGCGCGATGTCCGGTCCGCTGCACGGCGGCGCGCCGTCCCGCGTCCTCGGCATGATCGAGGAGATCGAGAAGACCGGCGACGCCACCGCGTACGTCAAGCGGGCCCTCGACAAGGGCGAGCGGCTGATGGGCTTCGGCCACCGCGTCTACCGCGCCGAGGACCCGCGCGCCCGCGTGCTGCGCCGTACGGCGAAGGAGCTGGCCGCGCCGCGGTTCGAGGTCGCGGAGGCGCTGGAGAGGGCGGCCCTCGAGGAGCTGCACAACCGCCGTCCGGACCGGGTCCTGGCGACGAACGTGGAGTTCTGGGCGGCGATCGTGCTCGACTTCGCCGAGGTGCCGGCGCACATGTTCACCTCGATGTTCACCTGCGCCCGTACGGCCGGCTGGTCGGCGCACATCCTGGAACAGAAGCGCACCGGCCGGCTGGTCCGGCCGTCCGCGACGTACGTGGGCCCGGGGCAGCGCCACCCGCAGGAGATCGAGGGTTACGCCGACATCAGCGGCTGATCCTCCTTCAGCAGCAGGTCGGCGTGGTGGCGGGCGGCGACCAGCGGGTGCGCCCGCAGCTTGCCCTTCAGCTCATTGCGGCCGTACTCGGCGAACAGCGGGTTCGCCGGGTCGGCCGTGACGCCGGGGGCGTCGGAGGCGTACGGGAACGGGACCGGGGCGATCCTGGCGTCGAGCCGCGGGTTGTAGAAGAACGGCGCCGAGTACCGCTCGGTCGCCCCGGGCGGGGACACGACGCGGTGACTGGTGGCGACGAGATACCCGTTGGTGGCGACCTCGAGAAGCTCGCCGAGGTTCACCACGAACGCGCCCTTCATGGGCGGCACCTCGTGGAACTGCCCGTCGCCGCGCAGCACCTGCAGGCCGCCGACGTGGTCCTGCAGCAGCAGGGTCAGGAAGCCGTAGTCCTTGTGGTTGCCGACGCCCTGGTCGTCGCCCTCGTCGCCGGAGCTGCCCGGGTAGCGGACGAGCTTCAGGTGCGGGTGGGCCTCTGCGCCGAAGATGTCGTCGTAGAAGCGGGGCGGCGCGCCGATCGAGGCGAGCAGCTCGTGCAGCAGCCGCTCGGTGACGGCGCTGAGCCGGTCGATCCAGGTCAGCGCGGCGGTGCGCAGCTCCGGCAGGACCTCGGGCCACTGGTTGGGGCCCTGGAGCCACCAGTACGGCGGCTCGCCGGGGGCGGGGGCGCGGGCGGGGCGCTCGGCGCCGATGTCGAGCTGGTCGCGCCAGTCGCGGGCGCCGCCGGTGCGCTCGTCGCCGATCCGGGTGTAGCCGCGGAAGTGCGGGGAGTTCACGTTGTCGAGGGCGAGCCGGGCGGGCTCGGGCAGCGCGAAGAAGGCCCGCATCGCGTGCTCCAGCGCCTCGGTCTCGGCCTCCGTCACGCCGTGACCGACCAGCTGGAAGAAGCCGACCTCGTGCGCGGCGGCGTGCAGCTGAGCGTGCAGCTCGCGACGGGCCTGGGGGCCGCGGTCGGCGGCGGAGAGGTCGATGACGGGGAGCTGCGCGTACGGCTGGGTGTTCGTCATGGGATGCATCCGCGGGGTGTACGGGACCCGGGGCGGCCGCGAGGGGTGGGGCGGGGGCTCCGGGCCGGGTGAGGAAAAGGGGGCTCCGAGTTCAGACGGAGCGCCGACAGCCCATGGTCGTGACGCGGACGTAGTCCACGTGACGGCGGCGCACGAGCGAAAGCATGCGACCAGCGTACTGCGACCCCCCGGAATCGCACGTGACACAGGTCACAGCGAGGGGTGGGGCGGGGCGGGCCCGCGGGAGCCGGCAGGCCCGCGCGCCGCAGGCCCCGCGCGGGCCACGTGGCAGCCGCTCGGCCCCGGGGCGGTGGTTCGTGGAGCAGCCACACGCAGGCCCGGGCGCGGACCGCGCCGGCGAGGCGGGAACTTCGCGCGGCCCCCGGCGCAGGACCGCGTGCGGGGCCCGCGGGAGCCCCCGCGGCCCAGGGCTGCTCCCAGCGCCGCCAGGTCACCCGGAACATGCGGTGCCGGCCGGCCGGTGGCCGGCACGCCCCGGTCGATGCCGAGCAGCCTCAGCCCGTGCAGCTCCGGCCCCGGCCCCGGACCCCGCGCGGCCACGATCCGCGCCCGTCCCCCGCGGCCCCTGCACCCCTCGGCCCCCTACCCCAGTGCCGCGTCCACCAAGGCCGCCCACTGCGTCACGACGCGGCGGCGGCGGGTTGTGTCGTCGGTGAGGAGGGTGGCCAGGCCTAGGCCTCGGGCCATGTCCAGGAGGCCCTGGACGGTCTCGCGGACGCCGGGGACGGACTCGTCCGCGCCGAGGAGGTGGACCGCGATGCGGTGGGACTCGCGGCCGACCCGGGCCTCCAGCTCCGTCACCCGCTCCCGCAGCTGGTCCTCGTTGGACGCGGCGACCCACAGGTGCAGGGCGGCGCGGAACAGCGGGCCGGTGTACAGGTCCACGATCGCCGCGACGACCTCGTGGCGGTCCCGCGCCTCCAGGGCGCGCAGCGCCTGCGAGCGTTCCTCGGCGACGTACTCGACCGCCGCCGTGAACAGGTCCTCGCGGGTCGGGAAGTGGTGCTGGGCCGCCCCGCGCGAGACCCCGGCGCGCTCGGCGACGACCGCGACCGTGGAGCCCGCCCAGCCGCGCTCGGCCAGACAGGCCACCGCGGCCTCCAGGAGCCGCTGCCGGGTGGCGCGGCTCCTGTCCTGCTTGGGTGCGGTCACAAGCGCCACTCGGGGTCCCGTCGCTCGAGGAAGGCCGTCATCCCTTCGCGCGCCTCGGCGGAGGCGAACAGGGAGGCGGACTCCTGCACGAGCTCCTCCGCGTCGCGTTCGAAGGTCTCCAGGACTCTAGCCGTGACCAGCCGCTTCGCCGCCGCCAGGCCCTGCGGGGAGGCCCGACGCAGGCCGTCCAGGATCGATTCGAGAGCCTCGGCGCCCGCCGTCACCAGGCCCAGCTCCAGCGCCTCCGCCACCCCGAAGCGCTCCCCGGTCAGGTAGTACCGGGCCGCCGCCCGCGGCTGGAGTTTCGGCAGCAGCGTCAGCGAGATCACCGCGGGCGCGACGCCGATCCGGACCTCGGTGAGCGCGAAGTCCGAGTCCGGTGAGGCCACCACCGCGTCGCACGCGCCGAGCAGACCGAGGCCCCCGGCCCGTACCTTGCCCTCGACCCGCGCCACCACCGGTTTGGGCAGTTCCACGATCTGCCGGAGCAGCGTCACGAACGCGTACGGGTTCGGCGGCGCCTTGAGATCCGCGCCGGCGCTGAACGTGGCCCCGGTGTGCGTGAGCACGACGGCCCGGACCGCCGGGTCCTTGCCCGCCGCGGTGAGCGCGTCGGCGAGTTCGGCGACGAGGGGCGCCGACAGCGCGTTGCGGTTCCCGGGCGAGTCGAGGGTCAGGGTCCGGATGCCGCGCTCGTCGGCGACGGGGACCAGGGTCATGGACGCTCCCTCAGTTCGCGGCGGAGGATCTTCCCGGACGCCGCCTTCGGCACCGCGTCGATGAACTCGACCCGGCGGATCTTCTTGTACGGGGCAACCTGCCCCGCGACGAACGTGATCACGTCGTCCTCGGTCAGCGGTTCCGTGCCGGGCTGCCGGACGACGTACGCCTTCGGGACCTCGTTGCCGTCCTCGTCGGCGACGCCGATGACGGCCGCGTCGGCGATGCCCGCGTGCGTGAGCAGCAGCGCTTCCAGTTCGGCGGGGGCGACCTGGAAGCCCTTGTACTTGATGAGTTCCTTGACGCGGTCGACGACGTACAGCCAGCCGTCGGCGTCGACCCGGCCGATGTCGCCGGTGTGCAGCCAGCCGTCCGTGTCGATCATCGCGTCGGTGGCGTCCTGCCGGCCGAAGTAGCCCTTCATGACCTGCGGTCCGCGGATCGCGACCTCGCCCTCCTCGCCGGGCGCGGCGTCCTTGGCCGGGTCGTCGAGGGAGAGGACGCGCAGTTCGGTGGAGGGCAGCAGTTTGCCGACGGTGCCGGGCGGCGGGTCGGCGACGGTGAGCGGGACGGCGTGGGTGGCGGGCGACAGTTCGGTCATCCCGTACGCCTGCCGGACGGGAAGTCCGAGGCGGGCGCGGCAGGCCTCGGCGAGCGAGGCGTCGAGCGGGGCGGCGGCCGAGAGGATGTATTTCAGCGAGGAGAGGTCGTACGAATCGACCGCCGGGTGCTTGGCGAGCGCGAGGACGATCGGCGGGGCGACGTACAGGCCGGTGATCCGGTGTTCCTGGATCGCGCCCAGGAACAGGTCGAGTTCGAAGCGGGTCTGGACGACGACGGCGGCGCCCTTGCGCAACGGGGCGTTCATCAGGGCGGTGAGCCCGTAGATGTGGAAGAACGGCAGCACGGCGAGGATGCGGTCGCCGGGGGCCATGGGGACCAGGGGCGCGAGCTGGTCGAGGTTGGTGCCGATGGAGCGGTGGGTGAGCATCACGCCCTTGGGCACGCCGGTGGTGCCGGAGGAGTACGGCAGGGCGGCGATGTCGGTGTCCGGGTCGATCGCGAGGTCCGGCTCGGGCGCGGTGCTCGCGAGCATGGACTGCAGCGAGCGGTGTCCGTCGGCGGTGTCGCAGACGAAGATCTCCTCGACGCCGCCGGCGAGTTCGGCGGCCCGGCGGGCCGTCTCGGCGAGCGCCGAGACGGTGACGATCCAGCGGGCTGCGGAGTCCCGCAACTGTTTGCCGAACTCCTCGGCGGTGGCCAGCGGGTGGATGGTGGTGACGGAGGCGCCGGCCCGGGTCGCCGCGTAGAACGCCACGGGGAACAGGACGGTGTTGGGGCTGTGCAGGGCGAGCACGTCGCCCTTGCGCACCCCGGCCTCGGCGAGTCCGGCGGCGACCCGCCGGTGGAACGCGTCGACCTGCGCGTAGCTGAGGGTGAGCGCCCCGGGACCGCCGTTCCCGTCGATCAGTGCGGGCGCGTCGCCGCGCGCGGCGGCCTCACCGAGAACGGCGTCGTGGATCGGGACGGAAAGGGCCGGAACGTCCGCGTACTCGCTGTAGAACACCATGCGTGCCCCCTGTGTGGTGGAGAGGTGTCGCCGGAACTCGTGGCGGTCAGAATCCCTCCTGTCAGTACGACTTGGGGAGACCCAGGGACTGATGGGACACGAAGTTCAGGATCATCTCCCGGCTGACCGGGGCGATGCGGGCGACGCGGGCCGCCGTGATGAGGCGGGCGAGGCCGAACTCCTTGGTGAGGCCGTTGCCGCCGAGGGTGTGCACGGCCTGGTCGACGGCCTTCACGCAGGCTTCGGCGGCGGCGTACTTGGCCATGTTGGCGGCCTCGCCGGCGCCCATGTCGTCGCCGGCGTCGTACAGGGCGGCGGCCTTCTGCATCATCAGCCGGGCCAGTTCCAGTTCGATGTGCGCCTGGGCGAGCGGGTGGGCGACGGCCTGGTGGGCGCCGATCGGGGACTTCCAGACCTGGCGTTCCTTGGCGTACTTCACGGCCTGCGCGAGGGCGTAGCGGCCCATGCCGATCGCGAACGCGGCGGTCATGATCCGCTCGGGGTTGAGGCCGGCGAAGAGCTGGAGCAGGCCCGCGTCCTCGTCGCCCACCAGGGCGTCGGCCGGCAGGTGCACGTCGTCGAGGGTCAGCTCGAACTGCTTCTCGTCGGCGCGCAGTTCCATCTCGATGTGGCGCCGCTCGAATCCGGGGGTGTCGCGCGGCACGATGAAGAGGCAGGCCTTGAGGTTGCCGGTGCGGGCGTCGGAGGTGCGGCCCACGATGAGGGTCGCGTCGGCGATGTCGACACCGGAGACGAAGACCTTCCGGCCGTTCAGGACCCAGCCGTCCTCGGTGCGGGTGGCGGTGGTCGTGATGCGGTGCGAGTTGGAGCCGGCGTCGGGCTCGGTGATGCCGAAGGCCATGGTGCGGCTGCCGTCGGCGAGGCCCGGCAGCCAGGCCTGCTTCTGCTCGTCGGTGCCGAACCGGGAGATCACGGTGCCGCAGATGGCGGGCGAGACGATCATCATCAGGAGCGGGGTGCCGGCCGCGCCGGCCTCCTCCAGGACGATGGACAGCTCGGCCATGCCGCCGCCCCCGCCGCCGTACTCCTCGGGCAGGTTCACCCCGAGGTAGCCGAGCTTGCCGGCCTCGGCCCACACGGTGGCCCGGTCGAAGCCGGGGCCGTGGCGGTGGCCGAGGGCCGAGACGGCGGCGCGCAGCGCGGTGTGCTCCGGCGTTTCGATGATGCTGCTCATGAGGCTGTTTCCTCCTGTGCTTCGGTCGGTACGTGCGAGGGCTGTACGACGGCGAGCAGGGCGCCGACCTCGACCTGGCGGCCGGGGGCGGCGTGGAGCGCGGTGAGCGTGCCGGAGGCGGGAGCGGTGATGCGGTGCTCCATCTTCATGGCCTCCAGCCAGAGCAGGGGCTGCCCGGCGGCGACGGCGTCGCCGACCGCGAGGCCGTCGGCGACCCGGACGACGGTGCCGGGCATGGGCGCGAGGAGCGAGCCGGGCTCCTGGCGGTCGGTCGGGTCGGTGAAGCGGGGCCGGGCGGTGAGGCGGAAGCGTCCGGCGTGGACGGTGCCGTCGGGGTACGCGGCGACCGCGTAGTCCCGTACGACGCCGCCCGTCTCCAGCCGTACGCGGTCGGCCGCGGCGGAGACGACGCGGACGCCCTCGGGGGCGGTGACCGTGTATCCGTCCCGGCCGTGGCGGTACCGGACCTCGTGCTCGCCGTACGTCTTCGTCTGCTCCTGGGAGGGCAGGTTCCGCCAGCCGCCGCCGAACCGTCCGGCGTTGCGGGCCGCGTCCGCGAGCGCGGCAGCGACGGCTCCGTACGCCTCGCCGTCCTCCGGCCGGGTCAGGGCGTCCAGGTTCCGCCCGTAGAACCCGGTGTCGAGCAGCGCGGGGTCCCGGAACTCGGGGTGCCGCAGCGAGCCGGCCAGCAGGTCCCGGTTGGTGACCAGGCCGTGCACGGCGGCCCGTTCCAGGACGTGGGCGAGCCTGCGCACGGCCTGGTCCCGGGTGGCCGCGTGCACGACGACCTTCGCCAGCATGGCGTCGTAGTGCACGGGAACCGTGTCCCCGGAGACGTATCCGGTGTCGACGCGCACGCCGGCCGGGAACTCCATGCGGTGCAGGGCGCCCGTCTGCGGGGTCCAGCCGCTCGCCGGGTCCTCCGCGTACAGCCGGGCCTCGATGGCGTGGCCGGCCGGCTCCGGCGGTTCCGGGGGCAGCGGCTCGCCCTCCGCGACCGCCAGCTGCAGGGCCACCAGGTCGACGCCGTACACCTCCTCCGTGACGGGGTGCTCGACCTGGAGCCGGGTGTTCATCTCCAGGAAGTGCGCGCAGGGGGTCCCCCCTGCTCGAGCGGAGCCGAGAGCTTGGGGGACGTCGGCGACCAGGAACTCGACCGTGCCCGCGCCGACGTACCCGACCGCCTTCGCGGCCGCCGCCGAGCGGGCGTACAGCTCGTCGACGAGCACGGCGGGCAGTCCGGGCGCGGGGGCCTCCTCGATCACCTTCTGGTGGCGGCGCTGGAGCGAGCAGTCGCGGGTGCCGAGCGTCCACACCGTGCCGTGCGCGTCCGCGAGGACCTGCACCTCCACATGGCGGCCGTTCTCCACGTACGGCTCGACGAACACCTCCCCGTCGCCGAAGGCGCTCTCCGCCTCCGCCGACGCGGCCGCCAACTCCTCCTGGAGTGCGTCCAGTTCGCGGACGACGCGCATTCCGCGCCCGCCGCCGCCGGCCGCCGCCTTCACCAGCACCGGCAGGTCTGCCGGCGTCACGTCGGTGAGCGGCGCGATGCCCATCAGCTCCTTGGCCCGGGTCTTCGAGGCCATGGCCTCGATCGCCTCCGGCGGCGGCCCGACCCACACCAGGCCCGCCCGCGTCACCGCCCGCGCGAAGTCCGCGTTCTCCGACAGGAAGCCGTACCCGGGGTGGATCGCGTCCGCGCCCGCCGCGAGCGCGGCGGCGACGACCAGGTCGCCGCGCAGGTACGTGTCCGAGGGCGCGGCCCCCGGCAGCCGCACCGCCGCGTCGGCCTCCCGTACGTGCAGCGCGTCCGCGTCCGCGTCGGAGTACACGGCCACCGTGGCGATGCCCAGCTCGCGGCAGGTCCGGAAGATCCGGCAGGCGATCTCGCCGCGGTTGGCGACGAGAACAGTAGAGATCATGGAGCTCATCGGAGCAGTCCTCACATCCTGAAGACGCCGAAGCCGCCGCGCGCGCCCTCGACCGGTGCCGTGTGGATCGCGGACAGGCACAGCCCGAGGACCGTGCGGGTGTCGCGGGGGTCGATGACGCCGTCGTCGTACAGCCGCCCGGACAGGAACATCGGCAGCGACTCGGACTCGATCTGCGCCTCGACCATCGCCCGCAGTCCGGCGTCCGCCTCGTCGTCGTACGGCTGTCCCTTCGCCGCCGCGCTCGCCCGCGCCACGATCGACAGCACGCCGGCCAGCTGCTGCGGGCCCATGACGGCCGACTTGGCGCTGGGCCAGGCGAAAAGGAACCGCGGGTCGTAGGCCCGGCCGCACATGCCGTAGTGCCCGGCCCCGTACGACGCGCCCATCAGGACGGACAGGTGCGGGACCTTCGAGTTCGACACCGCGTTGATCATCATCGCGCCGTGCTTGATGATGCCGCCCTGCTCGTACTCCCTGCCGACCATGTAGCCGGTGGTGTTGTGCAGGAAGACCAGCGGGATGTCGCGCTGGTTGGCGAGCTGGATGAACTGCGCCGCCTTCTGCGACTCGGCGCTGAACAGCACGCCCTGCGCGTTGGCGAGGATGCCCACCGGGTAGCCGTGCAGCGACGCCCAGCCGGTGGTGAGCGACGTCCCGTACAGCGGCTTGAACTCGTCGAAGTCCGAGCCGTCGACGAGCCGGGCGATCACCTCGCGCGGGTCGAACGGGGTCTTCAGGTCGCCGGGCACGATCCCGAGGAGTTCGTCCTCGTCGTACTTCGGCGGCTCGGCGGGCAGCGGATCGGTGTGCGCCTTGCGGTGGTTGAGCCGGGCCACGATCCGGCGGGCCTGGCGCAGCGCGTCCGCCTCGTCGACGGCGTAGTGGTCGGCGAGTCCGGAGGTGCGGGCGTGCATCTCCGCGCCGCCCAGGGACTCGTCGTCGCTCTCCTCGCCCGTCGCCATCTTCACCAGCGGCGGGCCGCCGAGGAAGACCTTCGACCGCTCCTTGATCATCACGGTGTGGTCGGACATGCCCGGGACGTACGCGCCGCCGGCCGTCGAGTTGCCGAAGACCACCGCGATCGTCGGGATGCCGGCGGCGGAGAGCCGGGTGAGGTCCTTGAACAGCGCCCCGCCCGGGATGAAGATCTCCTTCTGCGATGGCAGATCAGCGCCCCCGGACTCGACGAGCGAGACGACGGGCAGCCGGTTGGCGTAGGCGATCTCGTTGGCCCGCAGCGCCTTCTTCAGCGTCCACGGGTTCGACGCCCCGCCGCGCACCGTCGGGTCGTTGGCGGTGATCAGGCACTCCACGCCCTCGACGACCCCGATGCCGGTGACGATCGACGCGCCGACCGGGTAGTCGCTGCCCCAGGCGGCCAGCGGGGACAGTTCCAGGAACGGCGTGTCGGGGTCGATCAGCAGCTCGATCCGCTCGCGGGCGAGCAGCTTGCCGCGCTTGCGGTGCCGTTCGGTGTACTTCTCGCCGCCGCCCGCGAGCGCCTTCGCGTGCTCGGCGTCGAGCGCGGCGAGCTTGTCCAGCATGGCGGCGCGGTGCGCGGCGTAGTCGGGTCCGGCCGTGTCGAGGGCCGAGGCGAGCACGGTCACAGCAGTTCCTCCGGTACGTCGAGAACGCGGGAGCGGAGCCATTCGCCGAGCGCCTTGGCCTGGGGGTCGAAGCGGGCCTGCGAGGCGACGCCCTCGCCGAGCAGCCCGGCGACGGTGAAGTTGACCGCGCGCAGGTTCGGCAACACGTGCCTTGTGACCGTCAAGTCAGCCGCCTCCGGGAGGAGTTCGCGGAACCGGTCCTCGGTCAGGGTGTGCGCCAGCCAGCGCCAGGCCGCGTCGGTCCGCACCCAGACGCCCACGTTGGCGTCGCCGCCCTTGTCGCCGCTGCGGGCCCCGGCGACCAGGCCGAGGGGGACGCGGCGGGTCGGCCCGGCGGGCAGGGGCTCGGGCAGGGCGGGCGCGGGGACGGGCTCCAGCTCCCGGGTGTGCGCCGGCACGGGGACCGGCTGCCGGCTCCCGTCGGGCAGCACGGCCGTGTGGGCGACGTCCTCCGCCGGTACGTACGCGGCCTCGAAGACCCCGTACGGCGCGCCCTTGCCGGGCGGGGCGGTGACGTGGAAGCCGGGGTAGCTCGCCAGGGCCAGCTCGATCGCCGCGCCGGACAGGGACCGGCCGACGGCCTCGGGGTCCGGGTCGCGGACGACGAGCCGGAGCAGGGCGCTGGCGGTCTCCTCGGTGTCCGCGTCGGGCCGGTCGGTCCGGGCCAGCTCCCAGCGGACCTCCGAGGGCCGGGACTTGGCGCGCTCGAAGGCGTCCTCGACCTGGTCCCGGACGAGCTGCGCCTTGGCCTCGACGTCGAGGCCGGTGAGCACGAAGACGACCTCGTTGCGGAAGCCGCCGAGGCGGGTGCGGCCGGCCTTGAGCGTGGGCGGCGGGGCCTCGCCGCGCACCCCGTCGATCCGGACCCGGTCGGGGCCCTCCTGGGCGAGCCGCACGGTGTCGAGCCGCGCGGTGACGTCGGGTCCCGCGTACCGCGCGCCGGCCGTCTCGTACAGGAGCTGTGCGGTGACGGTGCCGGTGTCGACGAGGCCGCCGGTCCCGGGGTGCTTGGTGATCACGCAGCTGCCGTCCTCGTGCAGCTCGGCGAGCGGGAAGCCGGGGCGGCGCACGTCGTGGCCCCGGAAGAAGGCGTAGTTGCCGCCGGTGGCCTGGGTCCCGCACTCCAGGACGTGCCCGGCGACGACCGCGCCCGCGAGCCGGTCGTACTCCTGCGGTCCCCAGCCGAACCGCCACTGCGCGGGGCCGGTGACGAGGGCGGCGTCGGTGACCCGGCCGGTGACGACGACGTCCGCGCCGGCCGTGAGGCAGGCGGCGATGCCCGCGCCGCCGAGGTACGCGTTGGCGGTCAGCGCCCCGTCCCGGGCGGGCAGCTGGTCGCCCTCGACGTGGGCGACGCGGACGGGCAGGCCGAGCCGCCCGGCGAGGGCGCGCAGGGCGTCGGCGAGTCCGGCGGGGTTGAGCCCGCCGGCGTTCGTGACGATGCGGACGCCGCGCTCGTGGGCGAGGCCGAGGCCCTCCTCCATCTGGCGCAGGAAGGTCTTGGCGTATCCGGCGGCGGGGTCCTTCATGCGGTCGCGGCCGAGGATGAGCATCGTCAGCTCGGCGAGGTAGTCGCCGGTGAGGACGTCGAGCTCACCGCCGGTGAGCATCTCGCGGACGGCGTCGAAGCGGTCGCCGTAGAAGCCGGAGGCGTTGCCGATGCGCAGGATCACCGGCCCTCCTCGGCGGGGCGGCCCGCGCCCGCGGGGCCGGCGAACGCCTGGGCGATGCCGAGCCACCGTTCGGCGTCGTCGCCGTGCGCGGTGAGGGCGGTGTCGTCCCGGTGGACGCGCTGGGTGACGAGCAGGCAGAAGTCGAGGGCGGGGCCGGTGATCCGCTGGGCGGCGTCCTCCGGCCCGAACGCCCACAGCTCGCCGTCGGGGCCGGTCAGTTCGACGCGGAAGGGTTCGGCGGGCGGGGTGAGGCCGCGCACCAGGTACGCGTAGTCGCGGGCGCGCAGCCCGATCCAGGCGACGTGCCGGAGCCGGGCGGTGGGGCGGCGTACGACGCCGAGGGCGTCGGCGACGTCCTGCCCGTGCGCCCAGGTCTCCATCAGCCGGGCGGTCCCCATGGACGCGGCGCTCATGGGCGGCCCGTACCAGGGGAACCTGCTCCCCGGCGGCGTGGCGCGCAGCGCCTCCTGCAGCCGCTCCCGGCCCTCCCGCCAGCGGGCGAGCAGCTCGCCGGGCGGCAGGGCGGCGCCTTCCGCGGCGCCGTCGTCGACGAACGTGTCCGGCGCGGCGAGCGCCTTCTCCGTCTCGGCGGCGAACGCGTCGGCGTCGGTGGCGGCGAGCAGCGCGGCCCGGTCGGTCCAGGCGAGATGGGCGATCTGGTGGGCGATCGTCCAGCCGGGCGCGGGCGTGGGCGTCGCCCACTGCTCGGCGCTCAACCGCTCGACCAGCCGGTCGAGTTCCTCGCTCTCGCTGCGCAGATCGTCGAGGACGACGGCAGGGTCGGACACGGAGCGCTCCCCTCGGCAGGGTGGGACACGGGCGTGTGCCGAGGAGCATGGCAGCGCGACGAGAAACAAGCAAGCATGCTTGCTTTATTGACGCACCCGGGGAACGGATCAGGCCGTGACGCGCCGGGGCCGCGGCACCAGCTCACCCCCGCAGTTGGGACAGACGTCGTCCATGGCCTCGCTGCAGGCCACGCAGAAGGTGCACTCGTAGGTGCAGATCCGGGCGGGACCGTCGGCGGGCAGGGTGGTCTTCTCGCAGCGTTCGCACAGGGTGCGCATCTCCAGAGCCATGGCTCGATCCTGCCGGTGCGCGGCCCGCCGGACAGCCTCCGCCCGAGCCGAAGATCGTCAGGATCGGGCCTGCGTCAGGACCGGGACAGGGCCAGGACCGGGACAGGGTCAGGACCGGGACAGGGTCAGCCCCGCTTGCGGACCTGCGTCCGCACCGCGCCCATGCTGGCCGCGATGACCAGGGCGATCGCGAGGGCGTCGGTCGGGGAGAGGGCCTGGCTCAGGACGAGGAAGCCGGCGGTGGCGGCGATGGCCGGTTCGAGGCTCATCAGGACGGCGAAGGTGGGGGCGGGCAGGCGGCGCAGGGCGAGGAGTTCGAGGGTGTAGGGCAGCACGGAGGACATCAGCGCGACGGCCAGGCCGAGGCCGATCGTCGAGGGGACGAGCAGCTTGCCGCCGGCCTCCACGAGGCCGAACGGCAGGCTGAGCACCGCGCCGAAGGCCATGGCCAGGGCCAGCCCGTCGGCCTGCGGGAAGCGGCGGCCGGTGCGGGCGCTGAAGACGATGTACGCCGCCCACATGGCGCCCGCGGCGAGCGCGAAGGCCGCGCCGACCGGGTCGAGCCGGTCGAAGCCGCCGCCGCCGAGCAGCACGACGCCGCCGAGGGCGAGCCCGGCCCACAGCAGGTTGACCACGCGGCGCGAGACGATCACGGACAGGACCAGCGGGCCGAGGACCTCCAGGGTCACCGCGGCGCCCAGCGGGATCCGGTCGGCGGCCTGGTAGAAGAGGATGTTCATGGCGGCCATGGCGGTGCCGAAGGCGACGACCGTGCCCCAGTCGGCGCGGCTGTAGCCGCGCACCTTGGGCCGGCAGACGACGAGCAGGACGGCGGCGGCGAGGACGAGCCTGAGCGTGACCACGCCGAGCGCGCCGGCCCGGGGCATCAGCAGGACGGCGACGGCGGAGCCGAACTGGACCGAGAGGCCGCCGGCGACGACGAGGGCGACGGGCCCGAGCCGGGTCGCCCGGGCGGGCGCCGCGGCCCGTGCCGCCGCGGCCTCGGGCACGGAGACCGCGGCGATGTCCTTGACCGGACTGTCCACCGGCTCCTCCTTGCGTATGCGCGACGCGAGGTCCACTCCACTGGACCACAGGTCCAGAATACTGAACCCGTCAACCTCGCTCCGCGACTCACGCTACGACCGCCAGCGCGGCGCGTGAAATGCCGATTGGGCTGCGGTTATGCTCCGGACGCATGGGCATCGAGCTCCGCCACCTCCGCTGCTTCCTGGCCATCGCCGAAGAGGGCAACCTGACCAGGGCCGCCGCCCGGCTGCACCTGACCCAGCCCGCCGTGTCCCGCACGCTCGCCGCGCTGGAGCGGCACCTCGGCGCGCGGCTCGTCGACCGCACCACCCACCACTTCGCGCTCACGCCGGAGGGCCGCGCGTTCCACGACCGGGCCGCCGCGGCGGTCGCCGCGTTCGACGCGGCCGCCGACCCGGAGCGGCTGCGCCGCCGCCCGCTCCGGCTCGGGCACGCCTGGTCGGCCTTCGGCCCGTACACCACACCGCTGCTGCGGCGCTGGCAGCAGGCGCACCCGGAGACCCCGCTGGAGCTCCTGCGCATCGACGACCGCACGGCCGGCCTGACCCGCGGCGAGGTCGACGCGGCCCTGCTGCGCGGCCCGGTCGACGCGCCGGGCCTGGCGACGGTGGAGCTGGTCGTCGAGCCCCGGGTGGCCGCGCTCCCGGCGGACAGCCCGCTCGCCGCCCGCGCGTCCCTGACGCTCGCGGACCTGACGGCGCAGACCGCGATCCTCAACCCGGTCTCCGGCACGACGACCCTGGGCCTGTGGCCGCCGGACGACCGCCCCGCCGCCACCCTGACCGTCGGCAACACCGACGACTGGCTGACGGCGATCGCCGCGGGCCGCGGCGTCGGCGTATCGGCCGCCTCCACGGCCGAGATGCACCCGCACCCCGGCGTCGCCTACCGCCCCCTGACGGACGCCCCACCCGTCCCCGTCGTCCTCGCCTGGCGCGACACCGCCCCGCACCCGGCGATCGGTCTGCTCGTGGAGCTGGCGCGGGACGTCGCCGCGGAGGGGTGACCCGCAGACCCGTTACACCGCCCCGTTACGCCGCCCCGCCCCGGACCCGGACCGTGCGGGTCAGTGGGTCGCCGGGCTCCACGCGGAACTGGGCGGCCAGCTCGCGGCCGGAGTCGGCCAGGAGCCACTGGCGGTTGACGATCCGGCCGTCGACCTCGTACTCGTTGCGTACGACCGGGAGTCCCGCCATCCGCAGGAACCATTCCGCGGCCCGCTCGGCGAGGAACTCCGGTGCCCCGTCCTCCTGGAGCAGCGTCTCCGGACTCCGCTCCAGGGTGTACAGCCGGTCGTGGAACTCCCCGCCGACGAGACGCGAGCCGGTGAAGAACGCCCCCACGGTCAGTACGTGCTGCTCGGGCTCGGTCGCGGGGTCGCCCAGATCCAGGGTGACCAGGAGCTCGGTGCGTTCCTCGAAGACGGCGAAGGTCGCGAAGGTGTCGTCGGGCTCGCAGCCCCAGTCGCCGGACTCCGCCCGCTCCCGCAGCGCGGCGAGGAACCGCAGGCCGTCCTCGGTGGGCTCAAGCTCCGGATCGGCGTCGAACCAGACGCCGGAGGTGTCGTGCTCGCTCATAACGCTCTTCTGCCTCGCAAGGCCCCGATGAGGGCCGTGATGAAGTGACCGGACAAGGGCGAATCACCGATCTGTTGCACCGTCAACCGTGCTCACATATCCGGCATTTGATTCCATGCGCGCGATTCCGGGTCTTTGACCAGGCCTTCCGCCAACACCTGCGCCAAATGCCGGGCCCGTCGTCCCGCCAGCTGGTCCAACTGGGTGCGGCAGGAGTATCCGTCGGCCAGGAGGACGGTGTTCTCGCCGGCCGCCCGGACCGCCGGGAGGAGCTGGTCCTCGGCGCAGTCGACCGAGACCGCGTAGTGGCCGGGCGCGAAGCCGAAGTCGCCGGCCAGGCCGCAGCAGCCCCCGCTCAGCTCGCCGGTCAGGCCCGCCCGGGCGCGCAGCCGGCGCTCCGCCGCGTCGCCCAGGACGGCGTGCTGGTGGCAGTGGGTCTGGCCGGCGACCTCGCGGCCCAGGCGCGGCGGCTCCCAGTCCGGGGCGAACTCCTCGATCGCGCCCGCGAACGTCCGCACCGAGCCCGCGAGCCGCGCCGCCCTCGGGTCGTCCGGCAGCAGCTCCGGCAGGTCCGTCCGGAGCGTCGCCGCGCACGACGGCTCCAGGACCACCACCGGCCGGTCCAGGACCGGCTCCACGACGTCCAGGGTGCGGCGCATCACCGCGCGCGCCCGGTCCAGCCGGCCGGTCGACACGTACGTGAGCCCGCAGCACACCCGCCCCGGCGGCAGCCCCACCGCGATCCCGGCCGCGCCCAGGACCCGTACCGCCGCGTCGCCCACCTCCGGCGCGAGGTGATTCGTGAAGGTGTCGGGCCACAGCAGCGCGTCGCCGCCCGCGAGTCCCCCGTGCCGCGACACGAAGCTCCGCGCCGCCACCCTCGGCAGCGGCCGCTGCGGCGTCACCCCCGCGAGCCGCGCCGCGAACGGCAGCCGCGCCCCGACCGCCACCAGCCACCGGGCCCGCGCCAGCCACTGCGGAAGCCCGCCCACGGTCCAGTGCGAGCGGGGCCGCCGCCACGGGCGGCCCCGGTAGTACCCGGCCGTGAACTCCGCCTTGTACGCGGCCATGTCCACGCCCACCGGGCAGTCGCTGCGGCAGCCCTTGCAGGACAGGCACAGGTCGAGCGCCTCGCGGACCTCCTCCGAGCGCAGCCCGTCCGTGATCACCTCGCCCAGCGCCATCTCGTGCAGCAGCCGCGCCCGGCCCCGCGTGGAGTGCTGTTCCTCCCCCGTCGCCCGGTACGACGGGCACATCACTCCCGGTCCGGAACTCGGGCCCTCCACCCGGCACTTGGCGACCCCGACGCACCGGGCCGCCTCCCGGCCCAGGCCCACGACCGGCAGCCCCGTGAACCGCAGGTTCTCGTCCAGCCTCCCCGGCCGCGCCAGCATCCCCGGGTTCAGTCCGCCCGCCGGGTCCCACAGGTCCTTGACCTGCCCGAAGAGCCCGACCAGTTCGTCCCCGTACATCTTCGGCAGCAGTTCCGCCCGGGCCACGCCGTCGCCGTGCTCGCCCGACAGCGAGCCGCCGTGCGCCACCACCAGGTCCGCCGTCTCCTCGGAGAACCGGCGGAAGTCCCGTACCCCTTTGCCCGTGAACAGGTCGAAGTCGATGCGGACGTGGATGCAGCCGTCGCCGAAGTGCCCGTACGGCGTGCCGTGCAGGCCGTGCTCGGCCAGCAGCGCCCGGAAGTCCCGCAGATACGCCCCGAGGCGGGCCGGCGGCACCGCGCAGTCCTCCCACCCGGGCCAGGCCTCCCCGCCCTGCGGGGTCCGCGTCGCGGTGCCCGCCGCGTCCTCGCGGATCCGCCACAGCGCCCGCTGCCCGGCCGGGTCCGTCACCACCGTCGCGTCCAGCGCGTCCGCGGCCCGGACCAGCCGCGCCGCCGCGTCCGCGCCGTCCGTCTCGCAGAACAGCCATGCCCCGCCCCGCGGCAGCCCCCCGGCGCCGCGTACGAGATCGGCCGCCATGCCCTCGACGGTCAGCGGCCCCCACTCCAGGAGCCCCGCCGCCGCCTCGGCCGCCGCGCTCTCGTCCGGGTACCCGAGCACCGCGAGGACGGGGGCGCGCGGAAGCGGCACCAGGCGCACGGTTGCCTCCGTCACCACCCCGAGCGTCCCCTCGCTCCCACAGAAGGAGCGGACCACGTCGCCGCCCCGTTCCGGCAGCAGCGCGTCCAGCGCGTAGCCGGAGATCCGGCGCGGCAGACCGGGCGGGTAGCCGGTGCGCAGAGCGGCGAGACGCCCGCCGACCAGCTCGCGCAGTCCGGCCGGCGCGCCCTGCCAGTCCCTGCCGAGCCGCAGCGACTCGCCCCCGTAGGTGAGGGCGTCCAGACCCGTGACGTTGTCCGCCGTCGTGCCCCAGGCGACCGAGTGCGCCCCGCAGGCGTTGTTGCCGATCATGCCGCCGAGGGTGCAGCGGCTGTGCGTGGACGGGTCGGGCCCGAAGGTCAGCCCGTACGGCCGTACCGCCTCCCGCAGCCGGTCGAGGACGACACCGGGCTGGACGACGGCGGTCCGCGACTCCGGGTCGACGGACACGACCGCCCGCATGTGCCGGGTGAAGTCGAGCACCACGCCGGTGCCGGTCGCCTGTCCGGCGATCGACGTGCCGGCCCCGCGCGCCACGACCGGGACCCCGTGCACCCGGCAGACCTCAAGGGCCGCCGCCACGTCGCCGGCGTCGCGCGGAGCGACCACGCCCAGCGGCACCCGGCGGTAGTTGGAGGCGTCCATGCTCGTCAGGGCGCGGGCGGCGGCGGAGAAGTCGACGTCCCCGCGCAGGGCCGCCCGCAGGGCGTTCCGCAGTGCTTCGTGTGTTCCCACGAGGTCAGGATGTCTCACGTCGTCGTCTCATCCGGCGGACGTCGTTCCGCCGTGGCCCTTCCGACCCGATACGCTCCGCCTCGTGGCTGAGATCCAGATTCCCGCTGACATGAAGCCCGCCGACGGCCGTTTCGGCGCGGGCCCCTCCAAGGTGCGTACGGAGGCGCTGGACGCCCTGGCCGCCACGGGCACGTCCCTGCTCGGCACCTCCCACCGCCAGGCTCCGGTGAAGAACCTGGTCGGCGAGGTGCGCACCGGCATCCGCGAGCTGTTCTCGCTGCCCGAGGGCTACGAGGTGATCCTGGGCAACGGCGGCTCCACCGCGTTCTGGGACATCGCGACCCACGGTCTGATCGAGAACAAGTCGCAGCACCTGACGTTCGGCGAGTTCTCCTCCAAGTTCGCCAAGGCCGCGAAGCTGGCCCCCTGGCTGGCCGAGCCGACCGTGGTCTCCTCGGAGCCGGGCACCCACCCGGAGGCGCGGGCCGAGGCCGGCGTCGACGTGTACGCCTTCACCCACAACGAGACCTCGACCGGTGTCGCCGCCCCGCTGCAGCGGGTCGCGGGCGCGGACGAGGGCGCGCTGGTCCTGGTCGACGCGACCTCCGGCGCGGGCGGTCTGCCGGTCGACATCGCCGAGACCGACGTGTACTACTTCGCCCCGCAGAAGTCCTTCGCCGCCGAAGGCGGCCTGTGGCTGGCGGCGTTCTCGCCGGCCGCCCTGGAGCGCGCGGCCCGCATCCACGCGTCCGGCCGGCACATCCCCGAGTTCTTCTCGCTGCCGACCGCGATCGACAACTCGCTGAAGAACCAGACGTACAACACCCCGGCGCTGTCCACGCTGTTCCTGCTCAACGAGCAGCTGAAGTGGATCAACGGCCAGGGCGGTCTGGACTGGGCCGTGGCCCGGACGAAGCAGTCCTCGCAGAACCTGTACGGCTGGGCCGAGGAGTCCAAGTACGCGACGCCGTTCGTCACCGACCCGGCGAAGCGCTCGCAGGTCATCGGCACGATCGACTTCGCGGACGAGATCGACGCGGCCGCGGTCGCCAAGGTCCTGCGCGCCAACGGCATCGTCGACACCGAGCCGTACCGCAAGCTGGGCCGCAACCAGCTGCGCATCGCGATGTTCCCGGCGATCGACCCGGCGGACGTGCAGGCGCTCACGGCCTGCATCGACTACGTGATCGAGAACCTCTGACCTTCACACGTACGAGGGGCCCGCATCGGACACGTCCGGTGCGGGCCCTTCGGCATCGCCGGCGTAAGCCCCGGCGGCAGCGGCGACCAGGGCCATGCGCCGATAGTCGCTGGGCGGCAGTCCGTACGCGCGGCGGAAGGCCCGGCTGAAGTCCGCCGGGTGCCGGAAGCCCCAGCGCATCGCGATCTCGCCGATGCTGCGGTGGCCGAGCCCCGGGTCGGCGAGGTCCGCTCGGCTGCGTTCGAGGCGGAGCCCGCGGATCGTGGCGCCGATCGTCTCCGGCTCCTCCTTGAACAACGTGTGCAGCAGCCGTACGGAGATGTGGTGCCGGGCCGCGACCGTGGCCGGGCCGAGCCGGGGGTCGGGCAGGTTCGAGTCGATGAAGGCACGGATCCGGGCCAGCAGGATCTGCCGGCGCGTCTCGGCGGGGAGCAGGGCCCGGCTGTCGGACTGCGACGCGAGGAGGCCGGCGCACAGGTCGAGGGCGACGGCCCCCAGGCGCGGCAGCTCCGAGGGGTCGCACCGGTCGGCCTGGGCGCGCAGCCCGGTCAGGTACGAGGCGAGCAGTGCCCCCGAGCCGGTGCGGGAGGACAAGGCGGTGGCGAGCAGCCGGTCCGTCCGGTCCTGGGGCAGGGGCAGGGCGGTCCTGGGCAGGCGCAACAGGGTGAGCCGCGACAGCCGCCCCTCGTCGTGGAATTCGCAGCTCAGGGGATGGAAGGAGTCGAAGAGCGCCATGTCCCCCGCTCTGAGCAGGGTGTTGTTGCCGCGCTGCTCGAGGCCGATCGGGCTGCCGTGGACGAGCACCAGGAAGTAGTCCTCCGGGTCCGAGCGCCTGATGTGGGCGGCGGTCCGCCGCCCGGACATCGGCGAGAAGGTGAACCCGGACACGTCGGTCTGTGCCAGCTGAATCGCGGAGACCGTTCCGCGGAAGCGGTCGGCGTGGGGACTGGTGATCGCGACCGGCATCACCCTGTCGCCGACCATGTCGGCCCACCACTCGAAGCCGTCCCGCGCTCTGACGTCGATCGTCTCCGTACGCGTCACGAAGCCCCCCGCCCCGAGTGAGGTGTACATGCCGATGATGCCGCCCGGCAGGCCGATGGAACAGCGGGATGCCGGTCAACTCGCCACGGGCCACGGCAGGGTGGCCGCGCCCGGCTGCGCTCATTGCGCAACACGTCGGCACACGATGCCAACGACGCACGTGGGCGGCGCCGCGCACAGTGGTGGCCGGCACCGTGCCGACGCGTCCGGCAGGAACGCGTGAGACAGAGGGGGACACAGTGACGGAGCAGAGAACCTTACGGTCCGGGGGGCTGGCGAAGACCGTCGCCGCCCTGGTGATGGCGCTCCTCGCGCTCATCGCCGCGCCCGGCGCGGCCGGCGCCGCGGACGGCGCACGCGCGGACTTCTCCGCGCAGGCCAGAAAGGCCGGACTGAGCAGTACGCAGGCCGGGAACCTGCAGGCCCGGGTCGACGGATACCTGGCGAAGACGCGCGGGACCCAGCTCGGCGCGAACAAGATCGCCCTGCCGAAGGGTGGCGGCGTCCTGCTGCTCGCGCTGCCGGGGGAACAGCGGGCCCGCGACCTCGACGCCACGAACACGGGCCTCGGTGCGGCGGCCGGCTGCCCGTACACCTACGTGTGCGCGTACAGCGGCGAGAACTTCACGGGCGACGAGCTGCGCCTGTACACCTGCAACTACCCGGTCCGCATCTACTGGAGCGGCACCGGGTCGTGGATCAACAACCAGCGCTCGACCCTGTACGCCAAGTTCTACGACTACTACGGCAACCTCGGCTGGACCTCACCCGGCGGATACAGCGAGGACCGTCACGCCCCCTGGGGCTGGGTGTACTGGCTGAGCCCCTGCTGACCGTCGCGCTCATCACGGCGCAGGAGCTCTGAACTTCACGCGCACGTGGGGCCCGCACCGGACACGTCCGTCCGGTGCGGGCCCTCGGCGTGTCAGCGGCTCAGGCGCTGGAACCTCCGGACCGCCAGCGGCAGGAACACGGCCGTGATCGCCAGCGGCCACAGCACCGCCATCAGGACGGCGTGCTGCTCGACCCACGTGGCGCCGCCCGCGCCCGGGTTGCCGAACAGTTCGCGGGTGGCGGCGACGGTCGACGAGATCGGGTTCCAGGCGGCGACGGGGGCCAGCCAGCCCGGCATCAGCGAGGGCGCCACGAACACGCTGGAGATCATCGTGATGGGGAAGATCACCGCGTAGAGCGCGCCGGCCGCCTCCGTGTTCGGCACGATCAGCCCGGCCCACACGCCCACCCAGATCAGGCTGAAGCGCAGCAGGAGCAGCAGTCCGAAGGCGAACAGCGTGCCGCCGAGTCCGCCGTCGGAGGTCCAGCCGATCGCCAGGGCGGTGGCGGCCAGGATGGCGAGCTCGGCGGAGGCGACGAGCAGGTCGGACAGGCCGCGGCCGGTGACGACGGCGGAGGGCGCCATCGGCATGGACCGGAAGCGGTCCATGACGCCCCGGCCCGCGTCGGAGACGACGGCGGTGGCGGTGTTCATCAGCCCGAAGGTCATCGTCATGGTGAACATGCCGGGCATGAGGAAGTCCTTGTAGTCCCCGCCGCCGGGCACCCGCATGGCGCTGCCGAACACGAAGCCGTAGAGCAGCACGGAGACGATCGGGAAGCCGAGCTGCCAGACGATGAGGACGGGCTGCCGACGGTAGTTGAGCAGGGTGCGGCGGACGAGCGTCAGCCCGTCGGCCACGGCCCAGTACGCGCGGCCGCGCGAGGAGACGGGCGTGAGGTCGACGGCGGTCATGCGGCGTTCGCTCCTTCGTCGCTGTGGTGGCCGGTCAGGCTGAGGAACACGTCGTCCAGGCTGGGGCGGCGCAGGCCGATGTCCTCGACGGGGATCCGCTCGTCCTGGAGGGCGCGGGCGACCTCCGTCAGCGCGGCGACGCGGTCGGCGACGGGCGCGTGGACGCGGCGCTCGGCCTCGTCCACGCCGGGCTCCTCCTCGGCGACCCGGGCGACGACCTTGCGGGCCGCGGGCAGGTCGGCGGGCTCGGTGACGACGACTTCGACGCGGTCGCCGCCGATCCGGCTCTTCAACCCCTCGGGGCTGTCGTCGGCGATGGCCCGGCCGCGTTCCATGACGGTGATGCGGGAGGCGAGCCGGTCGGCCTCCTCCAGGTACTGGGTGGTGAGCAGCACGGTCGTGCCGCCGGCGACGAGGGAGCGGACGCTGTCCCAGACCTCGCCGCGGCTGCGCGGGTCGAGTCCGGTGGTCGGCTCGTCGAGGAAGAGCACCTCGGGCGCGAGGATCATCGAGGCGGCGAGGTCGAGCCGGCGGCGCATGCCGCCGCTGTAGTCGCCGGCGCCCTTGTCGGCGGCGTCGGAGAGGGCGAACCGGTCGAGGAGTTCGGCGGCGCGGGCGCGGGCGCGCCGGGCGTCGAGATGGAAGAGCCGGCCGAAGAGTTCGAGGTTCTGGCGGCCGGTGAGGCCCTCGTCGACGGCGGCGTACTGGCCGGCGAGGCCGATCCGGGCGCGTACGGCGCGGGGGTCGCGGGCCACGTCGAGCCCGGCGACGCGGGCGTGGCCGCCGTCGGCCTTGAGGAGCGTGGCCAGGATCCGTACGGCGGTGGTCTTGCCGGCCCCGTTGGGGCCGAGGAGTCCGTGGACGGTGCCGGCGCGGACGGCGAGGTCGAAGCCGTCGAGTGCGTACGCGGCATCGCCCCTGCCGCCGTAGCGCTTGCGCAAACCCTCTGCCAGGACGGCGTGTTCATGCATGGGAGCCTCCACTCAGCGAAACTGAGTACACCGTACCCCATTAAGAGTACGGTGTACTCAGTTTTAAGGTGAGGACCATGAAGGAGACGATCACCAGCAGCCTCGACCTCCTGTGGGGCACGGGCGAGCGCCCCAGCCGGGGCCCCAAGCCCGGGCTCACCCTCGACCGGATCGTCGGGACGGCGGTGGCGCTCGCGGACGCGGAGGGGCTGGACGCCGTGTCCATGCGACGCGTCTCGGCGGAGCTGGGCGTCGGGACGATGTCGCTGTACCGGTACGTCCCCGGCAAGACCGAGCTGCTCGACCTGATGCTCGACCGGGTGCAGGGCGAGTCACTGGCCGCGGAGTCCGGGACGGACGGGCCCGGTGCGCCGCCGGCGGACTGGCGGACGACGGTCGAGGGCCTGGCCCGCGGCCACCTCGCCCTCTACCGGGCGCACCCCTGGCTGCTGAAGGTCAACGAGGCCCGGTCGCTGCTCGGCCCCAACACCCTGCGCGGCTTCGAACTGTGCATGGCCGGGCTGACCGGACCGCACGGCATGGGCCTGAGCGACCGGCAGACCGTCTCCGTCATCGTCACCGTGCAGAGCTTCGTGGCCGGCATCGCGCGGATGGAACTGCAGGCCGTCGAGGCGGCGAAGGAGACCGGCGTCAGCGACGAGGACTTCTGGGCGGCGCAGGCGCCGTTCCTGGAACGCGCCATGACCTCGGGCGAGTTCCCGACCGTGGCGGGCCTGGCCGAGGACACCTTCTCGCGCGAGACCGACCAGTTCGCCTTCGGACTGGCATGCGTCATGGACGGCTTCGAGGCGCTGGTCGCCCGCGCCGCAGCGGCGGGCGACTGACGCCCGCGAGGCGGGTCAGCGGCGGCGCAGCAGGCGCTTGAAGCCGACGACCGCGGCCGTGGCGACGGCGAGGACGACGATGCCGAGGCCGAAGCCGCCCCCGTCCTTCTCGCCGCCCCGGCCGCCGGCGTCCGCGTCCGTGCCGCCGCTGCCGGCGGGCGGGGAGCCGGACGGGCCGCCGCCGGAGTCGCCGTCCAGTTCCACCCGGAGCACCCGGCTGCCCGTGCCCTCCGAGCCGAACATCGCCGCCGACCCGTCGAGGGTGTACGACACCGACTCCGCCTGCCCCTGGAACGGCGCGCCGACGGACCGGTCCGCGCCGAGACGGCCGCCGTTCCACGCGTACACGCGGGCCATGAGGTAGCCGCGGAGCAGGAGGTGCCCGCCGTCCGGCGAGAACGCGCCGTCGGTCACCCAGGGCACCTCGGCGACCCGCCGGAAGGTGTTGGTCCCCTTGGCGGTGAGCTTCGCCGGACCCTCGTACAGGCCGCCGCCGTCCTCGTGCTTGCTGGCGATGTAGACCCGGCCGGTCTTCGGATGGACCATCAGGGCCTCGGCGTCGCGCGGCCCGTCGGCGTACTTCACGTCGTACTGCGTCGCCCGGACCGTCTGGTCCTTCAGGGTCTTCGGCTCGGGGAAGCGGTAGACCCAGACGTGGTCCCAGGAGCCGCCGAGGTTGTCGCCGATGTCGCCGACGTAGACGTGCCCGTCGGGGCCGACGGAGATCGCCTCCATGTCGCGGGGCGTGCCGACGCCGCTGAGGGTGACCGTGGCGACGGTCCTGCCGGTGCGGGAGTCGACGGCGAAGACGCGCGGCTGGTCCTGGTCGTTGTGCGTCCAGTACACGCCGGGGTGGGCGCGGCTGGCGGCCAGCCCGCTGGACTCGGTGATGCGGGTGTCCTCGATCGTGAAGTCCTGGTCGGGGCCCGGCTCCGCGGCGGCGGCCGGGGCCGCGGCCGAGCACAGGAGCAGGGCCACGGCGCCGGTGACGAGGAAAGACGATCGCATGCCCTCCAGCCTGCCACGGGCCCGGCCTGGTGTTGGGGATCACGTCGCAGCCCGGCCACGCGGTCCGGGATGATGACCTGATGCGTTTCATGTTCGTCGGCGACAGCTGCACCATCGGACGCGCCGGCGACTACACGTGGCGCTACCGCATGTGGCAGCACTTCGGCCGCTGCCCGGAGGGTCCGTACGAGATCGTGGGCCCGCGCACGGCGCTGTACGAGGCCGGGGCCGACGCGGCGGTATCGGACGCGTACGCCGACCCTGAATTCCCCGCCGCGGCCCGCCGCCATCTGTCGGGCTGGGGCGAGGGCTGGCTGCACATGGCCCCGCTGATCGGCGGGGCGGTCGAGGAGACCGGGGCGGACGTGCTGCTGGTCTCGCTCGGCCTGATCGACCTGGGCTTCTACACGAACAGCGAGCAGACCGCCGACAACGTCCGCGCGTTCGTCGCGGCGGCCCGCGCGGCGAACCCGCGGGTGCGGGCGGTGCTGCTGCCGGTGATCCCGAACGTCCGGGCCGAGGTGGACGCGCCGTTCGCGGCGGAGTGCGAGCGCTTCAACGAGCTCCTGGCCAAGTCGGTCGCCGACCTCGACACGGCCGCGTCGCCGCTGCTGCTGGCCTCGCCCCCGACGGCGTACGACCTGCGCACGGACACCTACGACGGCACGCACCCGGGCCCCACGGGCGAGCACAAGCTGGCCGCGGCCTTCGCGGACGCGCTGTACCAGGCGTGGGGCGTGGGAGCGCCGTACGCGGCGGCCTGCTGAGAGCGGCCGCCGCAGGGGGACGTCAGCAGCGGTTCAGGCGGTTGGCGAAGGTCGAGACGGTGTACGCGCCGATGCCGAGGACGACCTCCAGGGCGTTCTGGCGGGTGTAGCCGTGGGCGAAGAAGGCCTCGAGCTCGGCGTCGCTGACCGCACCGGTGGCGGCGAGGACCTGGAGGGTGAACTCCTTCACGGCGGCGAGGCGTTCGGGGTCCGGGACCGGGCCGAGCGCGGCGAACTTAGCCTCGTGCATCGCCACGCACAGATGGCACTGGTTGCGCGCGGCGACGGTCAGGACGACGGTCTCGCGGGAGTGCGCGTCGAGGGTGGTGGACTCGAAGATCTCGGCGAGCTTGAGGAAGCCGTCGAGGGTGTGCGGGGAGTCCTTCATGAGCGCGACGGCGCGGGCGGTGCGGGTGGACAGGTCGGACGGCGTGGAAGACAAGGCGTAGACCCCCGGAAGAGATTAGAATCGACAACATGGTTGACCAGTTCGACGCGAGAAACGTAAACCAGGTTGTCGATGCGGGCAAGGGATTTGAGGAGGACGGCCGCGGATACGAACTACCGCTGCTCCTCTTCGCCGGCTTCCGCACCCTCATCGACCGCCTGCACGCCCGCCTCGCCCAGGAGGGCCACCCCGGCCTGCGCCCCGCGTACGGCTTCGCCCTCCAGGCCGTCGTCGCCGGCGGCCCGGCCGGGGCGACGGCGAGCGAGGTCGGCCGCAGGCTCGGCGTGTCCAAGCAGGCGGCCGGCAAGACCGTCGACCGCCTCCTCGCCCTCGGCTACGTCGAGCGCACCGACGACCCCGCCGACGCCCGCCGCAAACTCGTCCGCCTCACCCCGTCGGGCCGGGACGCCCTGACCCGCTCGGCCGCGATCTTCGACGAACTCCGAGCCGAGTGGGCGTCCACCCTGGGCACGGAACGCGTACGGGACCTGGAGACCGCCCTGCGCACCGTCGTCCCTCCGGAGACCGCATACCGGCTCGACGCGACGAGCTGGCTCGGGGGCGCGTGACGCGACCAACTGGCGAGTTCTCGCCACCGGCGTGCGCCCTGGCGGTGCGTATCGTTGAAGGGCGCGGCTGCATGTATCGATCGGCAGCCGGGGAGGAGCGCCACGATGACTGCCGTAGACGACAGGATCGAGATGGCCCAGAGCAGCGACGACGAGCCCACGCTGGACATGTTGTTCGAGTGGCTCGAGAGGATGCCTGTCCCCGAGGGATACAAGACCGAGATCGTCGGGGGTCACATCTTCATGTCGCCACAGCGAGACACGCACTGGGAGATCATCGCGGACATCTATGACCAGTTGCGGACCGCGTATCCCCGGCAGCGGTTGAAGTCGGACGTCCGCATCGACTACCCCGGCCACCTCAACGGCTTCGCCACCGACCTGACACTTCTCTCAGCGGACGCGAAGAAGAACGGCAAGGGCCGTTGGCTGGCCCAGGACGTCGAGCTCGCAGCGGAAGTGATCTCCCGAGCCACTGCGATGAACGACTACGGGCCGAAGAAGGACGCGTATGCCGTGGCCGAGGTGCCCGCGTACCTGATCGTCGACCCGTACACCCGCAAGTGCATCCTGTACACGCTTCCCGTGGACGGGGAGTACACCCACGAACACCGTTCCGTCTTCGGTGACCCCATCGACCTCACCAAGACTCCCCTGGGCCTCACCCTCGCCACCGACGAGTTCCCCACCGACTGACCCGCCGTCACGCCGGCCCCCGCCCGAACACCCCCGTCGCGATCGCCTGGGCCGTCGTGTCGCCGTTCGTGTCGCGCCCCGTCTCGTTCGGGTGGAGGAACCACGGGTGGCGCTGGTGGAGGAGGGTGACCGCGGAGGGTTCCAGGAGGCCTCCCGTCGTGCGGGCGTCGCCGTCGCAGGCGGTGGCCGCGCCCGTCGCCGCGTACAGGTCGACGAACACCGCGCCCGCCGTCTTCGCCCGCTTCGCCATCAGGGAGTTGAGCCGGGCCTGCACCTTCTGGTCCAGGAACGGCCAGGCCGACTCCGGGACGTCCGCGAGCGGCCGCCCCGCGCCGCCGGGCAGGACCGTCCGGCAGCGCTTCACGTCCTTCGGGACCAGCCTCGGGTAGCCGACCAGCACCGCCTTCGCCGACGGAGACTCGCTGCCGATCTCCGAGAACAGCTTCTCCAGGTCCTTGTCCACCTGCTCGAACCGCTTCGTCAGCCAGTCCGCGCCCGCGCCCTTCGCGAAGTACGCGGCACAGTCCGCCGGCTTCGACGCCGTGTCCACCGGCCCGTCCGGCAACAGCGAGCCCTCCGTACCGCGCAGCTTCGCCGAGCACTGCTTCAGGATCCGGCCGAGGCCCAGCGTGTGCGCCCCGAGCCCCGCCACCACCAACTGCGTCTGCTTCGTCAGCACCCGCTTCTGCGGCGGCGCGGGCGCCACGTCGCCGCCCAGCTCCTGCTGCTCCCACACGTGCCGCAACTCCGCGCCCGCGCAGGAGACGTCGGCCGTGATGTCCAGCAGGATCGACTGGTCGGCGAGCTGGTCCTCGATCACGTCCGGCAGGTTCTCCTGCGCCCGGACGCACGACAGCCGGCTCTCGTCGACGGGAGCGATGCCGTAGCCGCCGACCGTCCCGTCGCCGAGGAACACGGTCGGGACGCGTTCCGTGGGTGCGGACGAGGCCGCGGACGAGGCCGCGGGGGCGGTGCCGAGGACGACGACGAGCGCCACGGCGAGGGCGTGGGTAGAGGTCACCTCTCGCATTGAAACGGAGGCGCGGGCCGGCGGATACGACGCCGAGCCCAGCTCACCCGCAGGGACTACGCATATGTCCACCTCACGCCAACGACCCCCCGAAGTACGCCGACCCGACTCCCCGTCAGATCAACTCTCTGTAACATCACCAGACTTGTCGGACAGAACCCTTCCTTCCGCAGGGTCCCGTCTGGGATCTTGCGTCCTCCCCACACCACACACGGTCCGGCCGGCGCCACCAGCGCCCCGGGCCATCGGAGGACGCATTGTTTTCCCACATATCCCGTCGGCTGAGACTCTCGGCCGTGACGGCCGTCGCGCTCGGCGCGACCATGGCGCTCGCCGGACCCGTCGGACTCGCCCACGCAGCGCCCGACGACACCCCCGAGCCCTCCTCCGTCTCCACGCGCACGACCGACTCGTCGGCTGCCGCGAAGGCGAAGGCGGCCGCGACGGCCTGGGCCGCGGGCACCCGCGCCTACCTGGTGATCACCGCTCCCGGTGACACCACCGCCGTACGCACCGCGATCGCGAACAACGGCGGTTCCGTCTTCGCGGCCTACGACGCCATCGGCGTGATCGTGGCCCACTCGACGTCGGCCGGCTTCGCCTCGACGATGCGTACCGTGAGCGGCGTCCAGCAGGTCGGCGCGACGCGCACCTCCGACGTCCCGGCCGACGCGTACAACCCGGCGCTGCCCGCCAACCCGACGCAGACGCCGACGACTCTGACCGAGTCCAACCGCTGGGACATGACCCAGATCAAGGCCGACCAGGCCTGGGCCGTCACCACCGGCTCCGCCTCCGTCAAGGTCGGCGTCCTCGACACCGGCGTCGACGACCAGCACCAGGACATCTCGCCCAACTTCAACGCCGCCGACTCCGTCTCCTGCGCCTACGGCAAGGCGGACACCCGTCCGGGCGCGTGGCGGGACATCGACACCCACGGCACGCATGTCGCCGGCACCATCGCGGCGGCCAAGAACGGCAAGGGCGTCATCGGCGTCGCGCCGGGCGTGAAGCTCTCCTCGGTCCGCATCGCGGAGCAGCCGAGCGGCCTGTTCTTCGCCGAGAACACGATCTGCGGCTTCGTCTGGGCCGGCGACCACGGCTTCAAGGTCACCAACAACAGCTTCTACACCGACCCGTGGGCGTTCAACTGCCCGGACAACGTCGACCAGGCCGCCATCATCGAGGGCGTGCGGCGCGCGCAGGCGTACGCCGAGGGCAAGGGCTCGCTCCAGGTCGCCGCCGCCGGCAACTCGAACTACGACCTGGCGAACAAGACGACCGACACCGAGAGCCCCAACGACTCGACGCCGGTCACCCGCACGATCACCAACGCCTGCATCGACATCCCGACCGAGCTGCCGGGCGTGGTCACCGTCGCGGCCATGGGCAAGGGCAACGTCAAGGCCTCGTACTCCAACTTCGGCAACGGCGTCATCGACGTCGCGGCCCCCGGCGGCGACGGCGCCTCCGGCGTCTACTCGACGCTGCCGGGCGGCAAGTACGGCAACAAGAACGGCACGTCGATGGCCTCGCCGCACGTGGCGGGCGTCGCGGCGCTCCTCGCGAGCGCCAACCCGACCTTCACCCCGGCCGACCTGCGCGACCGGCTGAACTCGCAGGCCGGCGACACCGCCTGCCCCGCCGACAGCCGCTGCACGGGCACCACGGCCAAGAACGGCTTCTTCGGCGACGGCCAGGTCGACGCCCTCAAGGCCGTCTCCGGCAGCACCCCGCCGCCCGGCGCGTACTTCGAGAACCTCGCCGACGTCGCCGTGGCCGACAACGCCACGGTCGAGAGCCCGATCACCGTCAGCGGGGTGACCGGCAACGCGCCGGCCGCCCTGAAGGTGGGCGTCGACATCAAGCACACCTACATCGGCGACCTGAAGGTCGACCTGGTGGCCCCGGACGGCACGGTCTACACCCTGCACAACCGGGCCGGCGGCGGCACGGACAACCTCGTCCAGACGTACACGGTCAACGCCTCCGCGGAGGTCGCCAACGGCGTCTGGAAGCTGCGCGTGAACGACAACGCCGCACAGGACGTCGGCAGGATCGACGCCTGGAACCTGACCTTCTAGGCAGGCGGAGTTCCACGATCCGGTCCGGCGCTCACCGCGAGCGCCGGACCGGGTCTTGCCTGGAGCGGACTCGAAGCAGTTGGCTTGCTCCCCATGAAGTACACGCAGCTCGGACGCACCGGACTCAAGGTCAGCCGACTGGTCCTCGGCACGATGAACTTCGGTCCGCAGACAGACGAACCGACCAGCCACGCGATCATGGACGCCGCCCTGGACGCGGGCGTCAACTTCATCGACACGGCAAACGTGTATGGCTGGGGCGAGAACAAGGGCCGCACCGAGGAGATCATCGGCTCCTGGTTCGCCCAGGGCGGCGGCCGCCGCGACAAGACCGTCCTCGCCACCAAGGTGTACGGGAGCATGGAGCGGGAGGCCGACCGCTGGCCGAACCACGACCGGCTCTCGGCGCTGAACATCCGCCGCGCCGTCGACGCCAGCCTGAAGCGCCTGCAGACCGATTACATCGACGTCTACCAGTTCCACCACATCGACCGCCGGACCCCCTTCGACGAGATCTGGCAGGCGATCGACGTCCTGATCCAGCAGGGCAAGATCCTCTACGCGGGCTCGTCCAACTTCCCCGGCTACAAGATCGCCCAGGCCAACGAGGCCGCCGCCCGGCGCGGCATGGTCGGCCTGGTCAGCGAGCAGTGCCTGTACAACCTCGCCGAGCGGCGCGCGGAGATGGAGGTCGTCCCGGCGGCCCAGGAGTACGGGCTCGGCGTCATCGCCTGGTCCCCGCTGCACGGCGGTCTCCTCGGCGGCGTCCTGAAGAAGGAGGCCGAGGGGCGGCGGCGTACGGAGGGCCGGTCGGCGGACGCGCTGGCGGTCACGTCCGTGCGGGCGCAGGTCCAGGCGTACGAGGACCTGCTCGACAAGCACGGTCTGGAGCCGGGCGAGACGGCGCTGGCGTGGCTGCTCACGCGGCCCGGTGTCACGGGCCCGATCGTCGGCCCGCGGACCGCCGAGCAGCTGGACGGCGCGCTGCGTGCGGTGGAGCTGGAGCTCTCGGACGAGGTCCTGGCGGCCCTGGACGAGATCTTCCCGGGGCCGGGGCCGTCCCCGGAGGCCTTCGCCTGGTGAGGGGGGCCGGGCCGGTGCCGCGCTGCTACCGGCCCGTCACCGACGCCACCGCGATGATCGCGAACAGGAGTACCAGCACGCCGGCCATGATCTGGTTTCGGGTCTTCGGATCCACGCATCGAGGTTAACTCGGGCGGTCTCCGGCGACGGGACCGCCCCCGAGGGGCCAGGCGTCGAGCGTCTCGTAGCGGGGCCCCTCGCCGGGGACGCCGCCGGCGGGGAGGTTCGAGCGGACGAGGACGAGCTCGGGGACCTCCCAGCGGCCGCCCTCGAAGTGCCCGAGCGCCTCGGCGAAGGGCCGCAGGTCGGCGCGGACGCCGGTGCGGGCGCGGGCGAGCGTGAGGTGGGCGTGGTAGGCCCGGTGCTCGTCCATGGGGACACCGGCCCGGCGGGCGGCGGCGTCCGAGCGCTCGGCGAGCAGCCGCAGCTCGTCGAGCGCGCCGGCCGCACCGGTCCACAGGGTGCGCTGCCCGAAGTGGCCGCCGCCGTGAAGGCGGAGCGGGAAGGGCGCGGTGCGGTGCGCGGCGCGGGCGAGGCGGGCGCGGAGGTCCGGGAGCTGAGCCTCGTCGACCTCGCCCATGAAGGCGAGCGTGAAGTGCCAGCCGGGGCGGCCGGTCCAGCGCAGGGCGTCGGAGCCGGGGAGGCCGAGCAGCACGTCGACCTCGGCGGCGAGCTCGGCGAGCTGGTCGGGCGGCGGCAGGACGGCGGTGAAAAGCCTCATGGCGCGAGTCTGACACCCCCTAGCCTCGGGGCATGGCGATGACGATCAGGAAGGGCGGGGCGGACGACGTCCCCGCGATACTGGCGATGCTCGACAGCGCGGTGGTGTGGCTGAACGCGCGCGGGATCACGGAGCAGTGGGGGACGGAGCCGTGGTCGGCGCGGCAGACGTCCGTGGAGAAGGTGGCGGAGATCGTGGCGTCGGGGACGCCGTGGATCGCGGAGCTGGACGGCCGGCCGGCGGGCACGGTGACGCTGACGCCGCACCCCACCTCGTACGTGGACCCGGCGGACGAGCCGGAGGTGTACGTACACCTCCTGGTGACCGACGGCCGATTCCACGGCCGTGGCGTGGGCGCGGCCCTTCTGGCGCACGCGGTGGAGGAGACCCGCCGCCGGGGCGTCTCGCTGCTCCGCGTCGACTGCTACGCGGGCGGGGAGGGCCGCCTGGTCGAGTTCTACGAGGCCCAGGGCTTCCGCCGCACCCAGGAGTTCACCGTCGGCGCCTGGCCGGGCCAGGTCCTGGAGCAGCGCGTCTGACCGGCCCCCGCCCGTCCCGTGGCGCGGGACGGGCGGTCGGCCCGTTACGCCGCCGGCTCCAGGGCCTGTTCCGGGCGGCGGCGTACCAGGTCGACCCGGGGGTGGCCCTGGTGCCAGCGCAGCCGCGGCTTGACGCCGACCGCCCTGGTCAGGATCAGGCCCACCGTCGCGGCGGCGGCGAGTGTCATCAGGCCGCCGGTGGCGAAGCCGACGCGTGCGCCGTACTCGTCGGTGAGCCAGCCCACGACGGGCGCGCCGATCGGGGTGCCGCCGACGAAGACCATCATGTACAGGCTCATCACCCGGCCCCGCATCACCGGGTCGGTCGCGAGCTGGACCGCCGAGTTCGCGGTCACATTCACCGTGAGGCCGACCATGCCGATCGGGACCAGCAGCAGTGCGAAGAGCCAGAACGTCGGCGCCACCGCCGCCAGGACCTCCAGGACGCCGAACAGCGCCGCCGCGCCGACGAGGACCCGCAGCCGGGTGCTGCCGCGCTTCGCCGCGAACAGGGCGCCCACCAGCGAACCGGCCGCCATCAGCGTGTTCAGCAGGCCGTAGGTGCCCGCGCCGACGTGGAACACGTCGTCCGCGAAGGCCGTCAGCCAGATCGGGAAGTTGAAGCCGAAGGTGCCCACGAAGCCGACGAGGACGATCGGCCAGATCAGTTCCGGCCGCCCCGCGACGTACCGCAGGCCCTCCCGCAGCTGCCCCTTGCCGCGGGGTACGCGTTCGGTCCGGTGCAGTTCCGCGGGCCGCATCAGGAGCAGTCCGGTCAGCGGGGCGAGGAAGAACAGGCCGTTGAGCAGGAACGCCCAGCCGCTGCCCACCGAGGCGATCAGCAGGCCGGCCACGGCGGGGCCGACGAGCCGGGCGCTCTGGAAGTTCGCCGAGTTCAGGGAGACCGCGTTGCGCAGCTGCTCCGGTCCGACCATCTCGGAGACGAACGACTGCCGTGCCGGGTTGTCGACGACGGTGACCATGCCGAGCAGGAAGGCCACCAGGTACACGTGCCAGACCTGGATGTGTCCGGACAGGGTCAGGGCCGCGAGCGTGAGCCCGCACAGGCCGAGCGCGCCCTGGCTGAACAGGAGGATGAGCCGTTTCGGGTATCGGTCGGCGAGCACGCCGCCGTACAGGCCGAACAGCAGCATCGGCAGAAACTGCAGCGCCGTCGTGATGCCGACGGCGGCCGAGGAGCCGGTGAGGGTGAGCACCAGCCAGTCCTGGGTGATCCGGGCCATCCAGGTGCCGGTGTTGGAGACGATCGCTCCGGTGAAGAAGAGGCGGTAGTTGCGGATCCTGAGGGAGGAGAAGGTTCCTCTCCGCTCCGCGGTCGTGTCGTGGGTGGGTGTGGGGACGGGTGCGGAGTCTGCTCCGGGTCCCGTGCTCAAGGTGCGTCGCCTCCTCGGCTGGGCGGGTCAGAGGTGTGCGAGCTTCTCCAGGACCGGTGCGGCGGCACGCAGCCGCGCCCATTCGTCCTCGTCCAGGCCCTCGGCGAGCTCGGCCAGCCAGGCGTTCCGCTTGCGGCGGCTCTCCTCCAGCATGGCCTCGGCCACGTCGGTCGGGCTGACCACCTTCTGCCGGCGGTCGTCGGGATGGGGCTCGAGCCGGACCAGTCCCTTGGACTCGAGCAGCGCCACGATGCGGGTCATGGACGGCGGCTGCACGTGCTCCTTGCGGGCCAGCTCACCGGGGGTGGCCGAGCCGCACCGGTGGAGGGTGCCGAGCACCGACATCTCGGTGGGGCTGAGCGACTCGTCGACGCGCTGGTGTTTCAGTCGTCGGCCGAGGCGCATCACCGCGGAGCGGAGCGCGTTCACGGCCGCCGTGTCTTCGGCGGTGCCGTGGGACAGGTCAGGCATGTCGTTAGCGTAACTCATTACCCTACCTAAAGACCACTCGGAATCGCGGCCGAATCCCCGGCCGAATCCCCGGCCGACCCTTTCCGGCCCCCACCAGGCCATGCGCAGTCGTTGAATGTGTCACCCAAATGAGTGAGACCCCGCCGGAAAGTGACGCATCGGACCACCCCCTGCCGCGACCCTGACACGCATGGGATCGACAGTGCTCAGCCTGCGCATCGACGGTGAGCTGCTCGACCGGCTCCGGGGGCATGCCGCCAAACGCGGAATGAGCGTCCAGGACTATGTCCTTCGGACGCTCATTCGCGACGACTTCGACGAGAGGTTCAAGGCCGCGGTCGACGAGACCGACAAGTTCTACGGCCGTACGTCGGAACCGCTTACGTGAGGCCGAGCGCCGGCATCGCGTAGTAGAAGACGAACACCGCAGAGACGACGTACATGGCCGCCGGGACCTCACGGCCCCGGCCGGCCGCCAGCCGCAGCACGGCGAAGGCGATGAAGCCGATGCCGATGCCGTTGGTGATCGAGTACGTGAACGGCATCATCACCATCGCCAGGAACGCCGGCACGGCGATGGTGTGGTCGCTCCAGTCGATCTCCTTGACCGACCCGGCCAGGATCAGGAAGCCCACCGCGAGCAGCGCGGGGGTGGCCGCCTGCGAGGGCACCATCGTGGCCAGCGGCGTGAGGAACAGCGCCACCGAGAACAGCGCACCCGTCACCACCGACGCCAGGCCCGTGCGCGCGCCCTCGCCGACGCCCGCCGTGGACTCCACGAAGCAGGTGGTGGCGGAGGACGAGGTCGCGCCGCCGGAGGCGACGGCCAGGCCGTCGACGAGCAGGACCTTGTTGATGCCGGGGAAGTTGCCGTCCTTGTCCGTCAGCTTGGCCTCGTCGCCGACGCCCAGGATCGTGCCCATCGCGTCGAAGAAGCAGGACAGCAGCACGGTGAAGACGAAGAGGCCGCCGGTGAGCAGGCCGACCTTCTCGAAGCCGCCGAACAGGCTGACCTCGCCGACCAGCCCGAAGTCGGGGCTCGCGACCGGGTTGCCCGGCCACTCCGGCGTCGTCAGCCCCCAGGACGGGACCTTCGCCACCGCGTTGACCACCATGGCCACGAGGGTCATGACCACGATGGAGATCAGGATCGCGCCGGGGACCTTGCGGATGATCAGCGCGAGGGTGAGCAGGGTGCCCAGGACGAACACCAGCACCGGCCAGCCGCCGAGGTGGCCGTCGGCGCCGAGCTGCAGCGGGACGGTGGTGTGGGCGGCGTCCGGGATGCGGGAGACGAAGCCGGAGTCGACCAGACCGATCAGCATGATGAACAGGCCGATGCCGATCGCGATGCCCTTGCGCAGGCCGACCGGGACGGCGTTCATCACGCGCTCCCGCAGCCCCGTCGCCACCAGCAGCATCACGATCACGCCCGCGAGCACCACCATGCCCATGGCGTCCGGCCAGGACATGCGCGGGGCGAGCTGGAGGGCGACGACCGTGTTCACGCCGAGGCCGGCGGCCAGCGCGATCGGGACGTTGCCGATGACGCCCATCAGCAACGTGGACAGGGCCGCGGTCAGGACCGTGGCGGTGACCAGCTGGCCGCTGTCGAGCTGGTGCCCGTACATGTCCTTGGCGCTGCCGAGGATGATCGGGTTCAGCACGATGATGTAGGCCATCGCGAAGAAGGTGGCGAAGCCGCCGCGGACCTCGCGGGCGACGGTGGAGCCGCGCTCGGAGATCCTGAAGTATCGGTCGAGGGCCGAGGCCGGCTGCTGGGGCGCGGACGGCTCGGGAGACATGGCCTTGGCGGGGGCCGTGGTGCTCATGAAAAGGGTCCTCAGGGTCCTCTTGGGGGATCCTCGTTGGCGGTTCATACGAGGGAATCGCGCCAGAGGCAAACCGTTTCAGTATGAACACATAAGCGGAAGAGCGTCTATCTCCGCGCGTAGACCCCCCAGGGCCTCCCCTTAAACTGACCCCATGGCCAAGTGGACCCCCAAGCACGAGGCGCCCGAGCCCCTGGAGGGGCCCGTCGTCGCCACCATCAGCGGCGGCACGATCCTGTGGTTCGTCCTGTTCCTCGTCCAGGTCCCCTTCTACGGCTGGTTCGCCGACCACAACGCGACCTCGTGGATCTGGACCTGTCTCGCCGGCGCGGGCCTCGGCCTCATCGGCATCTGGTACGTACGCAAGCGCGACGCCGCGATCAAGCGGGCGGCGGCAGCGGGCGGGCCGGCGGGGGGCGGGCCGGCGGCGGCCGGGGAGACCTCGTAGCACCACGGGACGATTTCCGTCCTACCCCGGTCTGAACTTCCCCTCGCTCGGCGGGTGAACCCGTCGTTCCGGCCGTACGGTCGGAGACATGACCCAGCGGGCGAAGATCGACACCGGCGGAGACGGCCGACCCGGCGACACGCGGTCACGGCCTCCGGTCGTGCACCGCGCCGCCGGACTGACCTCGGGCGAGGTCGCCGAGCGGGTCGCCCGCGGCGAGGTCAACGACGTACCGCTGCGCAGTTCCCGCTCCACCGCCGACATCGTCCGCGGCAACGTCTTCACCCGCTTCAACGCCATCATCGGCGTGCTCTGGGTGATCATGCTCATCGTCGCGCCCATCCAGGACAGCCTCTTCGGCTTCGTGATCATCGCCAACACCGGCATCGGCATCGTCCAGGAGCTGCGGGCCAAGAAGACCCTCGACGGGCTCGCCGTCATCGGCGAGGCCAAGCCCACCGTCCGGCGCGACGGCGTCACGGGCGAGGTGTCCACCTCCGAGCTCGTGCTCGGCGACCTGATCGAGCTCGGGCCCGGCGACAAGATCGTGGTGGACGGCGAGGTCGCCGAGGCGGACAGCCTGGAGGTCGACGAGTCGCTGCTCACCGGCGAGGCCGACCCCGTACTGAAGAAGCCCGGTGATCCGATGATGTCGGGCTCCTTCGTGGTCGCCGGCGGCGGCGCGTTCACCGCCACGAAGGTGGGGCGCGAGGCGTACGCGGCCCAGCTCGCCGAGGAGGCGTCCCGCTTCACCCTCGTCCACTCCGAGCTGCGCTCCGGCATCTCCACGATCCTCAAGTACGTGACGTGGATGATGGTCCCGACCGCGATCGGGCTCATCGTCAGCCAGCTCGTCGTCAAGGACACCGACTTCAAGGAGTCGATCGCCCGGACCGTCGGCGGCATCGTCCCGATGATCCCCGAGGGCCTCGTGCTGCTCACGTCCGTCGCCTTCGCGATCGGGGTGATCCGGCTCGGCCGCAAGCAGTGCCTGGTGCAGGAGCTGCCCGCCATCGAGGGCCTGGCCCGCGTCGACGTCGTCTGCCTCGACAAGACCGGCACGCTCACCGAGGGCGGCATGGACGTCACCCAGCTGCGCACCCTGGACGGCGCGAACGAGGCGTACGTACGGAAGGTCCTCGGCGCGCTCGGCGAGTCCGACCCCCGGCCCAACGCCTCGCTACAGGCCGTCATCGACGCCTTCCCCGACAGCGTGGACTGGCGCTGCACGGAGTCCCTGCCGTTCTCCTCCGCCCGCAAGTACAGCGGCGCCGCCTTCAGCGAGGGCGACGGCGAGTCCTCCACCTGGCTGCTCGGCGCACCCGACGTGCTGCTGCCGCCCGGGGACCCGGCGCTCGCCGAGACCGACCGGCTCAACGAGGAGGGCCTGCGGGTGCTGCTGCTGGCCCGGGCCGCCGGCGAGCTGGACTCCCCGGAGGTCGCCAAGGGCGCCCGGCCCACCGCCCTGGTCGTCCTGGAGCAGCGGCTGCGGCCGGACGCCGCGGCCACGCTCGAGTACTTCGCCGACCAGAGCGTCGCCGCGAAGGTGATCTCCGGGGACAACGCGGTGTCGGTCGGCGCGGTCGCCGGCAAGCTCGGCCTGCCCGGCGCGGCGCACACGGTCGACGCCCGCGGTCTGCCGGAGGAGCGGGAGGCGATGGGGCAGGAGCTGGACGCGCACACGGTGTTCGGCCGGGTCACCCCGCAGCAGAAGCGGGACATGGTCGGGGCGCTGCAGTCCCGCGGCCACACGGTCGCCATGACCGGCGACGGCGTCAACGACGTCCTCGCGCTGAAGGACGCCGACATCGGCGTGGCCATGGGCTCGGGCTCCGAGGCGACCAAGGCCGTCGCGCAGATCGTGCTGCTGAACAACAGCTTCGCCACGCTGCCGTCGGTGGTCGCCGAGGGCCGCCGGGTCATCGGCAACATCACCCGCGTCGCCACCCTCTTCCTGGTCAAGACGGTGTACTCGGTGCTGCTCGCGATCCTGGTGGTCTGCTCCCAGGTCGAGTACCCGTTCCTGCCCCGCCATCTGACGCTGCTGTCCACGCTGACCATCGGCGTCCCGGCGTTCTTCCTCGCCCTCGCGCCCAACAAGGAGCGGGCGAAGCCGCACTTCGTGCGCCGGGTGATGCGGTACGCGATCCCGGGCGGTGTGATCGCCGCCGCGGCGACCTTCACCACGTACCTGATCGCCCGCTCGCACTACAGCGGGACGGGCGCACTGGACGCGGAGACCAGCGCGGCCACGCTGACGCTGTTCCTGGTGTCGATGTGGGTGCTGGCGATCATCGCCCGCCCGTACACCTGGTGGCGGATCGCGCTGGTCGCGACGATGGGCGGGGCGTTCCTGCTGGTGCTGGTGGTGCCGTGGCTGCAGGAGTTCTTCGCGCTGAAGCTGGTCGGGGTGACGATGCCGTGGACGGCGGTCGCGATCGCGGCGGCGGGTGCGGCGCTGCTCGAGTTCTCCTGGCGGTGGGTGGACAGACGGTTCCCGGCGTAGGTCAGACGGCCTTCCTCCGGCGCAGCCACCGGCGGCGGGCACGGGCCGGCTGGTCGGGGTCCCAGCCGAACGCGAGCGAACTGCCCACCACGCCGAGCAGCAGCCCGATGAAGAAGCCGCCGAGGTTGGAGGTCAGCCAGCTGGCGAGGGAGGCGAGGACGGCGACGACGGAGTAGAACAGCCGCTGGCGCGGGTTGAAGACGATCAGCAGCCCGCAGACGACCATGATCACGGGCATGACGTAGCCGATGAGGCTGTCGGCGCCGGCGGTCAGGATCACGGAGATGCTGGCGCGTTGGGTGAGCAGGATCTCGCCGCCGCCGAGGGCGACGGCGAGACCCGCACCGAACGGCCGGCGGTGCCGCCAGCGGCGGAAGGCCGCCCAGGGATGCGTACGGCGACGCGTGACGTCGTCCACGGCGGTGGCCGTCCCCTCGGTGCCCTGCATCATCGTCAGCAGCCCTCCGAGGCGAAGGTCATGTGCAGGTCGGGCAGGGTGAACCGGGCGGCGGTGGTGGCGTAGTTGGTCTGCCGCAGGTCCTTGAGCGTGACGGTGTCGGCCTGCTGGCCGAAGCTGCCGAGCGGGCCCTTGACCGGGGGCTTGTCGAAGGTCGACGCGTCGCCGCCGATCTCGATGTTGTCGAAGGCGGCGAGCTTGCCGGTGATGTCGGTGGAGTCGGTGGTCAGGCCGGAGGCCTTGACGGTGGTGCCCTTGTCGCCGGCGGTGATCTTCAGGAAGGTGCCGCCGAGCTCCACGCTCTGGCAGAGGTTGGTCAGCTCGGCCTGGCGGATCGCGGTGACGATGACCAGGACCTGGCCGCCGGTGTCGCCGGCGTTGGGGCTGCCCTCGGCCATGTTGTCCAGGCCTCCGAACTGGCCGAAGCCCCGGCCCTCCAGGGAGTCGGCGGCGACCGTGAACGGCATGCCGGAGATGGCGAACTGGGCGGCGAGCGCGCCCTGGGCGGTGAGGACGACGAGGCCGGCCGCGGCGACCAGGGCCGGTAAGCCCATGAAGGCGGCCCGGCGGTAGCGCACGCGGCCGCGGCGCTCGGGCCCTAAGGGCCCGCGGGATGCTTCGGACAGTGCCATGAGGTGCTCCTGACATAGATGAGGAAACAGACCTGCGCGGCGTGTCCTGGCGCGGACGACGACGGTTCCCCGACCTGCCGTGGGTCTTCCTCGTACAGAGGCAGCCGTGCCGCAGGGAACCGGACCGGCAACGTACGCCCGTTATTACTCGCGAGTCAATTGCCGTGCAGAAACCGCTTGTTGTCGGGATCTACCTCTCGTGGAACGGCGTGAGCACCACATGCACGAGGACGTCGAGCAACGCGGGAAGGGCCTCGGAACGCCCCTCGTCGACCGTGCGGTGCACCGCCGCGTGCACGGCGCCGACCACCGCGTCCACCAACTCGCCCCGCTCCACGCCGGAGGGCGCCGGCGGGGCGTCGGAGAAGAACCGGCGAAAACTGGCCAGAAGTTCGGCCCGGGCGCGGCGTCCCGCGGGCCCGACGCACTCGATCTCGACGACCATCGTGGCGAACACCGGGTTGCGGGCGAGAAGATCGAGCATCGCCCCCAGCCCGGCCCGTACCGCGGCGGGCCAGGCGGCCGCCCCGCCGGCCGCGCCGTACGCCTGCTCCATGGCGCGGACGACGATCCGGGTGCCGCCGAGGTACGCGGCGATGACGGCGTCCTCCTTGCCGGAGAACAGCTCGTAGAAGACCGGGCGGGTCACTCCGGCGGCCCGGCAGATGTCGCTGATCCGGGCGCCCGCGTAGCCGTTGGCGGCGACCGTGCGGGCGACGCCGTCGAGCAGCCGCTCCCGCTGCCGGGAGGCGACCTGCTCCGCGGTCAGCCGCCGCGGACCGGGCCGCAGCGAACGCTCCGGTTCGCGCCCGGTACGGGCTCCGGGCAGGACGAACACCTCGTCGGCGTCACGGACGACGTCCATCGGCCACAACCTCCCGGGGTGTTGACGGCACCGGCGGGCGGAGTTACAACCCTCATGGGTTTTCCACCAGGTGCAGGGCGCACCAACTCAGGCCACAGCGGCCGGAGTTGTAGCCCCGCACCGAGTATCACGCCCAGAAGCGCAACAGGACACCGCCGCCGGGACATCCGTGGCGCCGGATCGCTCCGGCGGTGGCACGAGCCGCGCACTCCATCACGCCCTCCGGGCACTCCGCCGTGCCCGGACCGGCCGTGCGCGAGAACGCAACCGGATCCCCCGGTACGCACCACCCGCACACCCCGCCCACGCGTACCGCCGCGTTACGTCACCCTCCGAAGGAAGGAACCCCCATGGGCAAGCGCGCCCTTCTCACCTCCACCGGTCTCGCCGTGGCCGCGACGCTGACCGCCGCCCTCACCGCCACCGCGCACGCGACCGCCGCCGCGGGCGAGGTGCTGACCACCGGCAGCGCCGGCGGCCCGGCCGTCGCGGCCGGCGACGTGCTCACCGCCTCGCTCGCCTCCGGCGGCCAGGCCAAGATCGCCACCACCCTCGGCGGCAGCACCGGCATCACCTGCAACGCCTCGGCCTTCACCGCCACGGTCGACACCAACCCGGCCGCGCCCGGCACGGCGACCGAGACGCTGACGGCGCACACCTTGAGCAGCTGCACCACGAACATCCTGGGCGCCACGGGCGTGCAGAGCATCACGGTCAACAACCTGCCGTACGCCACCTCCGTGACGAGCGGCGGCACCCTGCAGGTCACGGCCGGCGCGACCGGCCCGATCCAGACCACCCTGAAGATCAACACGATCCTCGGCGTGACCACGTGCGTCTACCGCGCGGCGAGCCTGACCGCCACCCCGTCCAACACCGACAACTCGCTCACCTTCGCCAACCAGCAGTTCACCAAGGCCAGCGGCCCCGGCACCTGCCCGGCCAACGGCTACTTCAGCGCGAAGTACGGCCCCGTCAAGGACACCACCCAGGGCGGAGCCGTCGTCTTCGTGAACTGAACCGAGCGCACCGGCCTAGTCGAACCACCTGTCCCGGGCGAGTTCCGTCGTCCGGGACGGGTCCTCGAGGAGGGCGGCGACCTCGAAGCGGCGCGGCCACTGTCCGGCCGCCCAGGCGAGACCCGCGGCGACGCCCTCCAGGGTGGCGGCGTGGATCACGCCGTCGGGGGTCCGGCGCCAGTCCAGTTCCACGCCCCCGGCCAGCAGTTCCTCGTGCTCGACGTACGACGACGGGGTCGCCGGGCCGAGCAGCGCGTGGACGGACGGCGGGACCTCGTGCTCCTCGCCGACCGTCGTGACCTCCGCCTCGACCGCCTCGCTCAGCCGGCGGACCTGGAACAGCTCGGCGAGGTCCGCCGCCCGGGACGGGGCCACCGGAAGCAACGGCAGCCCCGCGGTCAGCGGCAGGAGGTCGGGGGCGTCCGCCACCAGGGCGTCCGCGGCGTCCACCACGCGCAGTTCGCCGTCCACCACCGCGCGCAGCTCGTCCGGCAGCGTGACCTGCTCCGGGTCCAGGTCGGCCAGCGCCGTGTACAGGGCGTGCAGCTGCGCGCCGCCGACCTCGCGGTCCGGGTCGGCGAGCCGGCCCAGCAGCTCCGCCGCGCCGCCGGGCTCGTCGAGCAGCACGGCCACCGAGGTGCGCACGCCCAGGGCCCGCAGGACCTGCTCGTCCTCGAAGCCGGTCGCGTCGGCGGAGTCGTACAGACCGTTCAGCAGCGGATCCGTGCCCGCGGCGCGCAGACCGGCCGGGCGGCGGCCGTCCAGGACCGGGTGGTCGCGCAGCCACCACGCCGTGTACGAGCGCACCGTCTCCGTCGTGCCGTCCGGCAGCAGCACCCGCACCGGCTGCGTCAGCGCGTCCCGCAGCGGCGGCTGCGCGAGCAGCGCCAGCGCCTGCGGCCAGGCGTCGTCGTCGACGAGGTCCAGGTCCCGTACGGCGACCAGCTCCGTGGCCACCGGGGGCACGGGCGTCTCCGGGAGTCGGTCCAGGACGTCCTCGCACCAGACGTCCACCGCATCCAGCACCCCGGCGTCGTCCGGCTCCGGGAAGTCGCTCTCGCGGGGCTCCAGTTCGTCCGGGTCGAGGACCAGGTCGGTGGCCCGGACGAGCGCGAAGTTCGCGAGCACGCCGCAGGCGGCGAGCGGCTGCTCGCCCCAGCGCTCGGCCAGCTCCGCGTCCACCAGGGCGAGTTCGTCCTCGCCCATGACCTGCGCGAACGCGCTGCCCGGGAGGACCAGTTCGCCCGCCGGGGACAGTTCGCCGTCCTCGTCCGGCAGGGCCAGGGCGCCCAGCCACGGCTCGTCGCCCGGTCCCAGTTCGGCCTCGCGGACGAGCTGGAGCACGATCTCGGCCAGCTCGTCGGCGTCCGGCGCGTCCGCGTCCTCGTCCCAGATCTCCCCCGCGTCGAGCGACGCCGCGACGGCGGCCCGCACCTGCGGGGTCGTCAGGATCGCCCGGGGCGTCGCCGGCAGCGCGCCCAGCTTCTCCAGGAGCGGGTGCGCGGCGTCCGGATGCACCACCTTCAGGCCGAGCCGGGTGAGGTCGGCGGGCGTGTGCTCCTGCGGGAGGAGGAGATGGCGGGGGCCGATGCTGGTGCGGATGCGGGCCGAGGCCGGGGCGGTGTCCGCGCCGTCCTCCTCGACGGCGCCGAGCGCCGCGCCGAGCGCCGCCTCGTCCGCCGTCTCGTCCGCGGCCCTGCCCGTGGCCAGCGGGACCGGCAGGCCCGACAGGCGGTCCGGGTCCACGCCGGACAGGGAGTCGTACACCCGCCACCACCACGACGGCGCGCGGTCCACACCGGCCAGGCGGTCCACCGCCTCCGTCAGCGGCACCCGGCCCACCCCCAGGGTGCGCAGCTCGACGCGGCGCTCCAGGCCGGCGGGGAGCAGCGTCGGGAAGACCTCCGCCAGGACCCGTACGGTCTCGGCGCCCGCGCCCTCGACGACCTCGGCCTCCACGGGACGCAGCGCCGGCAGTTCCTCGGACGCCACCGCGGGCGCGAGGAACGCGACGCGCGGCAGCAGGTCCAGGATCGCGGCGCGCAGCGCGCCGTCCAGGGCGCCCTTGCCCAGCGGGCCGGGCACCAGGTCGAGCGTTCCGGTGCCAACAGGCTGCCAGTCGCCGAGGAGTTCGGCGTACGCCTCGGCCGCCCGCCCGACGACGAAGTCGGTCAGCGGGCCGGGCGCCGGGTGCCGGCGGGCGGTGTCCAGCGGCAGGGAGGCGATCAGCAGGGCCGGGACGCCGAGGGGTTCGTCGGTGGGCGTCGGCGCATGCACGACGGGCGCGGTGGCCGGGCGCTGCGGGGCGCCCTCGGCGTCCACCGGCACGGCCCAGGTCACCGACCAGTGCGGGCGCAGGCGTTCCTCGACGGGGCGGTCGGCGAGGAGGGCGGGGTCGAGGGGGCCGCCGTGGGCGACGGTCCGCCAGCGCCGGGGCGCGGGGGCGGCGGAGTCGTCGACGACCACGTAGCCGTACTCCTCGGAACGGCGCAGGGTGCGGACGCCGTCCGGGGTGTCGACGACGATCTCGGCGAGGCCGGTGAGGGTGAGCAGCAGGGCGTCGTCGATGCCGCTCAGGAGCCGCTCGGCGAGGTCGACGGCGGCGGAGTCGCGCAGCGGCAGGACGACGGCGGTGTCGTAGCCGTCGGGCGCGGTGCCCTCGGCGGGCAACGGGAGCCGGAGCAGCGGTACGTGGCCGTCGCGGCGGCGCAGTTCGTCGCCGAGGCCGGGGCTGTGCCGGGCCGCGTCGGCGGCGAGTTCGCGGGCCTCGGCGAGGGACCAGCGGACGCCGCCGTGCCGGCCGAGGACGGCGGGCTCGTCGGAGACGGCGAGAACGGCGGCGAAGCCGACGCCGAACCGGCCGACGGCGGCGGTGTCGTGCTCGCGCTTGGCGGAGGCGCGGAGGGTGGACAGCGACTCGACGCCGGTCGCGTCGAGGGGCGCGCCGGTGTTGGCGGCGGCGAGGGCGGCGGGGCCGTCGGCGTCCGCCGGGTGCAGGGTCAGCCGGAGCCGGCCGGTGACACCGGCCCGGCGGGCGGCGTCGGCGGCGTTCTGCGCGAGCTCGACGACGAGGCGGTCGCGGTAGCCGCCGAGGACGAGGTCCTCCTCGGCGTTCGCGTCCTCGCGGAACCGGGCCGGGCTCGCGCCCCAGGCGTCCAGAACCCCCCGCCGCAGGCGGGCCGTGCCGAACGGGTCGGCTCCGTCGGTCGTCGTCCGGACGCTGGTCCTCACGGCTGGCTCCTCGTGTACGGCGGGGTCGTGTACCCGTTGCCGCGAAGGTACCGCGCGCGGACGACAGGACGGGCCTTGGGCCCGCCCCCGTGCGCGCGCCAGAACCCTACGAGTGGCCCAGGTCGTCCGAGGTGTCGTCGGGGGCCGGGACCGAGCCGGAGTCCTTGGCCGGGCGCAGGGGGAACTCGTCGGCGGCCATCGAGTCGAGGACCGGCGCCGCCGGCCGCGGCGGCTTCGGCATGACCGCGGCCTCCGAGTGCCCGCCGCAGCCGTACGAGAGCGAGACGACCCGGCCGTCCGCGGGCGAGAACTCGTTGGCGCAGATGCCGAAGGCCTGCCGCAGCGAGCCCGACAGCGGCACCAGGAAGGCGCACGACTCGCAGGACGCCGGCGCCGCCTGCGCCATCGGCGTCTTCGCGCCGAACGCCTCGTCCCAGCGGTCCGCCGCCACGTGCAGCCCGTACCGCGACAGGACCCGGGCCCGCCGCATCCCGAGCTCCTCCGCCACGGACGCGATCGCGCCGCGCGAGGGCGTACGGGTGGTGATCTCGGCGTCCTCGGCGTCGAGGTGGTCCGCCATCTCCTCCGAGACCGCGGAGTTCGGCGGCGGCGCGTCCTCGCCGCTGAACCCGGGCTCGAGGCGCAGGTCGTCCGCCTCCGTCGGCAGCAGGTCGCCCGGCCCCATGTCGCCGGGCCGCAGCCGCTCGCTCCACGGCACCCACTCGGGTGCGAGGAGTGCGTCGGAGCCCGGCAGCAGGACGGTTTCGTCAAGCGTCACGTTCTTGGCGCGGGAGGCGCGTGTGACGGTGACCGCCCACTGCCAGCCGCGGTAGCCGGGCTCCTCGCACGCGAAGAAGTGCGTGACGACCCGGTCGCCCTCCGCGACGACTCCGGCGTGCTCCCCGACGATGCCGGGCGCGGCGAGCTCTTCCGCGGCCTCGCGGGCCAGGTCTACCGCCTCGGCGCACAGACGGTCGGGGGTACGGGTACGCGTGGCTCGCGGGCTTCGCGTCGTCGCAGCACTCACAGGTCTCGCTTCTCTCCTACGCCGTCTCACGGGTGCGCCGGCCGAGGTGCGAGCAGCGACGAGTGGTGTACGGGCGGCGGGCGGAGCGGACCTGGGGGCCGCATCGACGTCCGCGCCCGACGTTTCTCGTGAGTCTCGCGAGTCTCGGGCACACCTACCAGCATCCATTCTGCGGGATGCCGAAGAGGCGCGCGGCCGAGAACTTCCGCCGGTGGCGCGCTACGCACGCTACCCCGTCCGCAGCCCCCTTCCCACCTGCCCGCCCCAAGAGACCTCCAACCCGGTCCGCAAACCCGGTGTGGAAGGGGGGTGGAGAGCTGTGGAGTGGGGGACGATGAGGGGGTGGCAGCCGCGAGGTCGTCGAGGCCGCCGGCGTCGTCGTCGACGGGATCGGGATCGCACGACCGGACCGGGTCGCTCGGCAGGGCGGGCCGGAGAGTCGGCCGTGCCCTGCACCTGCCGTTCACCGGCACGGCCAGGGGCATCCGGCGTGCCACGCACGCGCAGGGAGCGGGCGAGTCCGGTCTCGGCAAGCTGATCGAACTGCACGCGGTGAACGGCGCCGGCGACGTGATGATCACCGTGGCGCTGGCGTCCACGGTGTTCTTCTCCGTGCCGACCGACCAGGCCCGCGGCCGGGTCGCGCTCTACCTGGCCGTCACGATGCTCCCGTTCACCCTCCTCGCGCCGGTGATCGGTCCGCTGCTCGACCGGCTGCCGCACGGCCGCCGGTGGGCGATGGCGGGCGCGATGCTGGCCCGCGCGGTGCTGGCGGTGACGATGTCCGGCGCGGTCGCCACGGGCGGCCTGGAGCTGTACCCGGCGGCGCTCGGCGTGCTCGTGGCGTCGCGCTCGTACGGGGTGGTGCGCAGCGCCGTCGTGCCGCGGCTGCTGCCACCGGACTTCTCGCTGGTGAAGGCGAACTCGCGGGTGACCCTGGCCGGGCTGCTGGCCACCGGCATCGCCGCGCCCATCGGCGTGGGGCTGCAGCGGATCGGTCCGGCGTATCCGCTGTACGGGGCGTGTGCGCTGTTCCTGCTGGGGACGTACTGGGCGCTGCGGATGCCGCACAAGGTGGACTCGGCGAAGGGTGAGCGGCCGGCCCATCTGCTGACGCACGGCGAGAAGAAACCGAGCCTGCGGACGGTGGGCCCGTCCGTGCTGCACGGGCTGCAGGCGAACGCGTCGCTGCGCGGGCTCTCCGGCTTCCTGATCTTCTTCCTGGCGTTCCTGCTGCGCGAGGAACCGCTCGCCGGGCAGAGCGCGGCGGTCTCGCTGGGCATCGTGGGCGTGGCGGCGGGGGTGGGCAACGCGTGCGGGACGGCGATCGGCTCGCTGCTGAAGTCGCGCGCCCCCGAGGTGATCATCGCCACCATGATCCTGGTGGAGCTGTCGGCGGCGATCTGCGCGGCGCTGTTCTTCAGCCCGGTGTGGGTGGCCGTGCTCGGCGGGGTGGCGGGGCTGTCGCAGGCGCTGTCGAAGCTGTCGCTGGACGCGCTGATCCAGCGGGACGTGCCGGAGGTGGTGCGGACGTCCGCGTTCGCGCGCTCGGAGACGCTGCTGCAGATGGCCTGGGTGGTCGGCGGCGCGATCGGCATCGCCCTGCCGCTGGACGGGGCGGTGGGCATGGCGGTGGCCGCGGCGATCCTGGGGACGGGCGCGGCCCTGTCCGTACGCGGCCTCCTCTCGGCCCCGCGCCGCCCGGCGCCGCGGCCCCCGAGCCACCGGGGATCCCGCGGCTCGCGGGTGATGTGAGCGGGTCCGGGTGGCCGCGCGGGACCACACGGAGGGGGGAACCGGGGGGTCGGGGAGCCCCGGGACGGTGCGACCGATAGCCTTCGGCTCATGACCGTTGCGTTCTTCTCCGGCTCGCGCCGCCGGGCCGCCGTGGCCCTCGGGGCCGTCTCCGCCGGGCTCCTCGTACTCTCCGCCTGCGACAAGCCGACGCCGCTCGCGACCGTGACGGTCGGGACGGACTCGGTCCACACCGAGGCCGCCTGCTACAACGACGGCGACGCCATCAAGGAGTCGCTGGTCCAGGGCTGCCTGAACAAGAAGCCCACCACCTCCATCTCCGTCTCCGCGGACGACAAGATCCGCTTCGGCGTCGACCCGTCGATCGCCGACAACGGGTGGACGATCTTCCTCGGCGGCCAGCAGGCCGAGCCTGAGCCGTACAAGAAGACGTACCGGACCATCCCGGCCAGCGCCTTCTTCTCCTCGCAGACCGGCGAGGCGACCAACCGGACGCAGGTCACCATCGTCGAGAACACCGGCCGGAAGCTCACCGGCATCTGGCAGTTCGAGCTGAAGAAGAAGTCCTGACCCCCCGGTGGCCGACCGGATCCTGATCGTGACGGCCGTGGCGGCGGAGGCCGACTCCGTCGCCCGGGGCCTCACCGGCGGCGGGCAGGGCTCCGGCCTCCAGCCCCTCCCCGGCGGGTACGTCCTGCGCCGCCACACGTCCAGTGATCCGATCCCCGGCGGTCCGGGCGGACCGCTGTCCGCCCACGGGCCGCTGTCCGGCGCCGCCTCCGCCGGCGCGCTCGCCGGGCCCGGCGACCGGCCGCACCACCCCATCGTCGACGTCCTCGTCGCCGGCGTGGGCCCCGCGGCCGCCGCGGCCGCCACCGCCACCGCCCTCGCACGGGCGTCCCTGGGCCAGGCCCCGTACGACCTCGTCGTCTCCGCCGGCATCGCGGGCGGCTTCGCGCCGCACGCCCCGCTCGGCTCCGTCGTCGTCGCCGACGCGATCGTCGCCGCCGACCTCGGCGCGCAGACGCCCGACGGCTACCTGCCGGTCGAGGAGCTCGGCTTCGGCCGCTCCGTGCACCCCGTGCCCGAGGCCCTCGTCCGCCGTATCGCGCGGGCCCTCGACGACGGCGTCCAGCGCCACTGCGTCGGCCCCGTCCTCACCGTCTCCACCGTCACCGGCACCGCGGCCCGCGCCGCCGAGCTGGCGGAGCGTCACCCGGGCGCCGCCGCCGAGGCGATGGAGGGCTTCGGGGTGGCCGAGTCCGCCGCCGCGCACGGGGTGCCCGTCATCGAGATCCGCGCCGTCTCCAACGCCGTCGGCCCGCGCGACCGCGCCAACTGGCGCATCGGACAGGCCATGGACGCGCTGCGGTACGCCTTCCAGCTGCTCGGCAGCACCGTGTTCAGGGAGCCGATGTGAAGCTGAAGATCGCCTACTCGCCCTGCCCGAACGACACCTTCGTCTTCGACGCCTGGGCGCACGGCCGCGTCCCCGGCGCGCCCCGCCTCGACGTCACGTTCGCCGACATCGACGTCACCAACGGCTGGGCGGAGCGCGGCGACTGTGCGTACGACGTCCTGAAGGTCTCGTACGCGGTGCTGCCCTATGTCCTCGACGAGTACGCGCTGCTGCCCTGCGGCGGCGCCCTGGGCCGCGGCTGCGGCCCGCTGGTGCTCACGAGGGAGCCGGGCGTGGACCTGACCGGCCGGACGATCGCCGTGCCGAGCGAGCGCTCGACCGCGTACCTGCTGTTCCGGCTGTGGGCGGCGGACGTCGTCCCCGGGGGCGTCGGGAACGTGGTCGTGATGCCGTTCCACGAGATCATGCCCGCGGTGCGGGACGGGAAGGTCGACGCCGGACTCGTCATCCACGAGGCCCGGTTCACGTACCAGGACTACGGGCTGCACTGCCTCGCCGACATGGGCGAGCACTGGGAGCACACCACGGGACTGCCCATCCCGCTGGGCGCGATCATCGCGAAGCGCTCGCTGGGCGCGGAGACGCTGCGGCTGCTGGCCGAGTCGGCGCGCACCTCGGTCCGGATGGCCTGGGACGACCCGGAGGCCTCCCGGCCGTACGTGGTCGAGCACGCGCAGGAGATGGACCCGAAGGTGGCGGACCAGCACATCGGGCTGTACGTCAACGAGTTCACGGCCGACCTCGGGGAACACGGCTACGCGGCCGTGCGCGGGCTGCTCACGCGCGCGGCGGCCGAGGGGCTCGTTCCGCCCCTCGGCCCGGACGCTCTGCGTTTTCCGTGAGCGCCCGTCGTCCTATACGCCCTACACGTCCAGCTGGTCCGCCACCGCGCGCAGCAGCCCGGCGATCTTCTTGCCCGCCGCCTTCTCGGGGTAACGGCCGCGCTCCAGCATGGGCGTGATGTTCTCCAGAAGCGTCGTCAGGTCCTGCACGATCGACGCCAGCTCGTCCGGCTTGCGGCGCTGCGCGGCGGCCACGGACGGGGTCGGGTCGAGGATCACCACGGAGAGCGCCTGGTCGCCGCGCTGTCCCGCGACCACGCCGAACTCCACGCGCTGACCGGGCTTGAGGGCGTCGACTCCGGCAGGGAGCACCGACGAGTGGACGAAGACGTCGCCGCCGTCGTCGCGGGAGAGAAAGCCGAAGCCCTTCTCACTGTTGAACCATTTGACCTTGCCGGTAGGCAAAGCACGCACCCCATTCCACCAGTCAGCCGAACCACTGTCGTCGCAGGTCAGGCTATCTAGCGCTTGCTCGTGCCTGCCGTGTTGCCTGGAAGCCTCCCCAGCTCTGTACCCCCCGTCAAGCCGGTCCATCCATGTCAGTCACCAGGAGTGGCCGACATTGATGGCCGCTTGCTCGGGGGCGGGAGAAGCATGCACATCACAGCACATGCGGAGGAGTCGGGGACACCCTATTCGCACGCAAGCCCCAACGGTCAGCCATCAGCCCTCTCGGCTCTCTCTCGCTGCTTCTCGTACGTATCCAGACGCCCTTGGAGCGTCCTCGGCAGCTCGATCGACCCGTAGTCCTCGAACAGCATCTCGCGTGCGTCCGGATACTTGAGAAGGTGCGGGGCTGCCCAGTGCCGAGGAACATTCCAGCCGTGCCACAGCCAGTCCGCCTGTTCCGGCATGACGAGCTTCTGCTCCTCCGCAATCCGGCCGATGTCGCCGAGGTCGAGCACGGCCCCGGAGCGATTGCCCCGCGTCATGCCCGGCAGACAGTCACGCCAGACCCACAGGGTCACCTTGTACTCCTTGAGGAAGGCGCGGCGGTCGTCCTGGTCCTTCGCCGCCCAGACCTCGCAGTATCGACGGCCGGTCGCCCTGGTCTCGGGGTTCCTGCGCTCCTTCTCCTGCTTCTTGAGGCGCTGCACCTTCCCGGACACGGACTTGTGCATACGCCAGTAGGACTCCTCCTGACCTTCGCCGTCGTACTTCCCCACGAGGAAGTCGGCTTCGAGCTTGGCAAGTCTGACCTCAGCCGCTTCGAGTTCCTTCCTGTTCGAAGGAAGGACACGCGCCCGTTCGTACTGCTGCCACTGCCCGACGCTGTTGACCACGATGTCCTCGGCGACCTGGTCCAGTACGTCGCGCTCTACATAGGCACCCTTCTTGCAGGAACCACCGTGGAACCGGTTGGTGCACCGATAGAAGTACTTCGACGGAGATCGAGTGCCGTCCTGGCGCCTGGCGCCAGAGGTCTGAACTCGCGCCAGCGGGGCACCGCATTCTCCGCACTTGGCGATTCCGGCGAGGAGGCTCTTGGCAGCCCGGGTCTCGGGCTCGCGGTCGTCCTTCCCACGCGGGGCGATCCTTTCCACCAGGTCGAACCACTCGTCCATGTCGGCGTGAGGCTGGTCGGGCATGATGTAGGGCTCGCCGGCGTCGTCAAGGACAGCCTCGCCCTTGTACGTGTAGATGCCGGGGAACCAGTTGGAGCGGACCATCTTGTTGACGATGGTGGCTTGCCACATGACGCCCTTCGGCTCCAGGCCCTTCAGCACCCGCTGGTGATCACTCCAGGTGAGAATCCCTCTCTCGTTGAGTTCCTTGGCGATCTTGTGGGTGGTCTGCCGCTTCTCACTGATTCGCGTCTTGATGTCTTGGATCACGCCCCAATAGGTCTCGTCCCGCGCAAGAACCTTCCGGCGTTCGCCCTCGACAGGGACGATCTTGTATCCGGCCGGAGGCGCACCGACCAGCCAGGATCTGTTTTCGAGGCGGGTCTGCACTCCGCTGAGGATGCGCGCCTGGATCGCGTCCCATTCGGCTTCGGCGAAGACGGCGGTGATCTGGGCCATCATCTTCCCGGGGCCGGTGGAGAGGTCGAAACCCTCTTCGACGCAAACAATGAACTTGCCGTTGTCCTGGCACCACTTCAGCAGCTCATTGAAGTGGAGGGCTCGACGGGTGAGGCGATCGAGCCTGGAGACGATGAGCACGTCGAACTCGTCGTGGCGATGGTGCAGCCACCGACCGAGCCTCGGGCGTTTGAAGGGGGAGAGGCCACCGGACACGTCAGCGTCCTCGGCTTCGCCGATGAGGATGCCCGAAACGTGCGGGGGTCTTCACACGTAGCCACGCCGCCCTGGCATGCCTGGGTATCCTGGCCGGATGCGCAACGAAACCCCCACGAAGCCTTCGGGCACCGCCGCTCCGGGTGACGGGCTGGTCCGTGTCGGTGCGGTGGTGTTCATCGTCGGCGCCGTGGCCACACTGGTCACGGTGGCGCCGCTGTTCCTGGGCACGAAGCCGTTCCCGACGGTGGCGTACGCCGTGTCGATGCTGATGGGCGTCGGTTTCGCGGTGGCGGCGGCCGGGGTGCTGCGGTCGGTCGCGGCGCAGCGGAAGCAGGCGCGGGGGCTCTAGGGCGTCCGGTACTCGTCCCACCAGGCGCGGAAGTACGTCAGGTCCGGCAGGACCACGTCCGCGCCGGCGGCCCGCAGCTCGGCCTCGTCGCAGGGCCCGGTCGGCACCGCGAGCGACAGCGCCCCGGCGGCCGCGGCGCCGCGCACGTCGCCGGTGTGGTCGCCCACGTACACGGCCGCGCCGTACTCGCGCAGCGCCTCCGCCTTGCCCTCCGCCCACAGTCCGCCGATGACCGCGTCGGGGTCGATGCCGAGGTGCACCATGTGCAGCTTGGCGTGCGCCTCGTTCTTCGCCGTGACCACGATCGCCCGGCCGCCCGACTCGCGAACGGCCCGGATCGCGTCCCGCGCGCCGGGCAGCGCGTGCGTGGGCTCGATCGCGTACGCGGGGTAGAGCGCGCGGTACTGCGTCACCCGCTCCTCGACCTCCTCCGCCGGGAACCAGTGGGCGAGCTCCTGCGCCAGCGGCGGCCCGAGGCGGCTGACCACGAGGTCCGCGTCGATGAACACCCCGGTCTCGGCGGCGAACGCCTCGAGGGCGGCCTTGATGCCCGGCCGGGAGTCGATCAGCGTCATGTCGAGGTCGAAGCCGACGGTGGGCGGAGTCATCGTCATGGGGGACATTGTGCCGGGCTGTTCGAGACCGGCCTCGGCGGGGGACCGGCCTCTTACGCGACGGCCAGGGCGGCGACGATCTCGTCGTCCTCCTGGTCGCCGGTGGGCTTGAAGCCGAGGGCCTCGTACAGGCGGGCGGCGGGGACGTTCTCGGGGTGGTACGAGAGGCGGATCTCCCGGCAGTCCGGGAGGGCGGCGAGGCGCTGGATCAGGGCGCGCATGGCGGCGCGGCCGACGCCCTTGCCCTGCTCCGTCTCGTTGACGATCATGCCGCCGATCCAGTGGGTGCCGTCCTCGTCGTCGAGGGCCCACATGACGTGGCCCACGACCTCGTCGGCGGCGCGGACCGCCAGGGAGTTCCAGACTCCGCCGCGCATCGACAGGAGCAGGTACCGGGCGCCGAGCGCGGCCACGAACCGGCGCTGGTCGTCGGTCGGCGCGACGTCGGCGACGGCGCGCCAGTTGTCGTCGGTGATCTCGTCGAGCACGACACGCCGGTTCTGACGGTCGGTTATTTCCTGCGTTTCCCGCGGCATGGCTCCCCGTTCATCCATTTCAGCGATCATATGCATTGCCCCCGGACGGGCCCTAGGCGCGACGGGAGCGCCAGAGCAGGTAGAGGGCGGAGGCGATCGCCGCGGTGCGCAGGGTCCAGGGCCAGGTGGCGGCCATGGCCTGGGTGAGGGCTTCGCCGCCGGGCGGGATCGGGGCGCCCCAGCGGCCGTTCAGGCGGCCCCAGATCCAGAGGATGCCGCCCGCGGCCGCCACGCCCGGCAGGCCCAGGACGGCGAGTTTCGACTCGAAGGGGGTCAGGCGGCGCGAGGCGTAGGCCAGGAGCCAGCCGGCCGCCAGGGGGAGCAGGGAGCCCAGGGCCGCTCCCGCCACGAGCAGGGCCGCCGCCAGCAGCAGCATGGGGTTCGGGAACGAGGCCCTCGAAAGGGCGGGGAGGCGGAGTCCGCGGCGGGGTTCTTCCTGCGGGGGGTCCTCCTGCCCGGTCTCTTCCGGTTCCTCGTCGGCGGGGTCTTCCGTCTCCTCCGCCGGGGGGCGGAGGATCTCCGCGAGTTCCACGCCGCCCACGAAGCCGGGAAGCTCCTGGGGGCCCTCGGCCCACCAGTCCTCCGGGTTCGCCGGGTTCCCCGGGTCCACAGGGTTCACCGGGGCCTTCGAGTCCTGCGGGCTCGCAGCGGTCGCCGATCGTGGCGTCGGTACGGTGCCGCCCGCGCGGTCCACGATCTCGTCCGGCGTGCCCATGCGCTTCAGGATGCGGCGCACCGCCGCCGGGCTGTCGCCGCCGCCGACCGTCTTCGAGCGCTGCCGGCCGATCTCCTCGCGCAGCTCCGCCACCAGGTTCATCCGCTCCCCGGACGGCAGCTGCCGCTGCTGCGCCAGGTCCCCGACCCGGCTCAGGTAGTCGAAGACCAACTGGTCGCTCTCGATGCCCATCCGCCCTCCCCGACCGCTTCGTCATGACGTTAGCGCCTGCGCAGGGGCTAACGTGGGGCGGATGGGGACCGGAGAGCGCAATCGGGAGGCGGCCGTGCCCGAACGGAACGCAGGCGGCGGCGCGACGCCGCCGCGCACCCTCGCGGAGGCCCTCCGCGGCCGCGGCGACGAGGGGCTCGCCGTGCTGCTGCGCGCCCGCCCCGACCTCCTGTCGCCGGTGCCGAACGACCTCACCCAGCTGGCCACCCGCGCCGGCACCCGTGCCTCCGTCGTCCGCGCGCTGGAGCGTCTCGACCGGTTCGCCCTGCAGACCGCCGAGGCCCTCGCCGTCGCCCCGGACCCCGCCCCGTACCCCGTGCTCCTGGCCCTGCTCACCGGGGACGGCGAGAGCGACCCGGCCGTCTCCGAGGCGTTCCCCCGTGCCGTCGAGCTGCTGCGCGGCCAGGCTCTCGTGTGGGGCGACGACGAGCGGCTCCGGCTCGTCCGCACCGCCCGCGAGCTGCTCGCTCCCTCCCCGCAGCACCCGTCCCCCACGGGTCTCGGCCCCTCCGTCTCCGAGGCCACCGCGGGCATGTCGCCCGGCCGGGTGCAGGAGATCATCGCCGCGGCCGGGCTGCCCGCCACGCACGATCCGGTGTCCGCCGTCGCCGCGCTGTCCGGGCTGTTCACCGACCGCGCCCGCATGGCAGCGCTGCTCGACACCGCCCCGTCCGATGCACTCGCCGTCCTCGACCGGCTCGTCTGGGGGCCGCCGTACGGCGAGGTCACCGCCGACCCGCCGCCGCCGGTCCGCTGGCTGCGCGACCGGGGCCTGCTGCTGCCCGTGTCCACGCGCACCGTCGTCCTGCCCCGCGAGGCCGCGCTCCATCTGCGCGGCGGCCGCGCCCACCGTGTCGTGGAGCCGGTGCCGCCCGCCGTGGAGGTGCTGCGCGAGTACCGTCCACAGGCTGTGGACAGTGCGGCGGCCGGCCAGGCGTACACCGCGCTCGCCACCGTCGAGGACTTGCTGCGCGAGTGGAACGAGGGCGGGCCCCAGGTGCTCCGCGCCGGCGGCCTGTCCGTACGCGACCTCAAGCGCATCGCCGTCGCCCTCGACGTCGCCGAACCGGTCGCCGCGTTCTGGCTGGAGCTCTGCCACGGCGCGGGGCTGCTCGCCTCCGACGGCGAGGCGGACGAACGGTACGCCCCGACGCCGGCGTACGACGACTGGCTCGACCTGCCCCCGGCCGAACGCTGGGCCCGCCTCGTCACCGCCTGGCTCCCCGGCACCCGCGCCTCCGGCCTGGTCGGCGGACAGGACGCGAAGGGCCGCGCCCTGTCCGCGCTCGGGCCTGAGCTCGACCGCTCGCCCGCCCCCGAGGTGCGCCGCCGGGTCCTCACCCTGCAAGCCACGCTCCCGCCGGGCTCGGCCGCCGACCCGGCGTCCGTCCTCGCCCGGCTGGCCTGGGAGCGCCCGCTGCGCGGCTCGGCCGCGGGAGACGCACCGGCCCGTACGGGCCCCGGCGCGCCTGCCGGCGACCCCGCCTCGGCCCTCGGCGGCCGTTCCGCCGCCGCCTCCGCCCCCACCGACCTGCGCTCCCGCCTCGCCCTGTGGGCGCTCGACGAGGCCGAGCTGCTCGGGCTCACCGGGCGCGGGGCGCTGTCCGGCCCGGCCCGGGCGCTGCTCAATCTGCCGCTTGCCGAGGCCTGCCCCGACTCCCCTCCCGGCGAGGCCGGCGGCGGGGTCGAGCTGTCCGTCGCCGCCTCCCGCGCGGCCACGCTGCTCGCGCCGCTGCTGCCCGAGTCCGTCGACCACGTCCTGCTCCAGGCCGACCTGACGGCCGTCGCGCCCGGCCCCCTGAAGCGGCCGCTCGCCGAGACCCTCGCGGTGCTCGCGGACGTCGAGTCGAAGGGCGGCGCGACCGTCTACCGGTTCACCCCGGGCTCCGTGCGCCGCGCCCTCGACGCCGGCCGGAGCGCCTCCGACCTGCAGGGGTTCCTGGCCGCCCACTCCCGTACACCGGTGCCGCAGCCGCTGGCGTACCTGATCGACGACGTGGCCAGGAAGCACGGCCATCTGCGGATCGGCGCGGCCTCCGCGTACGTCCGCTGCGACGACGACACGTTGCTCGGCGAGATCCTCGCCGACCGCCGGTCGGACCCGCTCCGGCTGCGCCGCCTCGCGCCGACCGTGCTCGCCGCGCAGACCGACCCCGCCTCGCTGCTCGACGGGCTGCGCGCGATGGGGTACGCGCCGGCCGCCGAGTCCGCGGGGGGCGACGTGCTGATCACCCGTGCCGACGCGGTCCGCACCCCGCCCCGCACCGCCCCCGCGCCGGTGCCGGACGGGCCTCCGGCCCCCGACGGCACGCTCCTGAAGGCGGCGGTCCGCGCGATCCGCGCCGGGGACCTGGCCTCGACGGCGGTGCGCAAGGAGCGTCCGGACGCGCCCCCGCGCGCGCCCGGCGAGCTGCCCCGCACCTCCGCCGCCGAGACCCTGGCCACCGTGCAGGCCGCGGCCATGACCGGCTCGGCGGTCTGGATCGGCTACGTGAACGCCGACGGCGCGGCCAGCCAGCGGGTGATCGCCCCGGTCCGGGTGGAGGGCGGCTTCGTCACCGGCTACGACCACACCGCGGACGAGGTGCGCACCTTCCCGCTGCACCGCGTCACGGGCGTGGCCGAGCTGGCCGAGGACGACTCCTAGGCGGGCCTGGGACGGGCCCGGCTACCCGAGCACGAACGTCGTCAGGACCGCCGCGTGGTCCGACGGCCAGACGTTCGCCGCGACCTCCGGCCACGGGTTCGGGGAGCCCGCGACGAGCGTGGTGGAGTCGAGGACCTGCAGGCCGCGGCCGTTGTGCAGGACGAAGTCGATGCGGTCCTGCGGTTCGGGCCGGCCGCTGCCGGAGCCCTCGTCCGGGTGCATGACGTGGATCGGCGACCAGGTGTGGCCGGGCTCGCGCTCCGGGTCGGGGTGCGCCTCGCGGTACGAGTCGCGCAGCCCGGCCGCCTCGGCGGCCAGCGTCACCGGCCACGGGACGTCGGTCCGGTCGAGGTGCGAGGGCGCGTTGAAGTCGCCGACCAGGACCACCGGCCGCGACTCCCCCGCCGCCGCCGCGATCCGCTCCAGCGTGTCCCGCATCTGCCCGAGCCGTACGTCCTCGTGGGCGACCAGCTCCTCGGCGTCAAGACCGTCGAAGTCGGCCTCGTACGGCCCGTACGGGGCGTAGTGCAGGTGCGCGGTCCAGAGGTCGACCTCGTGGCCCTCGTCGGTACGGATCCGCACGCCGGCCGCGCCGTAGAAGCCGACGTCCGGGTCGCCGAGGCGGGCGACGATCGGGTGGCGGCTGACGATGCCGAGGTTGTCGCCCGCGTGGTGACCGTGCCAGCCGAGCTCCTCCGCCAGCTCGTCGGTGGCCTGGGGGCCGGCCTCCTGGAGGCCGACCACGTCGGCGCCGGAGTCGCGGATCGCCCGGACCTGCTTGGCGCGGCCGTCGTCGACCATCGCGCCGGCGAGCCACAGGTTCCAGCTCATGACCTTCAGCCGGGGGCCGTCCGCGGTCATGGCCCGCAGCCGGTCCGGGGTGACCTCGGTGAGGCTGCCGAGCACGGTCCGGCCGGGCGCGGCGTCGATCGGCGCGAGGGACGGGACGGCGAGCACCGCGCAGCCGGCGGCCTCGGCGGAGCCGACGCCAGTGGGGGTGTCCTCGACGGCCACGCAGCGGGCCGGGTCGACGGCGAGGGCGCGGCAGGCGGCGAGGTACGGGTCGGGCTCGGGCTTGGTGCGCTCGGTGTCGTCGGCGGTGACGGAGACCGCGAACGCGGGCGCGCCGAGCGCGCCGAGGGCGGCGAGCACGGTGTCGGCGACGGCCCGCGGCGAGGCGGTGACCAGGGCGGTGGGGACACCGTCGCGGGCGAGCGAGGAGAGCAGGGCGAGCGCGCCGGGCCGGGGCACCACCCCGGCCCGGACGCGGTCGGCGAACTCCCGGTGCAGCGCGGCGGCGAGCTCGTCCGCCGCGCCCGTTCCTTCGGCGGCGAGCCAGGCGGCGGTGTGCTCGACGGGGCGGCCGAGCACGTCCGGCCGGTCGGCCTCGGTCAGCGGGCGGCCCGCGACCTGCTCCACCGCTTCCCACCACAGGCCCTCGGTGTCGACGAGGGTGCCGTCCATGTCGAACAGGACGGCCTGGAGGGCGGTCCGGCGAGGGGACGGTGCGGTCAGCGTCACGTTCTCTTCTTCTCTTTCCATCGTTGTGCGTACCGCGTCCAGGTCTACGCGGCTGCTCGCGCGGCCACCAGGACGGGCTGCTCGCGCGGGGTGACGGTCACGGCGTCGCCGACGGCGAGCGCGCGGGCCTCGTGGGCGGGCAGGTCGGCCTTGACCTCGGTGCCGTCGCCGAGGCGCACGGTGAGCCGGACGACCGCGCCGAGGAACGACGCCGCCGTGACCTGGGCCGTGCCGGACGCGTCCGCCGCGACCCCCAGGTCCTCGGGCCGGACGAGCACGTCGACCCGGGCGGTCGCGGGCGGCTCGCCCTCGACCGGGAGCCGGCGGCCGAGGACCTCGACGGTGCTGCCGTCGAGGTCCCCGGGGATCCGGCTCATCGTGCCGACGAACTCGGCGACGAAGGCGGTCGCGGGCCGACCGTACAGCTCTGCGGGCGGGGCGATCTGCTCCAGACGGCCGCCGTGCATCACGGCGACGCGGTCCGCCATGGACAGCGCCTCCTCCTGATCATGCGTCACGAACAGGGTCGTGATGCCGAGTTCCTGCTGGATACGGCGGATCTCCTCGCGCAGCGTGAGCCGCACCTTGGCGTCGAGCGCGGACAGCGGCTCGTCGAGCAGCAGGACGCGGGGGCGCAGCGCGAGGGCGCGGGCGAGGGCGACGCGCTGCTGCTGGCCGCCGGACAGCTGGTGGGGGTAGCGGCCGCTCTTGTCGCCGAGGCCGACCAGGTCGAGCAGCTCGGCCGCCCGGGCACACCGCTCGGCCGCGCCGACCTTGCGCATCCGCAGGCCGAAGGCGACGTTGTCGAGGGCGCTGAGGTGCGGGAACAGGCTGTACGACTGGAAGACCATGCCGGCGTCGCGGCGGTGGGCCGGGACGCGGGTGACGTCCTCGCCGTCGACGAGGATCTCGCCGGCGTCGGGGTGCTCGAAGCCGGCGAGCATGCGCAGCGCGGTGGTCTTGCCGCAGCCGGACGGGCCGAGCAGGGCGAGGAGTTCGCCGGGGCGCACGGTCAGGTCGAGGCCGTCGAGGGCGACGGTGGTCCCGAACGCGCGGCGCAGGCCCCGGAATTCGACGGTGGCGGCCGAGTCGGTCTTCGATGTCTGGGGGGCCACGGCGGTGTCGGTCGTCATCTCTTCAGTCACTTCTCGGAGGAGGTCGGGGTGGCGGAACGGGCGCCGACGAAGGCGAGGCCGAGCAGCAGCAGCCAGGTGACGAACAGACTGAGCACGGACACGGCCACGGACACCTGGGCCTGCGAGCCGCCGATGCCGACGATCCAGACGGCGAAGGGCCGGAACTTCAGGATCTGGGCGACGGTGAACTCGCCGAGCACCAGCGCCAGGGTGAGGAACGAGGCGTTGAGCAGGGCCCCGCGCAGATTGGGCAGCACCGCCCTGACCAGCGCCTGCGCCCAGTTCGCGCCGCAGTTGCGGGCGGCCTCGACGAGGGTGGGCACGTCGACGGCCCGCAGGCCCGCGTCCAGGGCCCGGTGCACGAACGGCAGCGCCATCACCGTGTAGGCGAGGACGAGCACCACCGGGAAGTCGGGGTTCTGGACGGCGACGAAGGTCTGGAACAGCGGGGTCCGGGAGAGGTGTTCCGGGCCCCAGGTCAGCACTGAGGCGATGCCGGCGACGAAGGCGATCGGCGGCACGACCAGCGGCAGCGAGCAGACCACCTCGACGACCGGCCGCAGCCTCGGCGCGCCGAGCCGCAGCGCGACCATCGCGGGCACCATGAGGAGCAGGACCAACGCGATGGTGGCGGCGGCCAGTTCGAGGGAGAGCAGCAGGCTGGTGAGGAAGCCCTCGGCGCCGAGCAGCTTGGTGTACGCGTCGAACGTGATGCCCTGGCCGGGCACGTCGATCGTGAAGATCACGGAGGCGGCCAGCGGCAGCAGGAAGTAGACCGCCGCGATCAGCAGGACGAGGCCGCGCCCGGGACGTACGCGTACGGTCGGGGTCAGGCGAGCCACCGGGCGCTCCGTCGTTGCAGGGGGAGGTACACGGCCATGACGAGACCGGCGACGAGGACCATGTCCAGGCTCATCGCGAGGGCCACGTTCTCCTGGCCGACCATGACGTTGCCGGCGAGCGCGTCGGCGATCTGCAGGGTGATCAGGGGGACGGAGCTGCCGACCATCGCGGCGGCGGTGGCGTAGGCCGCGAAGGCGCTGCCGAAGAGCAGCACGAACCCGCCGAGCAGGGACGGCGCGAGCACCGGCAGGGCGACGTGCCGCCAGTACTGGGCGCGGGTCGCCCCGTTGTTGAGAGCCGCCTCCTGCCACTGGCTCTTCAGTCCTTCGAGCGCCGGGGTGATGGTGAGCACCATCAGCGGGATCAGGAAGTACAGGTAGGCCAGGGTCAGTCCGGTGAAGCCGTACAGGCTCCAGCCCTTCTCGGTGAGGTCGAGCTTCCGGGTGAGGAAGCCGGCGTTGCCGAGGGTGGCGACGAAGGCGAAGGCGAGCGGCACGCCGCCGAAGTTGGCGAGCACGCCGGAGGCGGTGAGTACGGCCTGCTTCAGCGCCTCGAAGCGCGAGGTCACGACGGCCTGGGCGAGCAGCAGTCCGGTGACGACGCCGATGGCGGCGGAGACGGCGGACAGCTTGACGCTGCCGATCAGGGCGGTGAGGTACGCGCCCTTGAGCGAGGTGGTCAGGTTGTCGAGGCCGTACGAGGTGGCCCCGGTGACCGGGTCCTTCACCGTGAACGCGCCGGACAGCATGGCCAGGGCGGGGACGCCGAAGGCGAGCGCGGTCACCGCGAGCAGCGGGACGACGGCGAGCCAGGCGGGGGTGCGGAAGGCGGTGCGGCGCCGCCGCTTCCCCGGGGTGACCGGGGAAGCGACGGGCGCCTGGGCCCTCCGCGTGGGGGCCGTCACCGCCGGGGCGGGACGGGCGGAGGAGGGGAGGGTCATCCGGAGACGGCCTTCCCCCAGCCCTCGGAGAGGGTGGTCTTGGCCTTGGCCGCCTGGGCCTCGGACGGGAAGGCGGGCGTGCCGGGGACGGCGGGCAGCTTGGCGGCGGCGTCCTTGTCGAGGGTGCCGGCCTTCTCCAGGGCGGGCATCAGGACGGGGCGGGCGAAGCCCTTCAGCCACAGGTTCTGGCCCTCGGCGCTGTAGAGGTACTCCTGCCACAGGCGGGCGGCCGCGGGGTGCGGGGCGTCCTTGTTGATGGCCTGGGAGTAGTACTGGGAGAACTTTCCGTCGGCGGGGACGGCGACCTTCCAGTCGAGGCCCTTGCTCTTGAACTGCTCGGCGTAGCCGGCGTTCAGGTAGTCCCAGTCGATGGTGATGGGCGTCTCGCCCTTCTCGACGGTGGCCGGGGTCGCCTCGACGGGGTTGAAGTTGCCGTTGGCCTTCAGCTTGCCGAAGAAGTCGATGCCGGGCTGGATGTCGTCGAAGGAGCCGCCGTTCGCGAGCGAGGCCGCGAAGACGCCCGCGTAGGCCGAGCCGGACTTGGTCGGGTTGCCGTTGAGGGCGACCTGGCCCTTGTACTCGGGCTTGAGCAGGTCCTTGAAGGTGGCCGGGCAGTTCTTGACGCGCTTGGCGTCGCAGCCGATGGAGACGTAGCCGCCGTAGTCGTTGTACCAGCGGGCCTGGGCGTCCTTCTGGGCCGCGGGGATGTCGGCGAAGCCGGCGACCTCGTAGGGGGCGAACAGGCCCTGCTGGGCACCGCTGAGCGCGAAGGACTGGCCGAGGTCGAGGACGTCGGGGGCGCGGTCCTGGCCCTTGAGGGTCGTGACGGCGCTGATCTCCTCCTGGCTGGAACCGTCCGGGTTGTCGACCTCGATCTTGATCCCGTACTTCTTCTGGAAGCCGTCGATCAGCGCACCGTAGTTGGCCCAGTCGCGGGGCAGGGCGATGGCGTTGAGCCTGCCCTCCTTCTTCGCCGCCGTGACGAGGGCGTCCATGCCGCCGAAGTCGGCGGCGGAGGTCGCGGTGGCGGCGTTCTTGCCGTCGGCGGTGGTGGAGGACTTCTCGGGGGCGGCGCCACAGGCGGTCAGGGCAAGGGCGGCGACAAGGGCGAGCGAACCGCCGGCGGCGGCTTTTCTCAGCGGGGACGCGGGGACGGGCACGGCTTCTCCAGGGGAGCGTCGAGGGGTGTCCGACGGACGGCCCCAACGGACCGGTCCGCATGACTTGCCGAACAACTTGTCTGAACAAGTCGGCCTCAGTACGCCCGGCGATGGTGACACACAGGTGAACCCGAAGGGAATAGATCCTCGCCATTCCTTGCACAATGGCAACTCTTTTCGGCCGGTCGGGCACTCGATTACGCTGAGCATCAGCACACAGCTGTGCACAGCTGTCCACTTTCACGAGGGGAACCGATGGCCGCGCGACACGAGCAGATCGCCGAGGAGCTGCGGCGGGCGATCCGGCGCGAGGAGTACCCCGTCGGGGCCCGGCTCCCCGCCGAGACCGAGCTCGCGGCGCAGTACGGGGTCTCCCGCGGCACCGTCCGGCAGGCCGTCGCCGCGCTCACCGCGGAGGGCCTGATCGGCTCCCGCCAGGGCGCCCGCCGGGTGGTCCTGGCCGATCACCGCAGCCAGAGCTTCGGCGAACTGCGCAGCTTCGCCCAGTGGGCCCAGGCGATGGGCCGCACCGCCACCGGACACGTGGTCCGCCAGGAGTACCGCCCCGCCACCGCCGAGGACGCCGCCCGACTCCAGTTGGACCAGGGCGTGCCGCTCCTGAACGTCCTGCGCGTGCGCGGCCTGGACGGCGAACCGGTGCTGATCGAGCGGACCGTCTACGCCGACTGGATCTCCCCCACGGTCGAGGCGATCTCCCCCGAGTGCGCCTCGGTCACCCAGCGCCTGTACGAGGACACCGGCCTGGTCTTCGCGCACGGCGAGCACGTCATCGACGCGGTCGCCGCCGGCTCCCGCGACGCCGCCCTCCTCGGCCTGCGCCGCACCAGCCCCCTGCTCCGCGTCCGCCGCGTCACCACCACCCACGACGGCCGCCCGGTCGAATGGTCCGACGACCGCTACCGGCCGGACGCGGTCAGCTTCACCGTCCACAACTCGATAGCGAACAACGCGCTGGTACGGACGACGGCGGGGTAGACGGTTCTTCACCCGCCGGTATCGGCCGCTCATCGTGCAGACTGGATGTTTGGCCGCGCGGAAGGGAAACACGTACGTGAACGGTCCACTCATCGTCCAGAGCGACAAGACACTCCTGCTCGAAGTCGACCACGAGCTCGCCGACGCCTGTCGTCGGGCCATCGCGCCCTTCGCCGAGCTGGAGCGGGCTCCGGAGCACATCCACACGTACCGGATCACCCCGCTCGGGCTGTGGAACGCGCGGGCCGCGGGGCACGACGCCGAGCAGGTCGTCGACGCCCTCGTCGAGTACTCCCGCTACCCCGTGCCGCACGCGCTGCTGGTCGACGTCGCCGAGACCATGGCCCGGTACGGGCGGCTCACGCTCAGCAAGCACCCCACGCACGGGCTCGTGCTGACCACCACCGACCGGCCCGTCCTGGAGGAGGTGCTCCGGTCGAAGAAGGTCGCGCCGCTGGTCGGGGCCCGGATCGACCAGGACACCGTGGCCGTGCACCCCTCGGAGCGCGGGCAGATCAAGCAGACCCTGCTGAAGCTGGGCTGGCCCGCCGAGGACCACGCCGGGTACGTCGACGGCGAGGCCCACCGCATCGACCTCGCCGAGGAGGGCTGGGCGCTGCGCCCCTACCAGCGGCAGGCCGTCGAGGGCTTCTGGCACGGCGGCTCCGGCGTCGTCGTGCTGCCCTGCGGCGCCGGCAAGACGCTGGTCGGCGCGGGCGCGATGGCCCAGGCCAAGGCGACCACGCTGATCCTCGTCACCAACACCGTCTCGGCCCGCCAGTGGAAGGCCGAGCTGGTGAAGCGGACCTCGCTCACCGAGGAGGAGATCGGCGAGTACTCCGGCACGCGGAAGGAGATCCGGCCGGTCACCATCGCCACCTACCAGGTGCTGACGACCAAGCGGAAGGGGATCTACCCCCACCTGGAGCTCTTCGACTCCCGCGACTGGGGCCTGATCGTCTACGACGAGGTGCACCTGCTGCCCGCGCCGGTCTTCAAGTTCACCGCCGACCTCCAGGCCCGGCGGCGGCTCGGTCTGACCGCGACTCTCGTCCGCGAGGACGGCCGCGAGTCGGACGTCTTCTCGCTCATCGGGCCCAAGCGCTTCGACGCGCCGTGGAAGGAGATCGAGGCGCAGGGCTACATCGCGCCCGCCGACTGCGTCGAGGTCCGGGTGAACCTCACCGACTCCGAGCGGCTCGCCTACGCGACCGCCGAGACGGAGGAGAAGTACCGCTACTGCGCCACCACGGACACCAAGCGGAAGGTGACCGAGGCGCTGGTGAAGCGGTTCGCCGGGCAGCAGATCCTCGTCATCGGCCAGTACATCGACCAGCTCGACGAGCTCGGCGAGCACCTGAACGCGCCGGTCATCAAGGGCGAGACGTCCAACGCCCAGCGCGAGAAGCTCTTCGGCGCCTTCCGGAACGGCGAGATCAGCGTCCTGGTGGTGTCGAAGGTCGCGAACTTCTCCATCGACCTGCCCGAGGCGACGGTCGCCATCCAGGTCTCCGGCACCTTCGGCTCCCGGCAGGAGGAGGCACAGCGGCTCGGCCGGGTGCTGCGGCCGAAGGCCGACGGGCACCAGGCGCACTTCTACTCGGTCGTCGCCCGCGACACCGTCGACCAGGACTTCGCGGCGCACCGCCAGCGCTTCCTGGCCGAGCAGGGGTACGCGTACCGGATCGTGGACGCGGACGAGCTGCTCGCGGGGGACGAGCAGTCGGGCTGAGGCCCGTGGGCGCGTGAGCGCGTGAACGCACGGGAGCCCCGGCCTGCCATCGGCGGGCCGGGGCTCCTGTGTCGTGCGACGGTGTCAGACGCGCGGGTTCAGGACCAGCTTGGCCTGGTTGTTCGCGGTGTTCGGGTCGAACGCGAAGCCCGTGCCGTACGGCGGCTTCAGCGTGATCGCGCCCTTCGCGCCGGTGACGACCGTGTCGACGCGCAGCTCGAACGGGAACGTCACGGTCTGCTTCTCGGCCACCCAGATGGGCAGCTGGCACACGTAGCGCGGCGCGCCGGTGCGCACCTCGTTCTCCCACCAGCCGCCGTCCGCGGTGCGCGGCTCGCAGGCGTCCGGCACGGTGGTGACCGTCGCGCCCTGCGGGACCGTGACGTCGACGGAGCCGACCGGGTCGCCGGAGCCGAGGTTGGCGATCCAGGCCGGGCCGCGGTTGCGGAAGGTCACGTCGGCGCGGACGGTCGCGCCGGCAGCGGCGGTGTGGCGGCCGCCGCGGACCGCGAAGTCCGCGGTGTTGGTCGCGGTGATCTGCGCGACCGCGCCGTTGTTCTCCGGGGCGAGGTCCTCGGCGCCGCCGCGGGCGTGCACGCCGATGTCGACGCGCTCGGACAGCGCGTACGGGGCGACCGTGGCCTGCAGCGCCGTCGGCAGCGCGAAGGAGCCGCCCGGGGCCACGACGTCGTCGAAGAGGCAGTCGATCTTGGTGAGGGCCTTGATCGTGCCCTCGCCGAGCGGCTCGCTGGTGCACTGCGGCGCGACCGTGCCGAGGTCGAGGCCACGGGTGACGTACAGGGTGACCTGGACGCCGGTCGCCGCCTCGTTGCCCTTGTTGACGACGGAGACCGGCACCGGGACCGTGCTGCCGGGCGCGACGCCGGTCACCGGCGCCGGCGGGCCGAGGACCAGGTCGGGGCCGGAGGCGATGCGGACGGTGGTGGAGCTCTCCGGGGCGACCATGGTGCCGCTGTCGGTCTGCGCGGTGGCCTGGTACGTGATCTGGCCGGTGACGCCCGCGTCGGCGCCGGCGACGGCGCGCAGCTTCACCTCCACGGGGGCGTCGCCGGTCAGCGGCACCTCGGGGAAGGAGCAGACGGCGGTCGTCCCGGCCGGGGCGCAGGCGTCCGGCCACGTGACGTCGGCGACGCCGGCCAGGCCGGAGACGTCGACGGTGAGCTTGCCGTCGGTCACGCGGTAGTCGGCGTTGTCGTGGTAGAGGCCCAGGGCGACCGTGCTGACGGGGGCCTCGCCGCCGTCGACGCCCTTGGGGAGCGCGAGCTCCCACGGCGACACGATCCACAGCTGGTCGCTCGCCGCGGCGGCGGGCACGGCGGCCAGACCGACGCCGGCCATTGCGGCGGCGCTGACGCCTGCGGCGATCCGCGCCAGGCGGCCGGCGGAGGACTTCCTCATGATCTCCTGCGTTCCTCACTGCTTGGGGGGATGAGCGGTGCGATGAGGAGACCGTCGAGGACGACGAACGGTTGTACGGGTCGGCCGGGGCAGGTCGGCCGAGGCAGGCCCGCCGCAGGCCTTAGTCCACGAGCGCGACGAGCGGGGCGATCACGGCGAGGGCCCAGGCGGCGGTGACCGCCACGGCACGCACGCGGTACTCCAGCGTCGCGCGCGGCGCGACGGCGGCGGCCAGTCCGGTCACGGCGCCGGCCGCCAGGGTCCAGAACGCGACGTCGACGAACACCCCGCTGCGTCCGTCACCGGAGATCGCGTCCTCGAGCACGACGACCACGGTCAGGACGAAGGAGACGAACAGGGCGAGAAGGCTCCCGCCCGCGAGGACGCGGAGTGCGCGGACGGAGGGCGAGGTCGGGGTGGGGGCGGCGGTGGGGCGGCCGTCGTGGGCGTTCGTCGTCATGCACCGATCACATCACCGGCTCCGGCCGTCGGCCATGCGCGGAGGTACTCAGCCCGAACCTCCCGCGTACTCAGGACGGGGGTTCCGTATGCCGGCCCCGGGCGGGCCGTACTCGCCGAGCAGGACGACGGACACCGCCGCGCCGCCGTACGCGCGCACGGCGCGCAGGGCGAGGGCGAGTCGGCGGGAGTGGGGGAGGCTGGGGGTCAGGGTCGCTGCGGTCATGTCTCCATGATGGATTTCGGGCATACCGAGCACATCGACCCGGGGTCTGAACCGTGGTCCCCCCTCGGTACGACGCAGGACGGACCCGGTCCCCTACGGGTCGTACGACGGCGGGTCGCTCGTACGACAGCGGGCCGCTCGTACGGCGGGCCACGTACGGCGGGCCGCGGAAAACCGTTCGCCCCGGCCGGTGCCCGGCGGCTACACTCGTCCGCTTCCCCGCCTCCCTCGCTGGAGCGCTCGCCGTCCGGTCGGAAACCGGCGGCCACCTCGTCGTGTCCGCACATCCCGACCCGGAGGCTCCGCCGTGTCCGTGTCCGTGTCCGAGTCCGCCACCGATCCGCTCGCCCGCGAGCGCGCCCACCTCTCCGACTCCCGCACCGCCCTGCGCGCGATGCGCGAGGACGTGCAGTCGCTCGACATCAAGGACGTCACCGCGAACTGGGTCAACTCCCTCGTCCTGCAACGGCAGATCGAGGACCGGATCAAGGCGCTCGCCGACCTCGCGCACACCCCGCTGTTCTTCGGCCGGCTCGACTACCTGCCCACCACCCAGCAGGGCCAGCGCTTCTACATCGGCCGCCGGCACGTCCACGACGCCGCCGGCGACCCGATGGTGATCGACTGGCGCGCGCCGGTCTCCCAGCCGTTCTACCGGGCGTCGCGGAAGGACCCGCAGGACGTGGGCCTGCGGCGGCGGTTCGGCTACACGGGCGGCGAGCTCACCGCGTACGAGGACGAGCACCTCACCGACCCGTCCGAGGCGGCGCAGACGTCGAAACTGCTCCAGGCGGAGATCGAGCGGCCGCGCGTCGGCCCCATGCGGGACATCGTGGCGACGATCCAGCCGGAACAGGACGCGATCGTGCGCTCCGGCCTGTCCGGCACGGTGTGCGTGCAGGGCGGGCCCGGCACCGGCAAGACGGCGGTGGGCCTGCACCGGGTGGCCTACCTGCTGTACGCGCACCGGGACCGGCTCGCCCGCACGGGCACGCTGGTCATCGGCCCGAACCGCTCCTTCCTGCACTACATCGAGCAGGTCCTCCCCGCCCTGGGCGAGCTGGAGGTCCAGCAGGCGACCGTGGACGACCTGGTCGCGCACGTCGAGGTGCGCGGCGAGGACGCGGCGGCGACGGCCGTGGTGAAGGGCGACGCGCGGATGGCGGAGGTGCTGCGCCGCGCGGTCCGCTCGCACGTGACGCTGCCGACCGAGCCGCTGATGGTGGTCCGCGGCTCGCGGCGGTGGCGGGTGCCGGCGTACGAACTGGAGGAGATCGTCCGGGAGTTGCTGGACCGGGACATCCGGTACGGGGCCGCCCGCGACGCCCTGCCGCAGCGCATCGCGCACACGGTGCTGGTGCGGATGGAGCAGGCGGGCGAGGCGCCGGACGACCGGGTGCAGGACGCGGTGGCGCGCAACGCGGCGGTGAAGGCCGCGGTGAAGGAGTGCTGGCCGCCGGTGGACCCGGCCAAACTGGTCCTGCGCCTGCTCGGCGACGCGGACTTCCTGGCGGAGCACGCCGCGGGGATCCTCACCGAGGACGAGCAGAAGCTGCTGCTGTGGGCCAAGCCGTACCGGAGCGTGAAGTCGGCGAAGTGGTCGGCGGCGGACGCGGTGCTGATCGACGAGGCGAAGGACCTGGTGGAGCGGACGCACTCGCTCGGCCACGTGGTCCTGGACGAGGCGCAGGACCTGTCGCCGATGCAGTACCGGGCGGTGGGCCGGCGCTGCACGACGGGTTCGGCGACGATTCTCGGCGACCTGGCGCAGGGCACCACGCCGTGGGCGACGGAGAGCTGGGCGCAGGCGCTGGGGCACCTGGGCAAGCCGGACGCGGTCGTGGAGGAACTGACGGCGGGCTTCCGCGTGCCGCGGGAGGTCATCGCGTACGCCTCCCGGCTGCTCCCGCGCATGTCGCCGGGCCTGTCGGAGGTGACCTCGGTCCGCGAGGCCCCGGGCTCGCTGGCGATCGTCCCCTCGGACTCCCTGGACGAGGACGTGGTGGCGGCGTGCAGGGAGTCCCTGAAGCGGGAGGGCTCGATCGGCCTGATCGCCGCGGACGCCCGCATCGCCCCCCTGGCGGAAGCCCTGGAGGCGGCGGGCCTGCCGTACCTCTCCCCCGGCGAGGAGACGACGGCGGAGTCCCGCCTGACGCTGGTCCCGGCGTCCCTGGCGAAGGGCCTGGAGTACGACTACGTCGTACTGGACGAGCCGTCGGCGGTCGTCGACGGCGAACCCGACGAACGCACCGGCCTCCGCCGCCTCTACGTGGCCCTCACCCGAGCCGTCTCAGGCCTCACCATCGTCCACGGCACCCCCCTGCCCCTCTAGGGGCGCGGGGAACGCGCTTGGGGGCGCGGGGAACTGCGCGACAAGCCACGACGCACCCGCAGCCGAACGACAGGGGCGGGCGCTAGACCGCCGTGATCGCCCGCCGCCACGAGGCGACCGCCTCCGCCGACACCGGCGCCGCCCACCCCCGCGGCCGCGCCGCCCCGCCGATGTGGAACGCGGTGAGCCCCGCCCCCCGCAGCGCCGGCAGGTGGTCGAGCCGCAGCCCGCCGCCCACGAGGATCGCCGCCTCGTACCCCGGCTCCCCACCCCGCGCCGCCTCCGCAGCAAGCACCCGCAGCCCGTCGTCGACCCCGGTCGCCGCCCCGGCGGTGAGGTACGTGTCGAGCCCGGGCAGGTCCGCGAGCCGCTTGCGCAGCCCGTCCCGGTCCGCGCACCGGTCGATCGCCCGGTGGAACGTCCACCGGCAGCCGTCGATGACGGCGAGCAGCCGCTCCACGGCGACGAGGTCGGGCTGCCCGTCCGGCGTGAGGAAGCCGAGTACGAACTCGTCCGCGCCGGCCTCCCGCAGTTCGGCCGCCCGGCCGACCAGCGCGTCCACGTCACCCGCCGTGAAGCCGTCCGTGAGCCGGAGCATCACCCGCAGCGGGATGTCCACGGCCGCGCGGATGGCCGCGAAGCGCTCCTTGGAGGGGGTCAGCCCGTCCGCCGCCATGTCGGTGACCAGTTCGAGGCGGTCCGCCCCGCCGGCCTGGGCCGCGACCGCGTCCTCCTCGTCGAGGGCGATCACCTCCAGCACTGCACGGTCGCTCATCGAGCCCGTTCCTCCCCATAGCGGCTACAGGTCTAGTCCAATGTTCGGGACCAGACTAGCCGTGGGAGTGCGAGGGCGCATCGTGCCCGCCGCCCTCACCCTGCCCGGCGCCCTGTCCGCCGCCCTGACCGCCCGCGTACACGGTGAACGCCGCCGTGCGGACCTTCCCCTCGTGCCGGAAGTCCAGGAAGAGCCGGTACGCCCCCGCGCTCGGCGCCGTCGCGGTGAACGAGACGTCCGGGCCGGGCCCGCCCTCGTTCGGGTGAACGTGCAGGTACGCCAGGTCGCCCTCGCGGAGCGCGACCAGATGCCCGTACGCGCCGAGGTGCGGCTCAAGGTCCGTCACCGGCCGGCCGGCCTTCGAGACGGTGAGCTTCAGCTCGCCGGGCTTCCCCGGGTCCAGGGTGCCGCCGAGCCGCACCTGGTACCCGTCCACCGTGGCCGTCGGCGCGGCGGCCGGCAGCGGCTGCGGGGCGTACGCGCCCGGTACGGAGACGTCCGCGCCCAGCGTGACCGGCTTCGCGCCCTTCGCGGCCGCAGTGAAGTCCGCGAAGACCTTGTACGCGCCCGCCGCCGGCAGGTCCACCGGGGTCGACCAGGTCCCGTCGGCGGCCCGCACCGGGTGCAGGTGCCGGAAGACGGTGAGGTCGCGCGAGGCGACGATGAAGTGCAGTTCCTTGCCGTGCTCCGTCTTGTACGCGGTGACCCTCCGGCCGGCCGCGTCCTTGATCGAGAACTTCAGCTCGCTCGCGCCCGCCGCCGGCTTCGGCGTCTCGAGGGCGAGCGTGTAGCCACCCTCGGAGACCTGGAGGCCGCCCGCGGCGGGGTCGCCCCCGTCCCCGCCGGCCGCCTCGCCGTGCCCGGCCTGCGCGTGCTCCGCCTGCTGCGGCCCGCCCACGGGGCCGACGGCCGTACCGACCCCGTACGCGGTGCCGAACGTCGCGGCGAGCGCGGCGGCGAAGGCGGTGATCCTCACGGCGGTGTTCATGGCTGCTCTCCCGTCCCGGGTCCTGCTCCGTTTCCTTCTCTGCACCTCACCATACCCCTGGGGGGTATCAAGTCAAGTGCGGCAGCCGCTTGCGTCGGATACGGTAGGGGGGTATACATGAACCCAGCAGATACCCCCCGAGGGTATCGACCGGAAGAGTTACAGAGCCGAGGAGGGGACCCATGTCCGAGTCCTGCTGCACCCCCGACCACAGCTGCTCCACCAACAACGCGACCGCGGCCACGACCGCGACCGCCGTCGCCGAGAGCACCGTCACCGTCTACCGCGTCTCCGGCATGAGCTGCGGCCACTGCCGGACCGCCATCACCGAGGCGGTCGGCGCGCTCGACGGCGTACGCGCCGTCGAGGTCGATGTCGCCGGCGGTCTGGTCACCGTCACCACCGGCGGCGCGCCCGACGACGCGAAGCTCGCCGAAGCGATCGACGACGCGGGCTACGAACTCACCGGCCGCGCCTGACCCGCACGCCCCCGACCCGCCTACGAGGAGCAGCACTCATGACCACCACGACATCCGGCGCCGCCGCCCAGGTAGAGCTCGCCATCGGCGGCATGACCTGCGCCTCGTGCGCGGCGCGCATCGAGAAGAAGCTGAACCGCATGGACGGGGTCGAGGCCACCGTCAACTACGCGACGGAGAAGGCGAAGGTCACCTTCGACGCCGAGGTCTCCGTCGCCGACCTCATCGCCACCGTCGAGGCCACCGGCTACACCGCCCAGGAGCCCGAGCCGCCGAGGAGCGAGACCCCCGGTACCGCGGACGGGCCGTCCGACGAGGAGAAGGCGGACGAGGAACTGCGGCCGCTCAAGCAGCGTCTGGTCACCGCGGTCGCGCTCGCCGTGCCGGTCATCGCCATGGCCATGGTCCCGGCGCTCCAGTTCACGTACTGGCAGTGGCTCAGCCTCACCCTCGCCGCGCCTGTCGTCGTCTACGCCGCCTGGCCGTTCCACAAGGCCGCCTGGACCAACGCGAAGCACGGCGCGGCCACCATGGACACGCTGATCTCGGTCGGCACGCTCGCCGCCTTCGCCTGGTCGCTGTGGGCGCTGTTCCTCGGCACCGCCGGCACGCCGGGCATGACGCACCCCTTCGAGTTCACCATCGCCCGCACGGACGGCGCCGGGAACATCTACCTGGAGGCCGCGGCCGGCGTCACCGCGTTCATCCTGGCCGGCCGGTACTTCGAGGCCCGCTCCAAGCGCAAGGCCGGCGCGGCGCTCAAGGCGCTGATGCAGCTGGGCGCGAAGGAGGTGACCGTCCTCAGGAACGGCCGGGAGCTCACCGTCCCGACGGCCGAACTCCAGGTCGGGGACCGCTTCCTGGTCCGTCCCGGCGAGAAGATCGCCACCGACGGCACCGTCGTCGAGGGCTCCTCCGCCGTCGACGCCTCCATGCTCACCGGCGAGTCCGTACCCGTCGAGGTCTCCGTCGGCGACTCCGTCACCGGCGCCACCCTGAACGCCGGCGGCCGCCTCGTCGTCGAGGCCGCCCGCGTCGGCGCGGACACCCAGCTCGCCCGGATGGCCAAGCTCGTCGAGGACGCACAGAACGGCAAGGCCGCCGCACAGCGCCTCGCCGATCGGATCTCCGCCGTGTTCGTGCCGATCGTCATCGCGCTCGCCCTCGGCACCCTCGGCTTCTGGCTCGGCACCGGACAGGGCCTGACCGCCGCGTTCACCGCCGCCGTCGCCGTCCTGATCATCGCCTGCCCGTGCGCCCTGGGCCTGGCCACGCCGACCGCGCTCATGGTCGGCACCGGCCGCGGCGCGCAGCTCGGCATCCTGATCAAGGGGCCCGAGGTCCTGGAGACCACCCGCAAGGTCGACACCATCGTCCTGGACAAGACCGGCACCGTCACCACCGGCCGGATGACCCTGCTGAAGGTGCACACCGCCGAGGGCACCGACGAGAACGACGTACTGCGCCTGGCCGGCGCCCTGGAGCACTCCTCCGAGCACCCGATCGCCCAGGCCGTCGCCGGCGGGGCGGCCGCCCGCGTCGGCGTCCTGCCCGTCCCCGAGGACTTCGCCAACGTTCCCGGGCTCGGCGTCCAGGGCATCGTCGACGGCCACGCCGTGCTCGTCGGGCGCGAGAAGCTGCTCGCCGAGTGGGCCATGGAGCTGCCCGCCTCGCTGAAGTCCGCGAAGGACGAGGCCGAGCGGGCCGGCCGGACCGCCATCGCGGTCGCCTGGGACGGCGAGGCCCGCGCGGTCCTGGAGGTCGCCGACGCGGTCAAGGAGACCAGCCCGGAGGCGATCCGCCGCCTGAAGGCCCTCGGCCTGACGCCGATCCTGCTCACCGGCGACAACAAGGCGGTCGCCGAGGCCGTCGCGGCCGAGGTCGGCATCGGCGAGGTCATCGCCGAGGTCATGCCGCAGGACAAGGTCGACGTGGTCAAGCAGCTGCAGGCGGAAGGCCGTTCGGTCGCCATGGTCGGCGACGGCGTCAACGACGCCGCCGCGCTCGCCCAGGCCGACCTGGGCCTGGCGATGGGCACCGGCACCGACGCCGCCATCGAGGCCGGCGACCTGACCCTCGTCCGTGGCGACCTGCGGGCGGCGGCCGACGCGATCCGGCTCTCCCGCAAGACGCTCGGCACCATCCGGTCCAACCTGTTCTGGGCCTTCGCCTACAACGTGGCCGCCCTGCCGCTCGCCGCGGCCGGACTGCTCAACCCGATGATCGCGGGGGCCGCGATGGCCTTCTCCTCGGTCTTCGTGGTCGGCAACAGCCTGCGCCTGCGCGGCTTCCAGCCCGCGGCGTGAACACGGCCCCGTAACGGCGCTAATGCGCCCGCCAAGTGGCGGGGGCATTAGCGCCGTTGCGGGCGTATGCCGGACCCGGGTCGGATTGTCGACCGGGGGTGTACAGCCGTGGTCTGATGACCGGCGGCGTACGCCCGCATAGGCTCGAAGACATGTCCGCCACACCACATCCACGCCCCCTGGCCAAGCTGCTGTCGCCCGGTGAATGGGCGGCCGTGGTCTGGTTCGTGGGCCTGGTCCTCACGGTCCTCACGCGGCTGCAGCTGCCCGGCGAATGGGAGCCGGAACACGTGCCCGGCTCCCAGCTGTTCCGCTGGGACGGCCCGGTGATACTCGGCTTCGCGACGGCGCTGACGGCGGTCGGCTGCGTTCTGCTGCCGCGCCGGCCGCTGCGGGCGCTCGGGCTGATGCTGCTCGGTTCGCTGTGCGCCACGTCCCAGCTGAGCGTCGGCGAGATACCGATGGCGCAGTTCGCCGCCGTCGACGTCGCCCTGTACGCGATCGCCTCCGCGCACCCCCGCCGCACCGCCCGCTACGCGCTGGCCCTGGCAATCGGCTTCCTCGTCGTCCATCAGAGCTACCGGTTGCTGCGAGGCTGGCCGGCCGGGATATCCACGGAGCTCGCGGTGGCGCTGGTCGCCGTCGTCGCCTGGCTGCTCGGCCGGTCGGCGCGCCAGTCGCAGGAGCACGCGGCACGGGTCGGCGCGCAGGCCGAGCGGCAGGCGGTCACCGCCGAACGGCTGCGCATCGCACGGGAGATGCACGACCTCGTCGCGCACACCATCGGCATCGTCGCCCTGCAGGCGGGCGCGGCGGCCCGGATCGTCGACTCCCGGCCGGAGCGGGCCCGCGAGGCGATGCTGGCCGTGGAGGCGGCGGGCCGCGAAACCCTGTCGGGGCTCCGGCTGATGGTGGGCGCGCTGCGGGAGGGCGAACCCTCGTCGGGGGACGTCGCGTTGGCGCCCGCCGCCACGCTCGCCGATCTCGACGGGCTGGCCGCGGCGACGACCGCGGCGGGGGTGCGGGTGGATCTGCGGTGGGACGGGGAGCGGCGGCCGCTGCCGCCGGAGCTGGAGCTGTCCGCGTTCCGCCTCGTGCAGGAGTCGGTCACCAACGTCGTCCGGCACTCCGGTGCCCCGTCCTGCGAGGTGCGGCTCGCCTTCGCGGCGGAGCATCTGACGGTCACCGTCACCGACGAGGGCGCCGGCGGGACGCCCGCCGCTGCCGGCTCCGGGCTCGGGATAGCCGGGATGCGGGAGCGGGTCGCGCTGCTGCACGGGGAGTTCGCCGCCGGCCCCCGCCCCGAGGGCGGTTTCCGGGTCTCCGCCCGGCTGCCCGTCCCTGCGTACGAGGAGGCCGTGTGAGCGCGCCGGAGACCGCCGGGCCCGTACGGGTGCTGCTGGTGGACGACCAGCCCCTGATCCGTACGGCGCTGCGCCTGGTCATCGAGGAACTGCCGGACGTGGAGGTTGTCGGCGAGGCCGGCACGGGCGACGAGGCGGTCCGGCTGGCCGCCGCGGAGCGCCCGGACGTGGTCGTGATGGACGTCCGGATGCCCGGCATGGACGGCATCGAGGCGACCCGCCGGATCACCGCGTCCGGCGGCGACGCCCGGGTGCTGGTCCTGACGACCTTCGACGAGGACGAGTACGTCTACGGGGCGCTGCGCGCCGGAGCCTCGGGCTTCCTCGTGAAGGACGCCGGGATGGACGACATCCTCGCCGCGGTCCGGGTGGTCGCGGCCGGGGACGCGCTGATCGCGCCGGGCGTGACCCGCCGGCTGATCAAGGAGTTCGCGGGCCGCCCGGCGGACCCCGCGCCGGCCCGGCCGCTGACCGTGGTCACCGAGCGGGAGCGCGAGGTGCTGACGCTGGTCGGCAGCGGGCTGACCAACTCCGAGATCGCGGAGCGTCTCGTGATCAGCGTCGCCACGGCGAAGACGTACGTGACCCGGCTGCTGGCGAAGCTCGACGCCCGCGACCGGGTCCACCTGGTGATCATCGCGTACGAGGCGGGCCTGGTCGGCCTCGCCCGGGACACGGCCGGGAGGCTCAGGGACTGATGACGTTGGCAGGCTCGTAGTACTTCGCCTCCATCGGCGGGGTGCCGGTGTCCGCGAAGATGGGCCGCGCCTGTTCGGCGAAGGCGCGGAAGTCCTCCTTGGTCTCCCAGACGTCGACGATGATCCAGCCGCCGTTGTTGGGCGCGCCGACATGGGAGATGAAGCCCTTGGGCGGGAACCACGGCGCGCTGGTGATCCGGGAGTTGTTCGCCTCGTACTGCTCCTTGGTCCCGCCGGGGATGTCGACGACGACGAGTACGGCCATGGTGGCGGCCCTCTCTGTGTGGGGGTGGAAGTCCCCTCCAGTCGAGCAGCAGCCACCCCGCACCGCACCGCAGCGGCCGCCGAAAGGGCCGCGCGAAGCCGGGCGAGGCGGCCACGCGGAGCCGGACGAGGTGGCCGCGCGGAGCCGGGCTGAGCCGGAAGGAGGGCTGGACGCGTGTGCGGCAGAATGCCGCGCATGGCAGCCGACGCAGCACGCGCGCAGGACGACACGGAGCTTCTCCACCGCTGGAGCGCGGCGCTGCTCGCCGCGCGCGCCGGCGGCGCGGGCCCGGACCCCGCGCCGTACGGGACCGAGCTGCTCGGCCGCTGGGCCGAGCCGCAGCGCCGGTACCACACCACCGCGCACCTGTGGGCGGTGCTGCGGCGCGTCGACGAGCTCGCCCCGCACGCCCCGGGCCCGGCCGACCTCGCTCTGGTGCGGCTTGCCGCCTGGTTCCACGACGCGGTGTACCGCCCGGACCGCTCCGAGAACGAGGAGCGCAGCGCGGCGCTCGCCGAGCGCGCCCTCCCGGAGGCCGGCCTCTCCGCCGCCGCCACCGCCGAGGTCGCCCGCCTCGTCCGCCTCACCGTCACCCACGATCCGGCCGCGGACGACGTCAACGGCGCCCTGCTCTGCGACGCGGACCTGGCGATCCTGGCGGCCGACGCCGATGCCTACGGGGGGTATGCGTCGGCGGTCCGCGAGGAGTACGGCTTCGTCCCGGACGACCTGTTCCGGGCCGGCCGCGCGGACGTCCTGCGTCAGCTGCTCGCCCTGCCGCGCCTGTTCCGCACGCCGTACGGAGCGGAGCACTGGGAGGCCCCGGCCCGCCGCAATCTGGAGCGCGAGCTGGCGGGGCTCACCGCCGAGGCCTGACCGGCCGCCTGACCGTCCCAGTCCGTGAGACGGTCCGTGCGGCGGGAATGTCAGGAACAAACCCCTGGTTGACCGATGTCATGCCCTCTTCGTCGTCCCGGTCGCCCCGGTCATCCCGGTCGCCCCAGTCGTCCCGCATGCCCCTGGCCGTCTACATCCTCGGCCTGTCCGTGTTCGCGCTCGGTACGAGCGAGTTCATGCTGTCCGGGCTGCTGCGGCAGATCGCCGACGACATGGACGTCTCGATCCCCCAGGCCGGGCTGCTGATCTCAGCGTTCGCGATCGGCATGGTGATCGGCGCGCCGGTGCTTGCCGCCGCCACGCTACGGCTGCCGCGCAAGACCACGCTCGTCGCGCTGATCTCCGTGTTCGGCCTCGGGCAGGTCGCCGGCGCGCTCGCGCCGACGTACGAGGTGCTCTTCGCCTCCCGGGTGATCAGCGCGCTCGCCTGCGCCGGCTTCTGGGCGGTCGGCGCGGGCGTCGCCATCGCCATGGTGCCGGTCGGCTCGCGGGCCCGGGCCATGGCCGTCATGATCGGCGGACTGTCGATCGCCAACGTGGTCGGCGTCCCGGCCGGCGCGTTCCTCGGCGAGCACCTGGGCTGGCGCTCGGCGTTCTGGGCGGTCGCCGTGGCCTCCGCGATCGCGCTGGCCGGCGTACTGACGAAGATCCCGCGCATCCCCCTGCCCGAGACCAGGCCCCGGCTCCGCGACGAGCTGACGATCTACCGCGACCGCCAGGTCCTGCTGACGGTCGCGATCATCGCCCTCGCCGCCGGCGGCGTCTTCTGCGCCTTCTCGTACCTCGCCCCGCTGCTCACCGACGTGGCCGGGCTCGGCGCCGGCTGGGTCTCCGGCGTCCTCGGGCTGTTCGGCGTCGGCGCGCTGATCGGCACGTACATCGGCGGCCGGGTCGCCGACGCGCACCCGTTCGGCGTCCTGCTCAGCGGCATCACCGCCTCCACCGTGATCCTGGTCGCGCTGGCCCTGCTGGCCTCCAGCCCGGTCGCCGCGATCGTGCTGAGCCTGCTGCTCGGGATCTCCTGCTTCTACACCGCCCCGGCGCTCAACGCCCGGATCTTCAACGTCGCGGGCGCCGCCCCGACCCTCGCCGGGGCCACCGCCACCGCGTCGTTCAACATCGGCAACACCGGCGGCCCGTGGCTGGGCGGCAGCGTCATCGACGCCGGCCACGGCTTCGCCTCGCCCGCGTGGGCGGGCGCGGCGATGACCGCGCTCGCGCTCGCGGCCGTCGCCGTCGCGCTGCGACTGCAGCGCCCGGCCGGCTCGCGGGTGGTCATGGGGGCGACGACGGACGCCGCGGCGGAGCAGCACGAGCCAGCGAAGCAACGCCCGTAAGCGCCTGTATAGGGCCGTAAGGCCTCGGCCGGCGCCGTCAGACCGCCGGATTCGCTACCGGCCGGCGCTTCGGACGGCGCAGCCCCGCCTCGGTGATCCGGCGGACCAGCTCCTTCGAGCCGATCTCGATCGCGCCCGCCGCCACCGCGTCCGCGTAGCGCTCGGACGGAAGGTCGTAGTGGTCGCCGTCGAAGGCCCGCGCGGGCGCGCCGATCGACGCCGCGAAGGCGTGCAGCTCCTCGAACGACACGTCGCTGACCAGGTGCGACCACATGCGTCCGTGGCCCGGCCACTGAGGCGGGTCGATGTAGAGAGTCATGGGCTCAGAGGATCACAGGTCACGTCAGACCGCCGACCGGAGCGACCACCACGCCCTGCTTCCCGCACACCCAGTGCGGGTCCGGGCCGAGTTCCGGCTCCACGTCCAGGGCGTGCGGATCGCCGGAGGCGCAGACCGGGCACAGGGGCCAGCGGCCGTACCGCTCCAGGAGCGCGTCCTGTACGTCCTGGGCGACGAGCCCGGCCACGTACGCCGCGCCCTCCGGCCACTGCTCCACCCACCAGCGGCGGTGCGTCACCGCGTCCTCCACCACCGAGACGACCTCCGCCTGGGCGACCTGCCGCGCCACGAGATCGGCCAGCACCAGCGCTCGGGCGGCGTGCAGCGCCTGCTCGACAGGGTCGATGTCGTCCATGAAGCCATTGTCCACCCCTGCCCGAGTCCACCCCTGCCCGAGTCCACCCCCTGCCCACCCCTCCCGAGCCCACCCCTCCCCGAACCAGGGGTTGACGGCCCCACGGACCGAAAATATCTTTCAAATGTGACCAATGACGTGAAGGAAATTTTCACCGGCGCGGACGCCGGCCCCGCGCCCGCCGCCCTCGCCGCCAAGGTCCGCACCCTCGCCCCGTCGATGACCCGCTCCATGCAGCGCGTCGCCGAGGCCGTCGCCGGCGACCCGGCCGGCTGCGCCGCCCTCACCGTCACCGGCCTCGCCGAGCTGACCGGCACCAGCGAGGCCACCGTCGTCCGCACCGCCCGGCTCCTCGGCTACCCCGGCTACCGCGACCTGCGGCTCGCCCTCGCCGGACTCGCCGCCCAGCAGCAGTCCGGCCGCGCGCCCTCCGTCACCGCCGACATCGCCGTCGACGACCCGATCGCCGACGTCGTCGCCAAGCTGGCCTACGACGAGCAGCAGACCCTCGCCGACACCGCCGCCAACCTGGACACCGTGCAGCTCGGCGCGGCCGTCGCCGCCCTCTCCGCCGCCCGCCGCATCGACGTGTACGGGATCGGCGCGTCCGGGCTCGTCGCCCAGGACCTCGTGCAGAAACTGCTGCGCATCGGGCTGCTCGCGCACGCGCCCGGCGACCCGCACCTCGCGGTCACCAACGCCGTCCAGCTCCGCTCCGGCGACGTCGCCGTCGCCATCACGCACTCCGGCTCCACCGGCGACGTCATCGAACCGCTGCGGGTCGCCTTCGACCACGGCGCGACCACGGTCGCGATCACCGGCAGACCCGACGGCCCGGTCTCCCAGTACGCGGACCACATACTCACCACCTCCACCGCCCGCGAGAGCGAACTGCGCCCCGCCGCGATGTCGTCGCGCACCAGCCAGCTCCTCGTCGTGGACTGCCTGTTCACCGGCGTGTGCCAGCGGACGTACGAGACGGCCGCGCCCGCGCTCGCGGCCTCGTACGAGGCCCTGGCCCACCGCCACGCCCCGCGCGGCCGCTGACGGCCGCCGAGCTGAGCAAGCCACCCCCCTGACGTACGCCGAAAGAGCCCCCCGCCACATGACCACCCAGGACTACTCCGCACTCCAGGCCCAGCTCGCCGCCCTCACCACCGAGGCGTTCCGCCCCGAGCTCGCCGACATCGACCGGCTGCCCACGCTCGACATCGCCCGGATCATGAACGGCGAGGACACCACCGTGCCCGGCGCGGTCGCGGCCCGGCTCCCCGAGATCGCCGCCGCGATCGACGCCACCGCCGCGCGGATGGCCCGCGGCGGCCGGCTGATCTACGCCGGCGCGGGCACCGCGGGCCGGCTCGGCGTGCTCGACGCCAGCGAGTGCCCGCCCACCTTCAACACCGACCCGTCCCGCGTCGTCGGCCTGATCGCGGGAGGCCCGTCCGCGATGGTGGAGGCGGTCGAGGGCGCGGAGGACTCCGCGGAACTGGCCGCGGCCGACCTTGAGCAGCTCGGCCTCGCGCCCGACGACACGGTCGTCGGCGTCTCCGCCTCCGGCCGTACCCCGTACGCCGTCGGCGCGGTCGCCCACGCGCGGGTCGCCGGGGCGCTCACCCTCGGCCTGTCCTGCAACGCGGACAGCCCCCTCGCGGCCGCCGCCGAGCACGGCATCGAGATCGTCACCGGCCCCGAACTGCTCACCGGATCCACCCGGTTGAAGGCGGGCACGGCGCAGAAGCTGGTGCTCAACATGATCTCGACGATCACGATGATCCGACTGGGCAAGACGTACGGGAACCTGATGGTCGACGTCCGCGCCTCCAACGACAAGCTGCACGCCCGCTCCCGCCGGATCGTCTCGCTGGCGACGGGCGCGCCCGACGCCGAGATCGAGAACGCGCTCACGGCCGCGGACGGCGAGGTGAAGACGGCGATCCTGATGATCCTCGCGGACGTGGACGCGAAGAGCGCGGAGCGCCGACTCGCCGAGAGCCACGGTCACCTGCGGGCGGCGCTGACCGCGGGACAGTAGGGCCCCGAGCACCCCTCCCCCCGCACGGCAAGGCCCGCACATGAGCACAGCAGACGCCGCCCTGGCCGCGGCGATCCTCCCGTTGGTCGGCGGCGCGCAGAACGTGGAGTCGGTCGCGCACTGCATGACGCGACTACGCCTCGGCCTGCTGGACCCCACCCTCGCCCGCGACGAGGAACTGCGGGCGCTGCCGGGCGTCCTGGGGCTTGTGGCGGACGACGACACCTACCAGATCGTGCTGGGCCCGGGCCCGGTGGGGAAGGTGACGAGAGCGTTCGAAGCGCTGGTGGCGCAGGGGCGTTCGGCGGAGGATCTGGCGGAACGAGGCGCGGCGATCAGAGCCTCGCGCAAGGCGGCGAACGCCACCCCGCTCAAGCAGCTCCTCCGCCGCATCGCGAACATCTTCGTCCCCCTGATCCCGGCCCTGATCGGCTGCGGCATCATCGCGGGCCTGAACGGCCTGCTGATCAACCTGAAGTGGCTCCCGTCCGTGACCCCGGCCCTGGCGGCGATCGCCTCGGGATTCATGGCGCTGATCGCGGTCTTCGTGGGCCTCAACACGGCGAAGGAGTTCGGCGGAACGCCGGTCCTGGGCGGCGCGGTGGCCGCGATCGTGGTGTTCCCCGGGGTCGCGAAGATCGACGCGTTCGGGCAGCCGCTGTCGCCCGGACAGGGCGGGGTCCTGGGCGCGCTGGCCGCGGCGGCGCTGGCGGTGCAGGTGGAGAAGTGGTGCCGCAGGTGGGTCCCGGAGTCGCTGGACGTCCTGCTGACCCCCACCCTGACCGTCCTCCTGACCGGCCTGGTGACGGTCTACGGCCTGATGTACGTGGCGGGCGAGGTCTCGACGGCGATCGGCGACGCGGCGAACTGGCTCCTGGCGCACGCGGGCGCGTTCGCGGGCTTCGTCCTCGGCGGCCTGTTCCTGCCCCTGGTGATGCTGGGCCTGCACCAGGCCCTGATCCCGATCCACACCACCCTGATCGAGCAGCAGGGCTACACGGTCCTGCTGCCCATCCTCGCCATGGCAGGCGCGGGCCAGGTCGGCGCGGCGCTCGCGGTGTACGTACGGCTCCGCCGCAACGACTCGATCCGCCGCACGGTGAAGTCGGCCCTGCCCCCGGGCCTCCTGGGCGTGGGCGAACCCCTCATCTACGGCGTCTCCCTCCCCCTGGGCCGCCCGTTCGTCACGGCCTGCGTGGGCGGCGCGTTCGGCGGCGGCTTCATCGGCCTGTTCAACATGCTCGGCACCAAGGTCGGTGCCACCGCCATCGGCCCGTCGGGCTGGGCCCTGTTCCCCCTGCTGCAAGGCGACAAGGGCCTCGCCGAAACCGCCGCGATCTACGCCGGCGGCCTCCTGGTCGGCTACACGACGGGCTTCGCGGCGACGTACCTCTTCGGCTTCGACGCGCAGCTGCTGGCGGAATGGAACGTCCCGACCGAAACCGCCGCGCCGGAACGCCCCGTCGAAGACGACCTCGCCCCCGACGCCAATCCGAGGCACCCGACGCCGGCGTCACCTGAAGGAGCGAAGCTCCCGTCTTCGCCGTAATATGTCGTTGGCGACATATTACGGTCCGCCGCATGGAAGACCTTCACGCCATCGAGATGGAGCCGGAGGTACACGCATGGCTGGACAGCCTCCCCGGCAGGCAGTACCGCAAGGTGGAGGAGTACGCCGCGCTCCTGGCCTCGCTCGGAACGCTGACGCCCATGCCTTTTGCACGTCCCCTGCGCGACGGCGTCCACGAGTTACGACCGACACTGGACGGAAACGACACTCGGATCACGTACTGGTTCGCCCCCGATCGCCGCATCGTCCTGCTGACGGTCTTCCGCAAGACCCGCATGCACGAGGCCGCCCAAGTCGAGCGCGCGGTGCGCGCTCGACTGCTGTGTGCGAGCACGCACGAACCGGCGCACGTGGAGTACCGCCGAATCGAGGAAGGCAGACGCCCATGAGTCACGCCCGTTGGAAGTCGTCCCGCGACCGCGCGGTGGCCGAAAGCCTCGCCGAGACGCCCGAGATCGCCGCCGAGCGCGCGGAGATCCGGCTCGCCATGGCGTTCGCGAAGGCCGTCTACGACCGACGGACCGAGCTGGGCCTGTCCCAGGTCGAGGTCGCCGCCCGTGCCGGTCTGACGCAGGCGAAGATCTCCCGCATCGAAGGGGCCGACGCCGTCCCCACCCTGTCGCTGCTCCGCCGCCTGGCAGGCGCCCTCGACGCGTCTCTCACCATCGCCCTCGCCGACGATTCGGAGGAAGTCGCCTTCGTGTCGCGGTCCGCGGCCTGAGAATGGTCCGGGCGGGGCGGGGCGGCCGCCTCGCGGTCGAGGGGGAGGTTTCCATGGGAAGCGAAGGCGTACCGCAGGTCGATCCGGAGCTGGCGGCCGGGCTGGGGGAAGGCGGGCGGGTGCGGATCACGCCCGAGAACCTCGCCGAGGTGCAGCGGCGTGACGTCCAGGTCCGGCCGCGGCCGTCGGTCGAGGAGCTGCGGGCCGACGGGCGGTTCGAGGTCGAAGAGTTACGCGCGGGCGACGTCACCCTCGTCGCCGGTCGCCCCGCCGGCACGGCCGGCCCGCTGCCCGTCCTCTACTACATGCACGGCGGCGGCATGGTCATGGGCAACGCCCGGTCCGTCATGCCCCGTCTGCTCGACGAGTGGGCGCAGCCGCTGGGCCTCGCGGTGGTCTCCGTCGAGTACCGCCTCGCGCCGCAGGCGCAGTACCCCGAGTCCCAGGAGGACTGCTACGCCGGCCTCCTCGCGACGGCGGACCGCGCGGACGCCCTCGGCATCGACCCCGACCGCATCGTCCTCGGCGGCAAGAGCGCCGGCGGCGGGCTCGCCGCCTCGCTCGCCCTGCTGACCCGGGACCGCGGCGGCCCCGCGCCGATCGGCCAGCTCCTGCTGTGCCCGATGCTCGACGACCGCGCCGAGAGGCACTCCGCCCACCAGATGGACGGCATCGACACCGTGGACCGTACGACGCTGCGGACCATCTGGCGCGCCACACTCGGGGACGACCTGTACGGCACCGCCGACATCCCGCCGTACGCGGCCCCCGGCCGAGCCACGGACCTCTCCGCGCTCCCGCCCGCGTACCTCGACGTCGGCGCGGCGGAACTCCTCCGCGACGACACCGTCGCCTACGCCGACGCCCTCTGGCGGGCCGGCGGCGACGCCGAACTCCACGTCTGGCCGGGCGCGTTCCACGGCTTCGACACCATCGTCCCGAAGGCCGCGGTCAGCCTCGACGCCCTGGAGGCCCGCACCCGCTGGCTCCGGCGGATCCTCGCCCGCTGATACCCCGTGAAGCCCGGCACGGCCCGCTGCGGGGACGTCACCGCGTGGCGGGCCGTCGCCACGGTGCTCGGCACCGGGGCCGGCTACCAGAAGAACCGCGGCGAACGCCCGCGCACCCCGCGCGAGACCAGGGAATGGCGGCGGCCCGCCGGAAATGGCGGTAGTGGGTGCGGCCAACAGGCTCAGGGGAGCCGCCCCTCGCGGTTGACCGCCCGCACCCGCGCCCGCAGAACCTCGCCGGACGTACCCGGCTCCTCCGCCGGACCCACCGCCGCCCGCGCCCCGCTCAGCACCGCCACGAGCTGCCGCGCGGTGTCCATGTTGCACCGCCCCAGTTCGATCAGCGGATACGGCGACGAGGGGCCGCTGCCGCCGATGGTCATCGGATCCACGCCCATCGAGGGCAGGATCACGTCCAGCGCGTCCAGCTCGGCCTTCAACTGGTCGACGACCTGCTGAGCGGCCCGCAGCCGCTCCAACGAACTTGCCACTTTACCGACTCCTCCACGTTCTGTATCGGTTTCACCTACGGAGAGTGTCTGCGCGGAGCACACTGGGAAACAGTCGTGACGCCCCAACAACCGCAGATGTACGACCCGGAGTTGATGACCATGGCGGCAGCCGGCGGCCCGAGGAAGCCCGACCCCTCGACCTCACCCAGAGCGATAATCGGCGCGGAACTCCGCCACGCCCGCGAACGCAAGGCCCTCAGCCAGGAGGCCCTGGGCCAACTGCTGTTCGTCAGCGGCTCGTACGTCGGCCAGATGGAGGCGGGCACGCGCCGCATCCCGCAGGACATCGCGTCCCAACTGGACGAGGTGTTGGGAACGGGGGGCTTCTTCGCACGGAACTGCAGGGCGGCGAACAAGTCGAGATACCCGGACCACTTCGCGGAGGCCGCGGAGGCGGAAGCCGTTGCGGAGGCGATCAAGGAGTTCGCGCCGCTGCTGATCCCGGGGCTGATGCAGACGGAGGGGTACGCGAGGGAAGTCTTCCGTGCGTATCAGCCGACGGCTCCGGAGGAGAAGATCGACGAACTCGTCTCCGCGAGGCTGGATCGTGGCAGGCTGCTGACCGACCCAACAAAGCCGCTGTTGTGGACGGTCTTGGGCGAGGCGGTGCTGCGCCAGGAAGTCGGCGGCCGCGCCGTGATGGCGGAGGCGCTACGGCACGTGGCGGCGCTGGCGCGGCAGCACCGGGTGATCGTGCAGGTGCTGCCGTTCGGGGCGGGAGCGTACGGCTCGATGGGCGGCGCGCTGAAGCTGATGGCCTTCGAGGACGCCCCACCGCTCGCGTACTTCCAGGGGCCTGGCACAGGCCAGTTGGAAGATGACCCGGCCACAGTCAGGCAGCACACGCTCACCTACGATCTCCTCGGGGCCTCATCGCTGTCCCCCCGTGAATCCCTGGCCCTGATCGAATCCGTGGCGGAGGATTACACCTATGAAGATCGACATCTCTGAGTACGACCTGAGCGCGGCGGTGTGGTTCAAGTCCAGTTTCAGCGACGGCAGCGGCGGCGACTGCGTCGAGGTCGCCACCTGGCGCAAGTCCAGCTTCAGCGGCGGCAGCGGCGGCGACTGCCTCGAAGTCTCCGGCGACCACCCCGGCGTCGTCCCCGTCCGGGACTCCAAGAACCCCGACGGCCCGAAGCTCGTGTTCCGGGCTGAGGCCTGGGCGGCGTTCATCGGCGGCGTGCAGGCGGCGCGTTGAGCGAAGAGCCCGTCTTCGTACGGAGCAAGTGGGGGACCAGCCGGTACGTCTACAACCACCGCAATCCGGCTGGTCTCGCACTCATCGTCCTCTCGTCGCTCCTCGCGTTCGGCATGCTTTTCGGCATGCACGCCCAGTCGACGTGGAGCGAGGGCGAACTCCGAGACGCCGTCCACAAGGGCGTCCAGGACCTGGAAGACGGACAGCAGTACACCAGCCTGGAAAGCGATCACGGCTTCCTGATCGCGGACGCGATCCGGGAGAGCGGTATCGGGCCGGGCCACGGCGTCGACACGGACCAGGAGGAGGGCGGCGGCTACACCGTCAGCACCGAGGACACGGAGACCGAGTACTGCGTCCGCGTCACTCTGACCCTGGACAAGCAGCCCCCCGTCGTCTTTCCGGGAGCCGAGGACCTGCCCCCGCCCGCCCCGGGCATGCTCGCCTTCTACCGCTCCCACGCCACCTACACCGAGGGCTCCTGCTGACTACCGCCGGTGCAGCTCGATCGTGTCGGCCGCCGACCGCGCGTAACCCGCCAGGTTGCGGGGGCAGCGCCAGCCGGACCCCGCGTCGAGGTCGTCCCAGGTGTAGTCGTCGGACCCGGTCAGCAGCGCCAACACCACGACGAAGGACTCCAGGTGCGTGTCCAGGTCGTCGTCGCACGGATGGCCCGCGTGCTCGCACGCGGCCGGCGCTTCGGCGGCCGCGGCGGACAGCGCGGCGACGACCCGCCGTGCCACGTCGGGGTCCGCATCGGTTGCCGCATGGGCGTACGTCCACACCAGGCCCAGCGTGTAGAACGCCGTCACGTGCGGATCGCCTGGCCGGGCAGCCCGCGCCGCGTCAAGCCGTTCCACACACTCCAGCAGGGTCTCGTCGTGCTCCCCGAGGAAGTACCCCTGGTAGATCGACTCCCAGTCGTCGATCAGGTCGTCCGCATCAGCAATCACGATCACTGAAACGCCCTGCACGAAGGTCCGGTTCCCTACGAGCGGCCGCCCCCGGCTGGTCACCCGTAGGGCGGTGGGGTAGTCGGGGTAGGGGTGTCTGGTGGGTTTCTGGTGTGGCCGCCCTCTTTCCGAGTGTGGCTCCTGGAGTCGCCGCGTCAAGGGCGCTCCTTCGTCGCGTCGCTTCGCGATTCCGCTGGCGCTCCACCCTTGACCCGGCGCCTCCAGGAGCCTTTTCACACTCGGAGGGCGGCCGGGGGCAGGGTCCACGCGGGGAGGCCGCATGTGTGCTGGTCGCCGTGGGCGGCCGGCGGTGGGTACGCGCCAGTTGAGTGGGGTGCCCCATGCCGTCTCGGCGGCCGACCCCCGCCGCGTGTCCGGGGTGCATGCCCGGCTGGTCATTGTCCGGTGGGGGGAGGGGTCTGCGAAGGCGGGCGTCCCTCGCGAAGCACCCATCCCAGGCTTCACTCCCTGGAAGCCGGGCACGGGGTCCGGGAAGCGGAGCCTGACGTTTCGGCGCCCCCAACGCCCAGGATCGGTACGGAAGTGCCCGGACGAGACGCATGTGACTCACGGGCCTTCACCTCCCCGTCCGCAGCACCGAAACGACCGGTCCCGCTCGTCGCGCACGAGTCAGGAGCGAGGCTCGGCACCCCCGCCGTCACATGCACAGCACCCGCCCCAGTCGTCACAGACGGGAGGGCCAAGGGAACATCGCAATCGTCGTTTCAGTGCTCCCAACGCCTCGGATCGGCACGGGAGTGACTGAGCGATACCGGTGTGACTTGGGAAGCTTCGCCCCTCGCTCCAGTGGCACGAAACGACGAAGTCCGGTCCCCCACCCCCTCCCCCCACCGGGCAATGACCAGCCGGGCATGAACCCCCGCCCCGCGACGGCCTGGCGGCCGCCGAGACGGCATGGGGCACCCCACTCAACAGCCGCGCATCCCAACCCCCACCAACCCGCCGGCCGCCGACGGACCGGACGACGCGATGGCACCCCCGCGCGGACCCCCACCCCCGGCCGCCCTCCGAGTGTGAAACAGCCCCCTCCGGCGGGCCGTCAAGGGTGGAGCGACAGCGGAATCGCGAAGCGACGCGACAAAGGAGCGCCCTTGACGGCCCGACGGAGGGGGCCACACTCGACAAGAGGGCGGCCACACCAGAAACCCACCAGGACCTTCGCCCCGAGTACCTGTCGGCCCGAAGCTCAAGTCCTCAGCCTCGGGCACTGTTTCTGAGGAATGGATACGGGCCTGGACTTAACCCGCCCGCCCACCCTAGGAGTTGACGCTGAGCGAGCGACTTGCCACGGAGTGTCATATGCGTTTACGGTGAGCGAACCCAGACATAGAGCGGCCCCCGCCAGTGCGCCAACACTGGACGAGGGCCTCACCAACCAGATCGAAAGCGACTTCGATCCATGGCTAACGCCGAGTCTAGTAGCGCCCCGCACCCCCTCGCCAACCCCGGCTACGGAAAGCGCACCGCTCCGTACGAACATCCGGCCCGGCGCGACGACTGGGCGCACCTGCACCCCCGCGAGGCGGCCATCGCCGCCTACATCGAGCGGCTGCCCGACGGCAGCGACATCTCCGTCAAGACGCTGGCCAAGCAGCTGCCCTACGGGCAGTGCGCCCTGCGCACCGCGCTCAACCGCATCCAGCGGGCCGGACATCTGCGGCGCGGACGGGAGTGCCTGGGCGGGCGCTGGATCACCCGAACGTGGTGGTCCCGTACGGCTCGTGACGACGCGTGGTGGGCGGCGTTCGAACGGGGCGACGCACCCCGGGAGAAACCGCCGCCGACGCGCTCGCGCGCGTACATCCTGCTCGCCGCGCTGGGCCGGGAGAACTCCGCGCTGTCGCTGTCGCACGCGGACTGCCGGGCACTCGCGCCGCTGCTTGAGGAGTGGTTCGCGCGGGAGGCCACCGACGGGGACGTGCTGCGGGCGCTCACGGACGGGCTGCCGACGCCCGTGCACCATCCGGCCGGGCTGGTCCGCAACCGCCTGACCACGAAACTCCCACCGCCGCCGATGCGCCGCGAGCCACCGCCGCTACGGCTGCTGGAGTGCGCCAAGTGCGGGGTTCCGGGGTACGTCGACGCCCTGGTCGGCGGCGAATGCGGGGTCTGCCGCGGCGGCCCCGCACCCCCGCAGACCCGGCGGGCCGCCATCCTGCCCGCCGCCCGCGTCCGCGCGTACGCCGACGCGATCCGCGAAGCCGGCGAAAGGAATCGCACATGACCGTTCAGCTCATCCGCAGCGATGGCGGGGCACGATGGAGGCGAGGAGGCGACGCCATGACCCCCAGCCCCGCCGATGACCGCGAAGACATCTCCTTCGAGGACTTCGTGGAGTTCTCCCGAAAGGCCGACGAGCTCGCCACGTTCGAGCTCATCAACGGCCGCCTGATCGTCAAGTACGGCCCCAGGGACGTCGAGAACTTCGAGGAACTCGCCGAGCTCGCCCCGAAGGGCGTGAAGCTGGAATTCATCAACGGGAAGCTGAAGGTCAAGCCGTTGCCGGACCAACTCCACAAGGCCATGGTCATGTGGCTGCTGCGCGTGTGCATGCAGCAGCGGCCGGAGCTCGCGTTCTACCCCGAGCAGGAGCTGCGGGTGGAGACCTACCGCAAGGGCAGGGCCATCGCGGACGGGGCACTCGCGCCGGTGGACCACTTCGTCGCGTCGCCTAGGCCCGAGCTGTGGGGCGATCCCAAGGGGGTCCTCATGGTCGTCGAGGTGACGTCCCGCGACCGCGACACCCACCGCCGCGACCGCATCGAGAAGCGCGACGGGTACGCCGCGTCCGAGATCCCCGTCCACCTGCTCATCGACCGCGACGCCGACTCCCTCGTCGTCTTCAGCGAGCCCCGCAACGGCTTCTACCAGGAGCGCGCCGCCTACCCCTTCGGGGCGACCGTCCCGCTTCCCGGGCCCGTCGACATCACCCTCGAGACCGAGAAGCTCAAGGAGTACGCCCGCTGACCTGCTCCATCAGGACGGCCGCCAGTTCGCGGGGGCGGGAGAACATCGGCCAGTGGCCCGTCTCCATCTCGACCAGACGCCAGCTGTCGCTCTTCAGGAGGGCCGCCACGTCCGGGGTCGGCTCCTCCCCGTCGAGGAGGCATTTGACGTACGTGGCCGGCAGGTCCGCCAACGAGCCGGTCACGACCGCCGGTTCGGTCAGGCTCGCGCCGGGGTGCGGGGTGGCGCCCGCGAGGAAGTGGGCGATCCGGTCGTCGGTGAGGTCCTGGCCCGCGCACTCGGGGGCCGTGATCGGGGCCCAGTCCCCGCCGTGCGCGGCCAGCTCCGCCTCGAAGGCCGGCTGCCCCTGCCACCACGCCGAGGCGAAGGACTCGCCGTGCGCGGGGACGCCCGCGTCGACGAAGACGACCCGCCGCAGCCGGTTCCCGATGCGCTGCGCGGCCTGGCCGACCGGGATGCCGGAGTAGCTGTGGCCGACGAGGACGACGTCGTCCGAGCCCAGGCGGTCGACCTCGGCCACGATGTCGTCCACATGCGTGCGCTGCCCCGCCGGCAGGTCCCGCTTCTCCGCCAGGCCGGTCAGCGTCAGCGGGTGCGCCTCGTGCCCGGCCGCCCGCAGCTCCGCCGCGACCTCGTCCCATGCCCACGCGCCGAGCCATGCCCCTGGTACCAGTACGAAAGCAGTCATGGCGGCACCGTACCGAGCGGGTACGACAGCGGCCTGGCAGCTGCTCGAAAAAGTTTCGCCGCTTGCGATGAGTTCTCGGTCCGGGCCGGGTCTCAGATCATGTAGGCCCGACAAGCAGCGAACTCAGCGACGTCACCCAGGAGCTTCAGATGCGTACTCTCATCAGCACCGCCTTCGTCTCCCTCGACGGCGTCGTGGAGGCCCCCGGCGGCGAGCCCGGCTACCGGAACTCCGGGTGGACGTTCAAGCACACCGAGTTCCTTCCCGAGGCCTTCGAGATCAAGGGCCGGGAGCAGAAGGAGGCCGCGGCGATGCTCCTGGGGCGGACCAGCTACCAGGCGTTCAGCCCCGTGTGGCCGGACATGGAGGAGTTCGCCGACTACAAGGTGATGCCGAAGTACGTCGTCTCCACCACGCTCGCCGAGAGCGACCTGGTGTCGAACTGGGGCGAGACCACGATCCTGCGCTCCGTGGCGGACGTCGCCGCGCTGAAGGAGACCGAGGGCGGCCCGATCATCATGCACGGCAGCGCCACCCTCAACCACGCGCTCTCCGACGCCGGTCTGATCGACCGCTACCACCTGCTGGTCTTCCCGGTCCTGCTCGGCGCGGGCAAGCGGCTGTTCAGCGCCACGGACAAGGACGCCCAGCAGCTGAAGCTGGTCGAGGCCGAGGCGTACGGCAACGGGGTGCAGAAGAACGTCTTCGACGTCGTCCGGTAGGACCGCAGGACCGTGAGGCCGTAGGGCCGTAGGGCCCGCGTCAGTTCGCGCAGTACACGTCCTGCTCCGGGCGCTCGCCCGTGAGCAGGAAGCGGGTGACCGCCGCGTCGCCGCAGGCGTTTCCGTTGCCCAGGTACATGCCGTGGCCGCCGCGTTCGACGGTGACGAGGCGGGCGCGGTCGCCGAGGGCCGCGCGCATCTTCAGGCCGCTGGAGTGCGGCGCGTTGGGGTCGCGGCGGCTCTGGATCATCAGGATGTTGGACGGGCCGTCGGACGTCAGACGGGTGGGCTTCTCGGCCGGGGCCTTCCAGAACGAGCAGGGCGTGATGTTGACCGGGAAGCCGGCCGTGAGCGGGTGGGCGGTGCGGTCGGCGGCGACGGCCGTGCGGTGGTCCCCGACGGTGCCGGTCCAGCGGACGTCGTTGCAGATGACGCCGACCATGATCGCCGCGTCCTCGTCGCTCAGCGGCTGCGCGAGCGGCGGCGGCAGGACGGGCCGGCGGGTGGGGTCCGTGGCGGCGGCCGGGTCCTGGACCGCCTTGATCAGACGGGCCAGGGACGGGAACGCGCCGTCGCTGCCGAGGGCGAGCTGCATGGCCTGCCGCAGGACGTTGCCGTCGACCGCGACGCCGGCCGTCGTGCTCGGCACGGGCTCCCGGTCCAGGCGGGCCGCGAGGGCCAGGAACAGCGGGCGCACGTCCTCGGACCGGGCGGCGAGCCGGAGCCCGTCGTCGTCGCGCTCGGGGTGCGCGGCCCAGGCCGCGAAGTCGGGGAAGCGGACCTCGGCGCCCTTCGCCATGTCCCGCAGCCAGCCCTGCGCGACCCGCTTCGGGTCGGGGTCGGCGCTGCTGTCGAGGACGATGCGGTCGGTGCGGCGCGGGAACTTCTGGGCGTACTGGGCGGCGACGTACGCGCCGTACGAGGTGCTCCAGGCGGAGAGCCGCTGCTCGCCGAGGGCGCGGCGCAGCCGGTCCATGTCGCGGACCTGGTTGGCTGTGGTGAAGCTGTCGAGGACCGCGCCGCCGTTGCGGCGGCAGGCCTCGGCGGTGCGGCGGGAGCGCTCGGCGTTCGCGTCGATGCCCCCGTCGGCGGCGGGCCAGGACCGCAGGGTGACCATCCACCGGTCGGCCTCGTCGAGCCGGCAGTTGGCGCGGGAGCTGCCGCCGACGCCGCGCGGGTCGAAGGCGACGAGGTCGTACGCCCCGCCCGTCTCCTTGGCGAGCCGTGCGCCCTTCTGCGTGAGCCGCTCGACTCCGGAGCCGCCGGGTCCGCCGGGGATCACCATGAGCGTGCCGCGGCGGGCCTCCGGCCGGGTGCTGCGGATCCGGGTCACGGCGAGGGCGAGCTGCTCGCCGTCCGGGTCGCGGTAGTCCAGCGGCACGGTGAGCTTCGCGCACTCCTGGCCCTGGCCTGCGGGCCCGCAGGCCGTCCAGTCGAGCGCGGGGGCGGCCGGGGCGGCCGGGGCGGCGGCGGAGGCGGGGGCCAGGGGCAGCAGGGCCGTGGCGACGGTGGCGGCGGAGAGGGCGACAAGGAGGGCGTTGCGTCGGTGAGTCGTCATGGGAAAAGAGTGGTTGACGGGGCGTCACAGACCCATCCGGGCAGCAGCCGGACCGCGTCGGGGGATAACCCCCCGCGAGAGGGCCGGGCACCCCCAACTGCCTTTGTGGCAAAGCCGATAGCCTGTGCCGCATGACCGGGGGAACGGACGACGACTTCACTTTGACGGGCAGCGGCGCGACGCCGCTGCAGCCGGACGATCCGCGGCGGATCGGCTCTTTCCGGCTGCTCGGGCTGCTCGGCGCGGGCGGTATGGGCCGGGTGTACCTCGGCGCGACGCAGGGCGAGCCGGGGCGGCCCGGCTCGTACGCGGCGGTCAAGCAGGTGCTGCCGGCGCTGGCCGAGGACACCGACTTCCTGCGGCACTTCGGGCACGAGCTGGACAACCTGGCGCGGCTGCCCGGGGACGCCGGGGCCCGGCTCCTGGCGAGCGACCGCACCGCGCGGCCGCCGTGGTTCGCGACCGGGTACATCCCCGGCATCACCCTGAACGAGGCGGTACGGCTCCACGACGGCCCGCTGCCCGGCCCCTCGTTGTGGCGGCTGCTGCGCGACGCGGCGGCGGGCCTGAAGCTGGTGCACGCGGCGGACATGGTGCACCGCGACCTCAAGCCGTCCAACGTCATGCTGACGGCGGACGGCGTGACGCTCATCGACTTCGGCGTGGCCCGGGCCGCGGACCAGAGCCGGCTCACCAAGACCGGCATGGTCGTCGGCACGCCCGCGTACATGGCCCCCGAGCAGGCGGTCGCCAGCCGTGAACTCTCGGGTGCCGCCGATGTGTTCGCGCTCGGCAGCCTGCTGCTGTACGCGGCGAACAACTGTCCGCCGTTCGGCGACGGCTCCGGCCTCGAACTGCTCTACCGCATCGTCCACGAGGAGCCGGACCTCGGCGCGCTGCCGGAGACCGATCCGCAGCTGGCCGCGATCGTCACGTCCTGTCTGTCGAAGGACCCGGAGGACCGCCCGACGGCCGAGCGGCTGGTCGAGCTGGCGGACGGGCATCTGGCGGGGGTGAAGGCCGGGGCGACGCTGGAGCTGGGCGGCGGCTCCCGGTCGCCCTGGCCGGCCGCCGTCGCGGCGCGGATCGCGGAGCGGGCGGCGTTCGCGGCCGTGCCGCCGGTGCTGCCGGAGGAGGTGGAGGAACCGGAGCCGGTGCCGGTGCCGCCGGTGGCGGAGGGCACCACGAAGCCCCCCGCGCCGGCCCCCGCTCCCGCCCGCAAGCGGTCGCGGCTCCTCGTCTTCGCCGTGCCGATCGTCATCGGCACGGGCACGACGCTGACCGTCGCCCTGCTGCCGTACGTCACCGACGTGAGCGCGGGCGCGAAGCCCTCGTCCTCGCCGACGGCCTCGATCACCGCCACCGCGACGCCCGGCACGCGCGGGCCCTCGGGCTCGCCGGCCCCGTCGACCGCGGGCAGCGCCTCCCCGGGCGCGGTCAGCAGCCCGCCCGTCGCGGGCGGCCCCGCACCGGACGCGGGCGCTTCCGGCGGCGCCGCCTCCGGGGGCGGCGCTCAGGGCGGCGCCGGTACGCCGTCCGGCGACCGGCCGCCGGCGCAGAAGCCGCCCGCGCAGAAGCCTCCGGCGCAGCCGGCGCCCTCGGGCACGTATCTGCTGAGGAACGCCTCGGACGACCGTTGTCTGTCGGAGGAGGAGGGCTACGGAGGCAGCACGGCGGTCTGGTCGAAGGTGTGCGGGACTCCGGCCACGAACGGCGCCACCTGGACGTACAAGTGGACGTACAAGCCGGTCTCCTCGACCACGTTCCGGGTGGTCAGCAAGGCCACCGGCAACTGCCTGGAGTCCATGGGCTACGCGGGCATGAAATCCAGGCCCTGCAACGGCTCCGATGCACAGCTGTGGCGGGTCTACGCCACGACGTCCGGCGGCCGGCTCCTTGAGAACGTCGCCGAGAAGCAATGCCTGTACATGAGCGGCGGGTACGCCGTCGGCTCCAAGCCCTGCGACCCGAACGACGCCACCCAGAAGTGGCGGAACTCTTAGTCGCCCGGGCCGGGCTCACGGAACCACGGACTCACACCCGCCCGTACAGCACCATGTCCTTCCGCTCGCCGCCGACGTCCTGCCAGGAGCGCAGCAGGCCCTCGCGGACGAAGCCCGCGCGTTCGGCGGTGCGGCAGGACGCGGTGTTCCAGGGTTCGACGAAGAGCTGGAGCCGGGGGATGTGCAGCTCGCGCTGCGCCCAGTCGGCGACCGTGCCCAGGGCCGCGCCGGCCGCGCCCGCGCCGCGGCAGCGGGGGGAGATCCAGTACCCGAGGGTGGCCCGGCCCTCGGGCAGGTCGCGCAGCCACAGGCCGACCGTGCCGACGGCGCGGGCGTCGGAGCGGCGCTCGACGACGAACGGGTAGCCGCTGCCCTGCTCGGCCCGCGCCCACTGACGGTGGACGAACGCCTCGCCCTCGGCGCGGCTGTACTCCGACGGGACGGTCGTGATCAGCGGGATGTACGGGTCCGTGGACGCCTCCCGCACCAGGGGCAGGTCGGTCAGCTCCCAGCGGCGCAGCGCGAACTCCTCGCCCGAGCCGGAGACCGCCGCGAGCCGTGGCACGACGAGCCCCTGCTCACTCAACACACTCACCCCAACAGCATCGCGCACACCCGCCGAATCCGCCCCTTGAGTGAACACGTTCAACGCCGGGGCGCTATCGTGCTCCCACGCGGCCTCCGCGATCACGCGAGCCGCGCCTTTTCTGACCTGTGGGGGGTCCCTTGATGCGCTCAACGCGCAGGCCGTCGCATGCCGTCGTGCGTGCCGCGGCCATGTTCGTCCTTTCGGCGGGGGTCGCAGCCCCCGCCCTGGTCACGGCGCCCGCGGCCTACGCGGAGACCGCGACCGTCACCCGTACCACCACGCTCGACGACGGGCGGCTCGACATCGGGCTGCCGTCCAACGCGCTCTGGGTGAAGGTGAACGTCCTCGCGTCCACCGCCCCGGACGCCGCGGTCCTCGCCTCGACCGACGAGCTGCGGCCGCACGAGTACGACTACTCGACCGGTCAGCCCGCCGGCTGGAAGACCGACGCGGCCCTGCGGCTGCCCGAGGGCACGGCACTGGGCGACTACCCGGTCTCCGTCGACTACCGACTGCCCGGCGGAACGGTTCAGCACTGGACCGGCGGCACCTTCGCCTACAAGCTCCACACCGGCGTCGCCGAGACCGTCTTCGACCGTACGACGACGGACTGGGACCACCGCCAGGTGGTGCTCTCCGGCAAGGCGACGACCTTCGACCCGTCGACCGGCACCAGCGGACCCGCCAGGGCCGGAACCAAGGTGAAGGTCACCCTGGACCTGGACGGCGGGCCGAACCCGTCGGCCCAGGCCACCGCCGTCACCGGCAACGGCGGCACGTTCTCGGTGCCCTTCACGCCGAACGCGCGGGTCGAGAGCGGCACCGCCACCGTCGTCGAACCGGCCGCCGACACCGACCCCGACGCCACGCACAAGGTCCGGGAGACCGTCGGCGTCGAGCAGACCAAGTACCGGATCAACGCCACCCTCGACAAGTTCCGCGTCCCCCTGGGCCAGAACGTCAACGTCAAGGGTCGCGTCGAGCGCCTCACCAACGACGGCTGGCAGCCGTTCGCGGGCGCGCCCGTCGTCTCGTCGCGGGACTGGCCGTACGCGTGGGTCCACCACGTGGCCCGTCCGATGGGCGGCGCGGACGCGGCCGCCGACGGCACCTTCGCGTATCCCGCGAGCGCGCCCGTCGCGACCGACGTGTTCACCCACGTCCGGCCCTCGGTGTACCTGGGCGAGCTGCCGTTCGCCCGTGGCAGCATCGCCGTTCCGCAGCGGGCCGCCTTCAGCGACGTCAAGATCGCGATCGACCCGTTCGGCACGGTCCGGGCCACCGGCAAGCTGAACGCCGTCGGCTGCGAGTCCGAGCCCGTCGCCATCCAGTACTCCCTGGACGGCCGGACCTGGCGCAGCCTGAAATGGGGCCGGTCGTCGTACACCGGCACGGCCGCCTGTCCGTTCGACATCTCGGTGAACGGCTACGTCCGCGCGTACTACCGCGTGGTGCACGCCGAGACCGACCGGTACATCACGGCGGTCTCCGCGCCGGTCTTCCAGACCCGTACCCTCACCCGGTTCTCCTCCTTCACGATCAGCCCCACCCGCCCGACCGTCAACGGCACGATGACCGTGTCCGGCGCGGTGCAGAAGCAGGTCTCCGGGGTCTGGAAGCCGGCGGGTGGCCAGTACCTGACGCTGTACTTCAAGCCGCGCGGCGAGAGCCAGTGGTACTGGGTGAAGAAGAACGTCAAGACCGCCGCCAACGGCGGGTTCAAGTTCACCGCCACCAACTACGGCGACGGGTACTGGGGCATGGCGACCCAGCCGCTCACCGGCTACTTCTACAGCGAGTCCAAGGCGGTGTACATCGATGCGCGCTGATCACCGCGGCATGCCCCGGCGTTCCCTGACCGCGGTCGCGGTCGCCCTGGCGCTCACCGCGCCCGCCGCGCCGGCCTTCGCCGACACCGTGACCGTCGGCATCGGCCGGGCCACCACGTTCGACCACCAGCGCGGCGCGTTCCAGGTCTCGGCCTGGACGGACGCGCCGGACAGCACGGTCACCTCCGTCTCGGCGAAGATCCGCAAGGGCGACCAGGTCCTCGTCGAACTGCCCGCGCTGACCGCGTCGAACGCGGCGGGCTACTACCAACTGCCTGCCGAGACCCCGCTGAAGCTGACCGAGGACGGCGGGCAGATCCCCGACCTCGGCCGGTACTCGATCGACGTCACCGCCGAGGACAGCAAGGGCAACAAGCTCACCCGGCTCGACGCGGGAACGCTGGACTTCACGCTCCGGCCGGAGGCGACGTTCACCCTCGCGAGCCCGGAGTGGACCGACCCGGTCGCCCGCCCGAAGGGAACGCTGACGGGCGTCCAGCCCGGCTCCGGCGACACGGTCCCGCTGACGGGCCGTACGGTGCAGGTGTCGCGGAGCTACCCCGAGGCGTCGGCGCCGCAGACGGTCGCCGTGGCCGCGGACGGCTCGTTCGCCGCCGAGCCCTACCGGGTGACCACCAACACCAACTGGTACGACCTCGCCTTCTCGGAGAACAGCGACCAGGTCCACGGCTCCCTGAAGCAGCAGAACGCCTTCCACAGCGTCACGGCCCGCCCGGTGACGGTGACCGGCACGGCGGACAAGACCCGCGTCCTGCCCGGTGAGCCCTTCGCCATCAGCGGCCGCGTGGTGGCCACGGACGGCGGCACGCCGCTCGCCGGCACCGAGGTGCGAGTCAACTCCGGTGGGATGGTGCGGCTCGCGACCACCGACGGCGACGGCCGGTACACCGCCCTCTTCAAGGGCGCGCCGGGGCAGTACGCGGGCAGCTGGTACGTGTCGCCGACCGATGTGTTCCTCAATGGAGGCGCCAGCGGTCAGGTGGCCATGCCGGCCGAGTCCCACATCAGGAACGTACGGGGCTCGCTCGCGGCCGACACGACGGTCACGGTGACGGGCATGCTGGAGTACACCTACGAATCCCAGGGGCTCCACACCGAGCCGATGCGGCTGGAGCACTCCGCGGACGGCCGCACGGGCTGGAAGGTGATCGGCACCAGCGAAACCCACTCCGGATACGGCTTCACCGTCACCGGCCGCAGCACCGGCGGCTGGTTCCGCGTCCACCACCCCGCCACCGACACCATGGCCGAGAGCTTCGGCCCGGTCTTCGGCCTCTCCCGCACCCAGACGCGCGTCGTCTCGGTGAACGCGGCGCCCGAGCCGGTGCGCAAGGGCGCGGCGGTGACGGTGACCGGTGGGCTCCAGCAGTACAAGAACGGCGCCTGGACGCTGTTCGCCGGGCAGCCGGTGGGCCTGTGGTTCCAGGCGAAGGGGACGAGCACGTACAAGCTGGTCGCCTCCGGCAAGTCGGCGGCCAACGGCGGCGTCTCGCTGAGGACGACGGCGACGGTCGACGGCACGTACCTGATCCGCTACCTGGGCACGAGCACCGGCACGCACTTCAACTCGTCCGCGGTCGGCGACTTCGTCGACGTCCTCTGACGGTCCGTGCAACGCCCGAGGGCGGTACCCCCTGCTGGGGGTACCGCCCTCGTTCGCGTCCTGCGAGAACTGCCGATCCGTCGAGGGATCAGAAGTCCATGTCACCGCCCGGCATGCCGCCCGGAGCGGCCGCGGCGGCCTTCTCCGGCTTGTCGGCGATGACGGCCTCGGTGGTGAGGAACAGCGCGGCGATGGAGGCCGCGTTCTGCAGCGCGGAGCGCGTGACCTTCGCCGGGTCGATGATGCCCTCGGCGATCATGTCGACGTACTCGCCGGTGGCGGCGTTCAGGCCGTGGCCGACGGGCAGGTTGCGCACCTTCTCCACGATGACGCCGCCCTCGAGGCCGGCGTTCACGGAGATCTGCTTCAGCGGGGCCTCGAGCGCCAGCTTGACGGCGGCGGCGCCGGTGGCCTCGTCACCCTCCAGCTCCAGCTTCTCGAAGACCTCGGAAGCCTGCAGCAGGGCCACGCCGCCGCCGGCGACGATGCCCTCCTCGACGGCCGCCTTCGCGTTGCGAACGGCGTCCTCGATGCGGTGCTTGCGCTCCTTGAGCTCGACCTCGGTCGCGGCGCCGGCCTTGATGACGGCCACGCCGCCGGCCAGCTTCGCGAGGCGCTCCTGGAGCTTCTCGCGGTCGTAGTCCGAGTCCGAGTTCTCGATCTCGGCGCGGATCTGGTTCACGCGGCCGGCGACCTGGTCGCTGTCGCCGGCACCGTCGACGATGGTGGTCTCGTCCTTGGTGATGACGACCTTGCGGGCGCGGCCCAGCAGGTCCACGCCGGCGTTCTCGAGCTTGAGGCCGACCTCCTCGGAGATGACCGTGCCGCCGGTGAGGATGGCGATGTCGTTCAGCATGGCCTTGCGGCGGTCGCCGAAGCCCGGGGCCTTGACGGCGACGGACTTGAAGGTGCCGCGGATCTTGTTGACGACCAGGGTCGACAGGGCCTCGCCCTCGACGTCCTCGGCGATGATCAGCAGCGGCTTGCCGGACTGCATGACCTTCTCGAGCAGCGGAAGGAGGTCCTTCACGTTGCCGATCTTGGAGTTGGCGATGAGGATGTACGGGTCCTCGAGCGAGGCCTCCATACGCTCCATGTCGGTGGCGAAGTACGCCGAGATGTAGCCCTTGTCGAAGCGCATGCCCTCGGTGAGCTCGAGCTCCAGACCGAAGGTCTGGGACTCCTCGACCGTGATGACGCCTTCCTTGCCGACCTTGTCCATGGCCTCGGCGATGAGCTCGCCGATCTGGGTGTCGGCGGCGGAGATGGAGGCGGTGGAGGCGATCTGCTCCTTGGTCTCGACCTCCTTGGCCTGGTCGAGCAGCGCACCGGAGACGGCCTCGACGGCCTTCTCGATGCCGCGCTTGAGGGCCATCGGGTTGGCGCCGGCCGCCACGTTGCGCAGGCCCTCGCGGACCAGCGCCTGGGCGAGAACGGTCGCGGTGGTCGTACCGTCGCCGGCGACGTCGTCCGTCTTCTTGGCGACTTCCTTGACCAGCTCGGCGCCGATCTTCTCGTACGGGTCCTCGAGCTCGATCTCCTTGGCGATGGACACACCATCGTTGGTGATCGTGGGGGCGCCCCACTTCTTCTCGAGGACGACGTTGCGACCCTTGGGGCCGAGGGTGACCTTGACGGCGTCAGCGAGCTGGTTCATGCCGCGCTCGAGACCGCGCCGGGCCTCCTCGTCGAACGCGATGATCTTGGCCATGTGAAGTGGTCCTCCCGGACATGGGGTGGATAACGCTCCAGGACCGCGCCGACGCCCGCGACGGACGGTCTGCGCGCCGTGCGGTTCCTTGCCCCGCCCGGCCTGCGGACCTCGTCTGCCCGATCCTCGTAAGCACTCTCACTGGGAGAGTGCTAACGCCAATGATTAGCACTCGACCCAGGCGAGTGCAAGCGCCTCTCGGGGATCGGGCCGGTCGTCGCCACCCGCTGTACGCACGCACGAGGGGCCCGCATCCTGGTGGATGCGGGCCCCTCGAACGAAGTGCGTCGGTGGCCGATCGCGCCGCGGTCAGACGGCGAGCTTGACCATGTCGGCCTGCGGGCCCTTCTGGCCCTGCGAGATCTCGAACTCGACCCGCTGCCCCTCTTCGAGGGTGCGGTAGCCGTCCATCTGAATCGCGCTGTAGTGGACGAAAACATCCGCACCACCGTCGACCGCGATGAAGCCGTAGCCCTTCTCCGCGTTGAACCACTTGACGGTGCCCTGAGCCATGCCTAACTCCCCTATTACTGGCCCTTGCGCGGGACCGCACTTCGCGGACCCGGGTCAGACCCTGCGCCGGAACGCGTCGACCGCGGCTGAATGTATCTGCCCAACTGCCCTCTGCAACAGGTCAATCGGACGAGAAATCTGAGCGAACGAGAAAGGAGAATTGCGGAGATTTCCTTGATTTCCTGGGCAAGTCGGGCCCGGGAAAAGGCGCAAAAAGTACACATCGCGCGAGCACATTGGCTGCTTCTTGTCGCATGCGGGCGCATTCTCATATGCGGTCGGCATGAGCAGCGGAGGGGACTTCCCCAACTCTACCGCGCTCAACCATGCAGAATTGCCCCCTCCGTTTCTTGACGGAGGGGGCAATTGGGATACCGCGGGTAACGCGTGGAGCGCGTCAGCAGCCTCCGGCACTGTGCTCGATGGTCAGCCTCCGGCGACGGCCGGGATGATCGAGACGCCCGCGCCGTCCGGCGTGACCGTCTCCAGGCCCTGCTCGAAGCGGACGTCGTCGTCGTTGACGTACACGTTGACGAAACGGCGCAGCTTGCCCTGGTCGTCGAGGACGCGGGCGGCGATGCCGGTGTGGTTCTTCTCCAGGTCCGCGATGACCTCGGCGAGGGTCGTGCCCTCGGCCGGGACCTCGGACTGCCCGCCCGTGTAGGTGCGCAGGATGGTGGGGATGCGGACGTTGACGCTCATGCGTACTCCCTTTCAGTGGGCCAGGCCGGCGTCGCGGAACGCGTCCAGGCTCGGGCGGATGACGGCGGTCGCCTGAGAGGTCTCGGCCACCGCGTCGAGGGTCTTGAGGCCGTCGCCGGTGTTGAGGACCACCGTCGTCAGCGTGGGGTCGAGGACGCCGGCCTCTACGAGCTTCTTGGTCACGCCGACGGTCACGCCGCCCGCGGTCTCGGCGAAGATGCCCTCGGTGCGGGCGAGCAGCTTGATGGCGTCCACGACCTGCTCGTCGTTCACGTCCTCCACGGCGCCGCCGGTGCGGCGGGCGATGTCGAGGACGTACGGGCCGTCGGCCGGGTTGCCGATGGCGAGGGACTTGGCGATGGTGTTCGGCTTCTGCGGGCGGACCACGTCGTGGCCGGCCTTGAAGGCGGCCGAGACCGGGGAGCAGCCCTCGGCCTGGGCGCCGAAGATCTTGTACGGCTTGTCCTCGACCAAGCCGAGCTTGATCAGCTCCTGCAGACCCTTGTCGATCTTGGTGAGCTGGGAGCCGGAGGCGATCGGGATGACGAGCTGGTCCGGCAGCCGCCAGCCGAGCTGCTCGCAGATCTCGTACGCAAGCGTCTTGGAGCCCTCGGCGTAGTACGGCCGCAGGTTGACGTTGACGAAGCCCCAGCCCTCGCCCAGCGGGTCGCCGATGAGCTCGGAGCAGAAGCGGTTGACGTCGTCGTAGTTGCCCTCGATGCCGACGAGTTCGCCGCCGTAGACCGCGGCCATGACGACCTTGCCCTGCTCCAGGTCGTGCGGGATGAACACGCAGGAGCGGAAGCCGGCGCGGGCGGCCGCGGCGCCGACGGCGCCGGCCAGGTTGCCGGTGGAGGAGCAGGACAGGGTGGTGAACCCGAAGGCGCGGGCGGCCTCCAGGGCCTGGGCGACGACGCGGTCCTTGAAGGAGTGCGTCGGGTTGCCGGAGTCGTCCTTGACGAACAGCTTGCCCGGCTCGACGCCGAGGGCGGCGGCGAGGTTGTCGGCCTGGACGAGCTTGGTCCAGCCGGGGTTCAGATTGGGCTTGTCGGCGACGCCGGCCGGGACGGGCAGCAGCGGGGCGTAGCGCCAGATGTTGGCGGGGCCGGCCTCGATCTGCTTGCGCAGCGCCTCGGGGTCGCCGGCGGGAAGGTCGTACGCGACTTCGAGCGGTCCGAAACACAGCTCACAGGCGAAGATCGGGCCGAGCGCGAACCGCTCGCCGCACTCGCGACAGGAGAGGCCGGTCGCGGGACCGAGATCGACCGAATTCTGGGTGGTTGCAACCGTCTGTACAGCCATGGAGGCGAGGCCCTTTCTCCTCATCTTCCTCATGGCGCATTTCGCCATGAGACGGATTTGGCACCTTCCCTAGCCGGGAGCCTCGCGGTCGCACGACGGCGACGGAGAACCGACTGGAGGGTTGCCGGGGCTTCAACGGGCCGTTTCCCTCTGCCCCTCTGGATGAGCGGTATTCGATTGTGGAACGCGGTCGGGACCCCGACATGCACCGGGCCGCTGCGTTGTTCAAGACTGTAACCGAAGGCGCGGACGGTTGAGATAGTCGTCCGAACCGCGAGATGGATCACAGACCGCAGCAACTGGGGAGTAACCGACGTGCTGGATGAAGTGGAGCGCTGGCTGGGCAGGCGCTCCTGGTCGGTGGCCGACCGGCCGATGGAGCAGATCCTGGCGGCCAAGCGGTCGACGACGGTGAGCGTGGTGCTGCCGGCGCTGAACGAGGAGGCCACGGTCGGCGACATCGTGTCCGTCATCCGCCGCGAACTGATGTCCGAAGCGGTCCCGCTGGTCGACGAGCTGGTGGTGGTGGACTCCGGGTCCACCGACCGTACGGCACAGGTGGCCGCGGCGGCGGGCGCGCGGGTGGTGGCGCGGGACGCGATCCTGCCGCGGATCCCGGCGCTGCCCGGCAAGGGCGAGGTGCTGTGGCGCTCGCTGCTGGCGACCGGCGGGGACGTGGTCTGCTTCGTGGACGCGGACCTGCGGGACTTCTCCGCGGACTTCGTCTCGGGGATCGTGGGCCCGCTGCTCACGGACCCGGACGTGGAGTTCGTCAAGGCGATGTACGACCGGCCGCTCGGGGACGCCCCCGGGCAGGGCGGCCGGGTGACGGAGCTGGTGGCGCGGCCGCTGCTCAACCTGCACTGGCCGCAGCTGGCCGGCTTCGTGCAGCCGCTGGGCGGCGAGTACGCGGCGCGGCGCACGCTGCTCGAGCGGCTGCCGTTCCCGGTGGGGTACGGGGTGGAGCTGGGGCTCCTGGTGGACGCGCTGCACACGGTGGGCCTGGATGCGCTGGCGCAGGTGGACGTGGGGGTGCGCAAGCACCGTCACCAGGGCGGTCAGGCGCTGGGCCGGATGGCGGCGGCGATCTACCGGACGGCGCAGGTCCGGCTGTCGCGCGGGCACCTGGTGCGGCCGGTGCTGACGCAGTTCGAGCGGGCCGAGGACGGCGCGCCGGGGTTCGTGCCGCGGACGTATCCGGTCGACACCGAGGAGCGGCCGCCGATGGCGGAGATCGCGGAGTACGCGCGCAGGCGCGTGGCGTAGCGGGCGTGGCGTAGCCGGGGCGCGCGGGGGCGGGTGACTAGATTCCGTTTTCATGCGATTTACACAATTCACGCAGTTGACGATGGAAGTCGGTGGGCGCGCAGGAGAGCGGCTGTGGCTGCTCGGGGGCCTGGTCCTCGCCCTGGGCGCCACCGGCGTCGTGGCGCGGGCGGCGGCCCGGGCGCGGCGGGACCGGTGACCGGTTGTCGCCACCCTGTCCGGGCGTACGTTTGAGCGGTTCCGGGACGGGCTAGGTTCGCCACATGGCCACTGTTCTCGTCGCCTCCAACCGCGGTCCGGTCAGCTACGTCCGCCGGGACGACGGCGCGCTCGACGCCCGGCGGGGCGGCGGCGGGCTGGTGTCCGGCCTGAGCGCGGTCTCCGCGGAGGACAGCCTGTGGGTCTGCGCGGCGCTGAGCGAGGGCGACCGGGAGGCGGTGCGCCGGGGCGTCGGCGAGACGGGCGTCCGGATGCTGGACATCGATCCGGCCGTGTACGACGACGCGTACAACGGGATCGCGAACTCGGTGCTGTGGTTCCTCCACCACCACCTGTACGACATCCCGCGCGAGCCGGTCTTCGACGCGGAGTTCCGCCGCCGCTGGGAGTCGTACCGCGCCTACAACCGCGCTTTCGCCGAGGCGCTGGCGGAGGCGGCGGACGAGGGCGCCTGCGTGCTGGTGCAGGACTACCACCTGGCCCTCGTCCCCGGGCAGCTGCGGGAGCTCCGCCCCGATCTGCGCATCGGCCACTTCACGCACACGCCCTGGGCCTCGGCGGACTATCTGCGGATGCTGCCGGCGGACATCCGCGAGGAGCTGCTGCAGGGGATGCTCGGGGCGGACGAGCTGGGCTTCCACACGACGAGGTGGGCGGACGCGTTCGTGGCGTGCGCGCGCCTCGACGACGAGACGCGGACGCCCCGGGTGCGGGCCTACCCGCTCGGCGTCGACGCCGAGGACCTGCGGGCGCTGGCGTACCGGCCGGAGGTGGACGAGCGGCTCGCGCGGCTGCGCGAGGAGATCGGCGACCGCCGGACGATCGCCCGCGTCGACCGCACGGAGCTGTCCAAGAACATCCTGCGCGGCCTGCTCGCCTACCGGGAGCTGCTGACCGTCCGGCCCGAGTGGCGGGGCCGGGTCGTCCACCTGGCCTCGGCGTACCCCTCGCGGCAGGACCTGGAGGCGTACCGCTCGTACACGGCGGCGGTGACCGAGCTGGCGGAGCGGATCAACGAGGAGTTCGGCACGGCGGACTGGCAGCCCGTGCTCGTCTCCGTCCAGGACGACTTCACGCGCTCGCTCGCGGTGTACCGCATGGCGGACGTGGCCCTGGTCAACCCGGTCCGCGACGGCATGAACCTGGTGGCCAAGGAGATACCGGTGGTCTCCGAGGCGGGCTGCGCCCTGGTCCTCTCGGAGGGCGCGGGAGCGTACGAGGAGCTGCGCGAGGACGCGCTGACGGTGAACCCGTACGACGTGACGCAGACCGCGGAGGCCCTGCACAAGGCCCTCACGATGCCCGCGGCGGAGCGCGCCGACCGTACGAAGCGCCTGGCCGCCGCAGCGACCGCCCTGCCACCCCAACGCTGGTTCCTCACCCAACTGGAGGCCCTGCGCGCCCTGCCGCAGGCGTAAGCCGCCCGGCGGTAGCCCCCGCCCTGCGAACGGATGATGCCGCAGAATCTTCCGTTCCGGCCTCTCCTCGCCGCGGTCCTTCTCGTGTCAGACTCTGCCGCGATCGTTCCCCCAGGCGATCCGCCGGCATCACACGAAGCATGCGAAGGGATCGCACGTGAAGCGATTTGTCGTGGGCATGACCCTAGGGTCGGCGCTCACCGCTCTCCTCGCCGCGGGACTCACCCCGGCCGCCGCGCAGGAAACCCGGGACTCCTCGGCGCCGGGGGCCAAGGGCCCCGCCCGGCACCGCGCCGACAACCGTCCCGGACCGCTCACCAAGCAGCGCACCGAGCTGCGCGAGCAGGCGATCGACAAGGTCGCCAAGGGGAAGGCCCGGGCGAACGCCGAAGGCGTCGTCGAGGTCGCCCCCGGCAAGTTCGTGGAGACGGCCACCGTCCGCTCCGAGAAGATCCTCACCGTCCTCGCCGAGTTCGGCGACCGCGCGGACGGCAAGTACGGCACCGTCCCCGGCCCCCGGCACAACGAGATCCCGCAGCCGGACCGGAGCAAGGACAACTCCAACGCCTGGACCGCCGACTTCTCCAAGGGCTACTACGAGAACCTCTTCAACGGGCCCGGCGAGTCCATGAAGACGTACTACGAGAAGCTCTCCGGCGGGCGCTACTCGGTCACCAACACCGTCGAGGACTGGGTCAAGGTCCCCGGCAACGCCTCCTCCTACGGCGACAACGCCATCGAGGACACCGGCGGCTCCTGGGCCTTCGTCCAGGACACCGGCGACGCCTGGTGGAACGCCCAGCTCGCGGCCGGCAAGACGCCCGCCGAGATCGACGCGTACCTCGCCCAGTTCGACGTCTGGGACCGCAACGACTGGGACCACGACGGCGACTTCGACGAGCCCGACGGCTACGTCGACCACTTCCAGGCCGTCCACGCCGGCATGGGCGAGGACTCCGGCGGCGGCGCCCAGGGCGAGGACGCCATCTGGTCGCACCGCTGGTACGTCAACGGCGACGACTACGGCCTGACCGGCCCGGACGTCTCCGGCGTCCAGAACAAGGCCGGCGGCGCCCGCATCGGCCAGTCGAAGTACTGGCTCGGCGACTACACCACCGAGGGCGAGAACGGCGGACTCGGCGTCTTCTGCCACGAGTTCGGCCACGACCTCGGCCTGCCGGACTACTACGACACGAACGGCGGCGAGAACTCCACCGCCTTCTGGACCCTGATGAGCTCCGGCTCCTGGCTCGGCCACGGCGCCGCCGCGAACCAGGGCATCGGCACCCACCCGGGCCTGATGGGCGCTGAGGAGAAGCTGTTCCTCGGCTGGCTGGACTACGCCGACGCGCCGCTCGGCGCGACGGGCTCGTACACGCTCAATCCGGCCCAGTTCCAGACCGCCGGCAAGGAGCAGGCCGTCCGCGTCGCCCTGCCCGACAAGACGGCCAGCACCGTGTACACGGCCCCCGCCTCCGGCTCGCACGCCTGGTGGACCGGTTCCGCGGACGGGCTCAACCAGTCCCTGACCCGCTCCGTGCCGGCCGCCGCCCGGGTCACCGCCAAGGCCGAGGCCTGGTACGAGATCGAGGCCGACTTCGACTACCTGTTCGCCGAGTACTCCCTCGACGGCGGCGCGAACTGGCTGCGCGCGGGCACGGCCGTCGACGGCTCCTCGGCCGGCAAGTGGACGACGCTGCGCTTCGCGTACGACGCCGGCGGCAAGCCCTCGCTGTTCCGCTTCCGCTACCAGACCGACGGCGGCGTGCACTTCGCCGGCGCGTTCCTGGACGACATCACGCTGACCGCCGGCGGCACGACGCTCGCCGCCGACGACGTCGAGCAGGGCGCGGGCGGCTGGACGGCGACCGGCCGGTGGAAGATCTCCACGGGCACGGAGTCCGCCACCTACCCGCGGTACTACCTGGTGGAGAACCGCGAGTACGTCGGCAGCGATGCGCTGCTTGCGGAGGGCCCGTACCAGTTCAGCAAGGGCCTCACCGCCCCGGACTGGGTGGAGTTCTTCCGCTTCCAGAACGGCATGCTGGTCTGGTACGTCGACCGGTCCTTCGACGACAACAACGTCAGCGACCACCCCGGCGGCGGCTCGGCCATGGCCGTCGACGCCCGGCCCGCGCCGTTCCGGTTCGACGACGGCACCGCGCCGAGCAACCGGCGCCAGCCCTTCGACGCGACCTTCGGCCTGGAGGCCACGGACGCGACCTGCCTCCACAAGGAGGTCGAGGTCGGCAAGGGCAGGAACCGGACCGTCGAGACGAAGGCGGCCTGCGCCCCCTCCGTCCCCGGCATCCCGGTCTTCGACGACACGGACCCGAACGCCTACTACGACCCGGCGGCCGCCCAGGCGAGCGTCAAGGTCGCGGGCCACGGCGTGCGGGTCACCGTCACCGACGACGCCGGCGACGACCTGCGGATCACCGTGGCCAACCCGGCCGCGCACTGATCAGCGCGTACGGAACCGGCGCGTGCTGATCAGCGCGTCCTGACCGCCTCCGCGAGCCGCGCGAGGAGGTCCACCACCGCGGACGGGCCGGCCACCGACAGGTCGGCCCGTTCCGCCAGTTCCGGGACCTCCGTGGAGCCGCTGCACACCAGCAGGCCCGGGACCCCGTTCGAACGGAGCTTCTCCACGGCGGCGAAGGCGGGCAGGTCCCCCAGGTCGTCGCCCGCGTACAGCACGGACTCCGCGCCCGTGGCGCGCACGTGCTCCGCCAGCGCCATGCCCTTGTCCATGCCGGGCGGGCGCAGCTCCAGGACCATCCGGCCCGGCTCCAGGACCAGGCCGTGGCGCGCGGCCAGCTCGGCCAGCGGGCCCTTCAGCGCCTCGAACGCGCCCTGCGGGTCCGCGGCGCGCCGGGTGTGCACGGCGACCGCGCGGCCCTTCTCCTCGATCCAGGCGCCGGGCCAGGCCCCGGCACCGTCCAGGAAGCCGGGCAGTTCGGCGCGTACCGCGGCGACGCCCGGCGGCACGGCGGTGGCCGTGACCGTGCCGGAGACGGCGTCCCAGCGCTCGGCGCCGTAGTGGCCGAGGACGACCAGGTGCTCCAGGCCGGGCGCCCCGGCGAAGCCTCCGTGCCGGACGGCGACCCCGGCGGGCCGGCCGGTGACCACGGCCACCGAGGCGACGTGCGGGGCCAGTGCGGACAGGGCGGGCACCGCGCCGGGATGGGCGCGGGCCTGCTCGGGGTCGGGGACGATCTCGGCGAGCGTCCCGTCGAAGTCGAGGGCGACGACGGCTTTGGCAGGGCGCGCGAGGAGCGCGGCCAGACCGTCGCGGCCGGCGGACGTGGTCGGGTGCGGCAGGCTGCTGACCATGTCTCCGACCCTACCGACGCTCCGCGTCCGCGTCAGCGGCGCGAGTCAGCGGCGCTGCTCACGCTCGGCGCGCACCCGGCGCAGCCGGTTGACGGTCACCGGGTCGTGGACGAGGGCGCGCGGATCGTCGAGCAGCGCGTTGAGCAGCTGGTAGTACCGGACCGGGGAGAGCCCGAGCTGCTCGCGCACGGCACGCTCCTTGGCGCCGGGTCCCGGCCAGGAGCGGCGTTCCAGGGCGAGCACGGCGCGCTCCCGCTCGCCGAGGACCTCGCCCGGGCCCGCGTCCGGCTCCCGCTCCGATGCGTCGTTCATACGACCAACCTATTCGGCGGCGCCACCGGGCGTCCTCCGCGGTCGTCACTCGGCGTCCTCCGCGGTCGTCGCCTCGCGCCCGATCGAGGTGAGCACCGCGTCGGGCGAGCCGCCCGGGCCGACGGCCTTGCCGATGTTCTTCTTGACCCGCTCGCTGACCTGCGCCCAGGACGTCTTGCCGACCGGGTACAGCCGCGAGTTCGGCAGCGCCTTCAGGAACGGGGCGAGCTCGGCGTGCTCGGGGTCGGACTCCATCGCGTGGGAGGCGCTGACGGTGGAGGGCAGGAGTCCGTTCTCCCCCGCGAACTTCAGCACGTTCGCGTCGCTGAAGACGAAGTTGAGGAACTCGCCGATCTCCTTGCGGTGGCCGTTCTGCTTGAAGCCCATGATCCAGTCGGCGACGCCCATGGCGGCCCTGGGCTCCTTGTCCCGGCCGGGCAGCGGGACCATGCCGACGTCGACGCCCTGCTTGGCGGCCTCCTGCATGAGGGAGGGGTGGCCGTTGAGCATGCCGACCTCGCCGCGCGAGAAGGCGGCGAAGGCGGCCTTGCGGTTGAGCCTGCCGGGGGCGACGGGGCCGGTGAGGCCCTTGTCGACCAGTTCGTCCTTCAGCCACCGGAAGGTGCTGACGTTGGCGTCGGAGTCGATGACGTAGCGGCCGGTGTCGTCGGTGTAGCCGTCGCCGCCGCTGAGCAGCCACATCATGGTCTCGGCCTGGGCCTCCTCGGGCCCGAGCGGCAGCGCGAAGGGGTACGGCGTCTTCGCCCTCTTCAGCTCCTTCGCGGCGTCGGCGAGCTCCTCCCACGTGGTGGGGGGCTTGGCCACGCCCGCGTCGGCGAAGAGCTTCTTGTTGTAGAACAGCAGCCGCGTGGAGGCGACGAACGGCATCCCGTACTGGACGCGCTTCATCTCGCCGGCGGAGATCAGCGGGGCGAGGAAGTTGGACTGGACGGGGACGGAGAGCAGTTCGTCGGCGGTGTAGAGCTCGCCCGCGGCCGCGTGGTCGGCGTACGCGCCGATCTGCGCGATGTCGGGGGCCTTGCCGGCGTCGACGAGTTCGCCCACGACGCGGTCGACGTCGTCCCAGGACTCGATCCGGACCTCGACCTCGACGCCCGGGTGGTTCGCCTCGTAGGCGGCGGTGAGGCCGGCCCAATACTTCTCGGTGGAGTCGCCGCCGACGAGGTCGTAGTCGGCGGCGACGAGCGTGAGCGTGACGTCGCCGTTCCCGCCGGTCACGCCGCAGCCGGCGAGCGTGGCGGTCAGCCCCAGTGCGGCGACGGCCGCGGTCAGTCCAAGGAATCGCCGCTGCACAGCGTTGTCTCCACCTTCACTCGTCGTTGAGCTGCGATTTTCCCTCATCGCGAGGGATGAGGTCTACACCACTTGGGTAGTAAGCGCAACGTGCGCACGACGATTGCGCCCCGAGGAGCCGGCGGGCTTTGCGCGGGCTTTGTATGGCAGCGCAACAATATCGGGCAGTGGACTAGACCTGTTGGGGTCCGCCGGGTCAGACTGGGACCGTGAGACACGTCATCGCCCTCGATGTGGGCGGCACCGGGATGAAGGCCGCCCTCGTCGGGGCGGACGGCACGCTGCTGTACGAGGCCCGGCGCGCCACCGGCCGCAAGCGCGGCGCCGAGGCCGTGGTCGAGTCCATCCTCGGCTTCGCCGCCGAGCTGCGCGACTACGGCCTCCAGCGCTACGGCGCCCCCGCCTGCGCGGCCGGCGTCGCCGTCCCCGGCATCGTCGACGCCGACCGCGGCATCGCCGTCTACGCCGCCAACCTCGGCTGGCGCGACGTCCCGCTGCGCGCCCTGCTCAGCGAGCGCCTCGACGGACTGCCCGTCGCCCTCGGCCACGACGTGCGCACCGGCGGCCTCGCCGAAGGCCGCATCGGCGCCGGCGACGGCGCCGACCGGTTCCTGTTCGTGCCGCTCGGCACCGGCATCGCCGGCGCCATCGGCATCGGCGACCGCATCGAGGCCGGCGCCCACGGCTACGCCGGCGAGATCGGCCACATCGTCGTCCGCCCCGGCGGCGTCCCCTGCGGCTGCGGCCAGCGCGGCTGCCTGGAGCGGTACGCCTCCGCCTCCGCCGTCACCGCCGCCTGGGCCGAGGCCTCCGGCGACCCCGACGCCGACGCGGCCGACTGCGCCAAGGCCGTCGAGTCCGGCGACCCCGCCGCCGTACAGGTCTGGCAGACCGCCGTCGACGCCCTCGCCGACGGCCTGGTCACCGCGCTCACCCTGCTCGACCCCCGCACGCTCATCATCGGCGGCGGACTCGCCGAGGCCGGGGAGACGCTCTTCGCACCGCTCCGCGCCGCCGTCGAGGCGCGCGTCACCTTCCAGAAGCTGCCCGCCGTCGTCCCGGCGGCCCTCGGCGACACCGCCGGCTGCCTCGGCGCGGGCCTCCTCGCCTGGGACCTCCTCGCCGCCGACAATTCAACTGAAACCCCCCACGACCCGGAGGTCTCCGCCTGATGGCCGATCGCAAGGTTCTCGCCGGCGCACGCGTCGTGCTGCCCACCGGGATCGTCGAGAACGGACGCGTGATCGTCGAAGGCGGCCGCATCGCGGGCTCGGCGCCCGCCGACGCACCCGCCCTCGACCTCTCCGGCCACTGGCTCGTGCCCGGCTTCGTCGACATGCACAACCACGGCGGCGGCGGCGCGTCCTTCACCTCCGGCACCGTCGACGAGGTCCTCAAGGGCGTCCACACCCACCGGCTGCACGGCACCACGACCACCGTCGCCTCCTTCGTCACCGGCGACATGGACTTCCTCGGCCGGCGCGCCGGGCTGCTCTCCGAGCTCGCCGAGCAGGGCGAGATCGCCGGCATCCACTTCGAGGGCCCGTTCATCTCCCCCTGCCGCAAGGGCGCCCACGACGAGAGCCTGCTGCGCGACCCCGACCCCGCCGAGGTCCGCAAGCTCGTCGACGCGGCGCGCGGCCAGGCCCGGATGGTCACCCTCGCCACCGAACTGCCCGGCGGCCTCGACTCCGTACGGCTCCTCGCCGAACACGGCGTCGTCGCCGCGATCGGCCACACCGACGCCACGTACGAGCAGACCGTCGAGGCCATCGACGCCGGCGCGACCGTCGCCACGCACCTCTACAACGCCATGCCCGGCCTCGGCCACCGCGCCCCCGGCCCCATCGCGGCGCTCCTGGAGGACGAGCGGATCACCGTCGAGCTCATCAACGACGGCACCCATCTGCACCCCGCCGCCCTGGAGCTGGCGTTCCATCACGCGGGCCCGGAACGCGTCGCGTTCATCACCGACGCCATGGACGCGGCCGGCTTCGGCGACGGCCGCTACATGCTCGGCCCGCTGGAGGTCGAGGTGAAGGACAGCGTCGCCCGGCTCGTCGAGGGCGGCTCCATCGCGGGCTCCACGCTCACGCTGGACCGGGCGTTCAAGCGCGCGGTGACCGTCGACGGCCTCCCCGTCGAGTCCGCCGTCCAGGCCGTCTCCGCCAACCCGGCCCGGGTGCTCGGCCTGTACGACCGGGTCGGCTCCCTCGAACCCGGCAAGGACGCCGACCTCGTCGTCCTCGACGCGCACTTCGAGCTCACCGGCGTGATGCGGCAGGGCGAGTGGGTGGTTAAGCCCCAACTGGGCTGATTTACCACCAACTTACCTGACGGCGGTCGGTCCAGGGGTCTGGGCGGACCGCCGTCTCTTTGGCATGATCAGGGCGCGAAACAGGAGCCGGGCAGGACGACATGCGCTGACCAGGGGGGTGCGGCAGGTGATTCTCACGGTCACGCTCAACACCGCGCTCGATCTGACGTACCGCGTGCCCGCGCTGACCCCGCACGCCTCGCACCGCGTCACCCACGTCCTCGAACGGCCCGGCGGCAAGGGCGTCAACGTCGCCCGGGTGCTCGGGGCGCTCGGCCACGACACCGTCGTCACCGGCTTCGCCGGCGGCCCCAACGGCGCGGTGCTGCGCAACCTGCTGGCCCGCTGCCCCGTGCGCGACGCACTGGTCCCGATCAGCGGCAACACGCGCCGCACGCTGGCCGTCGTCGACGACGCGACCGGCGACACGACGCAGCTGAACGAGCCGGGCCCCACGGTCACCCCGCAGGAATGGGCCGCCTTCGTCGCCCGGTACAACGACCTCCTCCCCGCCGCCGACGCGGTGGCCCTGTGCGGCAGCCTGCCGCCGGGCATCCACGTGGGCGCGTACGCGGAACTGATCCGCACGGCCCGCGGCGCGGGGGTCCCGGTCCTGCTCGACACCAGCGGGGAGCCGCTGCGCCGCGGCATCGCCGCCCGCCCCGACATCGTCAAGCCCAACGCGGACGAACTCGCCCAACTGACCGGCGCCCGCGAGCCGGAGCGCGCCGCACGCGACGCCCGCCGCCGGGGCGCGCACGCGGTCGTCGCCTCCCTCGGCCCGGCGGGCCTCCTCGCGGTCACCGCGACGGGCCTGTGGCAGGCCACCCCGCCCGCCACCGTCAGCGGCAACCCGACCGGCGCCGGCGACTCCGCCGTCGCGGGCCTCCTGTCCGCCCTGGTCGACCAACTCCCCTGGCCCGACCGTCTGTCGAGAGCCGTCGCCCTGTCGACGGCGACGGTCCTGTCACCGGTGGCCGGCGAGTTCGAACGAGCCCGCTACGAACAACTCCTCCCCGAAGTCGCCGTACAGGCCCAGTCCCCGGCGGCGTAGCCACCTCAGCCCGCACGCAGAAACGGGTGGCGCCCCACCAGGGGCGCCACCCGTTCACACCGTCGGTCCCGCGACCGTCAGGGCTTCTCCTTCGTGATCTTCAGCCAGTCGAAGATCGCGTCGCACTGATTGCCCTGCTCACACGAGATCTTGATCGTGTTCATGCCCTTCTTGAGAGTCACCGGCGCCCAGGTGGTCTGCCAGTTCTTCTCCCAGTTCGGGTCCGAGGAGTGGATGAAGTTCTTCAGGCCGATCGGGTTGCTGTTCGGCTTGTCGTTGACCGACAGCGTCGCGTTGGCGTCCTTCGCGGGGATCGCGTACCGCACCGACAGGAAGTACTTCCCGCCCTTCTCCACCTCGGCCTGCCAGGTGACCGACGAGCCGAGCGCGTTGAACCCGGTCACATAGGCGCCGTCCGCGCCCTCCGCGCCCTTGATGTCCTTGGCGAGGGCCGCGGTGCCGCCGAGTTTCAGGGTGGCCGCGTCCTGCTGGGGGAGCTGCTGGGGGGTCTCCTGGCCGTTCGGCTCGCCGGTGGGGGACTCCTGGACGGCGGTCGGCCCGGTGGACGGCGTCCCGCCGGCCGACGGGTCGTCGTTCTCGTCGCCGTTGGTGACGATCGCCACGGTGATACCGATCACCACGACCGCGACGACCGCGATCGCGCCGATCAGCAGACCGTTGGTGTTCGGCCCGCGGCCGCCCGCGCCGCCGCCGCCGCGCTGCGGCGGGATCGGCGCCTGGCGGGTCCGCTCGCCGCCGGGGTACGTCTCGGGCGCGGCGTACTGCGCGCTCGGCTGGCCGTACGGCTGCTGCTGCGGGACCTGCCCGTGGCCGCCGTACTGACGCTCGCCGACCGTTCTGACCTGGTTGTACGACGTCCTCGGGACACCGGGCTGCGCGGCCGGCCCGGGGTAGCCGTAGCCGCCCGAGCGGGGCGGCTGGGCGCCCGACGCCTGGCCGTCCTCGTACAGGTAGCCGAACGGATCGTCGTCCTCGGGCGTGTTCGCGCCGCTGGTACCGGCAGCCATCCCCGTCACTCCTATCCATGCTCGCCAGCCGTCGCCGACCGGCCGAGCCTACCCCGAACGGGCCACCCTCCGGTGCGGTCCTTGACCATGACGAGCCGGTGGCGGCGGACTATCCGGCCCTGCGGTGGAGCTTCGCGCGGGATCGTTTCTCGATGTACATCCGCTGGTCGGCGGAGTTCAGGACTTCCTCCACCGTCATGCCGCACTCCGCCCAGCCGATGCCGAAACTCGCGCCCACCCGCACGGCCCGGCCGTCCACCCGGATGGGCGGGATGATCGCGTTCCGCAGCCGCACGGCGAGGTCGGCGGCGTCGGCCGCGCCGAGCCCGTCGGCGAGCACCACGAACTCGTCGCCGCCGAGCCGGGCGACGGTGTCCCCGTCGCGCACCCCGGTGGTGAGCCGGCGGGCGACCTCGATGAGGACGGCGTCGCCGGTGTGGTGCCCGAACCGGTCGTTGATCGACTTGAAGCCGTCGAGGTCGCAGAAGAGGACCGCGAGCCCCTTGGTGCCGTCGTCGACGTCTCCCCCGGTGGGGGCGACGATGTGCACGTGGTGGTCGTAGGGGCCGCCGCCGGGCGGGTCGAAGTCGTAGCCGTCGGCACGGAAGCCGTGCTCGGGCCGGCCGCCGCCGTACGCGTCGTAGCCGGGCTCGTCGTAGCCGCCCCGGCCCTCGGGCCGGCCGTCGTACCCGGCGGGCTCGTACCCGGGCTCGTCGTAGCCCTGGCCGGGACCCCCGTACACCGGCCGCGGCTCGCGCTCGCCGGGCAGGGACGCGCCGGGCAGGTGCGCGGCGCGCACCCCGCCGGGGCGCTCGCAGAGCCGGGCGCTGAGCCGGGCCCGCAGTTCGGCGCTGTTGGGCAGGCCGGTGAGCGCGTCGTGCGAGGCGCGGTGGGCGAGCTGGAGCTCGTGCCGCTTGCGCTCCTCGATGTCCTCGACGTGGGTGAGCAGGAAGCGCGGCCCGTCGGCGGTGTCGGCCACGACGGAGTTCCGCAGCGAGACCCAGACGTACGTGCCGTCGCGGCGGGCGAGCCGCAGCTCGGCGCGGCCGCCTTCGGCGGAGGTGCGCAGCAGGGTGCCGATGTCCTCGGGGTGGACGAGGTCGGCGAAGGAGTGGCGGCGCATGGCGGAGGCGGGGCGGCCGAGCAGCCGGCAGAGCGCGTCGTTGGTGCGGAGCAGGCGGCCGTGCTGGTCGCCGCCGAGTTCGGCGATCGCCATGCCGGAGGGCGCGTACTCGAAGGCCTGCCGGAACGACTCCTCGCTGGCCCGCAGCGCCTGCTGCTCGCGTTCGAGCCGGACCAGGGCCCGCTGCATGTTTGCTCGGAGCCGGGCGTTGCTGATCGCAATCGCCGACTGGGAGGCGTACATCTGGAGGGCCTCCCGGCCCCAGGGGCCCGGGTGGCGGCCGTTGCGCGGCCGGTCGACCGAGATGACGCCGAGGAGCTCGCGGCCGCTGCCCGAGGCGTACATCGGGGCGTAGAGGCGGTCCTGGGGGTGCCACTCGTCCTCGAAGCGCGGGGCGGGTCCGTCGGTGTGCCACTGGGGGACGTCGTCCTCCATGAGCACCCAGCCCTCGGTGTGCGGTATGAACCGCAGGTCGCCCCAGGCCTCGCCCATGGTCAGGCGGCGGTCCCAGGAGGCGCGGGAGCCGACCCGGCCGGTGATGAGGGCCTCGGCGGCGGGGCTGCCGGCGAAGGCGGCGACGACGAGGTCTCCGTCGGCGCGGACGAGGTTGACGCAGGCCAGCTCATAGTTGAGGCCGCGGACGATGCCTTCGGCGACGGTCTGCAAGGTGTCCGCGAGGCTGCGGGCTGTGTTGAGGTCGGCCACGACCTGGTGCAGCTGCCGCAGGGTCGCAAGACGGACGTACGGCTCCGACTCGGTCTCCATCGCTCGCTCTCCCCGAGACCTCGACAGCAACTCCAGGGTTCTCATCGGCACTCGTGCTGCATTGTCCCCGCCACTGAATCACAGCGAGCTGTGCACCCGGTACACAGGGTCAACAATTACTGGGCTCTGTGACTCAAGTCACAGACGGCACCATCGGATGCCACGGAGGACGGGGAGCGCTCCCGGTTCTTCAGCAACGCAAATCACACCGCGCGGTGGGGTCCGGTGCGCCCGTTTGCACCACGGTGCGTCATATGCCACGGGCGAGAGTCCTAGGACCCGGCTGGTCCCCTGGCCCGATGCCCGGGCCCCCGGGGCCGAGCTAGCGTGCGGGTGTGTTGCAGACGCCCCTCTCCCCCAGTACCGCCGCCGTCCCGGCCGGCGACCCCGGCATCCCCCATGCTGAGGGGGTGAGCGACGACGAGTTCCGGGCGGCGATGTCCCGGCTGGCCTCCGGCGTGGTCCTGGTGACCGCGCACGACCCGGAGGACGGCCCGCGCGGCGAGGACGTCGGCATGACGGCCACCGCGTTCATGTCCGTCTCGCTCGACCCGCCGCTGGTCCTGGTGAGCCTGCGCAACGGCTCCCGGATGGACGACCTGCTCGAGGAGGTGCCGACCTGGGCGGTGTCGCTGCTGTCGGAGAGCCAGCGGCACGTCGCGGGCCGGTTCGCGATGAAGGGCCGGGTCAGCGACCGACTGCTGTTCGCGGACGTGCCCTGGACCCGCGGCGAGACCAGCGGCGCGCCGCTGATGGGCGGGGCGCTGGCGACGCTGGAGTGCCGGACGGAGAACCGCGTGCTCGCGGGCGACCACACGCTCGTCATCGGCCGCGTGCTGACGGCGGCTCTGCCGACGTCGGACGGCGGGCCGCTGACGTACTTCCGCGGCCGGTACCGCCACTTGGGCTGAGCCGGCGGCGGAGGGCGGAGCCCGCGACCGGCGGCGGAGGACTGAGCCCGTGCCTACCGGCGCGTCACCAGTCGCGGCCCTGGCGGCCGCGCTTGGTCTCGGCGCGCTGCTTCTTCTGCCGCAGCCGGCGCTCGTTGATGCCACGCGGGATCTTCGTGGCGCGACGCGGCTTCGGCGGCGGCGCGGTGGCCTCGGCGAGCAGCGCGGCCAGCCGGACCGCCGCCGTCTCGCGGTTGCGCCACTGCGAGCGGTGCTCGGAGGCCCGTACGGTCAGCACCCCGCCGACCAGCCGGGACGCGAGGCGCTCCAGCGCCCGCTCCTTCCAGACCGGCGGCAGCGCGTTCGTCGCCGCGAGGTCGAAGCGCAGTTCGACCTGCGAGTCACTGGTGTTGACGTGCTGCCCGCCCGGCCCGGACGACCGCGAGAAACGCCACATGAGCTCGGCCTCCGGAAGGGAGACGGAGCCTCGGATCGGATAGGGACCGGACATGCCTTCCATGTTCCCCGGACGGGCTCCCGCACGTCATCCTTTTTTCGCGGTGGAACCACCGGACCTCGATACGCGTTAGTGCGTAGCGAAGACACCACGATGAAAGGGACTTCCCATGGCTGTAAGCCTCTCCAAGGGCGGCAACGTCTCCCTCACCAAGGAGGCGCCGGGTCTGACCGCCGTCACCGTGGGCCTCGGCTGGGACGTCCGTACGACCACCGGCACCGACTTCGACCTCGACGCGTCCGCCATCGGCGTCGACGCCACCGGCAAGGTCGCCTCCGAGGCGCACTTCGTGTTCTTCAACAACAAGGCCACGCCGGACCAGACCATCGTCCACACCGGTGACAACCGCACCGGCGAGGGCGGCGGCGACGACGAGCAGATCAACGTCAACCTGGCCCAGCTGCCGCCGAACGTCGACAAGATCGTCTTCCCGGTCTCCATCTACGACGCGGTCACCCGCTCGCAGAACTTCGGCCAGGTGCGCAACGCCTACATCCGCATCCTCAACCAGGCCGGCGGCGCCGAGATCGCCCGCTACGACCTCAGCGAGGACGCGGCCGTCGAGACCGCCATGGTCTTCGGCGAGCTGTACCGCAACGGCCAGGAGTGGAAGTTCCGCGCGGTCGGCCAGGGTTACGCCGCCGGTCTGGAGGGCATCGCCCGCGACTTCGGCGTCAGCATCTGAGTCCGCTGACCCGGCCGACGCCACACCTGCCGTAGGGCCCCCGCGCCACCTGCGCCGGGGCCCTACGCTGGCCCGCATGATCGTCGAACCCCTGGTCGCCGGGGACCCGCACGACCTGCCCGGTCCGCTGCTCGTCGAACTCACCGCGCTGTACGCCTCGAACCACGCGTTCCAGCAGCTCAGCGGCGACTTCCCGGACCCCGACGACATCACCGTCGACCAGGTCGCGGCCGCCCTCGCCGACGAACTGGCCCAGCCCTCCTGCGAGGTGCTGCTCGCCCGCACGCACGGCCGCCTGGCCGGTATCGCCGTCACCCTCGCGCACCACCCCGACCCGGCCGAACCCGACCCGTGGCTGGGCCTGCTGATGATCCACGCGGCGGAACACCGCGCCGGCCACGGCCGCCGCCTCGCCGCCGCCGTCGAGGACCGCTTCCGCGCCGCGGGGCGCACCGGCCTGAAGCTCGCCGTCCTGGAGAACAACCCCCGCGCGCTCGTCTTCTGGACCGCGCTCGGCTACACGGAGACCGCCCGGCGCCCGGACCTCGCCCACGGCCGCCCCTGCATCGTGCTGCGCAAGCAGCTCTAGCCCTCGGGGCTCTTCGGCTTCCCGTCCCCGTACAGCCACACGTCCCACACCTCGTCCAGGTCCTCCTGCGCCACGTCCTCGCCCGCCGTCTCCTCGACGTACGCGGTGAAGTCGTCCGTGGAGGCGTTGGCGTAGCGGTACTTCGCCGGCCAGCCGCGCAGAATCTCGAAGAACGTGTCGTCGCCGACCGTCTGCCGCAGCTTCTGCAGCACCATCGCGCCCCGGCCGTACACCGGCGCGTCCGAGATGTTCTCCGCGGCCGGCGGATCGGCGGGCGGGAAGGCCCAGTTGGCGTCGTCGGCGAAGGCCTCGTCGAAGCTCTCCTGCGCCGGGATGTCCTCGAAGTCCTCCGCGTACAGCCATTCCGCGTACGTGGCGAAGCCCTCGTTGAGCCACATGTCCCGCCACGTCTCGGGCGTGACCGAGTCGCCGTACCACTGGTGGGCGAGCTCGTGGACGAGGGTCGCCGTGTCGAACGCGGTGCGCGGGAACACCGGGCGGGTCTGGGTCTCCAGGGCGTAGCCGAGGTCACCGCCCCGGTCGACGATCGCGCCGGCGGCGGAGAACGGGTACGGGCCGAAGTTCTCGGACTGCCAGTCCAGGATCTCCGGGATCCGGGCGAGCAGCGCGTCCGCCTCGGCGTCGGCGGCGGCCGGGTCGATCACGCTGAGCACGGGCACGTCGGCGGGCTTCCCGGCCCGGGCAGTGCCGGTCTTCGTCCGGTACGTGCCGATGGCGACGGTGGCGAGGTAGCTCGCCATCGGCTCCGGCGCGTTCCAGACGGCGGTGGTCCGGCCGTTCGCGGTGCGCTCGGAGACCAGGCGGCCGTTGGACACCGCCTTCAGGCCGGCGGGGACGGTGAGCGTGACGGTGTACGTGGCCTTGTCGGAGGGGTGGTGGTTGCCGGGGAACCAGGCCATGGAGCCGGTGGGTTCGCCGACCGCGAGCGCACCGTCGGCGGTGGGCAGCCAGCCCTCCTCGGAGCCGTCCGCGTCGGTGACCGTCTCCGGGACCCCGGAGTAGACGAGCCGCGTACGGAACACCGTGCCCTTGTCGAGCTCCTCACGCGGCCGGATCGTCAGCTCGTCGCCGGCCCGCCGGAAGGCGGCGGGCGCGCCGTCGACGGCGGCACTGCGGACCGTGAGCCCGGACAGGTCGAGGTTGAAGGCGCTGAGGTCCTGCGTCGCGGCGGCGGTGATGTCGGCGGTCGCGTCGAGCCGCCCCGTCTTCGGGTCGTAGGCGAGGTTCAGCGCGTAGTGCCGTACGTCGTACCCGCCGTTGCCCAGCTTCGGGAAGTACGGGTCGCGCAGCCCGGCCGCGCCGGGCGTCCCCTCCACGCCGACGCTGCAGCCGGCCAGCAGCAGCAGCGCCGCGGCGACGGGCGCCGCCCGCACGGCGAGCCGACGCGGGCGGGAGGCGATACGGGGTTCCACCCGCCGATCTTAGGCACGGAGGCCGGGCGGGCGCGTGCCGGCAGGCTGGCGGGCGTCGCGCGGCACGGCGTCCCGCGGCACTGCGTCTCGCAACAGTGCGGCGAGGGCGGTGAAGCCACGGCGCTCGGCGTGCGCGAGGGGGGTGACGCCGTCGCCGTCCGGCAGGTCGGGCGTCGCGCCATGGGCGAGCAGCAGCTCGACGGTCTGCGCGTGGGCGCGGCCGCCGTCGCCGAGGATCACGGCCTCCAGCAGCGCCGTCCAGCCGAGGTCGTTGACGTGGTCGACGTCGATCGCAGTCTCCGCAAGCAGCGCCCGCACGTACTCGACGTGCCCGCGCTCGCAGGCCGGAATCAACGCGACCCCGCCGAACCGGTTCCGCAGCGTCAGATCGGGGCCGGCCGGCAGCAGCACCCGCATCATCGCCACGCTGCCGGTCACGCCGGTGACCAGCCACGGACTGTCGTGCCGGCTGTCCTGCGCGTCCGGGTCCGCGCCGGCCTCGACCAGGACGCGGGCGGCGGCCACATGGTCGCCGAGGGCGGCGAGCAGCAGCGGGGAGCGCAGCTCCTCGTCGCGGGTCTCGACGGCGGCGCCGTCCGCGAGCGCGGTGCGTACGCCGTCGGCGTCACCGCGGCGGGCGGCGTCGAGCAGCCGCCGGTTCGCTTCGTTCCTGGTCATGCCCTTCCTCCGTCCATGGGCCGCGAGCCGAACGAGCAGGCCGGTGGCGTCCCGTTCGGGGGTCCGGAACGCCACCGGGGTCATCGTGCCGTCCCGCTTACTTGTCGAGGGAGGCGACGCCCGCGCGGGCGAACTTCTCGTCCAGGTCGCCGCTCGGGGCGCCGGCCACGCCGATGCCGGCGATCGGCGCGCCCTTGACCTGCACCGGCGCACCGCCGCCGAGGAACAGGGTGCCCGGGATGTCCTTCAGGTTCGGGGCGTTCTCCAGACGCTTGACCAGCTCGGAGGTCGGGGCGTTCCAGGAGACGGCGGTGTACGCCTTCTTCGCGGCCGACTCGTACGACTGCGGGCCGGCGCCGTCGCCGCGCAGGGTGACGATGGTGTTGCCGTTGCGGTCGACGACCGCGACGGAGACGCGCTGGTTCTCCGCCTTCGCGGCGTCCAGGGCGGCCTGCGCGGCCTCGGTGGCGGCCTCGACGGTCAGGTGCGTGGTCTGCATGAGGTTGTCGTTCGCGACATCGGCCTTCATCGCGACGGCGGGAGCGGCGGCCGGGGCGGAGGCGTTCGCGGAGACGGCGCCGAACGTGCCGGCGGCGACGACGGCGGCGGTGGCGGCACCGATCCAGAGCTTCTTCTTCATGGTGGGGCTCCTTCGAGTCCTCAGGTCCTCAGCGGCGCGATTCGTTCGCTTCGTCATCCATGCTGGTGCCGCAGACCGTCCCCTCCGGTCCTCGGACCGGCTGCCGTCGGCGCGCGGGACGGCTGACGCCGGGGTCAACCGATCGGCTGATGCCGCACTGGTCCCCTGGGGCCACCATGGACCTGTACCACCAGGTCAGACGGGTTTCGGAAGTTCGGAAGGTGAACGATGGAGCACGACCCGGACGCCCGTTGGCTGGCGCGCGTCATGCACCTCGCGTTCTTCCTGCTGCTCGGCGCCTCGCTCGTCCGGTTCCTGCTGCGGCACCCCTGGGAGGACCGCAGCCCGTGGATCATCGCCCTGAGCGGGGCGCTGGCCTCGCTGTACCTCCTCGGCCCGGTGCTCGGCACCCGCGCGACGCCGCGCCGGATCGCCTGGCTGGTCACGGTGGTGGCCGTGTGGGTCGTCCTCGTGGTGCTCGCCCCGAGCTTCGCGTGGTGCGCCGTGCCGCTCTTCTACACCGGCATGCGCACGCTGCCACCGCGCGCCGCGCTCGTCCTGGTCACCCTGCTCACCGCGTTCGTGGTCGCCGCCCAGGTCGACCTCGGCGGCTGGGACCCCAACCTGCTCGTCGCGCCGCCCGCGGTGGCGGCCATCGCGACCGCCGTGTTCGTGCACGCGCAGCGGCAGGCCGACCGGCAACGGGCCCTGATCAACGACCTGGTCCGCACCCGCCGCGAACTCGCCGCGATCGAACGCCGCGAGGGCACGCTGGCTGAACGCCAGCGCCTGTCGATGGAGATCCACGACACCCTCGCGCAGGGCCTGTCCAGCCAGCAGATGCTGCTCCAGGCCGCCGACCGCACCTGGGACAGCGACCCGGAGACCGCGCGCCGGCACGTCCGCACCGCCGAGTCGATCGCCGAGCACAACCTCGCCGAGGCCCGCCGCTTCGTCCACGACCTCGCGCCCGCCGACCTCGCGGAGGGCGGCGGCCTGGAGGAGGCACTGCGGCGGCTCGCGGCCCGCGAATCGGCCGGGTTCCGGGTCGACGGAACGGCGGTGCCCGTGCCCGAGCGGGTCCAGTCGGCGCTGCTGCGGATCGCGCAGGGCGCGCTGGCGAACGTCCGCGAACACGCCGCGGCCACCTCCGCCGCGCTGACCCTCACGTACCTCGACGACCAGGTCGTCCTCGACATCGCCGACGACGGCCGCGGCTTCGAACCGGGCCGCACCGGGACGGCGGGCGTACGCGGGCACGGCCTGCCCGCGATGCGGGCGCGGGTGCGCCAGCTCGGCGGCGCGCTCACCATTGAGTCGGCCCCCGGCGAGGGCACGGTCCTGTCCGCCGCGATCCCCCTGATCCCCCTGGAGACGGAAGAGTGACTTCGGATTCGGTACGCATCCTGCTGTGCGACGACCACGTGGTGGTCCGCGCCGGCCTGCTCGCGCTGCTCGGCAGCGCCGACGGCATCGAGGTCGTCGGCGAGGCCGGCAGCGGCGAGGAGGCCGTCGCGATGGCCGCGAAGCTGAAGCCGGACGTGGTGCTGATGGACCTGCAGCTGGGCCCCGGCATCGACGGCGTCGAGGCCACCCGGCGGATCGCCACGCCGGACGTCCACGTCCTGGTCCTGACGACGTACGACACGGACGCCGACATCACGCGGGCGATCGAGGCGGGCGCCACGGGCTACCTCCTGAAGGCGGAACGCCCCGAGGAGCTGTTCTCCGCGATCCGCTCGGCGGCCGAGGGCCGCACGGCCCTGTCGGCTCCCGTGGCCAGCAGGGTGATGGACCGGATGCGCGGCGCCGCCGGCCCCTCGCTGACGGACCGCGAACGCGACATCCTGGCGCAGCTCGCCCAGGGCCTCGGCAACCGCGAGATCGCCCGTGCCCTGTTCATCAGCGAGGCCACGGTGAAGACCCACCTGGGCCGCATCTACGCCAAGCTCGGCGTCGACACCCGCGCGGGCGCGGTGGCGGTGGCCAAGGAGAAGCGCCTGCTGCCGTAGCACGGGCGCAGGAGGGCCCCTCCGCCGCACGGCGGAGAAGGTCCGCCGCCCAGGCCGAGGACCGGCCCGGCGGGACCGACAACCCTGAGCACATGCCGACACCACCGCTCCCACCACCCACCGCCCACCCGGCCGCCGACGCCCTGCCGGCGGCCTCCCTCCCGGCCGTCGACCACCTGCGTACCGCCCGTCGGGCCGCACGCCTGCTCGCCCTGTGCACCGTGCCGTCCGGGCTGTGGCGGCTGGCGATGGCGGCCCAACTGCCCGTCGGGTACAGCGCGGAGGTGCTGCGCGACGTGTACGGGATCCCCGGCTGGGGCGTCGCCTACGTCGTCGGCCTGACCGTCCTCCAGGAGTGCGCCGCCCTGCTCCCGCTCCTGGTGGTCACCGGCCGCCTCCCCGTGCCGAACCCCCGCACGGCGGTCCGGACGGGCCGCGTCCTGGCCGCGCTGGTCACCCTGTTCTGCCTGAGCCAGCTCGTGCTGTTCTTCTTCGTCACCCCCGACTCGTACCTGTCCTCCTCCGGCCGCCCGCTGATGCTCCTCACCTACGCCCCGCTGGCCGCGACGGGCCCCCTGCTGGCCCTGGCGACGGCCGCGTACGCCCGCCACCACGGTGTCGGCGCCCGCCGCCGGCCCGGCGGCCCGCGGCGGCCGTGACACAGCCCCGCCGCGGCCGTGACACCATCGACCACGTGCTCGACATCGGCTACTCCCTCTCCCGCCGCTTCCCGGACCCCCCGCAGACGGACTACCGCCGCGCGGACGTCCGTGCCCTGCGCCACGACCTGTTCTGCGGCGACGTGTACCTCGCCGACACGAAGGCGGACCGCGAGGTGTCCACAGCCTGGGGATGGGTCCCGGTGCTCGACTTCGCGTGGGCGCTGTGCGACATCGTCGAGCGGCTCGACCGCGACCCCCGCGGCAGCCGCGCCTCCCAGCCCCAGCACGCCGAACTCGACTTCACCGAGTCCACCGACCGCATGCTCTTCGAGCGCCGCTTCGGCTGGGTCGACGTCGAGGCCGACTGGATGCCCGGCGACGAGCCGCCGCTCACCTTCAACCACGCCGAACTCCGCCGCGAGTCCCGCGACTTCCTCCACGACCTCGTCGCCGACCTCACCGACATGCACGAGGGCCTCGGCGACAACCCCGTGATCTGGGACCTCCAGTCCCGCTTCCCGCGCCTCCGTTAACCGGCCGCCACCCACACCCCCTCAGCCCTCGGCCCCCTCAGCCCCTCAGCCCCTCAGTCCTCCACCCGCACCCCCAGTGCCGCCGCGAACACCGGGGCCAGGTCGAGGAGCTGGGGCGTGCTGATCACCGCGCCGGACAGGGCGTCCACGCCCCGCGCGATCTCCAGGCGCTGCACCGACCGCAGGTCCACGTCCTGCATCCGCGCCCCGCCGAAGTCCGCCCCGGTCACCACGCACTCCCGGAACTCCACCCGCACCAGCTCCGCGCCCCCGAAGTCCGGCTCCGCAAGCACGCAGCCCTCGAAGACCACGTCCCGCAGCTTCGCCGCCCGCAGGTTCAGGTAGTCCAGCTTCCCGCCCCGCACCACCGCTCTCTCCAGCACCGCCCCGTGCAGCTGCACCCCGCCCAGCCGCGCGTCCACCACCTCCACGTCCCGCAGCGTCGCCGACGCCAGGTCCGTCCCCACGCCCCGCACCCCGTCGAGCACCGAGTCCAGGAACCGCGCTCCCGTCAGCCGCGCCTCGTCCACCGCGCAGTCCCGCAGCGCGCAGTCCAGGAACCGCGCCCCCGCCCCGTCCTGCCCGGCCAGGTCCCGCCCCGCGAACTCCAGCCCGTCGTAGTCCCCGTCCGGCTCCAGTCCGCCCTCGTACGCCTCCAGCGGCGGCAGCCGCACCTCCGGCCGCCGCGCCGCCGCCACCGCCCGCTTTCCCGCCACCGCCACGTCCTCCCGGTCGACTCCTCACCCAGCACCACTCAGTGTGACGTGCACCACTGACAGCGCCCGGATGTCACAAACCGAAGCCCCCCGGCCGTCGCATGCCTGACACCTCAGCGAAGGGACACCAGCCATGCAGCAGCACCTCACCGTCGTCGGCGGCGGCTTCGCCGGACTCACCGCCGCCATCACCGCCGCCGAAGCCGGCGCGCGCGTCACCCTGCACGAGGCGCACGACACGCTCGGCGGACGGGCGCGGACCGCCGAGGGCCCGTACAAGACGAACGAAGGCCCCCACGCCCTGTACGACGGCGGACCCCACTGGACCTGGCTCAAGCAGCGCGACCTGCTCGGACCGCTCGCCGCGCTGCCCGCGCTCGAAGCCGCGCGGTTCCGCTTCCACCGCAACGGCGCCCTGCGCCGCACCCCGCCGCTGGGCTTCCTCCGGCAGACCCTGCGCACCCCCGAACAGGCCCCCGTCGACGAGGACTTCCTCACCTGGGCCACCCGCATCGCCGGCCCCGACACCGCCCGCGCCGCCGCCCACTACAGCGGCGTCGCGCTCTTCCATCACGACCCCGGCGCGCTCTCCGCCCGCTTCGTCCAGGAGCGGCTGCACCGCGCCGCCTCGCTGCCGCCCGAGGCCCGGTACATCCGCGGCGGCTGGGGACAGCTCGTCGAGCGGATGACCGCCCGTGCCTGGAACCTCGGCGTACGCATCGAGGCCGGCTCCCGCGTCGGCTCCCTGCCGCTGGGCGACGGACCCGTCGTCGTCGCCACCTCCCTCGCCGCGGCCGGCCGCCTCCTCGGCGAGCCCCGCCTGACCTGGGAGAGCGGCCGCACCGTCCTGTTCGACCTGGCGCTGCGCACCCGTAAGGGCGACCCGTTCGTGATCTCCGACCTCGACGCACCCGGCTGGGTGGAACGCTTCACCGCCCAGGACCCCGGACTCGCCCCCGCCGGCCGGCAACTCGTCCAGGCCCAGCTGCCCATCGGCCCCGACGGCTCCAAGGCCGACGGCGTCGCCCACGCCGAACGCCTCCTCGACCTCGGCTTCCCCGGCTGGCGCGAGCGCACCGTCTGGCGCCGCGAGGCCGTCGCGAACGGCCGTACCGGCGCGGTCGACCGCCCCGGCACCACCTGGCGCGACCGGCCCGCCATCGACCGCGGCGACGGCGTCTACCTCGTCGGCGACCAGGTCGCCGCGCCCGGCGTGCTCTCCGAGGTGTCCTTCAACAGCGCCATCGAGGCCGTCTCGCTCGCCCTCAAGCACTCCACCGCGCCTTTGGCGGCCTGAGGGTTGACCTCAACTTCGCTTGAGGTTGAAAGCTGGGCTCACACCGACAGAAGACCGCACCGTCCGCCCCGGGGAGCCCACGATGTCCACCACGCCCGCCAAGACCACCCAGACCACCAAGACCACGACACTCACCATGCACGCCATCCGCCTGCACGCCTTCGGCCCCGCCGAGAACCTCACCTACGAGGAGACCGAGACCCCGACCCCCGGCCCCGGCCAGGTCCGCATCGCCGTGGCCGCGGCCGGGGTCCACGTCCTCGACACCTCCCTGCGCAGCGGCGAACGCGGCCCCTTCCCCGCCGCCGCCGAACTCCCCACCATCCCCGGCCGCGAGGTCGCCGGCACCGTCGACGCCCTCGGCGACGGCACCGACCCCTCCTGGCTCGGCCGGCGCGTCGTCGCCCACCTCGGCCTCGTCCCCGGCGGCTACGCCGAGGCCGCCGTCACCGACGCCGACCGCCTCCACCCGATCCCCGACGGCCTCACCCCGGCCGAGGCCGTCGCCATGATCGGCACCGGCCGCACCACCCTCGGCATCCTCCAGTTCGCCGAACCCGGCCCCGGCGACACCGTCCTCGTCACCGCCGCCGCCGGCGGCATCGGCACCCTCCTCGTCCAGTACGCCAAGAACGCCGGCGCCACCGTCATCGGCCTCGCCGGCGGCCCCGCCAAGACCGCCCGTGTCCACGACAACGGCGCCGACCTCGCCGTCGACTACACCCACCCCGACTGGCCCGCCCGCGTACGGGAGTTCCTCGGCGACCGCACCCTCACCACCGTCTTCGACGCCGTCGCCGGCGACAGCGCCCGCGCCGCCGTCGACCTCCTCGGCCCCGGCGGCACCCACCTCGCCTACGGCTGGGCCCCCGACGCCGCCCCGCTCACCTTCACCGACGAGGAGCTCGCCACCCGCGGCATCACCTCCACGAGCCCCCTCGGCCCGCAGATGCTCGAGAAGGCCGGCGGCCTGCGCGCCCTGGAGACCCGCTCCCTCGCCGAAGCCGCCGCCGGCCGCCTCCGCCCCGCCGTCCACCCCTTCCCCCTCGCCGAAGCCGCGGCCGCCCACCGCGCCCTGGAAACCCGCGGCACGACGGGCAAGGTCGTCCTCATCCCGTAAGCACGGAACCCCGCACGCACCTACGAGAACGGCCCGGTCCCCACGGAACCGGGCCGCTCTCGTAAACCACGGAAGACGAGGACCTACACCCCCGCCGCCCCCAACTCCCCCAGCGCCCCGTCCGTCAGCCGGTACACCGTCCACTCGTCCTGCGGCCGCGCGCCCAGCGACTCGTAGAACGCGATCGACGGCGCGTTCCAGTCCAGCACCGACCACTCCAGCCGCTCGTACCCGCGCTCCACGCAGATCCGCGCCAGCTGCGTCAGCAACGCCTTGCCGTACCCGCCGCCACGATGCCCCGGACGCACGTACAGATCCTCGAGATAGATCCCGTGCACCCCGCGCCAGGTCGAGAAGTTGAGGAACCACAGACAGAACCCCGCCACCTCCCCCTCCGGGGTCTCCGCGATGTGCGCGAACGCCGCCGGCCGCTCGCCGAACAGCGCCTCGTGAAGCTGCTCCTCCGTCGCCCGCGCCTCGTCGAGCGCCTTCTCGTACTCCGCGAGCTCGCGGACCATCGCGTGAATGACAGGAATGTCTGCAGGTGTAGCCGTACGAATCATGTGATCAGCATGAATTGCCAACCGCCAACCGGGCCACCGCAGTCCACACCCCGGACGCGCCAACCGGGCCACCGCAGTCCACACCCCGGACGCGCCTACCGACCCAGCAAAGTCCGTGCCACGGACACCTGGACCCCGTCCAGCCCGTCCAGCCCGCCCTCGCCGCCCTCCGCGTCCGCCTCCGCCTCCCACAACCCGTTCTGCAACACCCGCCCCAGCGTCCACGCCCGCGCGCGCTCCCGGTCCAGCCCCAACGTCTCCGTCAGCAGATCGAACCGCCACCGCACCTCACCCGGCCCCTCGAACCGGTTGACCAGCGCCGGCAACAGCTCGAACCCCGGATCCCCGGCCAACGGCTTCGGATCGATCACCAGCCACGCCTCGCGCTCCCCCGCCAGCACGTTGTCGTAGTGCAGGTCCCAGTGCAGCAGCCGGTCCCCCGGCTCCCCCGCCACCTCCCGCACCGCCGCCGCACAGTCCAGCAGCAGCCGCCCGTCCTCCGCCCCCAGCCGGGCCACCGCCGCCGGGACCCGCTCCAGCATCCCCGCCGCGACGTCGCCCAACATCCGCAACCCCGCCGGAGCCGCCACCACGGCCAGCCGCGCCAGCAGCCCCGCCAGGATCCGCGTCGCCTCCCGCCCGTCCTCCAGCGACGACAGATGCCGCCCCTCGTCGAGCCGCTCCAACAGCAGCGTCCCGGTCCCCGGATCCTCGTCGAGCAGCCGCACGACCCCGTCGCCGCCCCAGGCACGCAACGCCGCAGCCTCCCCCGCCGTCTCCTCGTCGAGCAGCTGCAGCTTCAGCGCCGCCCGCGTCCCGTCGGCGGTCCGCGTCACCGGCAGCACCAGCGAGGCCATCCCGTACATCGACGGCCCGGACAGCCGCAACCCCCACGTGTCGAGGAAAAACGCCGCCCGGCCCGGCAAGGCGTCGACGAAGGCCCGACCCGCGTCCCCGTTGAACTGCAACTGCGTCTCCACCAGTGCTTCCGGAATCTCGATCACGCCGGAATGCTAGACACCGGCACACCCCGGCGTGCCCCGCACACCCACCCCGCATCCCCTTTCGGCGCACGAGGAACAGCATGAGCAGCACGGTCACGGTCAACGGCGGCATCTCGTTCTGGTACGCGCAGGAAGGCACCCCGGCGCCCCGCGAACCGCTCCCCGGGGACACCACGGCCGACGTCTGCATCGTCGGCGGCGGCTACACCGGCCTGTGGACCGCGTACTACCTCAAGAAGGCCGTGCCCTTCCTCAACATCACCGTCCTCGAAGCCAAGTTCTGCGGATACGGCGCCTCCGGCCGCAACGGCGGCTGGCTCTACAACGGCATCGCCGGCCGCGACCGCCACGCCCGCGTCCACGGCCACGAACCCGCCGCCCGCCTCCAGCAGGCCATGAACCACACCGTCACCGAAGTCATCGACACCTGCGCCGCCGAAGGCATCGACGCCGACATCCACCGCGGCGGCGTCCTCGAAGTCGCCCTCACCCCCGCGCAGTTGACCCGCCTCAAGGAGTTCCACGCCCGCGAACTCGCCTTCGGCGAGAAGGAACGCGAACTCCTCGGCGCCCGCGAAACCGCCGAACGCATCCGCGTCTCCGGCGCCGTCGGCTCCTCCTGGACCCCGCACGGCGCCCGCCTGCACCCGGTGAAACTGGCCAAGGGCCTGGCAGCAGCCGTGGAAGCCCTCGGCGTCACCATCCACGAGTCGACCCCGGTCACCGAGATCAGACCCAAGCACGCCGTCACCCCGTACGGCACCGTCCGCGCCCCCTACGTGCTCCGCTGCACCGAAGGCTTCACCGCCTCCCTCGCAGGCCAGCGCCGCACCTGGCTCCCCATGAACTCCTCGATGATCGCCACCGAACCGCTCTCCGAAGAGCTCTGGGACGACATCGGCTGGAACGGCCTGGAGACCCTCGGCGACATGGCCCACGCCTACATGTACGCCCAGCGCACCGCCGACGGCCGCATCGCCCTCGGCGGCCGCGGCGTCCCCTACCGCTACGGCTCCAAGACCGACAACGACGGCCGCACCCAGCCCCAGACGATCGACGCACTCCGCGAGATCCTCACCCGCTTCTTCCCCCAACTGGCAGGCATCGGCATCGCCCACGCCTGGTCCGGCGTCCTCGGCGTCCCCCGCGACTGGTGCGCCACCGTCACCCTCGACCGCTCCACCGGCCTCGGCTGGGCCGGCGGCTACGTCGGCTCCGGCGTCGCCACCGCCAACCTCGCCGCCCGCACCCTGCGCGACCTCATCCAGCAGGACTCCGGCCAGGCCGGCCCCACCGACCTCACCACCCTCCCCTGGGTCAACCACAAGGTCCGCAAGTGGGAACCCGAACCCCTCCGCTGGCTCGGCGTCCAGGCCATGTACGCCGCCTACCGCACCGCCGACCGCCAGGAAGCCACCACCCACACCCCCACCACCTCCCCCCTGGCCAAAGCCGCCAACCACCTCACCGGCCGCTGACCCCCACCCCCACCAACACAAAAAGGCCCGGGTCACAAAACCCGGGCCTTCTCAGAGCCGCCTGTCGGAATCGAACCGACGACCTCAAGATTACAAGTCAAGCGCTCTAGCCAACTGAGCTAAGGCGGCAGCCAGTGCAGTGTAACCAACGGTCGCCCACCTCAGACGGGGAATTCCGCCACTGCCAGGTGCTGACAGATCGGGCGCGGCCAGGTACCGTCACGGGAAGTTCACCCTGGTGGACTAGACCTCAATCCTTCCTTCCACTCGGATCGTCCGGCACGTTCCTGCCGGTGAAGGGACGCATCACCATGGCCACTGTCACCTTTGACAAGGCAACCCGGCTCTACCCGGGTGCCACCAAGCCTGCCGTCGACCAGCTCGAGATCGAGATCGAGGACGGCGAGTTCCTCGTGCTCGTCGGGCCGTCCGGCTGCGGCAAGTCCACCTCGCTCCGCATGCTCGCGGGGCTCGAGGACGTCAACGGCGGGTCCATCCGGATCGGCGACCGTGACGTCACCCACCTGCCGCCGAAGGACCGGGACATCGCCATGGTGTTCCAGAACTACGCGCTGTACCCGCACATGACCGTCGCCCAGAACATGGGCTTCGCGCTCAAGATCGCCGGCGTGGACAAGGGCACCATCCGGCAGAAGGTCGAGGAGGCCGCGAAGATCCTCGACCTGACCGAGTACCTGGACCGCAAGCCGAAGGCGCTCTCCGGCGGTCAGCGGCAGCGTGTCGCGATGGGCCGTGCCATCGTGCGCGAGCCGCAGGTGTTCCTCATGGACGAGCCACTGTCGAACCTCGACGCCAAGCTCCGCGTCTCGACGCGTACGCAGATCGCCTCGCTGCAGCGCCGGCTCGGGATCACGACCGTGTACGTCACCCACGACCAGGTCGAGGCCATGACCATGGGCGACCGGGTGGCCGTGCTCAAGGACGGTCTGCTCCAGCAGGTCGACACCCCGCGCAACATGTACGACAAGCCCGCCAACCTCTTCGTCGCCGGCTTCATCGGCTCCCCCGCCATGAACCTGGTCGAGGTGCCGATCACCGACGGCGGCGTGAAGTTCGGCAACAGCGTCGTCCCCGTGTCCCGCGAGGCGCTTTCCGCCGCCTCCGCCAAGGGCGACAAGACCGTCACCGTCGGCGTCCGTCCCGAGCACTTCGACGTGTCCGGCGCCGACAGCGACGAGGGTCTCGCCGTCTCCGTGAACGTCGTCGAGGAGCTGGGCGCCGACGGCTACGTGTACGGCTCCGCCCGCGTCGGCGGCGCGGACAAGGACCTCGTGGTGCGCGTCGGCGGCCGGAACGTCCCGGAGAAGGGTTCCGAGCTGCACGTCGTGCCGCGCGGCGGCGAGATCCACGTGTTCTCGACCTCCACCGGCGAGCGCCTCAGCGGCTGACGAAGGGCCCCCGCCCCGCGCCCGTAGCGCCGAGCGGCCCCGTACCTGTTGCAGGTGCGGGGCCGCTGTGCGTTTCCGCCCGAGTCGATGGATGTCCATGAATATCGGGTGATCCCGACGTCGTCGCGTCAACACGGGAATCGAAAGGCCGCCTCGAACCGTCCCTCGCGAGAGTGACTAAATGTCGCCATATCACTACCGGCCGCTACGCTCGCTCCGTGACCCACACAGCCCGCCGCATCGGCCGCTCTCTCGCACTCGTCCTGCCCGTCGTCCTGGTGCTCTCCGGAACGCTCGCTGTGTCCGCCGTTCCGTGGGCCGGACAGGCCCAGGGGACCCAGATGCTGACCGCGTCCTCCGCGGACGTCTCGACCCCCGCCAAGTCCCGTGCACCGCAGGATATTCTGCGCGACCGGCTGCTCGCGGAGCTTCAGCAGAAGGACCCCGGCACGGCGCTGACGCACCTCCAGCGCGAGGTCGAGGCGCGTCCGTCGCTCGCCAGGCACTGCATGGACATCGCCCGCGCTCTCGGCCGCGCCGCCGTGAAGCAGTACGGCCCGACGCGCGCCCAGTCCTTCTCCCGCCCGGTCTGCGACACGTCCTTCGCGACCGGCGTCATGGCCGCCTCCTGAGCCGCCTGAGCCGCGTCCTGAGCCGCCTGAGCCGCCTTCCGAGCCGCCCCGTACGGCGTCTCCCGAGCGCCGTACCCGTCTCTCCACGAGGCGGCGCATATCGTTCGCCGTATGCATACCTCTCCGACCCAGGCAGTGGTCCTGGCGGGCGGTCAGGGCTCGCGGCTGCGCCCCTACACCGACGACCGCCCCAAGCCGATGGTCGAGATCCCGGGCACCGGGACCCCGATCATCGGCCATCAGCTTTCCTGGCTGGCTTCTGAGGGCGTCACGGACGCCGTCGTCTCCTGCGGCCACCTCGCCGAGGTGCTCCAGGACTGGCTGGAGAGCGCCGAACTGCCGCTCCGGGTGACCACCGTCGTCGAGTCGGAGCCGCTGGGCCGCGGCGGCGGCCTCAAGTACGCCGCCGCGCATCTGCCCGAGCCGGCGCAGCCCTGGTACGCCACCAACGGCGACATCTGGACCCGTTTCTCGCTCCGCGACATGGCCGAGTTCCACGCGGAGCGGGACGCCACCGCCACGCTGGCCCTGGCCCGCCCCCGCATCCCCTGGGGCGCCGTCGAGACCGACGCCTTCGGCCACATCACGGACTTCATCGAGGCGCCGCCGTCCCCGTACCTCATCAACGCGGGCGTGTACGTCTTCTCCGCGGCCTTCACCGAGCAGCTCCCCGAGCGCGGGGACCACGAGCGGACCACGTTCCCCCGGCTGGCCCGGGAGCGCCGGCTGGCGGGCTATCCGCTGCCGCAGGGCGCGTACTGGCGGGCCATCGACACCGCCAAGGATCTCACCGAGGCCGCGAAGGAGCTGGCGGGTACGCGTACCTGACGCCCGCCTGAGACTCGTACGTCATGCGAGAGGGGCGGTGCTCCGGTTTCCCGGTGCACCGCCCCTCTGCTCGTTCTCCTGCGGCCGTTCTCAGCCCAGCAGGCCGCCGATCGGGTTCCTGTTGCCGGCGCCGCCGGAGGACGAGCCGCCCTCCTCGTTGCCGCCGCCGTCCGAGGAGCCGCCGTCGCCGGCGCCGCCGGTGCCGGTCGGGCCGGGCGGGGGCGGCGGGGGCGCGGCCGGTCCGGAGCGGTCGGGCGCGTCGGCGCCGGAGCCCTGGGTGGCGGTGGGCCGCTGGTCGACGCGGCCGGACTCGCGGACGGTCTCGGAGGGGGAGGACTCGCCCTTCGGCTCGTCGTCCTCGGCGCCCTCGCGGCCCGTGCGGGAGGGCTCGGGGCGGGATTCGGCGGAGCGGGAGGGGCTGCGCTCGCCCGGCTCGGGCGGGAGCGGCTGGCCGGGCAGGTGGTTGATGGGGTCGTCGTTGGGTCCGGGGACGGTGACCATCTCGGTGGAGCGGACGGCGCCGCCGAGCATGGAGCCGATGAGCAGGGTGAGGCCGATGACGACGGCGGTGACGAGCGTGCCGCGGCGCAGTACCCGGCGGCGCAGTTCCCAGAGTTCGGAGCGGGGTCCGAGGGTGCGCCAGGCCTCGCCGGCGAGTCGGCCGTCGATGGAGTAGACGGGCGCGCCGGCGATGATCAGCGGGGACCAGGCGGCGAGGTAGATGATGTCCGGCGCGTCGTAGACGGGGACGGTCTTCCAGCTGACGGTGAGGATCAGGGCGGCGGAGAGCAGTGCGCCGACGACGGCGGCGACCCGCTGCCAGAGACCGAGGACGGTGAGCACGCCGACGACGACCTGGAGGAAGGCGACGGTGAGGCCGGCGCCGACGGGGTGGGCGAGGGCGAAGTCCCGCAGCGGTTCGGCGAGGGCCCAGGGGTGCAGCGAGTTGAGCCACTTGACCATGGAGCCGCGTTCGCCGCCGTCGAAGTAGACGGGGTCGCAGAGTTTGCCCATGCCGGCGTAGATGGAGATGAAGCCGAGGAAGACGCGGAGCGGGAGGAGCACCACGCCGAGGTTCATGCGGCGGCCGGGGTAGTAGGCGTGCCGGAGGGGGTCGGCGGCGTGGCGGCGGGCGCGTTCCTCGGCGCCGTCGCCGGGCTCGCCGGGTGCGCCGCCGTATCCGCCGTCGCCGTACCCGCCGGTGGCCGGCTCCGGCTCGTAGAGGTCGTCGTACGCGCCTTCCGCGCGCCGCATGGGCGGCAGCAGCGGGGCGGCGGGGACGACGGGGGTGGGCATCGTCTGGTCGATGCGGGGGATGGTCTGGGTGGCGCCGGTGTCCAGCGGTTCGAGCGTGGAGACGGAGGACTCCCGCACGGCTTGGAGCAGTCCGGTCGCTCCGGGGGCGGACCTGCCGGTCCATACGACGGGGGCGCGCCGCCGTCCGGCGCCGGCCGCAGCGGCCCGGGGGACGGCGAACCTGGGCTGCTGGGCCGGACTGAGCCGGACGCGGAAGCTGGCGTGGTTCACGATGACCTGCGCGGGGTCGGAATCCACTTTGACCATGCTCAGCGCGGGCTGATCGTCGAATCCCGGCCGGGGCGTTCTTGTGTCCACACTCATCTAACCGAGTGATGTGGGTTTAGGACACTGCCTTGACGGCCGGTAAATGTCCGAGACCCGTCAAGATCTACGGGTATGGGCGGGAAGTACGGAAAGGGCCCAGCTCAGAGAGCCGGGCCCTTCCCTGCGACGTACGCCGCCGGCGGCGACGCAGGCCGTCAGGCGTTGCGGCGGCGGGCGACCTCGTAGAGGACGATGCCGGCGGCGACGCCGGCGTTCAGCGACTCGGCGCCGCCGGGCATGCTGATCCGGACCCGGTAGTCGCAGGTCTCGCCGACGAGGCGGCCGAGGCCCTTGCCCTCGCTGCCGATGACGATGACGACGGGGCCGTCCAGGGCCTCGAGGTCCTCGACGGTGTGCTCTCCGTCGGCGGCGAGGCCGACGACGGTGAGGCCTTCCTTCTGGAAGCCCTCGAGCGCGCGGGTCAGGTTGGTGACGCGGGCGACCGGGGTGCGCGCGGCGGTGCCGGCGGAGGACTTCCACGCGCCGGCGGTCATGCCGGCGGCGCGGCGCTCGGGGACGACGACGCCGTGTCCGCCGAAGGCGGAGGTGGAGCGGACGATCGCGCCGAGGTTGCGCGGGTCGGTGACGCCGTCGAGGGCGACGATCAGCGGGTCCTCGTGGGCGTCGTGGGCGGCCGCGGTGAGGTCCTCGGGGTGGGCGTACTCGTAGGGCGGGACCTGGAGGACGAGGCCCTGGTGGTTGAGCCCGTTGGTCATCCGGTCGAGCTCCTGGCGGGGGGCTTCCATCAGGTTGATGTTGCCGCGCTCGCCGGCGAGCTTGAGCACGTCGCGGACGCGCTCGTCGTTGTCGATGAACTGCTGGACGTACAGGGTCGTCGCGGGCACGCCGTCGCGCAGGGCCTCGAAGACCGGGTTGCGGCCGACGACCATCTCGCTGGTGCCCTTGGGGCCGCCGCGGCGGGGGGCGGGGCGGCGCTTGGCGGCCTGTCGGGCGATGGCGTTGGAGACGCGGAACGCCTTGTGGCCCTTGCGGTCCTCGGCCTTCGGCGTGGGCCCCTTGCCCTCCAGGCCCTTGCGCCGCTGGCCACCGCTGCCGACCGTCGCGCCCTTCTTGTTGGACGTACGGCGGTTCCTGCGCTGGCTGTTCCCGGCCATGACTACCTAATCCTCGGTGTTGCGTACAAAGGTCTGTAAGTGAAGTGTGCCGCCCGGCTCCCCGAGCGGCACATCATCAGCGGTGGGCGATCGACCAGCGCGGGCCGTCGGGGCTGTCCTCGATGGCGAGCCCGGACTGGTTGAGCTGGTCGCGGATCGCGTCCGCGGTCGCCCAGTCCTTGCGCTCGCGGGCGGACTCGCGCTGCTGGAGCACCAGGCGTACGAGGCTGTCGACGACGTCGTGCAGTTCGGCGCCGGCGCCGCGGTCGGCCTCGCCGGCCCAGTGCGGGTCGAGCGGGTCGAGGCCGAGGACGCCGAGCATGGCGCGGACCTCGGCGAGCCGGGCGACGGCGGCTTCCTTGTCGTCTGCGGCCAGTGCGGTGTTGCCCTGGCGGACCGTGTTGTGCAGGACGGCGAGGGCCTGCGGGACGCCGAGGTCGTCGTCCATGGCGTCGGCGAAGGCGGTCGGGACCTCGTCGGCGGGGGCGACCTCGCCGGCCTTCTCGACGACGCGCTGGATGAAGCCCTCGATGCGGGCGAACGCCGCCTCGGCCTCCTGCAGCGCCTCCTCGCTGTACTCGATCATGGAGCGGTAGTGCGGGGTGCCGAGGTAGTAGCGCAGCACGATGGGCCGCCAGCGCTTGACCATCTCCTCGATGAGCACCGAGTTGCCGAGCGACTTCGACATCTTCTCGCCGCTCATGGTGACCCAGGCGTTGTGCACCCAGTACTGGGCGAAGTCGTCGCCGAAGGCCTTGGCCTGGGCGATCTCGTTCTCGTGGTGCGGGAAGATCAGGTCGAGGCCGCCGCCGTGGATGTCGAAGGCGGAACCGAGGTACTTGTGCGCCATGGCGGAGCACTCGAGGTGCCAGCCGGGGCGGCCGCGGCCCCACGGGGTCTCCCAGTCGGGCTCGCCGGGCTTGGTGGCCTTCCACATGGCGAAGTCGCGGGGGTCGCGCTTGCCGGTGATGCCTTCCTCGGCGGGCTGGCGCAGGTCGTCGATGTCCTGGTTGGACAGCGACAGGTAGTCGGGGTACGAGCGGACGTCGAAGTAGACGCTGCCGTCGGCCTCGTAGGCGTGTCCGCGCTCGATGAGGCCGCGCATCATCTCGACCATCTCGGTGACGTGGCCGGTGGCCCGCGGCTCGTACGTGGGCGGCAGGCAGCCGAGAGCGTCGTAGCCGGCGTTGAAGCCCCGCTCGTTCTCGTAGCCGATGGACCACCAGGGGCGGCCCTGGTCACCGGACTTCGCGATGATCTTGTCGTCGATGTCGGTGACGTTGCGTACGAAGGTGACGTCGTAGCCGCGGTACGCGAACCAGCGGCGCATGATGTCGAAGTTGAGGCCCGAGCGGATGTGGCCGATGTGCGGGGCGCTCTGCACGGTGGCGCCACAGAGGTAGATCGAGACACAGCCCGGCGTGAGCGGGGTGAAGTCGCGGATCTGCCGGGCGCTGGTGTCGTACAGGCGAATGGTCACCACTCCAGGGTAGTGGGCGTGTGGTAGTGCCCCGCGACGGATTCCGGGTTCGCGGGGCGATTCTTTCCGTACGTGTCAGGTCGGCTACCGCGGTACGGGGAACACCGGCTACCGCGGTACGGGGAACACCAGCGCGGTGGCGATCGCGGCCAGGCCCTCGGCGCGGCCGGTGAGGCCGAGTCCGTCGGTGGTGGTGCCGGAGACGGAGACGGGGGCGCCGGCGGCCTCGCTCAGCGCCTTCTGGGCCTCGTCGCGGCGCTTGCCGATCTTGGGGCGGACGCCGATGACCTGGACGGCGATATTGCCGATCTCGTAGCCCTCGGCGCGGACGATGCGGGCGGCCTCGGCGAGCAGGGTGACGCCGGCGGCGCCGGCCCACTCGGGGCGGGAGGTGCCGAAGTGGGCGCCGAGGTCGCCGACGCCGGCCGCGGAGAAGAGCGCGTCGCAGGCGGCGTGGGCGGCGACGTCGGCGTCGGAGTGCCCGGCGAGCCCGTACTCCTCACCCTCCCAGAGCAGGCCCGCGCACCACAGTTCGCGGCCCTTCTCGAAGGCGTGCACGTCGGTGCCGATGCCGGTGCGGGGGATGAGCGGCGTCGGGGGAAGCTCAGAAGCCATCGTTGGCCCTCCTGCGGGCGAGTACGGCCTCGGCGAGGACGAGGTCGAGGGGGCGGGTCACCTTGAAGGCCTCTTCGTGGCCGGGCACGACGACGACGGGCGCGCCGAGGCGCTCGACCATGCCGGCGTCGTCGGTGGCGCCGTCGCCGGCGAGGGCGATCGTGGCGTGGGCGTTGACCAGGGTGTCGTGGTCGAAGCCCTGGGGGGTCTGGACGGCGCGCAGCCGGGCGCGCTCGGGGGTGGCGACGACGGGCTCGGGCGTGCCGGGCGCGGCCGGCTCGACCTCCTTGACGGTGTCGGCCAGCGGCAGCGCGGGGACCACGGCGACGGCTCCGTCGCGGACCGCCTCGACGACGGCGTCGACGGTGTCGACGGGGACGAGGGGGCGGGCGGCGTCGTGGACGAGGACGATGTCGATGCCCTCGGGCAGGGCTTCGAGCCCGAGCCGTACGGACTCCTGGCGGGCGTCGCCGCCGGGGACGACCAGGTAGTCGGTGCGAGCGGGCAGGGCGTGCTCGTCGAGGAGGCGCTTGACCTCGCCGACGCCTTCGGCGGGGGCGACCACGACGACCAGCGAGACGGCGCGGGAGGCGGCCATGGCGCGGACGGCGTGGACGAGCATCGGGGTGCCGTTCAGCGCGCGCAGCGCCTTGGGCGCGCCCGGGCCGAGCCTGACGCCCCGGCCGGCCGCGGGAATGACGGCGGCGGTGCGGAGGGGACGCGTTTCGTCTGACATCGGTTGCACTCCGGCAGGTTTGTTTCCTCGGCCCTTGTGGGTATGGCCTCCATCGTGCCGGGCGCGACGCCTTGACCGGGCCCTTTCCGTGACGACTTGGTCAGGATCGGTCGCGCCGGCGCCGTGTGCGGCTGTGCGGCCTCCGTGTGGCGCGTGCGCATGCGCGGTGGCAGTACGGACGTGGCGGCAGTACGGAGGGCCTTTCGGGGCCGAGTGTGTGGGGGTGTTTCAGGAGACGAACATGCCGCAGTGCCCGGCGACGGCACTGTGAGTCACAGCTCACAGAGCGTCAGCGGGCACCGCGGCATCGATATCGCGTCAGGACGCGAGGACCTCGTCGAGCAGAGCCTCGGCCTTGTCCTCGTTCGTGTTCTCCGCGAGGGCCAGCTCGCTCACCAGGATCTGCCGAGCCTTGGCGAGCATGCGCTTCTCACCTGCGGAAAGACCGCGCTCGCGCTCCCGGCGCCACAGGTCGCGCACTACTTCGGCGACCTTGATGACATCGCCGGAGGCGAGCTTCTCGAGATTTGCCTTGTAGCGACGGGACCAGTTGGTCGGCTCCTCGGCGTACGGCGCACGCAGCACCTCGAAGACCCGGTCCAGCCCATCCTGACCGACCACGTCACGCACACCGACGAACTCCGCATTGTCCGCCGGCACACGAACCGTCAGGTCGCCCTGGGCGACCTTGAGCACCAAGTAGGTCTTGTCCACGCCTTTGATCTGGCGAGTTTCGATGGCCTCGATCAGCGCGGCCCCGTGATGGGGATAGACCACGGTGTCGCCAACCTTGAACGTCATGTGACAGGTACCCCTTCCGTGGCTATCCAGGGTAACACGGATACGGCTTCTTCTGAATGGCGTTTTCGCAGGTCAGGGCATATCTCAGGGCTTGACAACAGCAACGCGAACGTGCTGCGGCGGTCTTCCGGAGGGCGGTATTCGCAGGTCGGACGGGCTGCGCGAACGGAGAGAAACACGCGCGTCACAGCTCCCCCGGGGCCGGGAAGGAGGGTGGAACACCCTGGTTTGTCCGGTTCAGTCTACCGATCTCTGCGTGCTCCGTTCGGAGATCGCTCACTCGTACGGAGCCATCCGGGGGGACTTTCCAGAATTGATCACCGGCGGTTCCGGGATTTCCTGCGGAAATGGCGAATTGATCACGGCGGATATGTGAACGGGAGGCGAATCGGAACGGGCCGGGGGCCCGGCCCCGCAGCCGGCGGACGGCGCGGCGCCCGGGTCCGAAGGGGCCTCTCATGGGACCTCCGGGGCACAAGGGGCGGGTCGGGTGCGGGACCGAGAGTGAGGCTCGGTAACCTAAGCGCGCTGACACACCCTTAGTTGTCCCTTACCCCGTCCGTCCGTACGTCCTAGGAGTTGCCGCCGCCGTGAGCCGCAGCCTTCGACGCGGCGCTCTCGCCGCCACCGCCATCGTGATCTCGATCGCCTCGCTGACCGCATGCGGCGCCGGCAACGACGCCCAGACGCTCGGCGTGAAGCCGGACAACGCGGCCGTCACGGTCGAGGACATCCAGGTCCAGAACGCGCTGGTGATCACCCAGCCCGACACCGGCCGGCGGGGTCCCGCGGTCGTCTCCGCGACGATCTTCAACAACGGCCAGGATTCGCAGACCGTCGAGTCCATCACCCTGCCGGGCACGGCGACCACGGTGAAGCTCACCCCCGCCAAGGGCTCGGGCCAGGTCGTCGTCCCGGCCGGCGGCTCGGTCGTCCTCGGCGGCGAGGGCAACGCGACCGCCGTGATCCAGAACGGTGTGCCGGAGCGCAAGAGCGGCGACGTGCAGGAGGTCGTCTTCAAGCTCAGCGAGACGGGCGACGTCGGCCTGCAGGCCTTCGTCGTCCCGGCGAAGAGCTACTTCGAGGGCTACGGCCCGTCGGAGCGCCCGGCCCCGCCGGCCACCAAGCCGGAGAAGCCCGCCACGAAGCCGACCGGCGAGCCCACCGCCCCGGAGACCGGGGAGCCCACCGGCGAGGCCACCCACGCCGCGGGTCACTGACACAGACGAAGGGCGGCCCCACCGGAACACTCCGGCGGGGCCGCCCTTTGGTCTGCGGCAGACCCGGTCCTACGGCTCGGACTCCGTCCGCCGGACGGACCCGTCTTTACGGCTCGAACTTGTAGCCCAGGCCGCGGACCGTCACCAGGTAGCGCGGGGCGCCGGGGTCGGGTTCGATCTTGGCGCGGAGGCGCTTGACGTGGACGTCGAGGGTCTTGGTGTCGCCGACGTAGTCGGCGCCCCAGACGCGGTCGATCAGCTGCATGCGGGTCAGCACGCGGCCCGCGTTGCGCAGCAGCATCTCCAGGAGGTCGAACTCCTTCAGCGGCAGGTCGACCTTGCCGCCGGCGACCGTCACCACGTGGCGGTCGACGTCCATGCGGACCGGGCCGGCCTCCAGGGCGGCGGGGGTGACCTCCTCCGGCTCGCCGCGGCGGCGCAGCACCGCGCGGATGCGGGCGACCAGCTCCCGCGAGGAGAAGGGCTTGGTCACGTAGTCGTCGGCTCCTATCTCCAGGCCGACGACCTTGTCGATCTCGCTGTCCTTGGCGGTCACCATGATGACCGGGACGTTGGAGCGCCCGCGCAGCTGGCGGCAGACCTCCGTACCGGGCAGACCCGGCAGCATCAGGTCGAGAAGGACGAGGTCGGCCCCGTTGCGCTCGAACTCGTCGAGTCCGTCGGGCCCGGTGGCCGCCACGGCGACCTCGAAGCCCTCTTTGCGGAGCATGTACGACAGGGCGTCGCTGAAGGATTCCTCATCCTCGACGACAAGCACTCGGGTCACGGAAGGACCTCCGGGGCAGGGAGTGGTTCGGTGGTGGTGTCGGGGGCGTCGTGATCGGCGGCGCCGGCGCTGTCCGCGCCGGAGTCGTCGCGGTTCCGTACGGAACCCGCCTCGGGCAGTCGCAGGGTGAAGGTGGACCCCTGACCCTCGGTGCTCCAGACCGTGACCTCCCCGCCGTGCGAGGCGGCCACGTGTTTGACGATGGCCAGGCCCAGACCCGTGCCGCCGGTGGCACGGGAGCGGGCCGGGTCGACCCGGTAGAAGCGTTCGAAGACCCGCTCGCGGTCCTTCTCGGAGATGCCGATGCCCTGGTCGGTCACGGCTATCTCGATCAGGTCGCCGCCGGGGGCGGGGACGCGGCGGGCGGCGATGCCGACCCGGGTCCGCGCCGGTGAGTAGTTGACGGCGTTCTCGACGAGGTTGCCCAGGGCCGCGGCCAGCTGGCCGCGGTGGCCCCAGACGTGCAGCCCGGCGCTGCCCCCGGACGCCATGGTGATCTGCTTGGTGGTCGCGGTGTGCCGGGAGCGGTCGATCGCCTCGGCGACGAGTTCGTCCACCCGGACCGGCTCGGCGTCCTCCAGCGGGTCGTCGTTCTGCACCCGCGAGAGGTCGATGAGCTCCTGGACCAGGTTGGTCAGCCGGGTCGCCTCGATCTGCATGCGGCCGGCGAAGCGGGTGACCGCCTCGGGGTCGTCCGAGGCGTCCATGACGGCCTCGGAGAGCAGGGAGAGCGCGCCGACGGGAGTCTTGAGCTCGTGACTCACGTTGGCGACGAAGTCGCGGCGCACGGCCTCGATACGGCGGGCCTCGGTGAGGTCCTCGACGAGCAGCAGGACCAGGCGGGAGCCCAGGGGTGCGACGCGGGCGGAGACGGCGAGCGCCTCGCCGCGTCCGGTGCCGCGCCGCGGCAGGTCCAGTTCGACCTGCCGTATCTCGCCGTCCCTGCGGGTGTCGCGGGCCATGTTGAGCATGGGCTCGACGGCGAGCTTGCCGCCGCGGACCAGTCCCAGGGCGTACGCCGCGGAGCTGGCCTTGACGACCGAGTCGCTCTCGTCGAGAACGACCGCGGAGGAGCGGAGCACCGACAGCACCGTGTCGACGCCGGGCGGCAGAACCGCGTCGGTGTGCAGGGAGGTACGGGTCGGGCGTGCCTGGTCGCGTTCGCTCCAGCGGAACGCCAGCATGGCGATCACGCCGGTGCATACACCGGCGATCGCTGCCAATGCGGCAACCGCCGCGTTCACGTCCATGCCATCCAGGTTATGCGGGCTCGCCGACTCTCTCCCAGCCGTCCGAGTCGCTGCTCGAACAGTCGTCGCCCAGAGTTCACCGTGGGGACGGTGTCGGTTCATTTGGTGCGAACGGTTCCGCGGCCGGGTCGCTCAGAGTTCACCGGGGAGAAAGTGCTCGTTCACCTGCGGTGGCAGCGCTCGACGTGTGCGGGGCGGACCGTGGCAACGTAGGGGTCCGAGCTTCACTCGTTCGATCCTGACCCCGGACTGTAGGAGAGAGGACCACCGATGCGCGACGCGTACCACGAGGAACTGGACTCGATCGGCGAGGGCCTGGTCGAGATGGCCCGCCTGGTCGGGTCGGCGATCGGGCGCGCCACGACGGCGATGCTCGACGCGGACCTGAAGCTGGCGGAGAGCGTGATCGCCGCGGACCAGAAGGTCGACGACCTGCAGCACGACCTGGAGGCCCGGGCCATAGCTCTCCTCGCGCGGCAGCAGCCGGTGGCGACGGACCTGCGGATCGTGGTGACCTCGCTGCGGATGAGCGCGGACCTGGAGCGTTCCGGCGACCTGGCGCAGCACGTGGCGAAGCTGGCCCGGCTGCGGTTCCCGGACACCGCGGTGCCGCGGGACCTGCACGCGACGATCCTGGAGATGGGACAGCTGGCGCAGCGCCTGATGGCGAAGGCGGCGGAGGTCATCATCACGAAGGACGTCGATCTGGCGCTGCAGCTGGAGCACGACGACGACGAGATGGACCTGCTGCACCGGACGCTGTTCCAGCACCTGATGGACGACCGCTGGAAGCACGGCATCGAGACCGCCGTCGACGTGACGCTGCTCGGCCGGTATTACGAGCGCTTCGCGGACCACGCGGTGTCGGTCGCCAAGCGCGTGGTGTACCTGGTGACGGGCGAGCACGCGGACGAGCTGCAGCCGGCGGAGTCGCCGGTCGAGGGCGCGTAGGCGCCGAACGCCCCAGTGCGCCGTTGATGCGCCGTGTCGGGCGGGCATGGAATGGGGAGGAAGGCGACCGGCGCCTTTGGAGGAGGGACCCCATGGCCGATTCCCCCATCACGACGACGGACGGCGCGCCCGAGCCCGCCGCGCGCGAGCCGAAGCTGCTGCCGGTGCTCGGCGCGTGCGGCTGCGGCGCGGGCTGCGGCTGCGGCTGCCAGTCCGGCGCCCCGTGCCAGTGCGGCGGGGCCTGCTAGCAGCGATCGGGTACGCGGGTCCGGCCCTCGGGGGCGGGGCCCGCGTCAGATCGCGAGGACCCCTACGGCCTGGTCCCCGGCGAGCTCCCCGGTCTCCCGGAACCCGAGCCGCCGGTAGAACTCGCCGGGCCCGTGCTCGCCCTGGTGCCAGGAGACGTACAGCTGCGAGGCCCCCCGCCGCCGCAGCTCCTCCCGGACGGCCTCGACGGCGAACCGCCCGTACCCCATGCCCTGGTGCGCGGCGCCGATGTTGAGCCGCCACAGCCCGCTGCGCCGGTCCTCGGGGTCCTTCTCGGCGTTCCACCGGATGTCGACGAACGCCATCAGGAACCCGACGAGCTCGTCCCCGTCGTAGATCGCGCGCGGCCAGGCCGTCTCCCCGTACGCGTACGCCTCGGCGAGCGAGGTCGCGACGGGCGCGACGTTGTCCGTCTGCTCGGGGTGCACGCGCAGCCCGAGCGCGGCGTCGACATTGGCGGGGGTGATCGTCTCAAGACGCAGTCCGGTACCACTCACGCCCGCACGCTAGACGATCGCGCCCGCCGCGCGCCCCCGAATATCGGCGGCTCCCGGAAACCGACAAGGCCCCCGCCGTCACGGCGGGGGCCTTGCAAGGTGAGGGGTTGCTCGCGGCTACTTCTTCTTGCCCTGGTTCTTGACCGCCTCGATGGCGGCCGCGGCGGCCTCCGGGTCGAGGTAGGTACCGCCGGGGTTGAGGGGCTTGAAGTTCTCGTCGAGCTCGTAGGCGAGCGGGATGCCCGTCGGGATGTTCAGGCCCGCGATGTCCGCGTCCGAGATGCCGTCCAGGTGCTTGACCAGGGCGCGCAGGCTGTTGCCGTGGGCGGCGACCAGGACCGTGCGGCCGGCCAGCAGGTCCGGGACGATGCCGTCGTACCAGTACGGGAGCATGCGCTCGACGACGTCCTTGAGGCACTCGGTGCGCGGGCGCAGCTCCGGCGGGATCGACGCGTAGCGGGCGTCGTCGGCCTGGGAGTACTCGTTGTCGTCGGCGAGCGGCGGCGGCGGGGTGTCGTAGGAGCGGCGCCACAGCATGAACTGCTCCTCGCCGAACTCGGCGAGGGTCTGCGCCTTGTCCTTGCCCTGCAGCGCGCCGTAGTGGCGCTCGTTCAGGCGCCAGGAGCGGTGGACCGGGATCCAGTGGCGGTCGGCGGCCTCCAGGGCCAGCTGCGCCGTGCGGATGGCGCGCTTCTGCAGCGAGGTGTGCAGTACGTCGGGCAGCAGGCCGGCGTCCTTGAGCAGCTCACCGCCGCGGACCGCCTCCTTCTCGCCCTTCTCGGTGAGGTTGACGTCCACCCAGCCGGTGAACAGGTTCTTCGCGTTCCACTCGCTCTCGCCGTGGCGGAGGAGGATCAGCTTGTACGGTGCGTCGGCCATGCGTACGAGATTAATCGACGGCTCTGCGGCGACGCTCGGCGCGCCCGGCAGGCGGACACGCCCCGCGGCCGGCAAATCGGTGGCGGCCTCCCCTTCCCCGCCCGTAAGTTACGCGTAGGGTCGGGGACGCTTACAGACGCAGGGGGACCTCCACACATGGCCATCGCCGCACTACGACGCTCCGCCGTCGCCACCGTCTCCGGTCTCCCAGGCGGCTTCTGGTGGCTCTGGCTGTCCACCCTCGTCAACCGCACCGGCGCCTTCGTCCTGACCTTCCTGTCCCTCTTCCTCACCCAGGAACTCGGCCACTCCGCCTGGTTCGCCGGCCTGGTCGTGGCCCTGCACGGCCTCGGCGGCATCGCCGGCTCCGCCCTCGGCGGACTGCTCACCGACCGCTGGGGCCGGCGCCCCACCATGGTCACGATGCATCTCGCGACGGCCGCCTGTACGAGCTCGCTCGCCTTCGTCGGCAGCGCCTGGGCCGTCGCCGTCGCCGTGCTGCTCATGGGCGTCGCCATGCAGGCCGTCCGGCCGTCCATCAACGCGACCATCGCCGACATGGTCCCCGAGCACGACGTGCGCCGCGCCTACGCGCTCAACTACTGGGCCCTCAACCTCGGCTTCGCCATCGCCGCCATCGGCGGCGGCGCCGCGATCGTCCTCGGCTACCGCACCCTCTTCATCGCCGACGCCGTCGCCACCACCCTGTGCGCGCTGATCGTCTTCCTGCGGCTCCCCGAGACCCGGCCCGAGACCCCCGTCGACACCGCCGGAAACGCCGTCCCGGAGCAGAAGCTCAGTACCCTCGACGTGCTCAAGGACGCCCCCTTCCGCACGCTCGTCCTGCTCAACATGCTCGTCGTCCTGGTCTTCACCGCCCCCTGGGTCGGCCTGCCGCTCACCATGGCCGAGCAGGGCCTGTCGCCCTCCTCGTACGGAGTGGTCATCGCCGTCAACGGCGTCGTGATCGTCGGCTTCCAGCTGCTGGTCAACAAGCTCACCGACAAGCGCTCGCCGGTGATGCTGCTGACCGTCTCCTCGCTGCTCTTCGCCGTCGGCACCGGCGCGACCGCACTGGCCGGCTCCCCCCTCGTCTTCGCCGCGACCGTCATCGTCTGGACGATCGGCGAGATGGTCCACGTCCCCACCAACGCCGCCGCCACCGCCAAGCTCTCGCCCGAGCACGCCCGCGGGCGCTACCAGGGCGTCATGGGCATGTCGTGGTCCGTAGGGGGCTTCATCGCCCCGATCGCGGCCGGCTGGATCGTCGAGGGGCCCGGTTCCGACGTGCTGTGGATCGCCTGCGGCGTCATCGGCTGCGCCGCCGCCGTCGGGTACACCACGCGGCTGCGCAAGGCCCTGTCGGAGGACTCGGCGGACTCGCAGGACGAGGACGCGAACGGCTCGCCCGAGAAGGCCGAGGCCAAGGACCCGGCCGTCGCCTAGGACCCGTCAGCCGGGCCGGCCCCCTGGGCCGTCAGTCCTGCTTCAGTCCTTCTTGCGCGTCAGGTGCGCGAACGCGTCCAGGTTCCGCGTCGACTCGCCGCGCGCCACCCGCCATTCGTACTCGCGCCGGATCGCCGACGCGAAGCCGAGTTCCAGGAGGGTGTTGAAGTCGCCGTCCGCCGCCTCCAGGACCTGCCCCAGGAGGCGGTCCAGCTCCTCCGGGACGACGGCGGCGAGCGGCAGCCGGCCGGCCAGGTAGACGTCGCCGAGGCTGTCGACCGCGTAACTCACGCCGTACAGCTTGAGGTTGCGCTCCAGGAGCCAGCGGTGGACGCCGGCCTCGTTCTCGTCCGGGTGGCGGACGACGAAGGCGTTCAGCGAGAGCGAGTGCCGGCCGACCCGCAGCGACAGGGTCGTGAAGAGCTTGCGGGTGCCGGGGAGTTTGACCACGTACGAACCCGGTTCGGGAGACTCCCACTCGAGTTCCGCGTCCTTCAGGGTCTCCTCGACGACCTGCCGGGCGCGCTCGGCGGGCTTCCTTGCGACGTCAGCCATGGTGCGAGCGTACGCGACGGCGGTGCTCGCGCAGCCGCCTGTCGTGCATCGCCGCGGTGTACACGTCCGCCGTGCCGGACGCGGCCGTGTCCCAGCCGAAGGACTCCGCGTGCCGCGCGGCCGCCTCGCCCATCCGGGCCGTGAGTTCGGGGGCCTCGGTGAACCGGCCCAGCGCCCGCGCGTAGTCGGCGGGGTCGTGGCCCGGGACCAGGAAGCCGGTCACCTCGTCCCGCACCGCCACCGGCAGTCCGCCCACCGCGGCGGCGACGACCGGCGTGCCGGCCGCCTGTGCCTCGATGGCGACGAGCCCGAAGGACTCGCTGTACGAGGGCATGACGAGCACCGAAGCGGCCCGGAACCAGTCCGCGAGCCGGTCCTGTCCGACCGGCGGGTGGAAGCGGACGACGTCCGCGATGCCGAGCCGCGCGGCGAGCTTCTGCAGCCCCTCCGGCCTGGCCAGTCCGCTGCCGCTGGGGCCGCCGACCACCGGGACGACCATGCGCGAGCGCAGCGACGGGTCGTGGTCGAGCAGCAGGGCGGCGGCGCGCAGCAGGATGTCGGGGGCCTTCAGCGGCTGGATGCGGCCGGCGAAGACGGGGACGAAGGCGTCCTGGGGCAGTCCGAGGCGGGCGCGGGCCGCGGCCCGGCCGTCCGCGGGGCGGAAGTGGTCGAGGTTCACGCCGGGGTGGACGACGGCGACCTTGCCGGGGTCGGCCTCGTAGAAGCGGACGAGTTCATCGGCCTCCTCGGCGGTGTTGGCGATCAGCCGGTCCGCCGCGGCGACGATCTGCGTCTCGCCGATGACCCGCGCGGTGGGCTCGGGGGTGTCGCCGGAGGCCAGCGCCGCGTTCTTGACCTTGGCCATGGTGTGCATGGCGTGCACCAGCGGCACGCCCCAGCGCTCGGCGGCCAGCCAGCCGACGTGGCCGGAGAGCCAGTAGTGCGAGTGGACGAGGTCGTAGTAGCCGGGGCGCTGCCCCGCCCACGCCTGCATCACGCCGTGCGTGAAGGCGCACAGCTGGGCCGGCAGCTCTTCCTTCGCCAGGCCCTCGTACGGGCCGGCGTCGACGTGCCGGACCAGGACACCGGGGGCCAGCTCGACGACGGGCGCGAGGCCGCCGGTGGTGGCCCGGGTGAAGATCTCCACCTCGATGTCGATCGCGGCCAGCCGCTTGGCCAGCTCCACGATGTACACGTTCATACCGCCCGCGTCGCCGGTGCCGGGCTGGTGCAGCGGGGAGGTGTGCACGCTCAGCATGGCGACCCGGCGCGGGGTCCGGTGCCGGCCGGGGAAGCGGAGCCTGGGCGGCGCCGCCAGGGTGCCGGCGAACCGGGACACGTACTGGCTCACGTCGGCGGTCCTTCCGCTCGGGGCGCTCACAGGCATGACAGCCGGAGGGCACAGGGGCGTCCTCCACGCCGCACAACACCGGAACAGCCCCTTTCATTTCCTGCGGCCGCCACTTTGCCAATTCATTGCCCGGTACACCGGCACACCCCCGGCCCGGCCGGCTCCGGCCCGTACGCTCATGCCATGGCCCCGCGCACCACCCGCCCCGTCGGCACCCCGACCCGCGGGACCACCAACCCCAACCGCCTGCGCCGCATGGACCGCTGGATCGCCGCCGTCCACGGCCCGGCGCTGCGCCGCGCCGACGGCCCGCCGGTGGCGGTCGACCTCGGGTACGGGGCGGCGCCCTGGACCGCCGTCGAACTGCTCGGACGGCTGCGCACCGCCGATCCGCGGGCCCGGGTCGTCGGCATCGAGATCGAGCCGGCCCGGGTCGAGGCGGCGAAGCCGTACGAGTGCGAGGGCCTGTCCTTCGTGCACGGCGGCTTCGAGGTGCCGGTACCCGGCGAGGTGGCCCTGATCCGCGCGGCGAACGTGCTGCGCCAGTACGACGAGGCGGAGGTCGCCGCCGTGTGGCGGCGGCTGTGCGCGCGGCTCGCGCCGGAGGGGCTGCTCGTCGAGGGGACCTGCGACGAGATCGGGCGGCGGCACGTGTGGGTGGCGCTGGGGCCGGAGGGGCCGCGCACGGTGACCTTCGCCACGAGGCTCGGCTCGCTGGAGCGGCCGTCGGACCTGGCGGAGCGGCTGCCGAAGGCGCTGATCCACCGCAATGTGCCGGGCGAGCCGGTGCACGCCTTCCTGCGGGACTTCGACCGGGCGTGGGCGGCGGCCGCCCCGTACGCCTCGCTCGGCGCGCGGCAGCGCTGGATCCGGTCGGTGCGGGACCTGGCGGCGGACTGGCCGCTGCGGGACGGGCCGCGCCGCTGGCGGCAGGGCGAGGTGACGGTGGACTGGGCGGCGCTCGCCCCCGGCGGGCGCTGAGCGTTCGGCGGGCGCTGAGCGTTCCTCACCCCTCGTACGGGGGACGGGAGTCGAACGGGGAACGGATCACCGCCGCCCTTCGTCCCCTGTGGGGGAGGTGACGCCGCCCGGGCCCGGGTTTCCTCTGTCGCTTTGCGCTTCTGCATGGCACTATCACCAAGGTCACAGAGAAGTTACTGACGGTAAATCAGGTCTGACGATCCGACAGCAACCAGCAGGGGGAGCCAGTGAACCGACGCCGTTGCGCCACCGCCGCGATCACCGTGGTCAGCGCCTTGACGGTGCTGGCCTCGCCGATGCTCGCCCTGCCCGCCCACGCCGCGCCCGAGCCGCCCCCGGCGGCGCCGCCGGCCGGCGCCCCGAAGAAGACCCTCGAACAGGTCCGCAAGGAGATCGACGCGCTGTACCGCAAGGCGGCCGCGGCCACCGACGCGTACAACCTCGCCGAGGAGCAGACCAAGCAGCAGTCCAACGAGATCGTGCAGCTGGCCCGGATGATCGTGGCCGGCCAGGCGAAGATCGAGGAGCTCAAGACCCACGCAGGCGCCGCGGCCCGCGCGCAGTACCGCAACGGCGGACTGCCCGAGAGCGCCCAGCTCGTCCTCACCGACGACCCCCAGCTCTTCCTCGACAACGCCGGCCGTCTCAAGCAGGGCCAGAAGGCCACCAAGGACCTCCTCGGCGAACTGAACCGCACCCAGGCGGAGCTGACGGCCTACACGCAGGAGGCCGGCGAGAACTGGACCAAGCTGGAGGCCAACCGCGTCAAGCAGGCCAAGGCGAAGAAGGAGATCAACGACAAGATCGCCGCGGCGAAGAAGCTGGAGTCCGAGCTGGCGGCCGAGGAGCTGGCCCGGCTGGTGAAGCTGGAGGAGGACGCCCAGTACCGCATGCAGACGACCTGGCTCAGCTCCGGCATCCTCAAGGAGCTGAACGGCACGGCGACGGAGCGGGGCAAGAAGGCCGTCCAGTTCGCCACCGCGCAGATCGGCAAGCCGTACGTGTGGGGCGCCGAGGGGCCCGGGTCGTACGACTGCTCCGGGCTGACCCAGCGGGCCTGGGGCGCGGCGGGGCAGGCCATCCCGCGCACCTCGCAGGAGCAGTGGCGGCTGCTGCCGCGGGTGGACATCAAGGACATGCGGCCCGGCGACCTGATCGTCTACTACCGGGACGCCAGCCACATCGGCATGTACGTGGGGAACGGCGCGATGGTCCACGCGCCGCGGCCGGGGCGGAACGTCACCCTGGCCGGCGCCGGCTCGATGGAGATCCTCGGGGTCGTCCGCCCGGAGCGGTGAGCGGGCCGTCCTCCGGGTGACCGTCCTCCGCGTGACCGTCCTTCGGAAGCGGTGAGCCGGGCCACAATCGGCGCGACGCCGGGGTGATGTTCGTCATGGCCCGGCGGTCGACAACCTCCCCATGCGCGGCATATGCCAAGGGCTCTTCGATGTTCACAGCGTGATCGCCATTCCGCTGCACCGCGCAGTACCGCTATGGTCCCGGTCGGTGGGACGCGGTTCGCGTCCCGCCGTGCCCTCGGGGGGAGGGAAGGAAACCAGGACGATGCCCGTACCCGTACCGCGACAGAGGACCACTTCGGCGGCCCCCGTCGTGGAGGCCGGCACAGCCACTGGCGTCGACCTGACGCTGCTCGTGATCGAGGACGACCCCGCCGGCGCCTTCGCCGTACCCGAACTGCTCGACCACGCCGGGACCCGGCTGCGCATCCGTACCGCCCGCAACCTCACCGAGGCGGAGCGGCTGCTCACCGACGACGTGCACTGCATCCTCGTCGACCTCGCCCTGCCCGGCGCCGGCGACGACCCGCTGGCCCCGCTGCACCACGTCCTGCGCCTCGCGCCCCGGCACGCCGTGCTGGCCCTCGCGGCCTCCTCGGACGCCGAGCTGGCCGCCGAGGCGGTACGGGTCGGGGCCCAGGACCACCTGTTCCGCGAGGAGCTCGACGGCCGGCTGCTGAGCCGGGCGATCCGCTACGCCGTGGAGCGCAAGCGCGCCGACTCGGCCCAGGTGAAGCTGGCCGAGTCCCGGCTGCGCGCCCAGGAGAACGCCCGTCTGGAGCGCGGGCTGCTGCCCACGCCGCTGCTGGAGGGCTCGGACCTGCGGTTCGCCGCCCGGTACCGGCCGGGCCGCTCCCGCGCGCTGCTCGGCGGCGACTTCTACGACACGGTCCGCACGCCCGACGGCACGGTCCACGCCATGATCGGCGACGTCTGCGGGCACGGCCCGGACGAGGCGGCGCTCGGCGTGGAGCTGCGCATCGCCTGGCGGGCGCTGACCTTCGCGGGCCTGTGCGGGGACGAACTCCTGTCGACGCTGCAGCGGGTCCTGGAGCACGAGCGGGAGAGCGAGGAGATCTTCGCGACGCTCTGCACCGTGGACATCGCCCCGGACGGGCGGCGGGCGGGCCTGTGCCTGGCCGGCCACCCCTCGCCGCTGATCGCCCGGCACGGGTGGGCGGCGCAGCTGCTGCCGTACGAGGACAGCGGCCCGGCGCTCGGGCTGCTGCCGCGGGCGCGCTGGCCGCGCCGGCAGGTGGAGCTGGGCCCGTCGTGGAGCCTGATGATGTACACCGACGGCCTGATCGAGGGCCGCTCGGCGGGACCGGGTTCGCCGCGGCTCGGCCAGGACGGGATGGTCGGCATGGTGAACCGCCAGCTGGCGGAGGGCCTGCGGGGCGAGGAGCTCCTGGAGGCGGCCGTGACCGAGGTCCGGTCGCTGAACGGCGGCGAGCTGACGGACGACGTGGCGGTGCTGCTGCTGGACCGGCGGCGCTAGGGCCGGCGGGTCGGCGGCCGACCGGTTGGCGGCCGAGGGTCAGCGGCCGCCGTTGTACGGGCCGTAGGGGCCGTCGCTGCTGGAGCCGCCGCGGCGGCCGCCGCCGGAGACCTGGCGGAGCGCGGGCCGGACGTCGACCATGAAGACGATGGCCGCGATGAGGCCGGCGACCTGCAGGAAGAGCATCGGCAGCACCAGGTTCAGCAGCAGGTTGACGCCGAGCAGGATCAGCCAGAACTTCTTGGTCTGCTTTTCGGCCGCGCGATACGCGTCCTCCCGCGCCGTCGCGGCGAAGAGGAAGGCGGCCACGGCGAAGCCGAGCATGACCAGACCGATGACCAGCCAGAGGATCGAATCGAAGTTCCAGAAGAAGGAACCGAAGCCCGTGCTGAACATCTGCGTACCGCCTCGTGAGTGGGAATGCGCCTCGCGGCTCTCGCCGTCAAGGTACCCGCTTCAACGCGCGGGCCACCCTGATGGTGCCCGGCGCGCTGAAGCCGTACCTCTTCCTCTGCCTGCTCCCGTGCCTACTTCTCGGTGACCGAGGCGCTCTTCTTGGCCGGGGCCTTGCGCGCGGCGGCCTTGCGGGCGGGAGCCTTGCCCTTGGGGGCGTCCTCGTCCTTCGGAGCCGCGTCGGCCTCGGGCGACGGCGTGGGCTCGACGACCACGGCGATCTCGGTGATCTCCTCGGCGGCCTCGCCCCGCCAGGCCTTGACGGCCTCCTCGCCGTGGGCGGCGACCTCCTCGTACTTCTCCCGCGCCTTGACCGCGTACTCGGCGGCCACGCCGACCCCGCGCAGGGCGAGGTCCTGGGCGGTCTCGCCGAGCTTCTTCAGGTCGGTGTCGAGAACGCCGACCACCTCGGCGACCTTGGCCTGGACGGTCGACTGGGCCTCCTTGGCCTGGGCGGCGACCTTCTCCTGCACGGCCTTCGGGTCCGTCCGGCGCACGGCGTCGATCCGCGCGGGCGCCTCGGCGGCGAGCTGCTCGATCAGGCCGGGCACCTTGCGGGCCTGCTGGACGGCGAGGTCGGCGGTGCCGGCGGCGAAGTAGAGAGGGGTGCGCAGCTCTTCGATGATGGCCATGACGATGGTCCTCCCGGATGTGGTCTACGTGCTCACGTCGTGGGTCGCTCGGTGGCGTCGGTCCCGGCTTCGGCTGCGGCCTCGGCGGCGTTCTCCTTGCGGAAGGAGTCGTAGATCTGGAGCAGCACCTGCTTCTGCCGCTCGTTGACCGAGGGATCGGCCAGGATCGCGGCGCGCGTCTCCAGCTCCTCCCGCTCCGTCTCGTCGAGGATCCCCGCCCGGACGTACAGCGTCTCGGCGGAGATCCGCAGCGCCTTCGCGACCTGTTGCAGCACCTCGGCGCTGGGCTTGCGCAGCCCGCGCTCGATCTGGCTCAGATACGGGTTCGACACCCCGGCGGCATCGGCGAGCTGCCGCAACGACAGCTGCGCATTGCGCCGCTGCTCGCGCAGGTACTCACCGAGATTGCCGACGTTGAGCGATGCCATGCTGCCGATGATGCAGGCTAGCGCTAACTATTGCAAGCACCTGCTTGCAATAGTTAGTCGGCGCGTTGCCCGCCACAACAGCTCCGCTCGCCGATAATCCGCGACGGATCGATCGCTTGGTTACGCTGGGACGCATGACAGCCATGGCGCCCACCCGCACCGAACCCGACCTGTCGTTCCTCCTCGACCACACCAGTCACGTGCTGCGCACGCAGATGGCCGCGCGGCTCGGGGAGATCGGGCTGACGCCCCGGATGCACTGCGTCCTCGTCCACGCCCTGGAGGAGGAGCGGACGCAGGCGCAGCTCGCCGAGCTCGGGGACATGGACAAGACGACGATGGTGGTCACCGTCGACGCCCTGGAGAAGGCCGGCCTGGCCGAGCGGCGGCCGTCCAGCACGGACCGGCGGGCGCGGATCATCGCAGTGACGGAGGCGGGCGCGAAGGCCGCCGAGCAGAGCCAGAAGATCGTCGACGCGGTGCATCGGAGCGCGCTCGGCTCACTGCCCGAGGAGGAGCGGACCGCGCTCGTGCGGGCCCTGAACCTGCTGGTCGGCGGGCATCTGGAGACCCCGGTCGAGAGCGCCCGGGCGGCCCGGCGGGCGCGCCAGAAAAGCTAGCCGATCCGTAAAAGATAGTCTGCAACAAAACCATCTGCTACGGTCACTCCTGTTGCCTCCCGACGACAGGAGAGACCGTCATGACCACGTCCGCAGCCCCCGCTCCCGCGCCGGCCGAAGCCTCAGCCGCGCGTTCCCGCTGGGTCGCCCTCGGCGTCCTCGCCACCGGCATGCTGATGACGATCCTCGACGGCAGCATCGTCACCGTCGCGATGCCGGCCATCCAGAGCGACCTGGGTTTCACCCCGACCGGGCTCAGCTGGGTCGTCAACGCGTACCTGATCGCCTTCGGCTCGCTGCTCCTGCTGGCAGGCCGGATCGGTGACCTGATCGGACGCAAGCGGATGTTCCTCGCCGGCACCGGGGTCTTCACCGTCGCCTCGCTGCTCGCCGCGGCCGCCACGTCCCCCGGCGTCCTGATCGCCGCCCGCTTCCTGCAGGGCGCCGGCAGCGCGATGGCCTCCGCCGTCAGCCTCGGCATCCTGGTCACGCTTTTCACCGAGCCCCGCGAACGGGGCAGGGCCATCGCGGTCTTCAGCTTCACCGGCGCGGCCGGCGCGTCCATCGGCCAGGTGCTCGGCGGTGTCCTCACCGACGCGCTCACCTGGAACTGGATCTTCTTCATCAACCTGCCCATCGGCGTCGCGGCGATCCTCGTCGCCCTCCCCGCGCTGCCCGCCGACCGCGGCCTCGGCCTGAAGGCCGGCGCGGACGTGCTCGGCGCGCTCCTGGTCACGTCAGGCCTGATGACCGGCATCTACGCGGTCGTCACCATCGAGGAGTACGGGGCGGGCTCGGCGCACACCCTCGGCCTCGGCGCCCTCGCGCTCGCTCTGCTCGCCGGCTTCCTCGTCCGCCAGGCCAGGGCCGCGAACCCGCTGATGCCGCTGCGGATCCTCCGCTCGCGCACCGTCTCCGGCGCCAACCTGGTCCAGATGCTGACGGTCGCCGCGATGTTCGCCTTCCAGATCCTCGTCGCGCTCTACCTGCAGAAGGTCCTCGGGTACAGCGCCTCGCAGACCGGTCTCGCGATGCTGCCTGCCGCGGCGGTCATCGGCGCGGTGTCGCTGGGCGTCTCCGCCCGCCTGGGCGCCCGCTTCGGCGAGCGCAACGTCCTCCTGGCCGGCCTCGCCCTGCTCGTCGGCGTCCTCGGCCTGCTGACCCGGGTCCCGGTGCACGCCTCGTACGTCACCGACCTGCTTCCCGTCATGCTGCTGGCCGCGGGCGGCGGCCTGGCGCTCCCCGCCCTGACCTCGCTGGGCATGTCCGGCGCGAAGGAGGCGGACGCGGGCCTCGCCTCCGGCCTGTTCAACACCACGCAGCAGATCGGCATGGCCCTCGGCATCGCGGTCCTGTCCACGCTGGCCGCCGCCCGCACCGAGTCCCTCACGGAGGCGGGCCGCCCCGCGCCCGAGGCCCTGACCAGCGGCTACCACCTCGCCTTCGCGGTCGGCACGGCCCTGCTGGTCGCCGCCTTCACCGTCACCCTGACGGTCCTGAGGACCACGAAGACCCCGAAGCTCCCCGCCTAGCTCGGTGCCCGGCCGCCGAAGGCGGAGAGGGTTCGTTCCAGGAGGGGCATCGCGCCGATGACCCTCCTGGAGCGGATCAGGGCGTCCCAGGCGGGTTCGAACTTCTTCCAGCCGCCCGCGTACGCGAGGTGGCGCATGCGCTCGTGGGGGCCCGGCTGGGCCGCGGCGCCCTTCCAGATGTTGCGCCAGCGGTAGAAGTCGCGGTACGCGCGCCAGTAGCCGTCCTCCAGCTGGCGCGGGGTCATGCCGGCCGGGCGGTAGACGACGTGGCGGGTGTCGTACAGGTCCCAGTCGCGGTGCACGATCCGGTCCTCCGCCTCCATCTGCTTCCACAGGCCGGTGGACGGATACGGCGTCATGATGTGGAAGGTCGCCGTCTCGATGCCCTGCTCCACCGCCCACTCCACCGTCCGGTCGAAGACGTCCGGCCCGTCGTGGTCCAGGCCGAAGACGAAGCTGGCGTTGACCATCACGCCCACGTCGTGCAGCCGCCGCACGGCGGCGTCGTAGTCCCGGCCGATGTTCTGGTTCTTGCGGCGCTCCGCCAGGTTGGCGTCGTTGACCGTCTCGAAGCCGACGAACAGGCTCCGCAGCCCCGCCTCCGCCGCCTTCTCCAACAGGTCGGGCTCCAGGACCGACTTGACCGTCCCGGCCGCCTGCCACAGCCGGCCCATCCCCTTCATCCCGTCGAACAGCGCCTCGGCGAACCGCCGGTTGCCCAGCAGATGGTCGTCGAGGAAGTACAGGTGCCGGCCCGGGAGCCGCTCGATCTCGGCGAGCGCGTCGTCCACGGCCTGTGTGTAGAACGACTTGCCGCCCTCGAAGAAGGCGTCCTTGTAGCAGAAGTCGCAGTGGTGCGGGCAGCCCCGCGAGACCACGATCGAGTTCGGGACCAGGTAGAGGTGACGTTTGATCAGGTCTCGGCGGACGGGCGGCAGGCCCGCGAGGGTGCGTGACTTCGAGTCGTACCGGCCCAGCGGCGCCCCGTCCCGGAAGTCCTTCAGGAACAGCGGCCAGATGTCCTCGCCCGGTCCGGTGAAGATCGTGTCCGCGTGCGCCGCCGCCTCCTCGGGCAGCGAGGTGACGTGCAGCCCGCCCATCGCCACGTGCACGCCGCGCGCCCGGAAGTGGTCGGCTATCTCGTAACTCCGGCGCGCGGACGTGATGTACGGCTGCAGCACCAGCAGGTCGGGTGTCGGCAGGGACGCGATGTCGATCCGTTCGACGTGCTCGTCGTACAGCGTCACCTCGTCGTCCGGGTCGAGATAGCCGGCGAGCGTCGCGAGGCCGAGCGGGGGGAACAGCGAGTACTTGATGGGCCGGAACAGCGGGCTGGTCGCCTCGGTCAGAGCGGGGAGAATCATCGTCACACGCATGCCTGCCCAGACTCGGGCGGCTACGCTCTCGGTTCCCACACCCGCTCGCTGCTCCGCCGTACGCGCGTCAGCGCCACCCCCGCCAGCACCACCGCCATCCCCGCCACCACCCGCGCCGACAGCGGCTCGTCCAGCACCAGCGCGCCCAGCGCCACCGACACCACCGGCAGCAGGTACCCCACCGTCGCCGCGGCCGTCGGGCCCTCCTCCGCGATCATCCGGTAGTTGAGGTGGAACGTCAGCCCGGTCGCGAACACCCCGAGGACCACGACCGCCGCGACCCCCGCCCAGGTCACCCGTACCGCCCCGCCGCCCGCCGCGAGGCCCGGCGCCGACCAGGCCGTCGCCGCCAGCAGCTGCGCCGCGGACAGCGCGAGCGGGCCGGTGCCCCCGCCGGTGAGCCGCCGGGCCATGTACGCGAACGCGACCGCGTAGCTCGCCGCCGCCGCCAGCAGCGCGAGCGCGCCCGCGCTCATCAGGCCCGCGCCCGCGCTCCACGGCGCGAAGATCAGCAGGACTCCGGCGAAACCGAGCAGCAGTCCGCCGAGCCTGGCCGGTCCGAGGCGCCGCTCCGTCCCGAGTCCCAGACCGATGAGCACCGACCACAGCGGAGTGGTGGCGTTCAGAACGCCCGCGACGCCGCTGTCCACGGTCTGCTCGCCGATCGAGAACAGCAGGAACGGCAGCGCGTTGCAGAAGAACGCGGCCACCAGCAGCCGCCCCCACGTGCGCCGGTCCCGCGGCAGCGACTGCCCCGCGGCGACGGCCAGTGCCACCAGCAACGCCGCCCCCAGCAGACACCGCACGAAGGTGATCCACACCGGGCCGAGTCCCTGGTCCAGGGAGATCTTGATCCACAGGAAGCCCGAGCCCCAGAGCAGGGCGAGGAGCCCCATCCGTATCCATGACGCCATGACTCCACGGTCCCTGCCCCGACTCGACAGGACAAGCGAAGAATCGAGCATCCAGCGTTAAGCTCTGCTACATGCTGGATGTCAGACGCATGCAGGTGCTCAGGGCCGTCGTCACCAGCGGCTCCGTCACGGCCGCCGCCGCCCATCTCGGCTACACCCCCTCCGCGGTGAGTCAGCAGGTCGCCGCCCTGGAGAAGGAGGCGGGCGTCGAGCTGCTCGAACGGGTCGGCCGCGGCGTCCGCCCGACCGCCGCCGGACGGCTGCTCACCGAGCACGCCGCACTGATCGGCCGTCAGGTCGCCGAGGCCGAGACCGCGCTGGCCGATCTGCGGGCGGGCCGCACCGGCCGGATCGTGCTGCGCTACTTCGCCACCGCGGGCGCGGACCTGGTCGCACCCGCCCTCGCCCGGTTCCGCGCCGCACACCCCGACGTACGGGTCGAGCTGCGGCTCGTCGGCCAGTCGGGCGCGGCCGCCCCGGACGACGAGGAGCCGGACGTGACGCTGGTCGTCCACCCCGGCGACGGCCCCGCCCCGGCCGCGGGAAGCCGCCTGGTCCACCTCCGGGACGACCCCTACCGCGCCGTCCTGCCCAAGGCCCACCCGCTCGCCGCCCGCCGCACGATCGACCTCGCCGACCTCGCCGGTGAGCCCTGGGTCGGCAGCGAACGTCCCGGGCCCTGCCTGGACGCGGTGCTGGGGGCGTGCGCGGCGGCGGGCTTCACGCCCGGCTTCGCGGTGGAGTGCGAGGAGTACGCCACCGCGCAGGGGTTCGTGGCGGCGGGCCTGGGCATCAGCCTGATCCCGCTGATGGCTCTGGGCAGCCGCCACCCGAACGTGGTCGTCCGCAAGACCCGCGGCCCCGAGCCGGTCCGCACCATCCAGGCGGTGGTGCGGGAGTCCTCGCTCGCACTGCCCGCCGTACGCGCCCTCCTGACCGCCCTTCGGGAAGGGTGAACCTCCTTCAGGAGGGCTGAACCACCGGACCGTCCCGGCTACTTCTCCCGCTCCACCAGGACCGCGATCCCGTCCAGGACCCGCTCCAGGCCGAAGCGGAACTCGTGGTCCGGCTCGTCGGGGCCGTCCATCACGCCGGCGTCCAGCATCCGGGTCACCGCCGGGTAGCGGTCGGGGTCGGCGAGGCGGCGGAGCGTGGCGCCGTAGCGGGCGAGGACGCGCTCCGGGGGTTCGCCGCTGGTGGCGACGACGGCGGCGAGGTCGGCCATCAGCAGGGCCTCGTTCCGTACGAAGCCGCCGACCAGCAGGATCACCGAGACCTTCGTGCCCTCGTCGAGCTCGGTGTCCGCGAGCGCCCGCATGCCCCAGTCCCACCAGGCCACCATGTGCGGGGTCGCGGGCGGGCCGGAGACGGGGATGCGGAGCATCCACAGGTTGCGGTGGTACACCGCGCGCATCGCCCAGGACCAGCGCTCCAGCGCCTCGCGCCAGCCGGCGCCGGGCGGGAACAGCTCGGGCGGTTCGCCCGTCGCCGCGTCCTGCATCAGGACGTACAGCTCACTCTTGGCCCCGACGTAGCGGTACAGGGACATCGGCGAGACGCCGAGGTGCTTGGCGATCCGGCCCATGGAGACCGCGTCCAGGCCCTCCGCCGCGGCGACCGCCAGGGCCGCGTCCACGATCCGGTCCAGGCTCAGTCCCGGCTTCGGGCCCTTCGACGGGCGCTCCCGCAGCCCCCAGGCGGCCTCGATACTCGGCGGCAGGAAGGTTCCGCCATCCGCGCCCGTCCCGCTGTCCGCCGCGCCCGTACCGCCGCCGTCCGCCATTGCGCGCCCGCCTCCTCGCCCGACTTCTTGACGGCCATCCTAGTAATGCGTAACCCTTACACAGTAGCGCGTATGCCATACGCAGTACGCTGCGATGCCGTCATGGAGGTACTCCCATGCCACCCGCCGTCCACGCCGCCGGCCTGCGCAAGGCCTACCGCGGCCTCCAGGTCCTCGACTCGCTCGACCTCGACGTCGACCGGGGCACCGTGTTCTCCCTGCTCGGGCCAAACGGCGCCGGCAAGACCACCACCGTCCGGATCCTCGCCACCCTCACCGACGCCGACTCCGGCCAGGCCCGCGTCGCCGGCCACGACGTGCGCGCCGAACGATCCGCCGTACGCCGCGTCATCAGCCTCACCGGCCAGTTCGCCGCCGTCGACGAGCTCCAGACCGGCGAGGAGAACCTGCGCATGATGGCCCGGCTCTCCGGCCTGACCCGCGCCGCCGCACACCGCCGCGCCGCCGCGCTCCTGGAGCGCTTCGACCTCGCCGACGCCGCCCGCCGCCCGGTCCGCGGCTACTCCGGCGGCATGCGCCGCCGCCTCGACCTCGCCGCCGGACTCGTCCGCGACGCCGAGGTGGTCTTCCTCGACGAGCCCACCACCGGCCTCGACCCCCGCAGCCGCCAGGAACTCTGGCAGGTCGTCCGCGACCTGGCCGACGGCGGCGCCACCGTCTTCCTCACCACCCAGTACCTGGAGGAGGCCGACCAGCTCGCCGACCGGATCGCCGTCATGGACGCCGGCCGCCTCGTCGCCGAGGGCACCGCCCGGGAGCTCAAGGCCCGCGTCGCCGGCCACCGCCTCGACCTCGTCCTCGCCGACGCCGGCGCCTACGAGCGCGCCGCCCTCCGCCTCGGCGACCGGGCCGTCCACCGCTCCCCCGCGACCCTCACCCTCGGCGTACCGACCGACGGCACCGCCGCCCACGCCCGCGCCCGGCTCGACGAACTCGACCCGGACCGCACCGACGTCGCCCGCTTCTCCCTGCACACCGCGACCCTCGACGACGTCTTCCTCGCGCTCACCGAGAAGGAGCCCCTGCATGTCTGACGCGCTCGTCCTGACCGGCCGCAGCCTGCGCATCAGCCGCCGCAACATCGACGCGGTCATCACGTCGCTGCTGCTCCCGGTCATGCTGATGCTGATCTTCGTCTACTTCTTCGGCGGCGCCATCGAGACCGGGACGCAGTACGTGACGTACGTCGTCCCCGGCGTCCTCGTGCTCTGCGCCGGCTTCGGCGCGGCCGGCACCGCCGTGACCGTCAGCGACGACATGAAGGGCGGCATCGTCGACCGGTTCCGCTCCCTCGACCTCGGCGGCGCGGCGATCCTCGGCGGCCACGTCGGCGCGAGCCTGATCCGCAACCTCGTCGCCACCACGCTCGTCCTCGGCGTCGCCTTCGTCATCGGCTTCCGGCCCCAGGCCGGCCCGCTCGGCTGGCTCGCCGCGCTCGGTCTGCTCGTCACCTACATCGCGGCGATCTCCTGGCTCTCGGCCGCCGCCGGACTGCTCGCCCGGACACCCGAGGCGGCCGGCGGCTTCACCTTCTTCATGATGTTCCTGCCGTACCCGAGCAGCGCGTTCGTGCCCATCGAGACCATGCCGTCCTGGCTGCACGGCTTCGCCGACCACCAGCCCGTCACCCAGCTGATCGAGTCCCTGCGCGGGCTGCTGCTCGACCGGCCGGTCGGGACCACGCCGTGGATCGCGCTGGCCTGGTCCGCGGGCCTGCTGGCGGTGGCGGCCGCCGCCTCCGGCCGACTGTTCGCCCGCCGGACGCGCTGAGTCCCGTACCGAGTCCCGTACCGGACCTCAGGTCAGCGGTCCCGTACCGGACCTCAGGTCAACAGGTCGTCGACCTGGGCCTCGCCCTCGCGGTACCGGCGGGCGATCTCCGCGCTGCAGTCGTCCGCCGTCCGCTGCAGCTGCTGCCGCCGCCGCGACACCTGCTGCTCGTACCCGGCCAGCCGGCCCATCGCGGTGTGCAGTTCGTCGTCCGTGCGGGCGCCCAGGTCCGACAGCTCCACCTCGGACAGCATCTCGGCCGCGAGCCGCCGGTACTCCTCGCCCCGCGGCGTCGACAGCGTGACGTGCCGCGCCGAGGTACGCAGCTGCGAGGGCGCGTCCGCGAGGATCTCCGACAGCTCGGACAGCCGGTCCACCGCCGGCGCCTCCGGGTCGGCACGGCGGGCCAGTTCGGCCCGCAGGATGTCGATCCGGCCCTGCAGCATCCTGCGTACGTAGCTCAGGTCCGCCTCGTCGCCCTGCGCGTCGCGGCGCAGCGTACGCAGCTCCGGCAGCCGCAGGTCCGCCAGCTCGGGCCGGGCGGCGTACGCCGGGCCCGGCTCGCCGGACCGCTGCATCGGAGGCCGCACCGCCGTGCCGCCACCGGCCCGACGGATGCCTGCCGGCGTCTGCCCGGCGCCAGATGCACTCATGTCAAGACCCCATCCCTCGTCCGGTGCGTCGGCGCACCGCATGGAAGGCATGGTGCCACTCCTGCATGTGCACGTGCAGTCGCTCTGCACCCGTTCGGCCCCAGATAGGTTGGTCTGTATGCGAGCAGTGGTGCAGAGAGTGGACGGCGCGAACGTCGTCGTCGCAGGAGAGACCGTCGGCGAGATCGTCGGCGAGGGGCTGTGCGTGCTGGTGGGAGTGACCCACGACGACACGCCGGAGAAGGCCGCGCAGCTGGCCAGGAAACTGTGGAGCGTGCGGATCCTGGAGGGCGAGAAATCCTGCTCGGACGTGAATGCGCCCTTGCTGGTGATTTCGCAGTTCACCCTCTACGGGGACGCCCGCAAGGGCCGCCGCCCCACCTGGAACGCCGCCGCCCCCGGCCCCGTCGCCGAGCCGCTGGTCGACGAGGTGGTCGCGCAGCTGCGGGCGCTGGGGGCGCACGTGGAGACGGGCCGGTTCGGGGCGAGCATGCGCGTCTCGCTCACGAACCAGGGCCCGTTCACCGTACTCGTGGAGGTCTGACGCCGGACTACGGCTCGACCACGACCTCCTGCGTGGCGGCCGTCTTCTCGCCCACGAGAAGCGGCACGTCCACCGGCACGTTCCGCTTCACCAGCGCCAGCGCGATCGGCCCCAGCTCGTGGTGCCGGCCCGAACTGGTGACGAAACCGAGCTGACGGCCCTCCGCCCCGTCCGCGGCCAGCCGGACCGGCTCGCCGTGGCCGGGCAGCGAGACCTCGCTGCCGTCCAGGTGCAGGAAGACCAGACGGCGCGGCGGCTTGCCCAGGTTCTGCACCCGGGCGACCGTCTCCTGGCCCCGGTAGCAGCCCTTCTGCAGATGGACGGCGGTGCCGATCAGGCCGAGCTCGTGCGGGATGGTCCGGTGGTCGGTCTCCGCGCCGAGCCGCGGCCGGTGCGCCTCGATCCGCAGCGCCTCGTACGCGAGGATGCCTGCGGCCGGGCCGTGCGAGGCCGCGAAGGACTCCAGCTCGGCACGGGGCAGGAACAGGTCGCGGCCGTGCGGGGTCTCCCGGACGACCGCGCCCTCGGGCACCGGGGCGATCGAGCCGGCCGGCAGATGGACCACGGCGTAGTCGTCGGTGCGGTCGGCGACCTCGACCCGGTAGAAGAACTTCATCGACTCCAGGTACGCGAGAAGCTCCTCCTGCGTGCCCGGCTCGACGTGCGCCCACACCGTCGTGCCGTCGTCGACGAGGGAGAGCGCGTGCTCGATGTGCCCGTTCGCGGAGAGGATCAGGGCCTCGGTCGCCTGTCCGGCGGGGAGGTCGCTGACGTGCTGGGTGAGCAGCAGGTGCAGCCAGCTCAGCCGGTCGTCTCCGGTCACGGCGATCACGCCGCGGTGCGACAGGTCGACGAAACCGGTGCCGTCGGCGAGGGCGCGCTGCTCGCGGAACAGCTCGCCGTAGTGCGCGGCGACGCCTTCGTCACGGCCTTCGGCGGGGACGGCGCCGGGCAGGGACAGCAGTGGGCTCTTCATGGAGAAAGCCTACGACCCGGCGGCGGCGTCCTGATCGGCGTCCCCGCTCCCGGCCGCCGCCTTCGCCGCGCAGTCCTTGCAGCGGCCGAAGATCGCGAAGTGCTTCATGTCCGTCTCGAAGCCGAAGACGTCCTTCAGCTTCCCGGTGAACTCGGCGGCCACCTGGACATCCGCCTCGATCACCCCGGAACAGTCCCGGCAGACCAGATGCAGATGGTGGTGCCGGTCGGCGAGGTGGTACGTCGGCGCTCCGTGCCCCAGATGGGCATGGCTGACCAGACCCAGCTCCTCCAGGAGCTCCAGGGTCCGGTACACGGTGGAGATGTTCACCCCCGAGGCCGTCCTGCGGACCTCGACCAGGATGTCGTCGGGCGTCGCGTGCTCCAGCGCGTCCACGGCCTCCAGCACCAGCTGGCGCTGGGGCGTGAGCCGGTAACCGCGCTGCCGAAGGTCGCTCTTCCAGTCGGTGCTCACCACGCCCCCCAGTGTAGGAGGACGCGGGGAGACACCGGTGGTGCGCCTGCTGTGCGCCTACTTGAAGAAGGCGATGCCGTCGTCCGGCATGTCCGGGAGGTTGCGCGCCATCTCGGCGACCTCTTCCGGAGTGACGACCTTCTTCAGGTGCGCCGACATGTACGGGCGCAGCTCGACCTCGGGGGTCGCCTTCTCGCCGACCCACATCAGGTCGCCCTTGACGTAGCCGTAGAGCCGCTTGCCGCCGCTGTACGCGGCCGCGCCCTGGATCCGGGCGACCGCGTCCGTGACCAGGTCGATCTGCGGCTTCTTGTCGGCGAGCTCGCCGTACCAGATCTCGACGACGCCCTGGTCGCGGACCATCACGACCTCGATCTTGCGGTCCTTGTCGACGCGCCAGTAGCCGCTCTCGCTCTCCAGCGGGCGGACCTTGTTGCCCTCGCCGTCGAGGACCCAGGAGTGCGAGTGGTACTCGATGAAGTCCCGGCCATCGTGGCTGAAGGTCACCGACTGGCCGAAGTTGCACTTCTCCGCACCCGGGAAGTCCGACACGCCCGCGCCCTCCCACGTACCGAGGAGGAAGGCGAGCGGAACGAGCTCAGGGTTCAGGTCGGACGGGATCTCGATCATGAGTCTGCTCTCGCGGTTCTCTGGTGGTGCGGTCTCAGCGCTGGCCCTGGTACAGCTTCTTCACGGCAAGGCCGGCGAACGCGAGCGTGGCGACGGCGACCACCACGAGCAGAATCTCGAAGAAGAGGATCACTGAGTGCTCCTTGTGAGCGGTGAAGGCGGAACGGGCCGGACCCCAGCTTAGTGGGCTGGGGTCCGGCCCACTCCGTGAGGTGGGTCTATCGGGTCGGCCGGGGCGCTAGCCCAGCAGCTGCGTCTGCAGAGTCACCGTCTGCTGGAACGGCACCTCGGGCGCCCCGCCCTTGCGGGACAGGACGATCAGGCCGAGCGTGTCACCCGCCTGGACGTACGCCCAACGGGTCTGCTCCGCGCCGTACGGCTCGGTCTCGTCGTACGCGTACTCCGAGGTGAACGGCACGCGGATGGCGCCGGACAGGGTGTCGGAGACCTCCCAGGTCTCGACCCCGGCGGGCACGAGCTCCTCGCTGCCGCCGGTGTCGAGGGCCTCGTCCTTGTACGCCTCGGCGAAGGCCACCGAGTTGAAGCGGAGCAGGTGGATGCGGGCGACCGTGCCGTCCGGCGCGGTCCAGCCGCGGGAGGCGATGTGCCGCAGAGCGGAGTCGGCGAGCGGCTGCCTCAGCTTCGCCGCGGACTCCTTCGGGTACGTGGCGAGGTACTGCTCCGTGGTGGCCCAGCCGCCGTTCAGCTTCGGGTCCGGCGTGGCTCCGGCGGGCGCGGGCAGCAGCAGCTTGCGCAGGTCGGCGTGGTGGATCTCACCGTCGTTGCCCTCGGTGTACGGCCGCGGGACGCCCGCCGGCAGGGCCGGCAGGCTGAGCTTCGGGTACGCCCAGCGCCCGTCGCTCTCGGTGGCGAGCCCGGGCACGTCGGTGCGCTCCATGGCGGTGATCCCCATGGCGGTACCGGTACCGAGCCCGGCGAAGACCAGTACGGCCGCGGTCCACCGGAGGACGGCGCGGAGGGTGCGACGGGGCGGGGCGGGGGCGACGGGAGGAGCGACGGGCTCGGGAGCCTCGGAGGTCTCGGAGGTCTCGGGTGTCTCGGACGCCGCAGGGGTCTCGGGAGCCTCGGAGGCCGCAGGGGTCTCGGGAGTCTTGGGCGCCTCAGGGGTCTCGGCGGCCTCAGGAGCCTCGGACGCCTCAGAGGTCTTGGAGGCCTCAGGGGTCTCCGGCGTCTCCGGCGTCTCCTCGGAGACGTCCTTCGTCTCGTTCAGCGCCTCCGTCTGCTGCTCGCTCATATGTACTCCCCCGGGGACTTGATGTGGTCGAGCTGCTTCTTCAGCAGGTCCGCCACCTCGCTCTTGTCGATCGGGCGCGGGCCCGTCGCGGCGACCAGGACCAGGACGTCGGAGTCGTACGCGGAGCAGATCACGCCGTCGAGCGCCTCCTCCTTCTCCTCCTTGTCGAGGCCCTCGGGCTCCGGCATCAGGAAGCAGGCGGCGTTCTTGTGGCCGCTGATCTTCGGGCCCTTCGGGAGCTTCAGGAACTCGGACAGTTCGTTCCGCAGCTCGTGCATCTCGCGGATCTGGCGCTTGTCCTTCATGCGGACGACCTGCACGTTCACCAGGAGGTCGCCGGCGGGCGAGCGCGCGAAGGTGCGGACGGCGAAGCCCTGGACGCCGAGCCGCTCGACGCGCTTCTCGAAGTCGCGGCGCTTCTTGCCGGCCAGGCCCTTGCCCTCCCGCTTCAGCAGCGCGAGGGCCTCCTTCCCGCCGAGTTCGCCGTCGTTGCCGTACAACTCCTCGTCCGGGCCCAGGACATAGCCGTCCGGGACCGGCAGCAGCAGCTTGCTGAGCGGGGTGTCCGAGCGACCGCGCTTCGCCCGGTCGGCGGCCGGGTCCTTGTCGGTGCCGTCCGTCTCGGTCTGGGCCCAGATCTCGGTGGGCGCGGAGCGGTCGGCGCGCGAGACGGTGACGCCGGTGTACGCGGCGGCGCCGCCGAGCGCGAGGACGACGAGCGCGGCGGGCAGGACGACGGTCAGCAGCCTGCGCCTGGCGGGGGCGGCGGACGGGGCCTCGGGAGCCGCCCACGGGTTGTCGGTCACGGTGTTCCGGTCCTCGTTCACAGGCGCCCCAGCTGCCGCTCGGCCACGGACTTGATGTCCTTCGGGGAGATCTTCTTCGTGTCGTGCATGAAGATCTCGAGCATGATGTCGCCGCGGTAGGCGTAGGCCCGGGCCTGGTACATGTCCAGGTAGCCCGGCTCCTTGTCCACGGGGAACACGTAGTACCGCCCGTTGCCCGTTCCGGCGAGCGGTTCGCCCTCGTTGCGGGCGAAGTCCTCCTGGGGCATGTAGCCCTGCTGTGAGAGCGCGTGCTCACGCGCACCCTGGACGACGCCGGACCGGAACTGCACCAGCCGGATCTCGGTCGTCCGGTACTTGCCCGTGCGCCACGAGACCGCCGCCACGCGCCGGAGCTCGTTGTCCATCTGGTACGAGAACGCCACGCTCGGGTGGTCGAACTCGGAGACGTACTCGGTGACCGACATCCACCCGTCCCCGAACCCGAACCCCGCGCTCTTCGCCCCCGACGGGCGCGGCAGCAGCAGCTTGCGCAGGTCGCCGTCGGTGCGGACCTTGCGGTCCTCCGCTGCGCTCAGCGGCTTGGCCCTGTGCCCCTTGGGCAGCGGCGCGGGATGGCGCAGGTCCTGCTGGCTGAGCGCGGGCAGCGGCGTCGGCTCGCGCTGCGCCTGGATGCCGTATCCGACGGCGGTGCCGCCGGCGACGCCGAGCACGGCGGCGACGGCGACGATCAGCGCGGTTCTGCCGCGCTTCCTTCCGGTACTGCTGTCCAAGAGAGTCCCCCCACAGGACCTGAAGCGCAGATTCCGTAACCCGCGCACAAGTCCGACACCCTAGGGGCGCGGGGGGTTGCGCCGCCGAGTATTACAGTTCGGCATATGGCGAAGAAGCTCGTGATCAAGGTGACCGCGGGGGCCGACGCCCCCGAACGCTGCTCCCAGGCCTTCACCGTGGCCGCCGTGGCCGTGGCCAGCGGGGTGGAGGTCTCGCTCTGGCTGACCGGCGAGTCGTCGTGGTTCGCGCTGCCGGACAAGGCGGCCGAGTTCGAACTCCCGCACGCCGCACCGCTCCCGGACCTGATCGAGTCGATCCTCGCGGGCGGCCGGATCACGCTGTGCACGCAGTGCGCGGCCCGTCGCGAGATCACCGAGAAGGACGTCCTGAACGGCGTCCGCATCGCCGGCGCGCAGGTCTTCGTCCAGGAGGCGACGGCCGACGAGACCCAGGCCCTCGTCTACTAGTCCCGGCGTCGCTCCCGGCCGCCGCTTCCCGCCGGCTACGAGTCCCGGCGTTTCTTGCCGTCGAGTTCGTCCCACCATTCGTCCGACTGCGGGTCGCCCGAGGGGTCGTCCCACCAGCGGTCCTCGGGCCCCCGCCGGTTCGCGATCATGGCCGCGACGGGCGGGATCAGCATGGCGACCACGCACATGCCGATGGCGACCGGCATGGACCAGAGCCGCACGACGGCCCAGGCGCCCACGAACAGGGCCAGGCAGACGCCCATCATCCAGAAGTAGACACGCCTCCGCCGTGCGTACATACCTCCAGCGTAGGCCCGTATCCCCGTTCCCGGGCAGACCGAAGGGCCGTGCCTCGGGTCCTGGTGATGGCGTCCAACCCCCCAGGAGGCACGGCCCTCCGGCCGTCTTCGGTCGTCCTGCGTCAGACGGCGATCGCCACGTCCGTCAGGCTGCCGGTCTCCGTCACGACGACCTTCTGGTCGGCCTGGGAGCCGGGGACCAGGGCGCGGAGGGTCCACTCGCCGGTGGCCGCGTAGAAGCGGAACTGGCCGGTGGCCGAGGTCGGGACCTCGGCGGTGAACTCGCCGGTGCTGTCGAGGAGGCGGACGTAGCCGGACACGGGCTCGCCGTCCTTGGTGATCTGGCCCTGGATGGCCGTCTCACCCGGCTTCAGCGTGCTGACGTCGGGGCCGCCGATCGGTGCTCCACACATGTTCTTCAGTCCTGTCCTGGTGAGGGGCTTACTTGTTCGCGCCGAGCTCGATCGGCACGCCGACGAGGGAGCCGTACTCGGTCCACGAGCCGTCGTAGTTCTTGACGTTCGGGACCTCGAGCAGCTCGTGCAGCACGAACCAGGTCAGCGCGGAGCGCTCACCGATGCGGCAGTAGGCGATGGTGTCCTTCGCCAGGTCGACCTGCTCGGCCTCGTAGAGGGCCTTGAGCTCGTCGTCCGACTTGAAGGTGCCGTCGTCGTTGGCGTTCTTGGACCACGGGATGTTGCGGGCGCTCGGCACGTGGCCGGGGCGCTGCGACTGCTCCTGCGGCAGGTGGGCCGGGGCGAGCAGCTTGCCGGAGAACTCGTCGGGCGAGCGGACGTCGACGAGGTTCTGGGCGCCGATCGCGGACACGACGTCGTCGCGGAAGGCGCGGATCGAGGCGTCCTGGGCCTGGGCCTTGTACGCGGTGGCCGGGCGGTTCGGGACCTCGGAGACCAGGTCGCGGGAGTCGAGCTCCCACTTCTTGCGGCCGCCGTCGAGGAGCTTCACGTCCTGGTGGCCGTAGAGCTTGAAGTACCAGTACGCGTAGGAGGCGAACCAGTTGTTGTTGCCGCCGTAGAGGACGACCGTGGTGTCGTTCGCGATGCCCTTGGCCGACAGGAGCTTCTCGAAGCCCTCCTGGTCGACGAAGTCGCGGCGGACCGGGTCCTGCAGGTCCTTGGTCCAGTCGATGCGGATGGCGTTGCGGATGTGGTTCTTGTCGTAGGCCGAGGTGTCCTCGTCGACCTCGACGACGGCGACCTGCGGGTTGTCGAGGTTGGCCTCGACCCAGTCGGCGTCGACCAGGACGTCGGTGCGAGCCATGCTGATTCCTCCGGGGCAGTGTGCGGCGGGTGGCGTGCAGGAGTGGTGCGGGTACGCGTCATCGCGTGCGTACGGGCTACACGGGGGCGGCCCCGATCCGTGCGGTCGTGGGGCCTGGGGGAATACGGGAGACGGGCGTCCCGCTCAGACGGAGCGACAGAGCATGGCGGCGACGCGGCACAGGTCTACTGCCCGCCGCTTCGTGAGTTCCGCCTGTCGCTTCATGGGTCCGATCGTAGGGACGGACAGGCGGCCATGTCACCGGTGTGTCGTATTTTGAGACGCGATCGTCCGGGATGTGGGATCGGATCACCCTCGGGGTCCGATTCGGGGCGGCTTCCGCGCCCCTGCCCCTCCGGCGTTTCTACAGGTCGGACACGCTCGTCTCAGTATTCGGCCAACGTGGCCGTTTCACCCCGTCAGGGCCACATTCGTCCCCGACACCGCGATCGCCACGCCGTCCTCGCGCGCCTCGATCCGCTCCAGCTTCATGCCCGGCGGCAGCGCGCCCACACTCCGGTCGAAGTCCGTCCGCGCACGGACCAGCTCCTCAAGGCCCGGGATGCCCTCGCCGGGCACCTCGTCGGCCCGCACCCGGACCGTCTTCCCGTCCACCAGGGTCACGCTGGACACGACGCTCCGCGTCATCGTCCGCCCGATCAGCGGCAGCTTGAACGTGCCGGTGACCTTCACCTTGCCGTCGCCCCCGTACGCCACCGCCACATTGCTCTCCGCCGCCGCGGTGAGGTCCGCGTACGAGACCAGGGCGGTGCCGCTCACCCGGCCCGCCCGCGCGCCCCGCCAGTCCGCGTCCACGGTGACGTCCTTCAGGGACAGGGACAGCTCGCTCAGCCGGACCCGCTTCTTCCCGGCCTGCGTCTGCGCCCCGCCGACCACCACGTCGACCTCGTCGAAGCTCCGGCCGGCGACCTGGGTGAGGAAGGGGAAGCCCTTGATGTCCACCTCGGTCGAGCCCGCGCGGGCGTCCCCGAGCATGATCCGGTCGGCCGCCTCGGACTCCGCGTACCCGACCGCGATCCGGTCGACACCGGCCAGCGCCCCGCCCAGCAGTACGGCGACGATCAACCCCACACGCAGTGCCCGCATGCCCCGCAGTCCCCCGCTTCCTGCCCGAAAAAGGTCCGGCCCCCTGACATGTCCATCCACGAGATCGACGAGTCAGGGGGCCGGATGGTTCCGCGGGGCTCACCCCAGGGCGCGTCCCAGCAGGTAGACGGCGGGCGCGGCCAGCGTCAGGGGCAGCGCGACGCCGGCGGTCATGTGCACGAAGCGGGACGGGTAGTCGTAGGCGGCGACCCGCAGGCCGATCAGCGCGCAGACGCCCGCGCCCAGGCCCAGACCCGCCGCGCCGGCCGTGTCGAAGCCGGTGAACCCGCCCGCCGCGATGCCCGCGCCCGCGGCGGCGAACAGCGCGGCGGCCACGGAGGCCGGGCCGGGCAGCGGCAGCGCCCGCGCCACGGTGGCGGCGGCCACGGCGAGCCCGCCGACGACGACCGCGTCCGGGTCCGCGCCGAGGTGGCCGGCGGCCAGGATCGCCAGGGCGGCCGAGGCGACGGTGGCCGTCAGTCCGTACATCCGCTCGTCCGGGTCCGCGTGGCTGCGCAGCTGCAGGACGAGGGTGAGCAGCACCCAGACGCCGAGCGTGCCGAGGATCGCGGCGGGCGCGTGGTCCCGGCCGGCCGCGAGCAGCGCCACGTCGGCGGTGACGCCGCCGGCGAAGGCGAGCGCGATGCCCTGCCGGGCCGGCCACATGCCGTTGAGCCGGAACCAACCGGCGGCGGTGACGGCCTGGAGCAGGACCAGCGGGACGAGGAGCGCGTACTCGCCGAAGGCCGCGCCGGCGGCGAGCAGGACACCGAGGACGGCGGTCAGCCCGGCGGGCTGGATGCCCGGGTCGATGATCGGCGAGCGGCCCTCGGCGCGGGCGCGCTGGGCGTCGGTGATCCGGGTGTTCCCGGAGGTGGTGGGCGACGAGTACGCGGGCCCGGACTCGGACTCGGGGGCGGCGACGGCCGGCTCCTGGTACGCGGTGGGGGTCTCCGGCGGCAGCGGCACGGCGGGCTGCTGCGGGAGGTACGCGGTCTCGGCGGCGGAGGGGGCGGGCGCGGCCGCCGGGGCGACGGTGGGCTGGTACTGGGTGTCCCAGGTCTGGCCCTGCCAGGTCTGGGTCGCGCCCGGGTCCGCGTGCTGCCCGCCGCCGTACGGCTGCTGCTGCTGCGGGTACCCCGGCTGCTCGGCGTACTGCTGCTCGCCGTACGCCGGCTGCTGCCCGTACCCCTGCTGCTGCGCGTACGGGTCGTACGGCTGCTCGCCGTACGCGTACTGCTGGTCACTGCTCATGTCGGGGTTCACCCTCCTGCGAACGGCGGGAGCACCTCGACCGTGCCGCCCTCGGCCAGCCGTACGGTCTCATGCGCGCGGGTCCCGACGGGATCGCCGTCGACGAGGAACGAGCAGCGCTGCAGGACGCGGACCAGTTCGCCCGGGTGCTGCGCGCGGGCGGCGTCCAGCGCCTCGGCCAGGGTCTCGGCCGCGTACGGCTCCTCGGCGAGGCCCGCGGCGGCCTTGGCCGCGGCCCAGTAGCGGATGGTTCCCGCTGCCATAGCGGCGCTCCCTTCGTTCGTGTGCGCGCCGCTCCCCATGATGGTCTATGCGCGGGTGAGCCAGTCGCCCAGGCGGGCGAGCAGGTCCTCCTCCGCCGCGTTCTCCGCGTGGCCCATGCCGCGCTCCACCCACAGCTCGGCCGGCCCGGCGGCCGCGAGCATGCGCGGGTGGTCGAGCGGGAAGTACGGGTCGCGGTCGCCGTGCACGATCAGCAGCGGCGTCGGCGCGATCAGCGGCACCGCCTCGACCGGCGAGAGCGGCACCGGGTTCCACTCCTCGTGGTGGATGCGGGTGCCGAGCCCGTAGCGGCCGACGAACCGGCCGACCGGGCGGGTGATCACCCAGTGGACCCGGCGCATCGGGGGCGTGCCCCGGTAGTACCAGCGCGCGGGAGCACTCACGGCGCACACGGCATCGGTGCGTGCTTCCGTGCGCCCCCTTTCCAGTGCGGCGTGCCGGAGTACGACGGAGCCGCCCATGGAGAACCCGACCGTGACCACCCGCTCGTGACCGAGCTCACGCGCCCAGCGGACGGCCGCGGAGAGGTCGAGCACCTCGCGGTCCCCGACGGTGGAACGGCCGCCGGACCCGCCGTGGCCGCGGAAGGAGAAGGTGACGACGGCCGCGTCCCGCGCCAGGACCCCGGCGACCCGGCGCACCGCGGGCCGGTGGGCCGAGCCGGTGAAGCCGTGCGCCACCACGATGGCGGTCCGCGCGGAATCGGTGACACTTGCCGTACCCGGCTCGTAAACCGCCTCGATTCGGACACCGTCGTCCGTCGTCAAGGTGGCGCGACGAGGGCCGTACGTGATCGAGGAAACATCCACCATGTGAAATCGACCCTCTGCCTCGGAACTCTTCTGGGCTATTCTGCTCGGCAGAGGATCCGGGCGACGCAGCCACCGGGTCCTTTTGTGTTTTGCCGCCGTTGTTACGAGCAGGTGAACGAAAGCTCTCAGGGCGCGAGAGCCGCAAGTGAGTACGAAGCAGTGCCGCAACGTCCTCGCAGGGACCGAGGAGGAACCGACGTTATGGGCGAGCGAACCGTGCAGGACCGACAGGACCGACCGACGACGACCCGGACAGGGGGCGTGCGATGAGTTCTCTGCTGCTTCTGACCAACGCCCTCCAGCCGTCCACCGAAGTGCTGCCGGCCCTCGGCCTGCTGCTGCACAACGTACGTGTGGCCCCCGCGGAGGGCCCGGCGCTGGTGGACACCCCCGGCGCGGACGTGATCCTCGTCGACGGCCGCCGCGACCTGCCGCAGGTCCGCTCGCTCTGCCAGCTGCTGCGCTCCACCGGCCCCGGCTGTCCGCTGATCCTCGTCGTCACCGAGGGCGGCCTGGCGGCCGTCACCGCCGACTGGGGCATCGACGACGTCCTGCTCGACACCGCCGGCCCGGCGGAGGTCGAGGCGCGGCTGCGGCTGGCCATGGGCCGCCAGCAGATCACCGCCGACGACTCCCCCATGGAGATCCGCAACGGCGACCTGTCGGTCGACGAGGCCACGTACAGCGCCAAGCTGAAGGGCCGGGTCCTGGACCTGACCTTCAAGGAGTTCGAGCTGCTCAAGTACCTCGCGCAGCACCCGGGCCGGGTCTTCACCCGGGCCCAGCTGCTGCAGGAGGTCTGGGGCTACGACTACTTCGGCGGCACCCGGACGGTCGACGTCCACGTACGGCGGCTGCGGGCCAAACTGGGCCCCGAGCACGAGTCGCTGATCGGCACCGTGCGCAACGTCGGCTACCGCTTCGTCACGCCCGAGAAGGTGGAGCGCGCGGCCGAGGAGGCCCGGGCGAAGTCGGCCGGAACCCGGGCCGAGCGGGACGCCGGCGTCAAGGACGGCGCGCCCGACGCCACCCCCGCGGGGGACAGGGACGTGGTGGATGCCACAGCCCGACCTGCCAAGAGGTGAGTCCCCCCGCGTAGACTTCGCGCGTGGCCAAGGTGACGCGGGACGATGTGGCGCGACTGGCGGGTACTTCGACCGCGGTCGTGAGCTACGTCATCAACAACGGACCCCGGCCGGTCGCCCCGGCCACGCGCGAGCGTGTCCTCGCCGCCATCAAGGAGCTCGGCTACCGGCCCGACCGGGTGGCCCAGGCGATGGCGTCGCGGCGTACCGACCTCATAGGCATGATCGTGCCGGACGCCCGGCAGCCCTTCTTCGCCGAGATGGCGCACGCGGTCGAACGGGCCGCCGCCGACCGCGGCAAGATGGTGCTGGTCGGCAACTCCGACTACCGCGACGACCGCGAGGTGCACTACCTGCGGGCCTTCCTCGGCATGCGGGTCGCCGGGCTGATCCTGGTCAGCCAGGGCCCCAGCGAGCGCGCCGCGCAGGAGATCGAGGCCTGGGACGCCCGCGTGGTGCTGCTGCACGAGCGGCCCGAGGCGATCGACGACGTGGCCGTGGTCACCGACGACATCGGCGGCGCGCAGCTCGCCACCCGGCACCTCCTGGAGCACGGGCACGCCTCCGTGGCCTGTCTCGGCGGCGTGCCGGACACCCCGTCCGTCGGCGACCCGGTCGCCGACCACGTCGAGGGCTGGCGGCGCGCGATGCAGGAGGCCGGCCGCCCCACGGACGGCCTGCTGTTCGAGGCCCCGTACAACCGCTACGACGCGTACCAGGTGAGCCTGAAGATCCTCTCCGGCCCGGACCGGCCGTCGGCCATCTTCTGCTCCACCGACGACCAGGCGATCGGCGTGCTCCGCGCGGCCCGGGAGCTGCGCATCGACGTGCCGACCGAGCTGGCGGTGGCGGGCTTCGACGACGTCAAGGAGGCGGCGCTCACCGATCCGCCGCTGACCACGATCTCCTCGGACCGGCCGGCGATGGCCCGGGCCGCGGTGGACCTGGTCCTGGACGACTCGCTGCGGGTCTCGGGCTCGCGGCGCGAGCGGGTGCGACAGTTCCCGTCCGCGCTGGTGGTACGGCGCTCCTGCGGCTGCGCGTAGGGGCTGTGTAGGGGCTGCCGACAGAGGCCCGCCTCCTCCTTTATTTGGGGCATACACGCTTCTGTCGGGCTTCTCAGCCGGTCCTCAGACAGTTCTCATGCATGGCTCCGAGAGTCTTTCCCATGACGGACTACCCCCAGCAGCCCCAGCAGCCGTACTACCCGCCGCAGCCGCCACAGCCCCCGTACCAGCCGCGTCCGGCGCACGTCTCCCCCGCCCCGCGGAGGGCCAGGCGGGGCGTCGGCCTCATGGCCGCCGTCGCGCTCGCCGCGGCGGCGATCGGCGGCGGGACGGCGACGCTGGTCCAGCAGTACACCGCCGACCCGGTCACGGCCGGCTCCGGCGCCGTGAACGGCACCAGCGTCTCGGCGAGCAGCAAGGGCACCGTCGCGGGCGTGGCCGAGGCGGTGTCCCCGTCCATCGTGGAGATCACCGCCAACGGGACCTCCGGCCGGGCCACCGGCTCGGGCGTGATCATCACCTCCGACGGCGAGATCGTCACCAACAACCATGTGATCTCCGGGGCCTCGGAGCTGAGCGTGCGGCTCAGCGACGGCAAGAAGTACGCCGCCGAGGTCGTCGGCACCGACCCCGACAAGGACCTGGCGCTGATCAAGCTCCGCGGCGCCTCCGGCCTCAAGGCCGCCACGCTCGGCGACTCGTCGAAGGTGAAGGTCGGCGAGGAGGTCGTGGCGATCGGCTCCCCCGAGGGCCTGACCGGCACCGTCACCTCCGGCATCGTCTCCGCCCTGGACCGCGACGTGACGGTCGCCAAGGACGAGGGCCAGGGCGAGCAACAGCAGCCCCAGTACGACCCGCGGCAGGGCTGGCCGTTCGAGTTCGGCGGCCAGGAGTTCAACGGGGACACCGGCGATTCCAAGACCACGTACAAGGCGATCCAGACCGACGCCTCGCTCAATCCGGGGAATTCCGGCGGCGCGCTGATCAATATGAACGGCGAGATCATCGGCATCAATTCCGCGATGTATTCGCCCAGTTCCGCAGGCGGCTCGACGGCCGGCAGCGTCGGCCTCGGCTTCGCGATCCCGGTCGACACCGTGAAGGCCGATCTGGACGCCCTGCGCTCCGGCGGCGACAACTGAGCGCGCCCGGGCCCGCCGACGCCACGGCGTGCGAGTCTGGGCCCATGACTGGTCCGGCGCCGGAAGGCGAACGCATCCTCATCGTCGACGACGAGCCCGCGGTCCGCGAGGCGCTGCGCCGCTCGCTGGCCTTCGAGGGCTATGCCACGGAGGAGGCCGTGGACGGTTTCGACGCGCTCGCCAAGATCGAGTCGTACCGCCCCGAGCTGGTCGTCCTCGACGTGCAGATGCCGCGCATGGACGGGCTGACGGCCGCCCGGCGCATCCGGGCCTCGGGCGCCACGCTGCCGATCCTGATGCTGACCGCCCGGGACACCGTCGGCGACCGGGTCACCGGCCTGGACGCGGGCGCGGACGACTACCTGGTCAAGCCGTTCGAGCTGGACGAGCTGTTCGCCCGGATCCGGGCGCTGCTGCGGCGCAGTTCTTACGTCCGGGCGGCCGAGCCGCAGCCGGAGGGCGACGTGCTCGCGTTCGCCGATCTGCGGATGAACCTGGCGACCCGCGAGGTGACCCGCGGCGGGCGGGCGGTGGAGCTGACCCGGACCGAGTTCACGCTCCTGGAGATGTTCCTGGCCCATCCGAAGCAGGTGCTGACCCGGGAGCAGATCCTGAAGGCGGTCTGGGGCTTCGACTTCGAGCCCAGCTCGAACTCGCTGGACGTGTACGTGATGTACCTGCGGCGCAAGACGGAGGCCGGCGGCGAGCCGCGCCTGGTGCACACGGTGCGCGGCGTCGGGTACGCGCTGCGGTCCGGCGGCGAGGCGTGACCGTGAGACCGGCCGGGCGTCTCCGGGCGCTGCCGCTGCGCTCCCGCCTCGCCCTGCTGACGGCGCTGGCGGTGGCCCTGGCGGTGGCCGCGGCCTCGGCGGCGTGCTGGTTCGTGACGCGGGCGCAGCTGGAGGAGGAGCGGGACGCGACGCTGCGCAACACCCGGCTGCCCAGGGAGCAGGTGCCCGGGTTCGTGCTGGACTGCGTGGGCGGCGTCGACGACTCCGCGGTGCCCGCGATGGGCGGCCGGGACACGGTGCAGATCGTGCTGAGCACGGGCAGGTCCTGCTCGTACGGCGCCTCGCCGATCCCGGTGCGGCCGGCGGATCTGGCGGTGGCGCGCGGCGCCCTCGCCGACACGCTGCACACGGAGCAGGCCGAGAACGGCCAGGAGATGCGGGTCTACACGTACCAGCAGCAGTTCCAGCAGGGCGTGGTGGGCGTGTCGATCGCCCGGCCCACGTCCGAGATCGACAACTCGATGGCCACGCTCGCCTGGGTGCTGCTGCTGGTCTCCGGCATCGGGGTGATCGGGGCCGGCGCGGTCGGGCTGTGGGTGGCGCGGGCCGGGCTGAAGCCGGTGGACCGGCTGACCGACGCGGTCGAGCACGTGGCGGCGACCGAGGACCTGACGGTGCGGATCCCGGTCGAGGGCGAGGACGAGGTGGCCCGGCTGTCCCGCTCGTTCAACGCGATGACCGCGGCCCTGGCATCCTCGCGGGACCGGCAGGCGCAGCTGATCGCCGACGCGGGGCACGAGCTGCGGACCCCGCTGACCTCGCTGCGCACCAACGTCGAACTCCTCGCCCGCAGCGAGGAGACGGGCCGCGCGCTGCCGCCGGACGACCGGCGGGCCCTGATGGCCTCGGTGAAGGCGCAGATGACGGAGCTGGCGGCGCTGATCGGCGACCTTCAGGAGCTGTCCCGGCCGGACGCGGTGGCGCCGGGGCCGCTGGAGGTGGTGGGGCTGCACGAGATCCTGCGCTCGGCGCTGGACCGGGCGCGGCTGCGCGGGCCGGAGCTGACCTTCGTCACGGAGCTGGCGCCCTGGTACGTACGGGCGGAGCCGGCCGGGCTGGAGCGGGCGCTGGTGAACGTGCTGGACAACGCGGTGAAGTTCTCGCCGCCGGGCGGCACGGTCGAGGTGACCCTGGCGCGGGACGGGACGCTGACGGTGCGGGACCACGGTCCCGGCATCCCGGCGGACGAGCTGCCGCACGTCTTCGACCGGTTCTGGCGCTCGCCGTCGGCGCGCAGCCTGCCGGGTTCGGGTCTGGGCCTGTCGATCGTGGCGCGTACGGTGCAGCAGTCGGGCGGCACGGTGGCGCTGGCCCCGGCCGAGGGCGGCGGCACGGCGGCGGTGATCCGGCTGCCGGGGGCTCCGGCGCCGCCGCCGCAGCGGTGACGCCGGAGCCGGTGCAGTGACGCCGGAGCCGCGCGGCTCAGTTGTGCCGGATGAGGGACTCGACCAGGCCTGAGCGGGTGGCGGGGAAGTCCAGGGGGACGATCCCGAGGCCCTTCCAGCCGTTCGCCGTGCCGTCCAGGAAGCGGTGCACCCGCGGGTTGAGGTTGTCGGAGTTCCAGCGCGGCGGCAGGTAGGCGGACGTGCTGACGAAGTTGACGTACAGCCTGCCGGGCTGCGCGGCGGCCGTGCGGAAGTGGGCCTCGATCTTCGGGTACTTGGCGTCGGGCATCGCGTTCCAGTCGTCCTGGATCGCGAGGGCACCGCCGTCCCACCACTTGAGGCCGGGCAGCCCGCCGTTGTCGGCGATGAGGACGACCTTGCCGCGGGCCTGGCCGAGGGCGGGGACGGTGTCGCCGATGCGGAAGAGCGGGCGCCAGCCCCGATTGTCGAGGTAGTCGGTGAAGATCGCGCCGAAGGTGGCGTCGGAGTCGGTGGAGTACTCCTGCTTGACCCGCATGAGCACGGTCTCGGAGGGGTGGGCGGCGAGGAAGTCCCGGCAGGCCACAAGCACGTCGCCGAACATCATGTTCTGGTAAGAGGCCCCGTGGTGGATGGCGAAGGAGCCGCCGGTGACCCGGCAGCGGACGTCGAGGAAGCGGATGCCGGAGGCGAGCTGCTGGGCGATCGTGGTGTTCTGGCACTCGCTCCACGGTCCGCCGAAGCGGGCGCCGGAGTCGTGGGTGCCGGGGATCGTGAGCCGCTGGAGCGGGGTGGGGTCGCCGTGGCCGGCCATCCAGTCCTGGGTCGAGGCAGCCGCCCTTGCGGACGGGGCCCCGACGAGGACGGCGGCGGATGCTGCCGCGGCTCCCGCGAGGAAGCGTCGTCGGTCCATGCGCGGAGTATGACGCGTACGCGACAAGATGAACCAGGGTCGTGCACGGACGAACCAGGGTCGTGCGCACACGAAAGGGGCGGCGGACCGGTCGAACCGGCCGCCGCCCCTTCGCCGAGCGCTACCTCAGGGTCACTTGACGACCGTGATCCGGCCGAGCGCCGGCGGCGCCAGCGGGGCGCTCGCCGAGGAGTTGGCGCCCAGGTAGGCGGTGAACAGGTCCAGGTCGGACGCGCCGACCAGCTTGTTCGTGTGCTCCTTCAGCACGGGGAAGCCGTCGCCGCCGCCCGCCAGGAACTCGTTCATGGCGACCCGGTAGGTCTTCGCCGGGTCGATCGCCTCGCCGTTCAGCCGCACCGAGCCGACCACGATCCGGTCGGCGCCGGTCTTGGTCATGTCCAGCGTGTACGTGAAGCCCTTCGACACCTGCAGGATCTTCGGGGCGGCCTGGTTCGCGCCGCTGACCTGCTGCTGAAGCGTCGTGATCAGCTGAGCGCCGGTCAGGTCGACCGCCGTCATCATGTTGGTGAACGGCTGGACGGTGTACGCCTCGCCGTAGGTCACCACGCCGTCGCCCTCGCCGTTGGCCTGCGCGCGGACCAGGGGCGCGCGGATGCCGCCCGGGTTCATCAGCGCGAGCTGGGCGCCGCCCTTGTCGGCCGGGGCCATGCCCTCCAGCTGCGCGTCGGCGATCAGGTTGCCGAGCGGCTTCTCGACGCCGTCGATCGGGTTCTCGATGTCGGCCGAGATGTGGCCGACGGGACGGCCGGCGATCGGCGCGGCCAGCGCCTTGTAGCGGCCGATCAGGTCGGTCATGTCCTTCGCCGGGGTCACGTCACGGGTGACGACGTGGTTCGCGGAGGCGACGGCGGTACGGACGATGTCCTTCGAACGACGGTCGTAGGTGAGCGTCGTGTCGGTGTAGAGCCGGCCGAAGGAGGCCGCCGAGGTGACCGTGCGCGGCTTGCCCGACGGGTCCGGGATCGTGCAGGCGTACGCCTGGTGGGTGTGGCCGGTGACCAGGGCGTCGACCTGCGGCGTCACGTTCTTCGCGATGTCGACGATCGGGCCGGAGATGCCGGCGCCGGCGCCCGGGGTGTCGCAGTCGTAGTTGTACGCGCCCGAGGCGGGCATGCCGCCCTCGTGGAGCAGCGCGACGATCGACTTCACGCCCTTGCGCTCCAGCACCTTGGCGTACTTGTTGATCGTCTCGACCTCGTCGCCGAACTTCAGGCCCTTGATGCCCTCGGCGGACACGATGTTCGCCGTGCCCTCCAGGGTGACGCCGATGAAGCCGATCTTGACGCCGTTGCGCTCCCAGACGAAGTACGGGTCGAGCATCGGACGGCCGGACTTCTCGTTCGTCACGTTGGCCGCGAGGTACGGGAAGTTCGCGCCCCGGAAGGTCTTGCCCTCCTCGAAGCAGCCCTCGACCGGGTGGCAGCCGCCGTTCTGCATCCGGGCCAGCTCGCGCGCGCCCTCGTCGAACTCGTGGTTGCCGACGGAGCTGACGTCGAGCTTCAGCTTGTTCAGCGCCTCGACGGTCGGCTCGTCGTGGAAGAGACCGGAGACCAGCGGCGAGGCGCCGATCATGTCGCCCGCGGCGGCGGTCACGGAGTACCGCTGGCCCTGGCGGGCCTGCCGCAGGTGCGTGGCGAGGTACTCGACGCCGCCGACGCCCTCGATGGTCTTGGTGGTGCCGTCCTCGTTGCGGTGCGTGAGGCGGCCGGAGGAACCGGTCGGCGGCTCCAGGTTGCCGTGCAGGTCGTTGAAGGACAGCAGCTGTACGTCGACGTACCGCCCCTCGCCGTAGCCGCCCCCGCCCTTGGTGTCGGAGGCCCCGGCGGGCAGCGCCGCCACGAGGGCGCCGACCGTGGCGATCCCCGCGCCGGCGGCGAGTATCCGCCGTACGGCTCTGTTCTTCTTCCGTGTCGTAGACATGTCTCCCCTTTAGGCCCCCGCGCCCCTTGTGCGGCGTCGCTTGACTCTCGGCCCAGCGATGCAGCCTAGAGTCAACGCGCGTAGCGCAACAGGGGTCGACGGGTTACGAGCAGGTTGACTCCCGTCACAGCGACTTCTCCGACTTGCGCCCCCGGCCGCCGTAGGCTCGTACCCATGACGATTGATTCGGCGCCGGCGCTGGAGCCCGGACGGCAGATCCGCACCTACGACGCGCTCGACCCCGAGCAGATCGACCAGGTCCTCGAACTGCTCGCGGAGGCCGACCGCGTCGACGGGGTGCACGCCGTCTCCGAGCAGGGCCGGCTGTATCTGCGGCACGGCAGCCGCGAGGGCATCAGCCATCTGCTGCTCACCGTCGGGCCCGAACTGCGCGGCTACGCCCAGCTGGAGGACACCGACCCGATCGAGGCCCCGGCCGCCGAGCTCGTCGTGCACCCCGCCCACCGGGGCCGCGGGCACGGCCGGGCGCTCGGCAGCGCCCTGCTCGGCGCCTCCGGGAAGCGGCTGCGGGTCTGGGCGCACGGCGGCAAGGCGGCCGCCCGCCATCTCGCGCAGGTGCTCGGGCTGACGCTGTTCCGCGAACTGCGGCAGATGCGCCGCCCGTTGACCCCGGTCGCGTTCCCCGAGCCGGCGCTGCCCGAGGGCGTCACCGTCCGCACCTTCGTCCCCGGCCAGGACGACGCGGCATGGCTCGCGGTCAACGCGGCGGCCTTCTCCCACCACCCCGAGCAGGGCTCGCTGACCCAGCGGGACCTGGACGACCGGATGGCCGAACCGTGGTTCGACCCGAAGGGCTTCTTCCTCGCGGAGAAGGACGGCCGGCTGGTCGGCTTCCACTGGACGAAGGTGCACGCGGAGGAGCAGCTCGGCGAGGTCTACGTGGTCGGCATCCTGCCGGACGCGCAGGGCGGCGGGCTGGGCAAGGCGCTGACCGCGATCGGGCTGCGGCACCTGGCGGCCCAGCAGCTGCCCACGGCCATGCTGTACGTGGACGGGGACAACACGGCGGCGGTGCGGGTGTACGAGGGGCTGGGCTTCGCGACGCACGAGGTGGACCTGATGTACCGCACGGAGTCCTAGCCGACTGCCGTCGGCGAGGGGGCGGTTGACGACGAGGGGGCGGTTGACACCGCCCCCTCTCTTGCACCACCCTTTCACTATTCGATTAGTGAAAGGGTGGTGGAAGAGCATGGTCGAGTACCGCATCGACCGGCGCAGCGGCGTCGCCACCTACCTCCAGATCGTCCAGCAGACCAAACAGGCCCTCCGCATGGGCCTGTTGGAGCCGGGCGACCGGCTGCCCACCGCGCGCGAGGTCGTCGAGGCGACGGCCATCAACCCGAACACGGTGCTCAAGGCCTACCGCGAGCTCGAACGCGAAGGCCTCGTCGAGGCCCGCCGCGGCCTCGGCACCTTCGTACGCGCGACCCTCGGCACCGCCGCCCCCGCCGACTCGCCCCTGCGGGCCGAGCTGACGGACTGGGCGCGCCGGGCCCGGGCGGCCGGACTGGAGCGGGACGACGTCGCCGCGCTCTTCACATCCGTACTGGACCAGCACTTCAAGGGGGACGAACACCTATGACCGCACCGGTCGTCGAGGCCGAGAGCCTCGGCCTGCGCTACAGCCGCCACCGGGGGTGGGCGCTGAAAGACTGCGGCTTCACCCTTCCGGCCGGGCGGATCTGCGCCCTCGTCGGACCCAACGGAGCCGGCAAGTCGACGCTCCTCGGCCTCGCGGCGGGACTGCTGCGGCCCACCGAGGGACGGATCACGGCGCCCGCGCGGGAACGGCTCGCATACGTCGCCCAGGACAAACCGCTGTACGGGCAGCTCACCGTCGCCGAGACGCTGCGCCTGGGGCAGGAACTGAACCCCGGCCACTGGGACGCGGCCGCCGCCGAACGCATCACGGAAAGCGGCCCGCTCCCCGCCGACGCGAAGGTCCGCTCCCTCTCCGGCGGCCAGCGCACCCGCCTCGCGCTCGCCCTCGCCCTGGGCAAACGGCCGGAACTCCTGCTGCTCGACGAGCCGATGGCCGACCTCGACCCGCTGGCCCGCCGCGAACTGATGGGCGCGCTGATGGCGGACGCGGCGGAACGCGGCACCACCGTCGTGATGTCCTCGCACATCCTCACCGAGCTGGAGGGCGCCTGCGACCACCTGCTCCTCGTGCACGGCGGCCGGGTCCGCCTCGAAGGACCCATCGACGAACTCCTCGCCGCACACACCCTGCTCACCGGCCCGGTCGCCGACCTGGCCCCGCACACCGTCGTCTCCTCCCGCACGACGGGCCGTCAGCTCACGGCCCTGGTCCGCCACGAGGGCCCCGTGCAGGGCCCCTGGGAGACGGCCGAGCCCACCCTGGAGGACCTCCTCCTCGCCCACCTGCGCACCCCCGAAGGAGCCCCCGCATGAGCCTGACGATGCTGAAGGGCCCCTACTGGGTGACGGTGCGCCAGCACCGGCGGGCGATGTGGACGGCGCTCGCGCTCGGCGTCGTGGCGCTCGTCGCGCTGGTCGGCTCGTACCTGTGGTCGGGCCATACGGCCGACACGCTGCGCGCCGCCGGCTGCACCCCCGGCAGCGTGAACCGGGCGTGCTTTCAGCCCGTCCGCGAGTACCTCGACGGCCAGTGGGCCACCCGGCACCTCATCGAGTACACCGCGCTCGGCATGCTCGTCCTGCCCGCCCTCTTCGGGGCGTTCGTCGCCGGCCCGATGCTGGCACGGGAGCTGGAATCGGGCACGTACAAGCTGGCTTGGACCCAGGGCGTCCACCCGGCGCGCTGGCTCGCGGCCAAACTGGCCGTGCCCGCCGCGTTCGCCGTCGTCGGCGTACCGCTGCTCGCCCTGGCCTTCTCCTGGGCCTGGAAAACCGGCCCCGCGCACGACTACCCCACGTACTGGTACGAGCCCACGATGTTCGTCTCGCACGGCGTCGTCCCCGTCGCGCACACCCTGCTCGGGCTGGCCGTCGGCGCCGCCGTCGGCCTGCTCGTACGGCGCACCGTCGTCGCCATGAGCGCGACGGCGCTCGTCGTCGGGACCGCGCTGGCGGTCCTCGCCCAGGTACGCCCCCGCCTGTGGATGGTCGAGACGGTCACCGGCCAGGGCGGCGTGGACCTCCGAGGCGCGGTCTGGCAGCTGGACTCCGGCATGCTCACCGCCACCGGCGAGCGCCTGTCCTGGGCCGACTGCACGACGGTCCAGCCGGACGCCGCGCGGGCGTGCATGACCGGCCGGGGCGGCGTCACCGACTTCGTCGACGCCCACCCCCCGTCCCACTTCTGGCCCATCCAGCTCGTCGAATCGGGCATCTGTATCGTCGTCGCCGCGCTCGCCGTCCTGCTCGCCTTCCGGCTGCTCCGCCGCCGCCACGGGTGAGCCCCCGCAGGGGGCCGCACGGCCCCCTGCGGCCCCGTCCCCGGTCGCCCGCACGACATGTCGTCGTCACCCGCCATTCAGACGCGCTTGCGACGCTCACTCAATGAAGCCCGCCGTGCCCGACCTCCCCATCGGGAGACTCCCCTCCACCACGGCCCGCTCCGACGCGCCCGTTCACCCCTTCGCGCGGAAGAATGGGGCCATGAGCCAGCAGCCCGCCGAGGTCCCGGTCCAGAACGACGCCCAGCCGACCGCCCAGCCGTCGATCGGTTCCATAGCCGCGCACCGCCCGCACGCCGTCAACCACGCCGGCCCGGTGTCCGACCTGGAGCCCGACCTGGACGCCGACCTCGACGTGTACGAGGACCACGGCGACGGCGAGGGCGCGGAACTTCCCCAGGGGCGCTTCCTCGACCGCGAACGCAGCTGGCTCGCCTTCAACGAGCGCGTCCTGGAACTCGCCGAGGACCCCCACACCCCGCTCCTCGAACGGGCGAACTTCCTGGCGATCTTCGCGTCCAACCTGGACGAGTTCTTCATGGTCCGCGTCGCCGGCCTCAAGCGCCGCATCGCCACCGGCGTCGCCACCCGCTCCGCCTCCGGACTGCAGCCCCGCGAGGTCCTCGACCTGATCTGGACCCGCTCCCGCGAGCTCATGGCCCGGCACGCCGCCTGCTACCAGCAGGACGTCGCCCCGGCCCTCGCCGACGAGGGCATCCACCTGATCCGCTGGCCCGAGCTCACCGAGAAGGAGCAGGCCCGCCTGTTCACGCTGTTCCGGCAGCAGATCTTCCCGGTGCTCACCCCGCTCGCCGTCGACCCCGCGCACCCCTTCCCGTACATCTCCGGCCTCTCGCTCAACCTGGCCGTCGTCGTGCGCAACCCGGTCAGCGGCCACCGCCACTTCGCCCGGGTCAAGGTCCCGCCGCTGCTGACCCGCTTCCTGGAGGCCTCCCCGCAGCGCTACGTCCCGCTCGAGGACGTCATCGCCGCGCACCTGGAGGAGCTGTTCCCCGGCATGGAGGTGCTGGCGCACCACATGTTCCGGGTGACCCGCAACGAGGACCTCGAGGTCGAGGAGGACGACACCGAGAACCTGCTCCAGGCCCTGGAGAAGGAACTGCTGCGCCGCCGCTTCGGCCCGCCGGTCCGCCTGGAGGTCGAGGAGTCCATCGACCCGTACGTGCTCGACCTGCTGGTCCGCGAGCTGAAGATCTCCGAGTCCGAGGTCTACCCGCTGCCCGGCCCGCTGGACCTCACCGGCCTGTTCGGCATCGCCTCCCAGGACCGGCCCGAGCTGAAGTACCCGAAGTTCGTCGCCGGCACCCACCGCGACCTCGCCGAGGTCGAGTCCGCGTCCGCGCCGGACATCTTCGCCGCGCTGCGCGAACGGGACGTGCTGCTGCACCACCCGTACGACAGCTTCTCCACCTCCGTCCAGGCCTTCCTGGAGCAGGCGGCCGCCGACCCGGACGTGCTCGCGATCAAGCAGACGCTGTACCGGACCTCCGGCAAGTCCCCGATCGTCGACGCGCTCATCGACGCCGCCGAGTCCGGCAAGCAGGTCCTCGTCCTCGTCGAGATCAAGGCCCGCTTCGACGAGCAGGCCAACATCAAGTGGGCCCGCAAGCTGGAGGAGGCCGGCTGCCACGTCGTCTACGGCCTGGTCGGCCTCAAGACGCACTGCAAGCTCTCCCTGGTCGTCCGCCAGGAGGGCGAGACGCTGCGCCGGTACTCGCACGTCGGCACCGGCAACTACCACCCCAAGACCGCCCGGCTGTACGAGGACCTCGGCCTGCTCACCGCCGACCCGCAGGTCGGCGCGGACCTGTCCGACCTGTTCAACCGGCTCTCCGGCTACTCCCGCCGGGAGACCTACCGGCGGCTGCTCACCGCCCCCAAGTCCCTGCGGGACGGCCTGATCCAGCGGATCAACAAGGAGGTCGCCCACCACCGCGCCGGGCGCCCCGCCTACGTCCGCATCAAGGTCAACTCCATGGTCGACGAGGCGATCATCGACGCCTGCTACCGGGCCTCGCAGGCCGGCGTCCCGGTCGACATCTGGGTCCGCGGCATCTGCGCGATCCGCCCCGGCGTCACCGGCCTCTCGGAGAACATCCGGGTCCGCTCCATCCTCGGCCGCTTCCTGGAGCACTCCCGGATCTTCGCCTTCGGCAACGGCGGCGAGCCCGAGGTGTGGATCGGCAGCGCCGACATGATGCACCGCAACCTGGACCGCCGCATCGAGGCCCTGGTCCGGGTCTCCGACCCGGCCCACCGGGCCGCGCTCTCCCGGCTCCTGGAGACCGGGATGTCCGACACCGCCTCCTCCTGGCACCTCGGCCCGGACGGGAACTGGACGCGGCACGCGACCGACCCCGACGGCCAGCCGCTGAAGCACGTCCAGGAGATGCTCATCGACGCGCGGAGGCGCCGGCGTGCACAACCCTGAATACCCCCGGGCCGCGACGGCGGCGCAGCCGGCGGCGGTCGACGGCGACAGGCCGCCCGCGGCGGGGAAGCCCACGGCAGGGGAGCCCACGGCGCGCAGGCCCGCGGCCGGGGACCTCACGGCAGGAAGGCCCGCGGCCGGGGACGCCACGGCGGGAGAAGTGCTGGCGCCCTACCTGCACGCCCGCGCCGGTGACTTCCTGCGCAGCCTGCGGCTGCACGCGGAGAGCGGCGCGGACACCGGAGGCGCGGAGGAGGCCGCCCGCGCGCTGCGCGGCGCGGCCCGCCGGATCAGCGGCAGCCTGCACACCTTCCGGGTGCTGCTCGACTCCGGCTGGGCCGACGACCTGCGCACCGAGCTGGCCTGGCTGTCCGGGACGCTGGCCCTGGAACACGCCTGCACCTCCCGGCTCGTCCGGCTGATGGACGCGCTGTCCCGCCTGTCGGGCGCCGGGAACGGGACCGCCGTACCGGCCGCACGCGCCGCGGAGGGCGGAGCGCACGGGCTGACCGTCGGCGCGGCCCGCGCCGGGGCGCTCCTGGAGCGGCAGCTCACCCTGGCCCGGACCCGGGCGCACTCGGCGGCGCTGCAGGCACTGGGCTCGTCCCGGTTCCACGCCGTCGCCGACGCCGTGGCGCTGCTGGCCTCCGAGGTGCCGCTGGGCCCGGCCGGCGCGGCCCCGGCCGCCGAGGTCCTGCACGCCCCCGCCGAGGTCGTCGAGCGGAAGCTGCTCGACGCGGTCTCCGTACTGCCGCTGGCCCGCGCGGCGCACCCGTACAACGCGGAGGCCCTGGAGCTCGCGGCCGGCGAGACGCAGGACGCCCCCTGGCACCGGGCCCGCCAGCTGCTGCGGCTGCACCGGTACGCCCAGGAGGCGGTACGCGGGGACCTCGGCCCGGACCCGGTCCTGTTCGACGCGGGCCGCGCGCTGGACCGGCACCGGGACGCCGCCGAAGCCGCCGCCGCGGCCGCCACGGCGGCCCGTACCCCGCGCATCGCCCCGGCCACCGCGTACGCGCTCGGCGTGCTCCACGCCGACCAGCGGCACGAGGTCGAGGCGGCCCGCTACGCCTTCCAGCAGACCTGGCAGCGAACGGCGGCCCCCGTCTCATGACCACCGCCCCCACCCCGATCCTGGCCGCCGGCTGCGTGCTGTGGCGACGCTCGCCGTACGGCGACGGCGAGCTGGAAATCGCCGTCGTCTATCGGCCCAAGTGGTCTGATTGGTCCCACCCGAAGGGCAAGCAGAAGCGCGGGGAGGATGCCCGGCACTGCGCTGTACGGGAGGTGCTGGAGGAGACCGGCATGACGTGCGACCTGGGTACTGAGCTGCCCACAAGCCACTACCAGGTCGAGGGGCGCCCCAAGGAGGTCCGCTACTGGGCGGCGGAGGCCGCTGGTGGTTCGTTCAGACCCAGCCGGGAAGTGTCCCGGATGCTCTGGCTCTCCCCAGAAGCCGCGCGAGCCCGCTTGACTCGGGAAAGGGACAGGGCACTCGTCGACGACCTGCTCACCCTGTGGGGGCCGCGGCCTCCCGACTCCAGACAGGCCTGAGCAGCGTCGGATCGAACGGGGCTTTGTCGCTGACACCCGTCGGCACGGGTAGGACGAGTACGCGGGCCAGTACCCGGGAAATCACCTCGCGCCTCTCGTCCAACCCCATGCCCTCCCACTTCTCACGGCTCCACCCACGCAGCAGGTTTCGTTTCGCCTCCGCCAAGAGGTGTTCCCGCCTTTCCACCATGCCCTCGACGTTCCTGTTCAGACGCGCGAGGAGATCTCGGACGTCGCCCCAGGCCGTCTCCCCTGCGGCTACGGACTCCTCGATCTCCTGTCGTTGCGCACGAAGCACATTCAGCTTCTCCTCACCGCGCCACGCGACCGTCTCTGCCGTGGTGTCGGCGAAGTACTCGTCCAAGTGGGCGAGGGTCAAGCCCTCCAGGTATCGGTCCACCGGCTCCACCCGTCGACCGATGCCCTTGCAGTTGGCGTCTCCGCACCTGTAGTAGTCGCCGTACTTGGCATTCCTGCCCGTTGCCTTGTTGCCGCTGAGCTTCGAGCGACAGACCTCTCCGAAGTCATTGAGCCGCCCGCACCGCAGAACTCCGGAGAAGAGATACATCCGCGTCTGCGCGGCATCCGCAGGCCGGCGTGCATTCCCCTCCCGCTCCATGCCTCGGTGCAAGCGCGCCGCGTTCACGCCGGTCATGATGGTCTTCCATGTTTCGACTCCGATTCCCTCCAGCTCTTCGTCGACACAGTCCCACTCCCCGATCACGGGCTCGCCGCTCTCGGGGTCCGCCACCAGTACACCGTTGAGAACGCGACCGCCCCACCAGGCCGGATTGGTGACGAGAGCCTTCACTCCTTGTTCCGACCAGCGTCCTCCCCGTGCCGTCCCGACACCTCGTCTGTTCAGATCGCCGGCGATCCCGCGCCACGACGTCCCCGCGCTACGCGCCTTGATCATGGCCAACAGGTGCGGCCACTCCTCTTCGTTCCTGTGCTTGTTGCCGAGTCGATAGGGGTCCCTGGAGGCGCCCAGCCAGCCGAATCGGCGCGGCCCCCCGTAGACCCGGCCCTCCTCCGCACGGTCGGCGCGGCTCCTCGCCGCACGGGAGCGCGCTCTGCCCACTTCCGCCACCGCGAGAGCGAGGCCGTCGTCGTGCGCGAGATCCAGCAAAGTGGAACCTTCGATGAAAACGCCGTCACCGGCCGTGATCAGAGCATCCTGAAACGCGACGAAGTCGCGGGGAAGGCGGTAGACCCTCTCACGCTCGACGCTGACACACCCCGCACGGGGATCCCGGACGCCCGCTCACGACCGTGCATGATGTCCTGGCACATCCGGCGGAACGCCGGGCGCGCCACTCCGGCCTTCGCAGCTGTCACATTGCTGTCCTCGTAGTGCAATACCACCGCGCAGCCCTGCCGCTCCGCGCTTCTGATGTTGTTCCTGTGCTGGCGTGCGACGCCGATCGAGTCGCCGTTCAGCCGGTCCGCGGAGACCCTGGCGTAGGAGATCAACGGCGTCCGCCCACCCAACCAGCCCTCCGGTGTGCCCCCCGCACCGTGCCTTTCGGCATGGTTCACCTGCCGTTCACTCTCATCCGTCGACGGCTTCACCTGATCTGCCTAATTTCGGCTGTACAAGGTGCACGGCACTGCGCCGCGACACTCAACCCGACACACGCCGCCGTAGAACAGCCTCGACGCCAAGGTCAGGGCGGGCGGCTTCTGGAAGGAACACCCGAAAGTGAAGCTTTCGCGCAAGAACGGGCTTCGCGCCTCCGCGATCGGTGCCCTCGTCGTCTCCGGCGCCCTGGTCCTGTCGGCGTGTGGTTCGGACGACAACACCGGCGGCGCCGACGGCGGCGACAAGAAGACGACCGCTGCGTCGAACATCAAGTGCGACGGCGCCAAGGGCCAGCTGCTGGCCGCCGGCTCCTCCGCCCAGAAGAACGCGATGGACCTCTGGGTCAAGAACTTCCAGGCGGCCTGTGAGGGCGTCGAGGTCAACTACCAGCCCATCGGCTCCGGCGGTGGCATCACCAAGTTCAACCAGGGCCAGGTCGCCTTCGCGGGCTCCGACTCCGCCCTGAAGGACGAAGAGGTCGCCGAGTCGCAGAAGATCTGCAAGGGCGGCAAGGGCGTCAACCTCCCGATGGTCGGCGGCCCCATCGCCATCGGCTACAAGCTGAACGGCGTGGACAACCTCGTCCTGGACGCCTCCACCATCGCCAAGATCTTCGACAACAAGATCACCAAGTGGAACGACCCGGCGATCGCCAAGCTGAACCCGGGCGCCAAGCTGCCGGCCTCCACCATCCAGGCCTTCCACCGCTCCGACGAGTCGGGCACCACCCAGAACCTGGGCAAGTACCTCTCGACCGCCGCCGCGGCCGACTGGAAGCACGACCCGAAGTCGAAGTCGTGGCCCGCCCAGGGCGGCCAGGCCGCCAACGGCTCCTCCGGCGTCGCGACCGCCGTCAAGGGCACCGAGGGCTCCATCGGCTACTTCGAGCTCTCCTACGCGACCTCCAACAGCATCTCCACGGTCGACCTGAACACCGGTGCCGCCGCCCCGGTCAAGGCCACCACCGAGAACGCGTCCAAGGCCATCGCCGCCGCCAAGGTCAAGGGCACCGGCTCCGACATGGCCCTGTCCCTCGACTACGCGACCAAGGCCGAGGGCGCCTACCCGCTGATCCTCGTCACCTACGAGATCGCCTGCGACAAGGGCAACAAGGCGGAGACCCTGCCGACCCTGAAGGCGTTCCTCAACTACACCGTGAGCGAGGAGGGCCAGAAGGTCCTCGCCGAGGCCGGCTACGCCCCGCTCCCGGCCGAGATCGCGGCCAAGGTCCGCACGATCGTCCCGACCCTGTCCTGATTCCAGACCGGGACCGGCCCGTCCAGCACCCCTGACGGGCCGGCCTCGGTATCCGGTGCACCGCCGCCAGGAACCCCCCGGGGTTCCGCAGACCGGAGAGTCCCATGGCTACTACCACAACGACACCACCACCCATAGAGAGCCGGAGTGCCAAGAGCACCGGCCGCGCCGGAGACCGGATCTTCCTCGGTCTGTCCCGCGGCTCCGGCATCACCCTTCTGGTGATCATGGCTGCGATCGCGGTCTTCCTGACCTACCGCGCCACGCTCGCCATCTCGAAGGACAGCACGAACTTCCTCACCACCTCCGAGTGGAACCCGGCCGGCACCCCGCCGGTCTTCGGCATCGCCGTCCTCGCCTTCGGCACGATCGTCTCCTCGATCATCGCCATGGCGATCGCGGTGCCCGTCGCGATCGGCATCGCGCTGTTCATCTCGCACTACGCGCCGCGCAAGCTGGCCGCGCCGCTCGCGTACATCGTCGACCTGCTCGCCGCCGTGCCCAGCATCATCTACGGCCTGTGGGGCGCGATCTTCCTGGTCCCGTACCTGGACGGCCTGAACCTCTGGCTCGACCAGTACATGGGCTGGACGTACATCTTCGACAAGTCCAGCGACGGCCCCGCCCGCTCCCTGTTCACCGTGGGCATCCTGCTGGCGATCATGATCCTGCCGATCATCACCAACGTGACCCGCGAGGTCTTCCTCCAGGTCCCCCGGATGCACGAAGAGGCCGCCCTCGCCCTCGGCGCCACGCGCTGGGAGGTCATCCGCATGTCGGTGCTGCCCTTCGGCCGCTCCGGCATCATCTCCGCCTCGATGCTCGGCCTCGGCCGCGCGCTCGGCGAGACGATGGCCGTCGCCGTCGTGCTCTCCCCCAGCTTCCTCATCTCGGGCCACCTGCTCGACCCCGGCGGCGGCACCTTCGCCCAGAACATCGCCTCCAAGTTCAACGAGGCGAACGAGTTCGGCCGTGACGCGCTGATCGCCTCCGGTCTGGTGCTCTTCGCCATCACCCTGCTGGTCAACGGCGCCGCGCGTTGGATCATCGCCCGCCGCAAGGAGTACTCGGGGGCCAACGCATGATGACCGCCATACAGGACCGTCCCAAGGTCGCCGTCGTCCAGGACCCCCTGAGCCACGCGCGCCTCCCGCGCTGGACGCCGTTCGCCGTCGCCGCCGGCTCGATCGCCGCCGCGATCGGCATCGGACTCGGCGCCGGCTGGCACAGCCGCCTCCAGTGGGGCATGATCGCCGCGCTGCTCTTCGTCCTCGTCACCTTCGCCGTGACCACCAAGGTCGAGGGCAAGCGCCAGGCCAAGGACCGGGTCGCCACCAGCATCGTCTGGGTCTGCTTCGTCCTCGCCGTCGTCCCGCTGCTCTCGCTGGCCTGGACGACCATCAGCAAGGGCCTGGAAGTCCTCGACCCGTACTTCCTGAGCCACTCGATGAACGGCGTCCTCGACGCCGAGGCCGGCGGCGGCATCTACCACGCGCTGCTCGGCACCATCGAGCAGGTCCTCATCGCCACCGCGATCGCCGCGCCGATCGGTCTGCTGACCGCGGTCTACCTGGTCGAGTACGGCAAGGGAAAGCTCGCGAAGGCCGTCACCTTCTTCGTCGACGTCATGACGGGCGTCCCGTCGATCGTCGCGGGTCTGTTCATCCTCGCCACCTGGAACCTGATGCTGGGCTTCGGCCCCTCCGGGTTCGCCGGCGCGATGGCCCTGGCCATCCTGATGATGCCGGTCGTGGTGCGCTCCACCGAGGAGATGCTGAAGCTCGTCCCGAACGAGCTGCGCGAGGCCTCGCTGGCCCTCGGCGTCCCGAAGTGGCGGACGATCCTGAAGGTGGTCCTGCCCACCGCGATCGGCGGCATCACCACGGGCGTCATGCTCGCGGTCGCCCGCATCACCGGTGAGACGGCCCCCGTCCTCCTCCTCGTGTTCGGTACGAAGCTCATCAACCCGAACCCCTTCGAAGGCGCGCAGTCCTCCCTGCCGCTCTACGTGTACGAGCAGTACGCGGTCGGCACCGACGCCGCCGTGGCCCGCGCCTGGGCCGCCGCGCTGGTCCTCATCGCCTTCGTCATGATCCTCAACCTGGTGGCCCGCGGCATCGCCCGCTGGAAGGCCCCGAAGACCGGCCGCTGACCGCGGTCACCTCTGGAAGTGAACTGATATGGCCAAGCGAATCGACGTCAGCGGCCTCTCCGCCTACTACGGCGCCCACAAGGCGATCGACGACATCTCCATGACCGTCGAGCCCCGCTCGGTGACGGCCTTCATCGGCCCCTCCGGCTGCGGCAAGTCCACGTTCCTGCGCACCCTCAACCGCATGCACGAGGTCATCCCCGGCGGCCGGGTCGAGGGCAAGGTGATGCTGGACGACGAGAACCTGTACGGCGCGGGTGTCGACCCGGTCGCCGTGCGCCGCACCGTCGGCATGGTGTTCCAGCGCCCTAACCCCTTCCCCACCATGTCGATCTTCGACAACGTGGCGGCGGGTCTGAAGCTCAACGGCAAGTACAAGAAGGCCGAGCTGAACGACATCGTCGAGCGCTCCCTCAAGGGCGCGAACCTCTGGAACGAGGTCAAGGACCGCCTGAACAAGCCGGGCTCCGGCCTCTCCGGCGGTCAGCAGCAGCGTCTGTGCATCGCCCGCGCGATCGCGGTCGAGCCCGACGTCCTGCTGATGGACGAGCCCTGCTCGGCCCTCGACCCGATCTCCACCCTCGCGATCGAGGACCTGATCGGCGAGCTGAAGGAGCGCTTCACGATCGTCATCGTGACGCACAACATGCAGCAGGCCGCCCGCGTCTCCGACCGCACCGCCTTCTTCAACCTCTCGGCGGTGGGCCAGCCCGGCAAGCTGATCGAGCTGGACGACACCGAGCGCATATTCTCCAACCCGTCCGTCCAGGCGACCGAGGACTACATCTCGGGCCGCTTCGGCTAAAGACGTCCTGCGGTGCTGCATGGCGGTGCCACCGCAAGGCGAAGGGCCCGCTTCCCCCACAGGGGAAGCGGGCCCAATTTCGTATCGGCGTATCGGCGCCCTTCGGGCTCCACCCGAGCTCTACCCGAAGAACAGCCTGACCACGTAGTAGCTCAGCGCAGCGACCACCGCGGCGGCCGGCATCGTGACGAACCAGCCGAGGACGATGTTCTTCGCGACCCCCCAACGCACCGCGTTCACCCGCTTCGTCGCCCCGACGCCCATGATCGCCGAGGTGATCACATGCGTCGTCGAGATCGGCGCGTGGAACATGAAGGACGCCGTGTACATCACGGACGCCGCCGTCGTCTCCGCCGCGAACCCCTGCGGCGGGTCCAGCTCGATGATCCGCCGGCCCAGCGTCCGCATGATCCGCCAGCCGCCCGCGTACGTACCGAGCGACAGCATCACCGCACAGGCGATCTTGACCCACACCGGGATCTCGTCGCCCGCCTGCTCGACATCGGCGATGACCAGCGCCATCACCACGATGCCCATCGTCTTCTGGGCGTCCTGCAGACCGTGCCCGAGCGCCATGCCCGCCGCGGACACCGTCTGCGCGATCCGGAAGCCCCGCTTGGCCTTGTGCGGGTTCGACTTGCGGAACATCCACAGGATCACGCACATGACCAGGTAGCCGAGGAGCAGACCGACGACCGGCGAGACGAACATCGGGATGACGACCTTCTCCAGCACTCCCGACCAGATCACCTCGATCCCGCCGGCCAGCGCCGCGCCCACCATGCCGCCGAAGAGCGCGTGCGACGACGACGAGGGCAGGCCGAAGTACCAGGTGACCATGTTCCACACGATCGCGCCGACCAGCGCGGCGAAGAGGATGCCCATCCCCTTGCTGCCCTGGGGCGTCTCGATCAGGCCCTCGCTGACGGTCTTGGCGACCCCGCTGCCCAGGAACGCGCCGGCGAGGTTCATCACCGCCGCCATCGCCAGGGCCGCGCGCGGGGTCAGCGCACGCGTCGAGACCGACGTGGCGATCGCGTTCGCCGAGTCGTGGAAGCCGTTGGTATAGGTGAAGCCGAGCGCGACACCGATGGTCACGACCAGAGCAAAGGTGTCCACGACGCCTCAGGACTCCTTGACCGCGATGGTCTCCACCGTGTTCGCCACGTGCTCGAAGGCGTCGGCGGCCTCCTCCAGCACATCCACGATCTGCTTCAGCTTGAGCACCTCGATGGCGTCGTACTTGCCGTTGAAGAGGTGGGCGAGCAGCTTGCGGTGGATCTGGTCGGCCTGGTTCTCGAGCCGGTTGACCTCGATCCAGTACTCGGTGAGCTTGGTCATCGTCCGCAGGTGCGGCATGGCCTCGGCCGTCAGCACGGCCGCTCGCGCCAGCACCTCGATCTGCTGCTCGACGCCCTTGGGCAGTTCCTCGACGTTGTAGAGGACGACCAGGTCGACGGCCTCCTCCATGAAGTCCATGATGTCGTCGAGGGACGATGCGAGGGAGTAGATGTCCTCGCGGTCGAACGGCGTGATGAACGAGGAGTTCAGCTGATGGAAGATCGCGTGGGTGGCGTCGTCGCCCGCGTGTTCCGCCGCCCGCATGCGCTCCGCGATCTCGGCACGGGCGGAGGAATCCGCACCGAGCAGTTCCATCAGGAGCCTCGAGCCCGTGACGATGTTGTCCGCTGACGCGGCGAACATGTCGTAGAAGCTCGTCTCCCTGGGGGTCAGACGAAAGCGCACAAGGGGTCCTCGGGGTGCATGGGTTTCGGTCAGGCTGATGCTAGGCGCATCATCCGGCCACGGCTAACCGGCGTCTTTCAGTGTCGCCCATCGGGCACAGTGATCTGCACGGGCCCCGGCCGCATTCGGCCAGACCCGGTACCATATACCCACGAGGGGTATACCGACCCTTTCTGGACAGCGGGAGGACGCGATGACGACCACCGAGGCCACGACCACCGACACGGACCAGGTCACCCCCGAGGCCGTCGAGACTGCCGACCACGCCCACGGAGTGCACGGCTACCACAAGCAGAAGGACGAGCACCTCAAGCGGCTGCGCCGGATCGAGGGCCAGATCCGCGGCCTCCAGCGGATGGTGGACGAGGACGTCTACTGCATCGACATACTCACGCAGGTCTCCGCGTCCACCAAGGCGCTGCAGTCCTTCGCGCTCCAGCTGCTCGAGGAGCACCTGCGGCACTGCGTCGCCGACGCCGCCCGCACCGGCGGCGACGAGATCGAGGCGAAGGTCGAGGAGGCCACGAAGGCCATCGCGCGGATGATGCGTACCTGACGGGATCCGGACGGACGGGATCCGGAGGGGGACGGGGTCCGGGGGCTCGCGTACCCGACTAGTTCCGGCCATCGCCGGAAGCGGCACGGCGCGGCGGCACGAGGTCGGGGGTCACCCTGAGGACCTCGTCGATACGGTCCGCGCTGAGCCGCTCCCCGTCCGCGGCGGAGGCCGCGATCATCAGTTCGCCGCACAGCTCGATCTCGGCGAGGGCGATGAGATCGTGGTCCAGGACTATGGTCGAAGGGGGCGGAGCCACGCGCATTCACCTCTTCCTGCCGGCCTGCCGGTGCGGTCTCCTAGCGTAGGGAGCGCGACACGCACCGCGCATGGCACGTCCGGACCATTTGCGCCCTGGCCCGGGCGGCACCCGGCACCTCCCGGATGCCTTCGGGCCACGATCCGTGCGCCGCTTCAGGCCCCGACCCGTGCGCCGCTTCAGGCCTCGATCCGGCCCGCGTAGATGTCCCGCGGATCCGGCAGCCGCACCTCGACCGGAGCGCCGAAGCCGTACAACAGCGTCGTCGACGCGACCGCGACCGTACGCCCCTGGCTCGGATAGCTGAACCGGTGCCGCACCTTCCGCAGCCGCCCCGCCTCGTCCAGATACGCGTCGAACGGCACCGCGTCCGTGGCGAACCCTTTCGCCGCGGCAAGGAGCGCCCCCCGGACCTGCGGCGAGGCGAGCTTCGCGGCCCGCGCGATATCGGTGACACCCCGGTAGTGGCGCACCTTCACCCCGGCCAGGTCGGCCTCGCCCACGTACCGCACCTCGTCCGCCCCGCGCAGCAGCTCGACCGCGGCGGCCGGGTCGGTCGCCCCGCCGGTGACGAGATTGCCGTCGACGAGCGTGTGGGTGTCGATCCGCACCCACTTGTCGGCGGGCACCCCCGCGCCGCGGTTCTTCATGTACAGCGCCCCGGGCGCGAGCAGTTCCGTGATCGGCCGGTGCTCCTCGGCCCCGGCGGCGTCCTGGGGCAGCATGACCTTCAGCGTGCCCATCCGCTGCCGGAAGTCGTACGTGCCCTCGCCGCGGATGGTGACCCGGGTGCCGCCGGCCGCCATCTCCATCGACGTGCTCGCCTTCGACGTACCGGCCCGCGCCAGCACCGCCGACGCGTCCCGGACCGCACGGACGGGGTCCACGCCCCCGCTACGGGCGCCCGCCCGGTCGCCGGAACAGCCGCCGAGCGAGCCGCCGAGGGCCGTCGCCCCGACCACCGCGGCGACGGCCAGCGCCGCGCCCCTGAGCTTGTGCTGCTGCTCTGCCATCGCCTGCCAACCCCCAACGCGGTCCTGCGGTTTGCCGGGCCCACCCAGCCGTCCTAACGACGGCCGGGGGGACCTCGTCACGCGCAGGTACGGTGGAGAGGTGCAGGACCAGCCCCGCCATGAGACGACCACCACGGAGCGCGGCTCCTTTGCGCTCGCCCGCTGCACCTGCGGCTGGACGGGACCGGCCCGCAGATCACGGGACCGCGCGCGAACGGACGCGGCGGCGCACTTGGCGCCGCCGCGTACGAGCGAGTCGGTATTGGGCTCCGGCAGATCCTGAGGGGGTACGGCCGTCAGGCCGCCAGGTCGCTGTCCCCCGCGCCCGTACCCGTCCGGGGCTCCGGGATGCCGACCGTGTCGGCGACCGCCTGCCGGTCCGCCCGGCGGGAGCGGACGAGCCGGCCGGCCGTCCGCGAGCGGGCGACGGCGGAGACCAGCGGCGTCAGCAGCGCGAGCGCCAGCGGGGCCAGGAGCAGTGCCACGGCCGTGCCGAGCGCGAAGCCGCCGATGACGTCGCTGGGGTAGTGCACCCCCATGTACACACGGCAGAAGCCCTCGGCGAGCGCCAGCGCGATCCCGACGAGGCCGAACTTGCGGTGCGCGACGAAGAGCCCGACGCCGAGGGCCATCGCCAGGGTGGCGTGGTCGCTGACGAACGAGTAGTCCGTCTTGCCGCCGATCAGGACCTCGAGCCCCTCGTGGTCCCGGAACGGCCGGGGCCGCTCGACGAATCCGCGGATGGGGATGTTGACCAGCAGGGCGACGCCGGCCGCGAGCGGGGCCCAGATGAGCCCGGCGACGCCGGAGACCGAGTCCGCGAGCGAGCCCCGGCGGCGGACGCTCCACCAGCAGCCCAGCCCGACCAGGACCATGGCGAGCATGATGCCCCACTCGCCGGTGAACTCCATGACGCGGTCGAACCACGGGGGCGCGGACTTCGCGAGGCCGTTGATGTCGAAGAGCAGGCTGACATCGGGGTTCGAACCGTCCGATGCGAGTCCAGCCATCTGCTGCTGCCCCTTGTCGATGCGATTACGGATACGGATGCGGATACGGATGCGGTCCGAACGGGGAACGAGGCGCTCCGCGCATACGTTCCACGGTCGCCCCGAAGATCACCCCGACGTTATCGAAGAGTGCCGCGTCGCCCCAGCTCAGGGCCGTACTTCACGCAGAGTCCCCCGTCACGCGGCACCACCCGCCACGCACCACCCGCCACGCGCCACCCGTCACGCGGCACCCGTCACGCGTCACGCGGCAATCGTCATGCGCGTCACGCACGGGGCAGGCCTGTCGGCAGCGCCGCTGCCCCGTCCTTCGTGACCCGGGTCGCGCCGAAGTAGTCCGGCGTGTCGATCTTGTCGAACCGGATGACGGCCCCAGTGTACGGCGCGTTGATCATGTACCCGCCGCCCACGTACAGCCCCACGTGCCGGATCGCCCGCGAGTTGTTCAGGTCGTCGGAGAAGAAGACCAGGTCCCCCGGCAGGAGTTCGTCCCGCGACGGATGCGGACCGGCGTTGTACTGGTCGTTGGCCACGCGCGGCAACTCGATGTCCACCGTCCGGTACGCGGCCTGGGTCAGCCCCGAGCAGTCGAACCGGCCGCCCTGCTCCGGCGTGCCGTTGCCGCCCCACAGATACGGCGTGCCCAGCTTCTGCTGCGCGAAGTAGATCGCCCCGGCCGCCTGCCGGGACGGCTCGATCCGGCCCACCGGCCGCGCGAAGCTCTTCTCCAGCTCGCGGATGATGCGCACGTAGTTCTGCGTCTCACGGATCCGCGGCACCCCGCCGGACTTGATGACCCGGTAGGCCCCGGCGTTGTACGCGGCGAGCATGTTGTTCGTGAGGTCGCCCGGCACCTTCTTCACGTACCCCGCGAGCTCGCAGTCGTACGAGGCCGCACTCGGGATCGCGTCGTTCGGGTCCCAGACGTCCCGGTCGCCGTCCTTGTCGCCGTCGATGCCGTGCCCGGCCCAGGTGCCGGGGATGAACTGCGCGATGCCCTGCGCGTTGGCCGGGCTGACGATCCGCGGGTTCCAGCCGCTCTCCTGGTACAGCTGCGCGGCGAGCAGCGCCGGGTTGATGGCCGGGCAGAGGTTGCCCCACTTCTGGACCAGTCCCTGGTACGCGGCCGGCACCGCGCCCTTGGCGAGGGCCACCGTCCCGTTCTTGCCGTTGCCGGCGCCCCCGATGAGCCCGGCGGCGGCCGAGTACGTGCCGACGACCAGGAGAACGACGAAGCTCAGGCAGGCCCCGACCGACACACCGGTGACCACCCACGCCTTACGCACCGTCAACCACCCCTAGGGTCTTGGCAGTCCATTCCGCCCAGGATAGGCGGGCAGGACGGTCAGCCGAAGGCCAGCAGGGCGACCAGGCTCAGAATGACCGTCAGGTGCGGCAGCAGCCCGGCGCACGCCACCAGGATCCGGACCCGCCGCCACCGGTACCGCCACGGCAGCGCGAGCGCGACGAGCACCGCGGACGGGGTGAGGGTGAAGATCCCGTAGTAGGCGAGCGACATCGCCGTCAGCGGCCCGGTGACCCCCGCCGGGCAGTGGTCGGGCCCGCAGCCGTCCGTCGCCATGGTGGAGAAGCCGTACACGAGCACCACCAGGACGTGCACGGCGACCGCGACGAGCGCCACCGCGAGCGACGGCGTCCACGCCTGCCGGTCCCGCTCCTCCGGCCCCCGCGGCGCCCGGCGCTGCGCCGCCCAGTACGTCCGCGCGTACACGGCGTCCCACTGCTTCGTCGTCATACGCCCATCACACCGCGGGGCGGGCCAGGCGGCGTCGGTACGGCTACTCATCCGGGGCGCCGGCCGTACTCAGCCACGGGAGCCCGCGGGTACTTTCAGCACCTCCACCAGACTCGAGCAGCTGTCCCCGGCGTGACCGGAGGCCACACCGCGCCGGAAGACCTCGGCGACGGCCGCGGGCAGGGTGCCGTCGACCCCGGCGTCGCGCATGGTGTGCAGGACGTGTTCGGCGCTCGCCAGCCCCATCGCGAGCCGGTCCACGTCGCCCGAGTGGTCCCCCGCGTCGACGCGGGGCGTGTAGAACTCCAGGAACTGCGTCAGGTTCGTCGCGTCGAGGGCCAGCGGGAGGATGTCCGCGGCCTTCAGCCCGTGCGCGCCGGCCAGGGCCACCGCCTGCCAGTAGCTGGTCAGGGACGTCCAGAACATGACCATGTTGAGCTGGTAGAGGAGGGCCGCGAGACCCGGGTCCTCCCCTTTGTACTCGGCGGCGGTGAGCACCTCCAGAACCGGGCGGTGGGCCTCGAACACGTCCGGCGGCCCACTGTAGAAGGTGGTCGCCTCCGAGGACCCGATGCCGGACGGCGGCGTCAGCACCCCGCCGGTCAGATGCCCGGCCCCGCGCTCGGCGGCCCACGCCGCCCCGGCTCGCGCCCTCTCCGGTGTGTCGGAGCTGAGGTTGACCAGGACCCGACCCGCGAACACGGCCGGGTCGACCCCGCCGAGGACGGCGTACATGGCGTCGTAGTCCGTCAGGCTCAGCACCACCACCCCGGCGGCCCGCACCGCCTCCTCGGCCGACCCGGCCAGTCCGGCCCCGCGCGCGACGAGAGCGTCGGCCCGGGAGGGGGTGCGGTTCCAGACGGTGACCGGGTGGCCGCGATCGAGGAACGCCCCGGCCATCGCCTGTCCCATGGGCCCGAGCCCGATGACGGTGACGCTCGCGTTGCTGTTGTGACCGTTGCTGCTGTTGTCGCCGTTGTCGCCGCCGATACCGCGGTCGCTCATGACTCATCGCCTCTTCCAGTGGAACGAACTAGAACGAACGCTCTATCCAGAGCACGGGCAGGACCGTAGCACAGCCCTAGAACGAACGCTCTACTCAGCGGCCGGGTAGGCTCCCCCCATGCAGACCAGCACCCGTGACCGCATCGTCGTGGCCGCCGCCGGCCTCATCCAGCGCCAGGGCTACGTGGGCACGGGCATCAAGCAGATCGCCAAGGAGGCCAAGGCCACCCTCGGCTCCGTCTACCACTTCTTCCCGGGCGGCAAGGAGGCCCTGGCGGTCGCGGCGATGGAGCACGGCCGGGAGGAGTTCGCGGCGGTGCTGCGCACGGCCCTCGACAGCGAGGACGACCCGGCCGCCGCCGTCGAGGCCTGCGCCCGCCTCCTCGCGAAGGAACTGCGCGCCTCCGAATGGACGGAGGGCTGCCCGATCACCGCCGCCGCCCTGGAGACGCTCGGCTCCGACAACCCCATCCAGCGCGCCTGCGCGGCAGCCCTGCACGACTGGCAGACCCTGGTCGCCGACCGGCTCCTCCGCTCGGGCCTGCCGGCGGCCGACGCCCGCGACCTGGCGGCCACGGTCATCAGCACCCTGGAGGGCGCGGAAGTGACCGCCCAGGTGACCCGCGACGAGGCCCCCTTGCTCCTGGCTGGCCGTCACCTGGCGCGACTGGTCAGGTCCTACACCCCGTAGGGCCCGGGCCGTCCGCGTGGACGACCCGGGCCTCGCGGCCGGCGGCACACTGGTGCGGCCGAACCGGCCCGCCGGTCAGGCGAACTGCACGTACCCGCCGGTCACCGTGGAGCCGATGCTCGTGCAGGAGGCGTACGACCACTGCTGGTCGCGGACCCAGGGACCGGGCACGGTCCGCCCGTCGGCGCACCGGGCCACGGCCCGGTAGAGGCCGCTGTCGAAGCAGGACGCACCGAACCGCGTGCTGTCCTTGACGGTCCGGCAGGTGGCGGCCTGCTCGGCGGGCGCGGCCGACGCGGCGGAGGCCGCGGGGGCGAGGAGCAGGGTGGAACCGAGTGCCACTGCGGCGGCGGATACGGCGGTGAGCTTGTGCGTGAACATGGTCTTTCCTCCCCTGTCGTGGGTGTGGTGTACGTGGCTGGTGTTACTGAAGTGCTGCATGTGGCTGATGTGGCGAAGTGGAGCCAGGCGTAAGAAGACCACCCGTGAGGCTGGCGAGGAAGGGCCCTGCCGATGCATGGCGCGTTTCGACCGCTGCCGCGGCCGAAGAGGCGCCGGGTGCGGGGGTTGCTCGTGGGCTTCTGGTGGGGCCGCCCTCTGATCGAGTGTGGCGACTGGAAGGGGAGCGTCAAGGGCGCTCCTCCGTCGCGTCGCTTCGCGATTCCGCTGACGCTCCACCCTTGACCCACCCCTTCCACCCGCTGCTTCACACTCGGAGGGCGGCCCGGGGGCCGGGCCCACGCAAGGGCGTACGGGGTGCCTGAGCGCATAGGGCGACCGACGGGTGAGTGGAGGGTCGGGGAGGCGCGGCAGTTGAATGGGGTGCCCTATGCCGTCTCGGCGACCCCCGGCCGTCGCGGGGCGGAGCCACATGCCCCGCTGGTCAATGCCCGGTGGAGACGAGAAAGACGGGCCCGTGGCAGCGGTAAGCCGGTTGGCCGTCGTTTCGGTGCACTTAACTCCCCGAAGCGATACGGACGTGACGAGACGGGTCTCATGTGACTGACGAGACTTCACCCCTCGCTCCAGTGGCGCGAAACGACGAAGTCCGGCCCCTACTCCCTCCACCAGCCCCTCCCGCCCCACCGGGCAATGACCAGCCGGGCATGCACCCCGGACGCGTGGCGGGGGCCGGCCGCCGAGACGGCAATCGGCACCCCACTCAACCGGTGCGCCCCGCCCACCAACCCGCCGGCCGCCCGCCGAACCCCAGCCACAGCACAGGCCCCGCGCGGCCCCGCCCCCCGGCCGCCCTCCGAGTGTGAAACAGCCCCCTCCGGCGGGCCGTCAAGGGTGGAGCGACAGCGGAATCGCGAAGCGACGCGACGAAGGAGCGCCCTTGACGGCCCGACGGAGGGGGCCACACTCGACAAGAGGGCGGCCGCACCAGAAGCCCACCCGCAACCCCCACCCCAAGAAACGCCCAGGCCCGCCGCCCCGTACGCGCCCTGAGGTGTAACAACGACAGTAATTGCCCGGAGTCACCCTGCGTGATACACAGAGTGACGATACGTGTCTTCGCATACAACCAGCCCGCGCCACCGCAGGTCAGCGCAGTCGGCTCGGTCAAATGTGCGGGGATCGGGTAAAGAGAGCCGCCAAGCCGTCACACGCGGGCGGTTTCATCAGCGAAGATAGGGCGATGACCCATGCCATCAGGCAGGGGCGACGAACTACCCAATAGGGGCGGTGAGTTACATGTACCTGGCGGCCGAGAAGGGCGACATCACCACCATCATCGGCGGAATCGCTCCCAACTGGGGGCCATTCGGGAGCCTGGGCAACGAGGCCCGCGTGATGATCGAGGTCGTGATGGCCGTGGCCATCCTGCTCTGCCTCGGCATCGCGATCTGGGGCGCGGCCAAACAGCGCATCGGCGCGACCGCCCTGCGCGACACGTTCAGCGCCGAACAGGGCAAGGGCCTGATCGTGGCCGGCCTGACCGGCGTGTTCATCATCGGATCGCTGGGGACGCTGTTCACCATCGTGTACGGAATGGCTGTCTGACCGCCCCTGATGTCCAGTCACCACACCGTGAGAGCAGCACGACCACTGTCGAACCCGCGAAGGGTTGAGGGGGCGTACCCGGCATGAGCCTCGGCGACCAGAACGACGGCTACGAGGGCGGTGTGGGCGGCGCGGGCCAGACGCGTACGCGCCTCCCGGAGGGCGCCACCGGCGACCCGTACGGCGGCCGCCGCCCCGCCGCGCGCGGCTCGCGCTCGCTGATCACGGTGGTGGGCGTGGTGGTCCTCCTGATCGCCGCCATCGCCTTCGCCAACCGCGGCGACGACGACCCCGGCACGACCACCCCGAACGCCAAGAACCCCGGCGCAGCCGCCCCGACGTCGGCGACGGGGGTGGGCCCGGTGGGCAAGGGCTGGGCCAAGGACGAACAGGGCGCGCAGAGCGCGGCGGCGAACTACGCGGTGGCGCTGGGCTCGGACGGCATGTTCAAGAAGGACAGCCGCCACGAGATCGTGGACGCGGTCTTCACCGTGGACGCCGCCGCCAAGCTGAAGGGCCCGCAGGACGCCGCGTACTCCGAGGAGTTCCTGACGAAGCTGGGGCTCGACGCCGAGGGCAACGCGCCGTCGGGCAGCACGTTCGTGTCCCGAACGGTCCCCGTCGGCTCCAAGGTGGAGAGCTTCCGTGGCGACACCGCGCGCGTGTCGGTCTGGTACATGGGTCTGATCGGCATGTCCGGTCCCAACTCGATCGACCCCGTCACGACCACGTGGAAGACGTGGACGTTCGACCTGAGCTGGTCGGACAACGACTGGAAGGTCATGTCGGACGACCAGAAGGACGGGCCCGCCCCCGTCCCGGGCGACGCCATCGCCTCCAGCGCCGACGAGATCAGCAAGGCCGTCGACGAGTACGGAGGCTTCACCTATGCCCGGTAGCCCGCGGCAGGCCCGAACCGTCGTCACCGCGCTAGTGGCCGTGCAAACGGCTGTCTTCATGCTCGCCGCGCGAGCCACGGCGGCCCCCAGCCCCACCCCGACCCCGACTCCCAGTCCGTCGCCCTCCGGCAACAACCCGTGCGACCTCCTGATCGGCCCCGCCAAGGAGTACTGCGAGAAGGGCCAGTCCGGGTCCACGACCACCGCCCCCGACCCCACCTCCGCCCTGGACCCCCTCACCTCCCTCGCCCGTGGTTGTGCCGACGCTGCCGTGGCGATCGTGGACGCGTTGTCGAAGGCGGTCAAAGAGACGGCCGAGGTCGACTTCACCAACTCCGCGTTCCTCGCCCGCTACGCCGTCGTCTTCGCCGCCGCCACGTTCCTCACCCTTCTCCTCTGGCTGCTCGCGGTCGCGAAGCGGGCCATCCGGGGCGTGCCGCTCACGACGGCGATCTCCGAGGCTGTCGGGTTCCTCTGGCTGACCGTTCTCGCGTCCGCGTTCACGCCGCTGATCCTGTACACCGTCGTCTCCGCCACGGACGCCGTCACCGAGGTCATCGCGTCGGGTACGAACCAGCAGACCGACGTCTTCTTCGGCAGCTTCAAGCAGGCCCTGCAGAAGGGCGACAGCATCGGCGGCGGGCCGATCATGCTGATCATCGTGTCGCTGGTGACCGTCCTCGCCGCGGGCGTGCTGTTCCTCGAACTGTTCCTGCGCGCGGTCCTGCTGTACGTCGGCGCGCTCCTCGGCGTCGTCGTGTACTCCGGGCTCGTCGACAAGAACATGTGGGGTCATGTCCGCCGCTGGGCCGGGATCATGATCGCGGTGATCCTGGTCAAGCCGGTCATCGTGATCGTCCTCGGTCTCGCCGGCGCGCTCAGCTCCGGCACCGGGCCCGACTCGTTCTCCGCCGTCGTCTCGGGCCTGGCGATCATCCTGCTCGCGATCTTCGCCTCCGCGATGATCTACCGCTTCGTCCCGGGCTTCGGCGACGAGATCGTCGCCTCCCGCAACAACCGCCTGCACCGCGCCGGCGAGAACGCCGCCGCAGCGGTCATCTCCTCGCCCGCCTCCCTCGTCTCCCAGGGCATCAAGACCCACAGCACCCGCGACAACGGCGGCGGCAACGGCGGCAACAGTGCCGCGGGCAACGCCCGCCCCGCCAATGCCGTCTCCGGTGGCGTGGCCGCCCACAGCAGCCGCGGGGGCGGCGGCGGACCTGTCCCCTCCGCCGCACCCCCGCCCCCGCCCCGCCGTAGCGGCGGCAACGCCGCCCCGACCGCGGGCACCCCGCACAGCAGCCGCAGCAGCAACAACACCGGAAGCACAGGAGGTGGAGGGCGTTGACGACCCACTCCCATGCGGTCGCGCCCCGCCGCACGTATCTCATCGGCCGGGCCCGGCCGAACGCGATCGTCGGCAAGAACCGCGAGACCGGCGAGATCGCGCTGATCATCGCGGGCGCGTTCCTCGGCATGATGAGCGGGCTGCTGGTCCCCGTCCTGTCCCTGCGGATCGCGCTCCTGACCGGTTTCCCGATGCTGGCGCTCGCCGCCGTGTACGTCCCGTACAAGCGGCGCACGTTCTACAAGTGGTTTGAGATCAACCGCAGCTACAAACGGATCCTCAAGCAGGGCACCGCCTACCGCTCCGGCGCCGTCGAGGCCGGCACCCGCCTCGACGGGCGCGAGGTCGAGATCGGCCCGCCCCCGGGCATCGGCCGCATCAACTGGCTCGCCGCGCCGTTCGGCCCGGACGAGATCGCCGTCCTGCTGCACGCCGACCGCCGCACCGTCACCGCCGCCATCGAGATCGAGGGCCCCGGCGTCGGCCTGCGCGACAGCGAGGACCAGGAGGCCCTGGTCGACCGCTTCGGCACGCTGCTCAAGCATGTCGCCAACGGCGACGGCTTCGTCACCCGCCTGCAGATGCTGGCCCGCACCCTGCCCGCCGACCCCGACGCGCACGCCAAGGACGTCGCCCAGCGCGGCGACGCCGGCGCGCCCGCCTGGCTCCAGCAGTCGTACGACCAGCTGCAGTCCATGGTGTCCACGTCCAGCGAGCAGCACCGCGCCTATCTCGTCGCGTGCATGCACTACACCCGCGAACTCGCCGCCGAGGCCAACGCCATGGCCCGCGCCGCCCGCGCGGCCAGCGGCGCGAAGAAGCTCGACCAGGACGCCGGCCTCGCCGTCGTCATGGCCCGCGAGCTGACGGACATCTGCGCCCGCCTCGCCGAGGCCGACATCCGTGTGCGCCAGCCCCTCGGCCAGTCCCGGCTCGCGTCCCTCGTGCACTCCATGTACGACCCGGACCACCCCATCGACCACATCCAGGCGATGACGAAACGAAACGCTTGGCCCGCCGAGCTCGACGCCGTGGAGCCCACGTACCTCCAGGCCAAGACCCGCGAGTCGTCCACCCGCGCCCCCTGGTGCCACTCCACGGCCTGGGTGAAGGAGTGGCCGATGACGCCCGTCGGCGTCAACTTCCTCGCCCCGCTGCTCGTCCACACCCCGGACGTGATCCGCACGGTCGCCGTCACGATGGACCTGGAGCCGACCGAGGTCGCCATCGAGCGGATGCTCACCGAGAAGACCAACGACGAGGCCGAGGCCAGCCGCGCCGCCAAGATGAACCGCACCGTCGACCCGCGCGACATCGCCGCGCACGGCCGGCTGGACCAGCGGGGTGAAGATCTCGCCAGCGGGGCGGCAGGAGTCAACCTGGTCGGGTACATCACTGTGTCGTCGCGTTCCCCCGAGGCCCTGGCCAGGGACAAGCGCACGATCAGGGCCTCCGCCGGCAAGTCGTACCTGAAGCTGGAGTGGTGCGACCGCGAGCACCACCGGGCCTTTGTGAACACCTTGCCGTTCGCGACCGGCATCCGCCGCTGACCGCGGCCTAGCGCCGATAGGGGCCCTGATCCTGATGCGAGACCCGCTGTCCGTCCTGACCGAAGCCTTCACCTCCTTCCTCTTCGGCAAGGTCGAGACGACCCGGCTGCCGGTACGGACGTCCACCGGGCAGGCCCAGGCCGTCTACCTGCCGACGGCCGCGCCCGGCCTCGGCGACTCGGGCGTGATCATCGGCCGCGAGGTGTACAGCGGCAAGGGCTACATCTACGACCCCTTCCAGCTGTACGGCCAGCAGCTCCCCGCCCCGCACTGGCTCGTCCTCGGCGAGTCCGGCAACGGCAAGTCGGCGCTGGAGAAGACGTACGTGCTCCGGCAGCTGCGCTTCCGCGACCGGCAGGTCGTCGTCCTCGACGCACAGGGAGAGGACGGCGTCGGCGAATGGAACCTGATCGCCCAGGAGCTGGGGATAACTCCGATCCGGCTCGACCCGCTGGTGGCCGTGGACGCCGGCATCCGGCTCAACCCGCTCGACCCGTCGATCACCACCACAGGCCAGCTCGCCCTGCTGCGGACCATCATCGAGGTCGCGATGGGCCACGGCCTTGACGAGCGTTCCGGCTTCGCGCTGAAGGTGGCGCACGCGTACGTCAACGAGCACATCACCGACCGGCAGCCGATCCTCACCGACATCGTCGAGCAACTCCGCCACCCGGAGGCGGAGTCGGCGGAGGCGATGAACGTGGACATAGACGACGTACGGGCCTGGGGCCTGGACGTCGCCCTCGTCCTGGACCGGCTGGTCGACGGCGACCTGCGCGGCATGTTCGACGGCCCGACGACCGTCGGCATCGACCTCGACGCGCCGTTGATCGTCTTCGACCTCTCGCACATCGACCGCAACTCGATCGCGATGCCGATCCTTATGGCGATCGTCGGCGTGTGGCTGGAGCACACCTGGATCCGCCCCGACCGGAAGAAGCGCATCTTCCTGGTCGAGGAGGCCTGGCACATCATCAACAGCCCGTTCGTGGCCCAGCTGTTCCAGCGGCTGCTGAAGTTCGGCCGACGGCTCGGCCTGTCCTTCGTGGCGGTGGTCCACCACCTGTCCGACGTGGTGGACGGCGCGGCGGCGAAGGAGGCCGCGGCGATCCTGAAGATGGCCTCGACACGGACCATCTACGCCCAGAAGGCGGACGAGGCGCGGTCGACCGGCCAGGTCCTCGGCCTGCCCCGGTGGGCGGTCGAGATCATCCCGTCGCTCACGCCGGGCATCGCCGTCTGGGACGTCAACGGCAACGTGCAGGTGGTCAAGCACCTGATCACCGAGGCCGAACGCCCGCTGGTCTACACGGACCGGGCCATGACGGAGTCCTCGCCGCACGACCTCCCCGAGGACGTGCGCGAGGCGGAGTGGGAGGCGGAGCGCCGGGCCGCGCTGATCGAGCAACAACAACGCGCGGAGCTCGGCGAGTCGTCCGAGTCGACAGTGGCGTAGACAGGCTCAGGCTGACGTAGGCAGGCTCAGGCACAAGGTCTGGGCAGACGTGGGCCCGGGCACAGGACGGATCCGGGCACGGTACGGGACGGTACGACGGTGGCAGTGGAACGGCGCGGGGGCGACGGCATCCCGGACAGCCTGCTGGTGGGGCTTCTCGGCTTCCTGGCGGGCCTGATGGCCCTGATCTGGACGGCGACGGGCCTGGCCGGCCTGTTCGCGCACGGCGCCTGGCCGGACGGGGTCACCTTCACCCGTGCCCCGCTGGCCGCCCGCGCCCTCCTGGGCGCCCCGGACGACCTGGCGGCGGCCTGGCCGTCGACCCCGCCGGGCCAGCTGTCGGGGTACGGGCTGTTCTGGGGCCTGCTGATCGGCGAGCTCATGGTCCTGGTGGTGCTGGCGGTGTTCGTGGTGGGCACGCTGGCCCGCTGGAAGGAGGTACGGGCGAGGGGCCGTTCGCAGGCGAAGGCAGATGCGAAGGCGAAGGCGGATAGGAAGTCGGACAGGAAGGCGAAGGCGAAGGCGGCCGAGCACGGCGCGCAGGCAGCTGCCGCTCCCACGGGGGCACCCGTGGAGTCCGTTCCGTCCGAACCGGTACAGCCCGCCGTACCCGAACCACTACAGCCCGCCGCACCCGAACCCGTACAGCCCACCCCGCCCGCCCCATCCGTCCCGTCGGTCCCGGCCGCCGCCGACCCCGCGTACGACCTGCCGCCGGCTGCGGCCACCCTCCTCCCGGCCCCCCGCACCCCCCGCCTGGTCTACGGCGCCGCGGCCGCGCGGCGGCCGTCGGCGCTGCGGGCGGTCCAGGAGGCGGACGGAGCGGCGCTGGTGGTCACGTCCGACCCGTCGCTGTGGGGCGAGACGAAGGACGCCCGGGCCAAGCTCGGTCCCGTCCTCCTCTACGACCCCGGCCACCTCTGCGACACCCCGGCCCGGCTGCACTGGGCGCCCACCAGCGGCTGCGAGGACCCGGCGACGGCGCAGGAGCGGGCGGCGGCGCTGCTCGCCCCCGTACGGCCGCCGTCGCGGCTCGACGCGGCGCTCGCGGAGAGCGCGGAAACGCTCCTGCGCTGCTGGCTGCACGCCGCCGCCGTGGACGGCCGGCCGTTCAAGCAGCTGCTCCGCTGGGCGCAGGGCACGGGCGCGCACGAGCCCGTACGGATCCTGCGCACCCACCCGAAGGCGGCCGCCGGGTACGCGGGCCTGCTGGAGTCCCAGCTGACGGCGCACACGGAACGCCGGGACATGGCGCAGGAACTGACGGCGCGCGCGCTGGCGGCGCTGTCGTCGGTACACATCCGGGACGCCTGCACGCCGAACCGGGCCGATGCGCTCGTCCTGGAATCATTCGTCCACGAAGGGGGCACCCTGTACGTGGTGGGTGAACCGATCGAGGACCCGCGGACCCGCCCCGGCGCGATGCCGCTGCTCACCGCCCTCGCCGCAAGCGTGGTCGAGTACGGCCGCCGCATGGCCGCACGGTCATCCGACGGTCGGCTCGACCCACCACTCACCCTCGTCCTCGACGACGTCGCCGCGGTGGCCCCGCTGCCGCAGCTCCCTGAACTCCTCGCCACCGGTCACGACCAGGGCCTCCCCACCCTGGTCCTGCTCCGCTCCCAGGAACAGGCCCGCGCCCGCTGGCCCCGCCCACTCCCCCAGCCCTGACCCCACCGAAAACGGGCCCGACCCGGACAGCTCACCCCACGGCCGTGCCTCCGCCGTGTCCTCAGAAGTCGACGAGCCCGGCCAGGGACGGGTCCCGGCGGTACTTGCCCGCCGCGTGCCGGCGCAGGGCCTCGTCGAGGCGGGTCACCTCGGGCCGGGCCGCGTCGCGGTTGACGTACGGCACGGCACTGACGGCCGCACCGGAGTGGCGGCGCTCTTGGAAGACGTTCGGTAGGGACGTGCCGGACTTCGGGACGGCGATCACGACGCACTTCACGTGGTTGTCCGCACCCGTGCGGAGTTCCATCGTGACCTCGGCGACGTCGGTCCAGGCCGCATTCCAGGTCCACCGGCGGTAGGCGAAGCCCAGCCCCCAGCCGTTCGCCCAGATCGCGGACTCCGGCAGCGGGTCCTTCTCGCCCTCCATGTGGCCGATCCAGACGAGGACGAGACCGCCGGCGATCCCCACCACCTGCAGCACGCCGAACCCGTAGTTGACGACGGCAAGCACCGCGATCACCGCGACCGCCACGCCGAACGCCTCGGTGCCCGAGCCCCTCCTGTCCTCGCCGGACTTCCGGGCGAGCTGGGCCCGAATCTCCACCCGCTTCCCCTTGCCGGCGTCCCTGGGCGCGGGCCGGGAGGGCACCTCGGTCTTCGCGGCGGGGGACGAGCCGGCGCGAGTACGACCGTTGGGCGCCGGGTCGGCGGGCGGCTGCTCCGGAGTCGTGGGCCCCGGCTCGGTCGCCGCGACGGTACGCGTCTGCCCCCGCCGCTCCGACCGCTTCCGCCCCTCTGGACCCTCTGGACCCTCCGGCCCCTCCGATCGCTCCCTGCGCACCGCCCCCGGATCCCCGCCCACGCTCAACAGCTCAAGCAGTTCCGCCGGCGTGGGCCGCCGCTCCGGCGCCTTCTCCAGGCACGCGGCCACCAGCGCGCGCAGCCCCGCCGGAACCCCGTCCAGCCGCGGCACGTCGTGCACCACCCGGTACAGCAGCGCCGGCGCGCTGCCCGCGCCGAACGGGCCCTCCCCGGTCGCCGCGAACGCCAGCACCGCGCCCAGCGAGAACACATCGCTGGCCGTGCCCACCTCCGCGCCGCTCGCCTGCTCCGGCGACATGTACGCGGGCGTGCCGACCACCGTCCCCGACCCGGTCAGCTGCGTCGAGCCCTCCAGGGCCTTGGAGATGCCGAAGTCGATGACCCGCGGCCCGTCCCCGGTGACCAGCACGTTCGACGGCTTCAGGTCCCGGTGGACGACCCCGGCCCGGTGGACCGCCTGCAGCGCTTCGGCCAGCCCGGCCGCCAGGCCCCGCAGCTCCTCCTCGGTGAGCGTCCCGCGCCTGGCGACCAGTTCTCCCAGGTCAGGGGCCTCGATGTACGCGCTGGCCACCCACGGAGCCTCCGCGTCCGGGTCGTCGTCCACAACCGGCGCGGTCCAGAATCCGCCGACCGCCCGCGCCGCCTCGACCTCGCGCCGGAACCGGCGGCGGAAGTCCGGATCGGCCGCGTACTCCGCGCGCACGGCCTTGACCGCCACCCGCCGCCCGCTGACCGACCGGCCCAGATACACCCGGCCCATGCCGCCCGCGCCCAGCCGTGCGGACAGCCGGTACGGACCTATCGCCGCCGGATCCTCCGGCCTCAACTCCTCCATGCCGCCCCCGAGTTCGCCTCAGCACCCCGCCCCAGCACGCGGAGACCAGTCAACCACCTCAGGCGGTCGCCCGCGGGATCTCGTACTCGACCTCCATCGCCCCGTCCGCCCCGTCCAACCCGTCCACCCCGGGGACGGGTACCCGCACGCCCGTGGCCACGAAACCGAAGCGCCGGTAGAAGGCCTCGGCACGCCCGTTGTCCTCGTGGACGTACAGCCGCACCCGCTGCACCACCGGGTCCGGCAGCGCCCACGACCACTCCACGCCGGCCCGGAACAGCTCCTCCGTCACACCCGTGCCGCGCGCTTCCGGCCGGACGTACACGCCGACGATGTGCGTCTGGTCGACCTTCGCCGGCGCGCCGAACCGCAGTTCGTCAGAGGGCCGTTCGACGATCACGGTGATGCTGCCAGCCCAGCTGCCGTCCGGGGCCTCGGCGATGAACTGGCGGCCCGCCGCGCCCCCTTCGGACACCCGCGCCGACCACTCCTGCCAGGCCTCGTCGGGCCGGGCGACGGCCGCCTCGTACGTGTCGAGGTAGGCGAGCGGGGCGGCGGGGTCGCGCAGCGCGTCGAGCCGTATCGCACGGGCCCGCTGCCACTCGTCGGCGCGGACGGGACGGATCAGGTAGTCGGTCATGGCCCGATCCTGGCCGGACGACGGGAAGGTCGACAACCCGATAACGGCACGGCCCCACAGGACACGCAGGGCTGCCGCACACGGAGCACAGGGCCACGGTCCGACTCCCCGTCGTACCCCGGTACTACACCCCGCCCACCGCTTGCCGACCGCGGGCGGACGCCCGGCCCCCGCCCGATCCCTACCGTCGAATACATGATCCGCGCAGACGAACTCACCAAGCGGTATGGGGACAAGACCGTCGTCCACGACCTCAGCTTCACCGTCCGGCCGGGCGCCGTCACCGGCTTCCTCGGCCCCAACGGCGCAGGCAAGTCCACCACCCTGCGCATGCTGCTCGGCCTGGACGCGCCCACGCGCGGCCGGGCCACCGTCGGCGGCCGGTCGTACGCCGCCCATCCCGCACCGCTCACGCAGGTCGGCGCGCTCCTGGAGGCGCGCTCCGTCCACCCCGGCCGGTCCGCGTTCCACCACCTCATGGCGCTCGCGCACACCCACGGCATACCGCGCTCCCGCGTCGAGCACGTCCTGGAACTGGCCGGTCTGACCGAGGTCGCCCGCCGCCGGGTCAAGGGCTTCTCGCTCGGCATGGGCCAGCGCCTCGGCATCGCGGCCGCACTGCTCGGCGACCCGCAGACGGTGATCCTCGACGAGCCGGTCAACGGTCTCGACCCCGAGGGCGTCCGCTGGATCCGCACCCTGCTCAAGTCGCTGGCCGCCGAGGGCCGCACGGTCCTGGTCTCCTCGCACCTGATGAGCGAGATGGCCCTGACCGCCGATCACCTCGTCGTCATCGGCAAGGGCCGGCTCCTCGCCGACACGACCGTCGCCGAGCTCGTCCGCCGGGCCGGAGGGGACACGGTTCGGGTCGTCAGCCCGGAGGCGGACCGGCTGCGCACCCTGCTGCTGCCCACCGGCGCGCAGGTCACCGCCGAGGAAGCGGAGGCGGACGCGCTGCGGATCAGCGGCGCGGACGCCGCCACGGTCGGCCGCACCGCCGCCGCCCACGGCATCCCGCTGTACGAGCTCACCCCGCAGACCGCGTCCCTGGAGCAGGCGTTCATGGACCTCACCCACGACTCGGTGGAATACCAAGGAGCAGCCGCATGACGACCACCACGGCCACCAATGCCGCCGACAACACCGAGACCGCCGCTACGGCCCCCGCCCACGCCCTCGCCCTCGCCCCGCGCCACCGTGTCACTGCGTCAGGTGTCCTGCGCTCCGAATGGCACAAGCTGTGGACGGTCCGCTCCTCCTGGATCACCATGCTCAGCGCCGTCGTGCTGGTCCTCGGCGTCGGCATCCTCATGGGCGCCACCTACGAGAGCGGCGGCGGGGACTCCGACGTCGACACGGTGATCCTCACCCTGTACGGCACTCAGCTCGGCAGCGTCTGCCTCGCCGTCCTCGGCATCCTGGTCACCGCCGGCGAGTACACCACCGGCATGATCAGAGCCTCGCTCACCGCCGTGCCGCGCCGCCTGCCGGTCCTGTGGGCGAAGGCGACGGTCTTCGCCGCGACCGTGTTCGCCCTCTCGCTCATAACCAACCTGCTCACCTTCGAAGTGGCGCAGGCGTTCCTCGACGACACCGACCAGGCCGCCTCGCTGTCCGACCCGGGCGTGCTGCGCGCGGTCGTCGGCAACGCCGCCGGCACGACGCTGCTCGCCGTGCTCGCCCTCGGCCTCGGCGCCGCGCTGCGCTCGGTGGCGGGCGGGATCGGCGCGTTCATCGGCGCGGTGATGGTGCTGCCGGAGGTGCTCGGGATGCTCCCGTACGAGTCCGTGGACACCGCACTGCGGTACTTCCCCACCCAGGCCGCCGGCGCCCTCGGCTCCGCCGCCCCGATACCCGGCGCGGCGGCCCCCGGCGCGGCCCTGCTCGCCCTCGCCCTGTGGGCCGCCGCGGCCCTGGCCGTACCGGCCATGCTGCTGAGGCGCCGGGACGTGTGAGGGCGGGACGTAGGAGGGCGGGACGCCGGATCATGGAAGACATGGAGACGACGACGGGCGCCGCGGACCAGGACTGGTCCGCGGGCGCCCCGCCGCTGAGCAGGTTCATCGAGCGCAAGGCCCAGCGGGTCAGGGACCTCGACCGCCGCCGCCCGCTGATCTGGGACGCGCTGGTGACGGCCTTCTGGACGACGGCGGCGCTGACGGACGCGGCGGGCGGCTGGCGCAACACGGCCCGGAACCCGGACGTCCCGGTCTGGCTGGTCGTGACGACCAGCGTGGCGCTCTCCCTGCCCCTGTTGTGGCGCAGGCGCCGCCCGATGGCGGTCCTGGCCATGATGGCGGCCGCCGCGCTCGTCGGCTACGGCTCGGGGGCCTTCCTCCAGGCCGCCTACCTCCAGATGATCGTCGTCTACAACCTCGCCCTGCGAAGCCCGTTGCGCAGCCTGGTCTGGCCCCTGCTGCTGGCCCTGCCACCCCTGGTGGCCGGCTCGGTCCGGTACCCGAAGGGAAGCTGGGACCAGCTGGTCGTCCCGGTGATGTGGGCGTACGCGCTGGTCGCGCTCCTCGGCGTCGCCGTCCGCAGCCGCCGCGACTACACGGCCGCGCTCGTCGAACGCGCCCGCCGGCTGGAGATCGAACGCGACCAGCAGGCCCGGCTGGCCGCGGCAGCCGAACGGAACCGCATCGCCCGGGAGATGCACGACATCATCGGCCACAACCTGTCGGTCATCACGGGCCTCGCCGACGGAGGTGCGTACGCAGCGGCCAAGAGCCCGGAGCGGGCCGCCGAGGCCCTCACGGCCATCGGCACGACCAGCAGACAGGCCCTCGGCGAACTCCGCCGCCTGCTGGGGGTGCTGCGCGACGAGGACGCCGAGGCGACCGCCGACCGCACCCCCCAGCCCACCCTCTCCGACCTGGAGGCCCTCCTGGAAGGCGTCGAAGCGGCCGGCCTCCCCGTCACCTTGACGGTGCACCACGCACCCACCCCGCTCCCGCTGTCCGCAGGACGGCAGTTGACGGTCTACCGGGTGATCCAGGAGGCCCTGACCAACACCCTCAAGCACGCGCACGGGGAGGAGCGCCGCGCGGAAGTCCTGCTCGCCTACAGTGCGTCGGACCTTCAGGCCACGATCACGGACACCGGTGCAGCCGTACACGGCGCACCGCGACAGGGCGACGGGCAGGACGGCGGCCAGGGACTGAACGGAATGCGCGAGCGAACCGCGCTGTACGACGGCACACTCGACGCAGGCCCGCTGCCCGAGGGCGGCTGGCAGGTCCGGCTCACCCTCGCCCTGGAGGACTCACCGTCGTGACGACCGTGCTCATCGCGGACGACCAGCCGATGCAACGCTTCGGGTTCCGCATGCTGTTGGAGAGCCAGGACGACATGACCGTGGTCGGCGAGGCGTCCAACGGCAGCGAGGCCGTGCGCATGGCCGGGCAGCACCACCCGGACGTGGTCCTCATGGACGTCCGCATGCCCGGCGTGGACGGCATCGAGGCCACCCGCCGCATCGTCGCCACGGGCGACCGCACCCGCGTCATCATCGTCACCACCTTCGACCTCGACGAGTACGCCTACGACGGTCTGCGCGCCGGCGCGTCCGGCTTCCTGGTGAAGGACGCCCGGCCGGAGGAACTGCTCTCCGGAATCAGGGCGGTGGCGAGCGGCGACGCGGTCGTGGCCCCCAGCCTGACCCGCCGCATCCTCGACGCCTACGTCCACCACCTGCCGACGACCCGCGTCGCGTCGACCGAGGATCCGCGCCTGACCGCGCTGACGGAAAGGGAACGGGAGATCCTCACGGTCGTCGGCCAGGGCTGGACGAACACGGAGATCGCGGAACGCCTGCACCTGGCCGAGTCGACGGTGAAGACCCACATCACCCGCATCCTCGCGAAGACCGGCGCCCGCGACCGCGTCCAGGCGGTGATCCTGGCCCACCAGTGGCACCTGGTCACCCCGTCCTGACGAAACCGGGCTACTGAACGTCGAACCAGTACCCGTGCCCCAGGTCGACAGGGCATCCGAACACGCGCAGATCCCCCCACCGCCCGACGGTGATCCCGGCGACGTCGTGACTGGCCACGGTGAACAGCAACGGCATGACACTGCCGCACGTGTCGCACCGGCACTCGAAGGGATCCGTGATCCCCCAGGACGGCCAGCCGCCGAGCTTGAACCCGCCCACCCGCGTGATGACGTCCTTGCTGTCGCCCCCGGTGTTCCGGATCAACCGCTCGACCTCGGGCACGAGTTCATCAGGCAGCTCGTATGTGGAGGGAAAGTCGACCAGGGGAACAGGCGTGAGCGTGCAGGCCCGCGGCGACAGTCCGAACTCCTCGTCCTCCTGCCGCACAGGCGCCGGCGGTACGACGAGCACGTCGCCCACATCGGCGGCCCGCCGCCACCGCACCTCGACCACGGGCCCGGCGTCCTCGTGGGGCGCCGGCGGATCCAGGTGGACGTTGGGACACCACAGCAGCTGGAAGACATCCGCTCCTTCGGGCCACCAGGGCCCGGGGGCGTCGTTCTTGAAGACCTGCACCACGGGAACCATGGCCGAGGCCTCGAGTTCCCCGTAACCCCCCTGCTCGTCGGCGAACGAGCAACACGGCCAGTCCTCCCCCGCCGGCCACAGCAACGGCCCGCCGACCGAACTCTCCCGCACCCCCGGCTCCCCCCGCTCGGGCACGAACACCACGGCCGCCCGCCCATGGGCGACCAGCCCGGGAACGGCGGCGACGATCTCCTCGGCGGAGGGCCTGTCGGAGTAAGGAAGCGAAGACATCCCCGGATCCTAGTGACCGGCTCCGGGTCCCCCGGGCCGGAGAGGGCGGTCGGGTACGAGACGGCGGACGGCTTCGAGCCTTCCGTCGAGCAGGTCCTGGTGGCGGAGGACGAAGTCCCCGTTGGGCAGCGGCTCGTCGCAGTACGTGCCGACGATCCGCTGCGGCAGGTAGTCGAGCAGCGAGTGCCGCAGCTTCTGCGGGTACGAGACGGGCACGCCCCAGTCCGCGGGGACCTCGTCGCTGCCGAAGAGAAGCCAGTGGTCGGTGGGGACCGGAACCCCCGGGTCGGGGGCGGCGCCGGTGTGGCAGTCGAGGGCGGGGAGGGTCAACTCGTCGGCGTCGAGGGGCTCGTACCAGAGCAGGAGCGGCTTGGCCTGGCGGGCCTGGGCGTTGTCGAAGCAGCAGACGGCGACGGCGTGGTCGGGGTACGCCTCGGCGTAGAACGCGAACAGCTCGGGCGCCAGCACCGGCCGCTTGTGGAACGGGACGCGAGCGAGGGCCGCAGGAATGAGCGTGGGATCGTCGGCCAGAAGCACGGTGTAGACGTCGTGCTCGAAGACGTGCACCGCGGGCGGTTCCTCGTAGCCCATCCAGGCGATGCCGTCGTCGAGTGCATCGGAAGGGACGACCGGCCGCACGGCCTCGACCATCCGGCTGAGGAGGTCGGAGTGGTGGCCCACGGAGACGAAGTTCTCCGGCGTCATTCCGACCGCCGGCAGATGCAGCAGCATCGCGTTCGGCCCGTCGGCGTGGTTCACAGCAGTGTTCTGGTAGCCGAGGACATGAATCAGCCCGTGTTCGGGATGGGTCAGCCGGCCCGCATAGAGGGTGGTGCCGGTGAATTCCGCCGGCGCGGTGGAAACGCACATGAACGCAAAAATGCCTCAACCCCCGGACAAGGTCCAGGGGTTGAGGTCAAAATTTGTTCGGCGGCGTCCTACTCTCCCACAGGGTCCCCCCTGCAGTACCATCGGCGCTGAAAGGCTTAGCTTCCGGGTTCGGAATGTAACCG